>DYFM01000011.1:895-42319 GCA_020725175.1 Candidatus Paceibacter sp.
CTGCTGCACAATCGGTCGTTCAGCATCAACAAAATCAGTCATCCCCAGCGTCTTCGCATTATCGCGCACCAACGCCTCGGCACTCACCATCTCCCGATACACCACATCCGCTCCACCAATCTGTCGCACAATTTGACAAAACGGCGAATCGGTCATATCAGCCATCGGAGAAAGCGCTAAAATAGGTTGTTTTTTGTCTAAAATGTCGTTGATCCACATAGGTTTCATAGTATAATGAAAAGTTGGCAAGTCTGCAAGTTGGCAAGTTTACGAGTCTGCAAGTTGACAGGTTAACAAGTTAGCAAGCAATAAAAATCGCACTAACAGACTTGTAAGCTTGCCAACTTGCAGACTTGTAAACTAAAAAACACCCATCACTGAGTGTTTTTGAGTAACCTTTACCTGAAAATTCACCATACATTACTGTCCCCCACCTACATTCTTATACTTTCTTCCTACCGATATACGCACCAGCTCTTTTTCAATCGCTGCCTGGAGACGAGCGTAATCAACGTCCTCCGCACTTTGAACTTGTCGCAACAGTTCTTCCGCGCGTTTCTGAGCCGCTTCCGCACGTTCAATATCAATTTCCGTGCCATGTTCGGCCGTATCAGCCATAATATACACTTCACTATTTGGTCGAATTTCAAAAAATCCACCGGAAATAGCAATACCGGTTGAATATCCTTCTTTATAAATGATTAGTTCGCCCGCAGCCAAAATAGAAACGAGCGGAGTATGGTTTTCAAGCACCGTAATCTCCCCCGCCTGCGTCGGAATCGTCACTTTTTCAATTGTATCGTCGTACGTTACTCCGTAGGGAGTTACGATTTTGAATTTGATCATAATGTATACAAGTGAACGACACCCGTCACTCACATAGCCTGGTAAGCCTTGTAAGCCTCGGAAGCCTTGTAAGCCTGTTATTCCACTTCCTCAATACCACCCTTCATATAGAAGGCAGACTCAGACTTATCATCATGCTTTCCATCCAAAATTTCTCTAAATCCCCGAACAGTATCTTCTCGTTTCACATACTTTCCAGGACGACCGGTAAACTGTTCCGCCACGAAGAATGGTTGTGACAAGAACCGTTGGATCTTTCGCGCGCGAACAACGGTCAATTTATCTTCGTCAGAGAGTTCTTCCATACCCAGAATCGCAATGATATCTTGTAAATCTTTATATCGCTGCAATACGCGCTGCACTTCTCGCGCTGTTCGATAATGCTCTTCACCCACGACATTTGGATCAAGAATAGTAGAAGTAGAATCAAGTGGATCTACCGCCGGATAAATACCAAGCTCAGAAAGAGAACGGTTCAATACTACCGTTGAATCAAGGTGAGCAAACGTCGTTGCTGGCGCCGGATCTGTCAAATCATCTGCCGGTACGTAAACTGCCTGAACAGAGGTAATAGATCCTTTATCAGTTGACGTAATACGTTCTTGCAACTGCCCCATTTCTGTCGCCAGCGTTGGCTGATATCCCACTGCCGAAGGCATACGTCCGAGGAGCGCCGACATTTCTGAACCAGCTTGTGTGAAACGGAAAATATTGTCAACAAACAACAACAAATCACGTCCTTCTTCATCACGGAAATATTCCGCCATAGCAAGCGCGGTCAACGCAACCCGAGCACGCGCTCCCGGTGGTTCGTTCATCTGTCCAAACACGAGCGCGGTCTTTTCAAGTACTCCAGACTCTTCCATTTCTCGGTACAAGTCATTTCCCTCACGAGTACGTTCACCTACTCCGGCAAACATGGAATATCCACCATGTTCTTGCGCGATGTTTCTAATCAGTTCCTGAATAATAACCGTTTTTCCAACACCCGCTCCACCAAAAAGACCAACTTTTCCACCTTTCAAAAACGGACAAAAGAGATCAATAACTTTAATTCCGGTTTCAAACACCTCAGTCTTTTGCGATTGGCTTTCAAAACTTGGAGCTTTACGGTGAATCGGATAGGTTTTTTTGGTCTTTACCTCCGGCTTGCCATCAATTGGTGAACCAACCACATCAAACATGCGTCCGAGGGTAACTTCCCCCACCGGTACTGAAATTGGCGCGCCAGTGTCAGTAACTTCTGTACCACGACCCAAGCCATCAGTAGAACCCATCGCCACCGTTCGAACCGTGTCCGATCCCACATGCTGCTGCACCTCAAGGACCAACCGTGAGCTATCCGGCAGTTTGGTTTCAAGGGCATTGTAAATTTCCGGCAATCCATCCGGGAAATGAACATCGACTACGACACCGATAATTTGACTGATAGAACCTTTATTCATATATTTCCATTTAATTAGAGCTATGTTCGAACATACGAACAGCAAGTACGAACATACGAACCACGAAAGACTATTGTTTATTCGTCAGTTCGTAGTTCGTATGTTCGTAATTATAGTTTGTACGTTCGCACATCAAAATATTATTATTCTAAAGCAGAAGCTCCTCCGACTATTTCTGAAATCTCCTGAGTAATTGCCGCTTGTCGTCCTTTGTTGTACTGCAGCGTCAATCCACTGATCATGTCACTAGCCGCGTCACTGGCGTTCTTCATAGCTACCATACGAGCACTATGTTCGCTGGCGGCTGATTCCAAAATTGCTTGATACAGTTGGACTTCTACTAAACGCGGTAACACCACCTCCGCAATATCTTCCACACTTGGTTCAAACGTATAATTTTCAATTTCAACCAATTCATCTTCCGGCAGCGGATGGTCAATTCTTTTTTTATTCTCAGTATCAAACTTCGCCAACATTTTATCAATATCAATTGCAGAAATAGGCAACAATTGACGCAGTTTTGGCGTTTGGACAATACTTGATTCGTACTCTGTAAACGCTACCACTACTTTATCGTATGTTTTTTCCCGAAAGGAAGAAATAATCAAGTTTGTGATAGGTAAAATATCTTCATACTGCAATCGCTCCGGTAGCGCATCAAAAGCAGCCACAAGATTATATCCATTCTTCTTCGCAAACGACGCACTTCGTCTCCCCACCCCTACAACATCAATCTCAATCGGACCTTCTGGAAGAATATCTGCGTCACCATTAACACGACGGTGTCGACCAATATCAGTATCACGAAGAACGGTAGCTGTTTTCTTGAACAAATTACTGTTGAAACTTCCGCATAAACCACGGTTGGAACTCACCAACACCACCAACAGTTTTTTGACCGGTCGACAAGCCAACAACCCACTTTCTCGTTCTTCCATTAAAGAAAGATGCCCCATCAATTCTCGCGCCAATCGTGCGTACATGCGAGTATTGAGAGTAGCCTCAACCGAGCGTCGCATTTTTGCTGCCGCTACCATTTCCATCGCCTTCGTAATTTTTTTCGTATTCTTGACGGATTTGATTCTGGTTTTGATTGCTTTTGTGTTGACACCCATATGTTTCTCAGAGATCAATGATCAGTGATCTCGTGTTCAGTATAAAGTATAAGTAACATTGTTCACTGTTCACTGATCACTGTTTACTGTTTAAGAAATTCCTCACACGCACCCCTCAATTCAGCCTCAATCTCATCGCTCCATTCTTTGGCTTTGATTTTATCTAGAATCGGTTGCTTCACACGGCGGAAAAATTCAAGCAAGTTTTCTTCCGTCTCATTTACTTTCTCAACCGGTACATTGTCAAAAAATCCATTGTTTACTGCGTAAATCACAACCACCTGTTCTTCCACCAACATTGGCTGGTACTGTGGTTGCTTCAAAAGTTCTGTTACACGTCGACCACGATCGATTTGTTTTTTTGTTTCCGGATCAAGATCACTCGCAAACTGCGCAAACGCTTCGAGTTCTCGAAACTGAGCCAAATCAAGTTTCATTTTTCCGGCTACTTTTTTCATTGGTTTTGTTTGGGCAGCACCTCCAACACGAGATACAGACAAGCCAACATTCAATGCCGGTCGGATACCACGATAAAAGAGTTCTGTTTCCAAGAAAATCTGTCCATCAGTAATAGAAATTACGTTGGTTGGAATGTAGGCGGAAATATCACCGGCTTGCGTTTCAATAATTGGAAGCGCGGTAATCGATCCGCCACCAAATTCATCATTTAAATTACACGCTCGTTCCAACAGACGAGAATGGAGATAAAACACATCTCCCGGATACGCCTCACGTCCCGGTGGTCGGCGCAAGAGAAGCGACATTTCACGATATGCCCATGCTTGTCGAGTCAAGTCATCATAAATAATCAAGACATCTTTTCCTTTGTCAGCAAAAAATTCCGCCATCGCAACACCGGAATATGGTGCCAAGTAGGACATCGGTGCTGGTTCAGATGCGCCGGCTGATACCACAATGGTATAGTCCATTGCACCTTCTTCTTGTAATTTTGCCACGATGCGAGCTACTTTTGATTCTTTTTGCCCAACCGCCACATACACACAAATTACGTCCTGACCTTTTTGGTTCAAAATAGTATCTATCGCAACTGCTGTTTTTCCGGTTTGTCTGTCACCGATAATAAGTTCACGCTGTCCACGTCCGACTGGAATTAGGGCGTCAATCGCTTTAATCCCAGTCTGAAGTGGAGTTCCAACCGGTTCACGTGTTTTTACACCCGGAGCTACTCGTTCCACCGGATAAAAATCTTTGGTGGCAATATCCCCTTTCCCATCAATCGGCGCGCCAATCGCATTGACTACCCGGCCAATCAGTGCGTCGCCAACCGGTACTGACATAACACGTCCGGTTCGTTTCACCGTGTCACCCTCTTTAATATGTGAAAATGACCCCAAGATTACCGCACCCACAGTCTCTTCTTCCAAGTTGAGTGCCATTCCAAGAGTGCCGCCGGGAAATTCAAGCATTTCCTGTGACTGACAGTTTTCAAGCCCACTCATGCGAGCAATACCATCTTTTACTTCAATAACAGAACCAACTTCTTCGGTCTTGACTTCTTCTTTAAAGGAAGAGATGTTTTTCTTGAGAAGTTCGACCACGTGATCAGTGTATGACATATATTTGTGATAGGTTTATTGGTTTATTGGTTTATTAGTTTATTGGTTTACTGGCTTATAAATTGAGTGACCAGTCAACAAATAAACAAATAAACCAATAAACTATTAAACTAATTTACCAATAAGCTTCTTTTTAATGTTGAAATTTTCGTTTTTACACTTCCATCCAAAATTGTATTTCCCGCTCGAACGATCACACCACCCAAAATTTCCGGATAAACAACCGTTTCCATTTCCACAGTTCCTTCAAACGCAGCTTCAATCTCCTTTTTTATCCGCTCGCTCAAGGGTGTAGCACTCATGACAGTCAACTCGATAATCCCATCAGCTTTTTTTGCCAAGGCTTCATATTCTCGTAAAATATATGGCGCTTTTTTAAGAACGTTTTCACGAGCAAGAAACGTCACAAATTCGCGAACAATCGCATCAAGCTCACTCTTCTTTGCACCCTTTGTTAGTTCAAAAAGCACTTTGGCATATTGTGATGGTAACAACTTTTTCATAACAATGTTTACTGGTTGATTGGTGTAATAGTTAAATAGTTTTTGTGTTTTCTGCTAAGAAGTAAACAAATGAACGACTAAACTTATAAACAAATTAACTCTTAAGACTTCCAATCAGCTCTTTGATATATTCCTGATCTTTCTTTTCATCCAACCGTTCACGGATAATTTTTTCTGTCGCAAGCATGACCAATTCCACGGTTTCTTTACGCAATGCTTCTTTCATTTCTTTTTTATCAATTTCAATGTTTCGTTTCGCTTGCTCTACCAATGCTTCAATTTCTTTTTTTGCCTTATCTTTCATCTCGACAGCAACCAACGCAGCCTGCTCATATGATTTCTCAATCACTTTATTCGCCTCAACTTTTGCTTCATCGACCAATGTTTGTGCTCGTTGTTTGGCCATACCAAGCTCCGTTTTCGCTGACTCGAAGTTATCATGAGCTTCTCTTGCGGCATCTTGACGCTCATTGATTGCTTTCATGAGTGGTTTAAAAGCATATCGCTTCAAAATCCAAAAAATAATCAAAAAGTTGACTAAGTTAAACAATCCTTGTCGCCATTCAAAACCGATTTTTCCGAGAGTGTCGAGAATGTACTCCATACAAATGTGAATTTACAAACGAGTGATAAATATCCGAATAGTTGTCAGGATGAACAATCATCCGGACAAATACGCGGATATCGCGTACTCTTGGTTTACACCAAGAAGAAAGCGACAAACGCGTAGATAGCGGTTGATTCGGCCATCGCCACACCGATAATCATTTTTGAGAAGATACTTCCTTCCATTTTTGGATTGCGTCCGATTGCTTCGAGCGCTTTTCCAATCAAGTATCCTTCTCCGATACCAGATCCCCCCATGGTAATGGTACAAAGACCTTTGGCAATGAGCCGTGCTGCTTCGACATCCATAGTGATGTTGATTAGTTATTTAGTTAAATAGTTTATTAATTTATTGGTTGATTGGTTTCTGATTGTTATATTGCTATATTGTTATATTGTTTTTTAAAGTTCAATCAATAGTCATGTAACAATACGACAGTATAGCAATACAACTTTTTACGTCGCTTCACTCTGCTCCACCGCCAGTGTGTAATACGCTGCGGTCAATGAACCAAACACCATTGCCTGCAACACCGCCACCAACATATTCATAGCCATCCACGGTGCCGGCACCGCAACAGCAAACGCGCCGAGTAATATCGCGGCCAACACTTCTCCGGCATACATATTTCCAAACAAACGCAATGATAGAGATACCACTTTTGCGATTTCACCAACGATGTCGAGCAACCCAATCAAAAAATCAACAATAGAAAGTACTCCAGCTCCAATTCCTTTTTTGAATCCCTGAATCACTTCTTTTACTTTAATAAATTTTCCAATATGACCAAACAACCCAAACGCACGGATACTCATAATCTGTGTTAGAATAACCACCGCTAACGCAACACTAAAGGTCATGTTGAAATCATTGGTTGGGGTACGAAAAAGCGCGATACCATTGTACGTGATAGAAGTAACACCCGGAATAAGTCCAATAAAATTTGATAGTCCAAAAAAAATAAAAATAGTTCCTACCAACGGCAGCAACTTTTCCGCTTTTGCTCTGTCACCAGTAATTTGTTCGAGAAGAGTAATAAACCCGCCAACCAGTATTTCAAGTGCTGCTTGTAACTTCGATGGAACAATGGAGGCTTTTTTCTTGACACGACTAAAAAAGAGAAATAACGTAATCGTCAATACCACTCCAAGCAACATCGCGTTGGTGATATGAAGCGCGCCAATGGTAATGATTGGTTCAGCTTCAATAGGCGGTTGTGCGGTTGGCACTTGAAATATCATACATTATTCTGGTTGTTGCAATTTTTGCTGAATTTCTTTTTGCTTTTGCTCTCGCTCTTCTTCTTCTTTGAGCTCAATTTCTCGGCGTTCTTTCTCGAGCTTACTGTACAGGTATAAGGTAATAGACCAAGACAACACAAACGCCACTCCGAGTGCCAACATAGAACCGTTTCGCCCCTCAAAGTATTTCCCATCGAGCCATTGCCCTACACCATACGCAATCCCAGCCGGAATACCAAAAATCAACAGAATTTTGAACATCATCATGTGCATGCGGTGCATGAAATCTTGCTTTTGACGTTTGACACTCATAGAATTGGAAACGGGAATAGTATAAGGAGTAAAAAAATGTTTGTCAACCGTTTTTTTTGTTCAGCCTGTGGATATTTTTGCTTATTTGAGCTTTTTTTTGAAATAAAACAAATAGTATACTGTAATTTGGAAAATAAATCAAGGGATGTTAATTTTTTTTAGCTAAAATAAAAGAAAGTTTCTGTAAACTTTCTGTATTAATAAAAGCTATTTTTTCGAAGAATTACTTTTGCCTTATTCCAGTACGTCGCCAATGTTTCATATTCCTCATCTGTTCGTTCTTTGTCGGGAGATAGTGAAGTGAACCAGGTATTTACTTCTTGAACAACCGCATTTATTTGCTGTATTTTCGATACATTACTTTTGGTTAATACTTTCTCCACTTCCTCTGGTAGTAAATTTCTTCTCAAAAAAATCTCATATTCAGGAAGGGGGAGAAAACTAAATGGATCCTGTACAGCCTCTCGTGCCCGTTTATTACCAGCCACAACAAGAGGCATCCATATATCCATGTAATCACGAAGTAAGCCGTTTTTCATTTGCAACCTTTTTTCTGTTAACTCTTTGTCGTTGAAGAAGGATATTTCTTGCATATAACTCACAATTCTTTCACATTATATCCCGATGTATGGATTGAGGAATCGATGTTTTTCTCGTGTCAATTGTGTGAATTAATTGCAATGCTGCATGTTTGTTATTAGTACCATAGGTATATAACACATCAAACAATTTCACTCCTCCAGTTATTAAATCATCGTTATTCTGATCATAATGTAATTTCCAATACCCAGAAAATAGAGTTGTTGCCAGATCTATGTATCTTTTTACTACTTTTGTACCATCTGAGATACCCGCAATCCGAGCAACAACATCGTCTAAATTTTGTTTGTCAATTAAGAATGTACTGTGTATTATTTCTTGACCCGCACTGTTATTGAACAACAGCACTGTTTTATCCAACAATGAAATTAAATCTGTTTTGATCTTTTGTAGATCTTCGATACATTTTAAGTTCTGGGCAAAAGAAAGTTTCGGATGACGCTCTCGCTCAACCTCGTTTAACAACTCTAAAATGACCCGAACATATCGAATAAGATACTGAACAAGTCTTTTAACATACTCATGCCGCCACTCTTTATTGTTCAATTCAGATGAAAGTAAGGAATTGCGGTCTTGTGTATATTTAGCTTTTGCCATTTTACTTTTAACTTCAGCACCAAATAAAAACGTTAATGCAGCATCACTCTCCCGATATTGCTCAACAAAAGCCCTCAATTTATTCCCAGAAAAAGGAACCCTTCCGTGCAGATGTTCTCTGTTGAGAAAACGAAAAAAATCATCCTCTTCTTTAGTATTTTCTTTGTGTGATATGTCTACATCTACCGACCGAAGACCTTCTCTACTGTTCATATAGTAATGAAAATAGGGTGCTACTGTTTTGAAAAAGAATGTTACTCATTTCTTCACTTGACAATCCTCGCAACCCCGCCAAAAACTTCACCTGCTCCTCCACCATCCACGGTTCCGACCGCTCTCCGCGATAAGCCTGTGGTGCAAGATACGGCGCGTCTGTTTCAACCAACATTCGATCAAGTGGCATGTTTCGTAACACTTCTAGCAATTCTTCCTGAGGTTTAGGGTCCGTCTTCTTCGGCGGGTAAGTAATAACTCCCGTAAAACCCAAATAAAATCCCAAATTCAAATACTGCTGTGCGAACTCCCAATTCCCTGTAAAACAATGAATCACACCACGAAGTTTCTGCTCAAAACCAGATGACTTTAGACTTTCTAACAGCTCCAAATGCGCATCTCGACAATGCACCACCAACGGCAGGTCATGCTTTTGCGCAAAATCAACATGCTGCAGAAATACCTTCGTTTGTTTTTCAAGCACTTCTTCTCGTGAAGGAGTTTTCGGCAAGTGATATAAATCAAGTCCGGTCTCCCCAATCGCGATCACTTTTTTTGACTGTACCAACTCGGTGTAAAATGCTTCGTCAAAATCTTCATTGCGAGACTTGAAACTGGTTTCTTCTTCATCTACATAGGTCGGAAACAAGTGTGTTGGGTGAGTTCCGATTGTTGCGTACACATGGTCATACTGTTCCGCCAATTCTACCGCCGCTTTACTGGTATCCATCTGTGTTCCAACTACATTCATGATAACTCCACGCTCAAGATTGCGTCGTACCACTGCTTCGCGCTCATCTTTGTAGGTATTAAATTGTATATGACAATGCGTATCAACGTATTTCATAATTTCTTTACTATATAAACCAACTTATCACTTAAACACAAATTACACCATTCTCGAAAAAACAATCAACAATAAAAATACACTCAAAATAGCTCCAACAATAACAAACAACCAAAAACTCCGCCGCCGTTCGGCTTTGGAATCAAGAATGAGGGGTTTGAGTATTTCTTTGAGCATACTTTTGATTGCAGAGTAAGCTTGTAAGCAGAGTAGGCAGGATAGGCAACGATTCAACACAAAGCATAATCTACTTACTCTGCCTACTCTGCTTCATCAGCCACGTCAATTACAACACCTTACTCTCCACCACACTCGTCGCCTTATCAAGCGCTTTGAGAACCTCTGGCACTAGTGGTAACAGTATGGCCGCGGTTCCAATTGCGTACGGAGCGACTTCAGAAAGAGAAATGGCGGACATGATATTCTCCGACACCGGGTATTGTTCCACAAAATACAAAATAACGCCAATCGTCACCACTCCTTCAAAAAAACCAAGTGCTAGACCAAGAATGCGGTTTAGTGATCCGATAAGCGGCAACTTGGTCACCACATCAGTAGATTTTCCAATCAGCCAAAAAACTACCCCAACCAATCGATTGATAATCAAAAACGCGAGAATAAACATAACCACTTTTGCGACATTTCCTTCCCATCCGGTAATCCCCATAAGCCAGTCTCCTAGCCACGGATAATACCGAAACGCCAAAAAGATTCCGAGGAATGTCCCGAGCAGTGACCCAAGCGTATGCATAAAGCCAAACCAAAGACCAAAAAGCGCGAATCCTCCGATGATTGAGAGGAGAATGATGTCGAAGAATGACATATTGAGGGGAATTAGTTGATTAGATTATTAGTTTAATAGTTGACTTTCGACTGGTTCTTCAAGATAATCCTCCACAAGCACGCAAATCTGTCGTAACTGCATTTTTAACGGGTCAAAATATTTTCCCGCCCTTATATCCAAAACAAATTGACTCATCCCACTATCAATATACGTAGGATACAAAATTAAATTGTACAATTTGTTATTCCAGAAAATTCCACCCAATAATGTTGGTAATTCACTAATAATATATTCAGCCAACTGATCTTTTTGTTCGTTCGATACGGTTACACTTCTTAAACTAACATATTTATCAACAAAATATAACACTCTATCGTGAAAAATCTTATTTGAATCATATTCACTTCTCAGAATTTCTCTGAGGTGATCATAACCTTGATTACGTATATCATCCCAAAAAATTGTATGGACTTTTGTTATATACCCCGGTTCATTATTTCTTTTATACAACTCTCTTTTGGCTTTTTCAAACATCCCTGCCACACCATATGCTTTCTGACGAACCTTTTCCTTTGCTTCATCCGATGAAAATCCTCGAAAAATTTGCCAGTTCACAACATCAATATCATCTGCAATTAAAATAAGCGTATCATCTTTTGTATTTTGATATGCCCACTCTACATATTTTTGAGCAAGTTCTGAAGTCAATAGTTTATTACCCAAACTTATACCAACAAAAATGTTAAATAATTTTTTATCAATTTCATTTTGCGTAACATGAAAATACTGCATAAAAATTCTTTTATTTACTCTTCAGACGATTTTGCTTCAGGTGGTGGTACTGACTTTACAAAAGCAACTAATTCATTTATTACTTCTTTTATGGGACAACACTCTACCATCAATAGCCTTATTACTATATATAATTATACGCTTATTAATCTCATCAACTAAAACATCTAATTTCTGAATATATTCTGGATTACTCAACTCCATTATTCTCTTTGTCAAACAAAAATCAGTAAAAATTTCTTGATCACGAAATCGCTCTTCATATTGTTTTAACAACGGAAGTTCTGTATTTTTTTCAGAAATTCCGGTTGTAACACAATGGATAGCCAACAATAGTCCAGCAGGTTCATTATTATAGTCCCAATAGAGACCACACCCATTCATAAGCACTTCAACTTCAGACAACTTCTTTTCTTTGAAATCAGTTGAATAATGCCCTTCAGGCAATTTTACACCAGCTTTGATCAAGAACATATTCTCATAAGTAGGACGAGGAGTGCCATCACCTTTAGCCATACACAAAGAAAGTTATGTTTAGATAAATCACTTCACCAACCGTGGAAACAACATCTCCCCCTTATGAATCTTCGTCCCCGGTTGCAATTTCCCCCACACTTTTTCTTCATCCACATTCAACGAACCAATCTGTGCTTTGGAATATCCCAATTGTATCAAAATCTTTTCTGCCGCCCCAGGAATAATTGGCAGAAGCGCTAAACCAATATGACGCAAACCTTCCGTCAACTCATATAACAACGGTGTAATATCCTCACCCAATTTCGCTTTCTCCCACGGTTTCTGTTCTGAGATAATCATATCGAGTTTTTTCACCAACCCATCAACCAACATTACTGCTTCCTGAAAATTGTATGAATCAAGTGCTTTATCATACGCTTCCCAAAGCATACCTGTTCCTTGCTCCTTGCCACTTGCTCCTTGCACAACCGAATCTGAATATTTCTCCACCATCGTCAAAATCCGACTCGTCAAATTACCCACCCCATTCACCAAATGCGCGGTATAAAATTCTTCAAATCTCTCAATGGTAAAATCACCATCTTCATACGAAGACAAAGCACCGAGTAAGTAGTAGCGTACCGCATCCGCACCATATTTCTTTGACAAATCAAGCGGGTTTACCACATTTCCAAGACTTTTACTCATCTTTTGACCATTTGACAAAATGTAACCGTGAATAAAAATCTGCGTTGATGGTTCGAGTCCGGCAGAAAACAACATTGCCTGCCACATCGCTGACTGTTGACGGAGATTATCTTTTCCTGCCACCTGTACACCCGGCCAATTTGCTTGAAAATTTTCTATATTATTTGGCCAACCGAGTGTAGAAATATAATTTACGAGTGCATCAAACCAAACATACATCACCTGCTCTGGATCGTTTGGCACCGGTACTCCCCATGGCATTTTTTCTTTCAGTCGAGAAATACTAAAGTCTTGCAAGCCGTTTGCCACAAAATTCTTTATTTCCTGGAGTCGATTTTGAGGAAGCACAAAGTCCGGTCGCTCTTCATACAATTTCAACAAGCGCTCTTGATACTGCGAAAAACGAAAAAAGTAGTTTTCTTCTTCGATCAATTCCAATTCACGATTTGGGTGAATCGGACAGCGACCATCCACCAATTCGGAATCGGTTTTTTCAAGTTCGCAACCAATACAGTACTTTACTTTATAGACTTTTTTATAAATATCGCCATTAGTGAGACAGCGGTTCCAAAACTCTTGCGCTGCCGTTTTATGATGTTCGTCGGTCGTGCGAATAAAGTGCGTATAACTCAAGTTCAACGCATCTTTCAAAGCACCAAACTTGGCAGCATATTGGTCACAGTACGCTTGTGGATCCATTCCTGCTTCAGTAGCTTTTTGAAAAATTTTCAACCCATGTTCGTCGGTTCCGGTATTGAATACCACCTCTCGCCCAAGTAAACGTTGATACCGCACCAAAGCATCGGCTTGAATAATTTCCAAAGCAAACCCAATGTGCGGATCAGCATTCACATATGGAAGGGTGGTGGTAATATAATAGGTTGATAGTTTTGACATACAAAAACCTTGTTCATTGAAGTTAATAAATAAGCGCGGCCGGCAACTGAAGTTCATCCCTCTCTTTATCACTTACATACAACACCGGTCCAAGTAATACCTGCCATTCACCATTTTGTTTTTTCAAATACAGATATGCCGGTTCTGTAACAGAATCAGCCGGAGTAGCTGAAACTTTTACCACCCCGCCAATCATACTCTCTACGATATACGTGACATCTATTTCAAAATGAGTTTCAACTATCGCGCCAATTGCCGCGAGATCAGTTTCACTGAGCTGTGTTCTTTCTTCTTTATACAAAATCATGCGTTCCGGAATAGTATACAACCCATCAGACTTGGCAACACTTACTTCAAAACGCAATACATTTGCACCGGCGTCATAAACAACAGTCGCGGTACCACTGTCATTGCGACTTCCTTGCCAGGAAACATCGTACACCTTGTCTACCGCCCCAGGACGAGCTGTACCGGAAAAAGTTACCACATCTTCATACTTGGCCGCACCAAATGCTTCTACTAGCGCCAAAAGAGAACCATGAATACGAGACGGATCACTGACATCTGTTTGCTCAACAAACATGGTAACTCGCTCAACTTGTCCGGTAGTGTTTTCAAGCGATACCATTTTCCACTCTCCAGTTACCGATTCTTTTGTGATACTATCCGTTGTCCGTTCTTTACTTTCTGTACTTGTAGTAGAAGTTGACGTATTCCCAGTTTCACCTTTATTGGTCCCACAACCAATTCCGAGAAACACTACCGTCATAACAAATAGAAGAAAAACGTTGCGCATATTTATGAATGAGAAAGAATAATGACAAATTCTCCTTTTGGATTTACTCGCATATTGACCAATCCACCCACTGTCCCCCGATACACCTGTTCAAACTTCTTGGTAAGTTCGCGACAAATACAAATCCGAAGGTCCGGTGACTGGGTAGCAATGAGTTCAGAAAGGCATTTTTCTATTCGGTGACAGGATTCATAGAATACCACAGTATGAGAAGATGCTGACACTTCTTGAAAAAACGTTTGTCGTCCTTTTTTATGCGGTGGAAAACCAAGAAAAAGAAACTTATCTGTACGAAAGCCGGAAATACTCAGTGCCGCAATAACCGCCGATGGACCGGGGATACACGTAATAGGTATGGTCGGATCTTCTTGAACAAGATAATTGATCAATATATTTCCCGGATCACTTATTCCAGGTGTTCCAGCATCCGAAACGAGAGCAAGATGTTTTTCCTCCTGAAGTAATGCAAAAATTTCTCGTATTTTTGCCTCGGCACTATGATGATGATAACTCATGGTCGGCGTAGCAATCTCAAAATGAGCGAGTAATTTCTTCGTAACCCGAGTATCCTCGCACAAGATCATATCGACCGTTTTCAATGTCTCAATCGCTCGAAACGTAATATCCCCCAGATTTCCAATGGGGGTGGCGATAATAGAAAGAGTTCCGGGCATAAATAAACACGATGTAACTCACGCCTTTCGGCTTGAGAATAATGTACGCTCAGTATAGCAGAAAAGCATAAAAAAACAAGGGATTTCTTTGTAGAGACGCCATGCCTGGCGTCTCTACAAAGAAATTCCTTTCACTTATCCCCGACAGCGCTTCAAAACACCTTCAAAGCATGCTATACTACCTTCATATGAAAAAATCGCTTTCTTCTCTTCTAGTCACTCTTTTAGTGACCGCACAACTGAGTCTTTCTTTTCCTATCTTGGCAGCGGAATTCAATCCAAACTTTATCATCAGTGATGAAGAGTTACAAAATTGGCGTTCCATGTCCCGAGCAGACATTCAATCGTTTTTGGAAAGCAACAAAAGTTATCTTTCCGAATACAAGACAGTTGATATTGACGGTGAAAAACGTTTTGCCTCTGATATTATTTATCGTGCGTCCAAAGAACACCAAATTAATCCAAAGTACCTCCTGGTAAAATTTCAAAAAGAACAAAGTCTCACCCTCGATAGAGACCCTACCCAATATCAACTTGACTGGGCTGCTGGATACGCTGTTTGTGATAGTTGCAGTATCAACGACCCAAAAGTACAAAAGTTTAAGGGATTCGCCAAACAAACTGATAACGCGGCCAGTGTAATGCGTTGGTATTATGATAATGTGGATTCAGTGGGATACATAAAAAAACCGGGTATTACCTACAGTATCAGCGGTACAGAAGTAACTCCGGCCAACAAAGCTACCGCTTTCATGTATACCTATACCCCACACCTAAACGGTAATAAAAACTTCTGGAAGATCTGGCAATCATGGTTTGACCAAGTATATCCTGACGGAACACTTGTCAAAGCCGCTGATTCCCATGATATCTACCTCATCCAAAACGGCAAAAAACGGCTATTTTCCAGCATGAGTGCGTTGACGACACGCTATGATCCAAAACTCGTAGTTGTCGCACCAGCCTCTGAACTTGCTCGATATGAAACCGGGTCACCCATCTCTCTCCCAAATTTTTCCATCCTCAAACAGGGATCAACCTATTACTTACTGGATTACGATATTCTCCGGAAATTTGCTGATGGAGCAATCCAAAAATTCGGGTATCATCCGGATGAAATTATTGAAGTAAGTAGTAATGATATTGCTGATTACCCAATCTCTTCTACCATTATTGAGCCAAGTCAATCTGCACCACTTGGACGATTGGTAAAAATCAAAGAAACCGGACAAACGTACTATATTTTCGGGAACACGTTCCATCCGATTCTTGATCCGCAAATTATCAACATAAACTTTTCCCACCTGACTGTGGAAACCGAACCGGCAACATATCTCCAAACGTTACGTAAAGGACCAATGGTACTGTTTAAAGATGGAACACTATTAGGAACCACCGGTGATAACCAAATTTTTGTCATTGAAAATGGAAAAAAGCGTCACATCACCAATGAAGAAGTATTTTTGGGACTTGGTTGGAAGTGGGAAAACATCGTTTGGACTAGCCCGGTCGTCGGATTGGCGTTTCCGTATGGAGAATCCATTTACCTCCGTGCCGCTCCGACGCCAAATAACACAGCCGAGCAGGCTGATGCCGAAACACCCGAAACCACTGAACCAACGGGCGATGAACCAACATCCGAAAAACCCACTATTGCTGAGCTCATGGTTCGAACACCGGCAGACAAACAGTCAACCGTTGGACCGACTTTTTCTACCGACGTAGACGCATACTTGGTAGCCGAGTATGATACGGAAAAGATATTGGCCGGAAAAAATATTGACTTCCCTCGTCCACTTGCCTCCTTATCAAAGATGATGACCGCCTATCAAGTGGTTGCGGAAGGATTTTTACCTCAAAAAGTAGTAACCTATGACCCGACCCAACATAAAGCTACCTACCACTATTATAAAATTACCAGCGGTGAAAAAGTAACTGCAAACGATCTAATGTACGCGGTACTGGTGTCATCACTCAATACCCCAAGTCGAATGTTGGTAGATGCTTTTGAGCCAAACGAGGCTGATTTTATCGCCCGCATGAATAAACAAGCGACTGCTTGGGGACTAACTAATACGAAGTTTTATGATGTATCGGGACTTGACGAACGCAATGTTGGTACGGTAAAAGAATACTTGACCCTCTTCAAAAAAACCGTCCGCAATTCCATTATCAACCCTATTATCTCAACGAAAACATATAGTTATGATGAAGTGCTTGATCTTGATCAATACGTCACACACAAAGGAAACCACACCAACAAGCTCTTGTTTAAAACTGGTCTGCCATATACAATAGAAGCCAGTAAAACCGGATATTTATACGAATCCGGCGACAATCTGGCCATGGTGGTAAAGAGAAACTCTGACGGGAAACGATTTATTGTTATAACCATGGGAAATCCAGACCGTGCCAATCGCTTTGCTGAACCGGATCGCCTTACCCGCTGGGCACTGTCTAATTTTTGATACCGTATGTCATAAATTATTGCAAGGCGGTTTAAAACTTCAAACTTAAAACTTCAAACTTAATTATGCCTCTGGTATTTGCCGCTATCGTACCACATTCACCACTTCTTATTCCAGCCATTGGTCGCGAAGATCTCGAAAAACTTTCCGCGACAAAAGAGGCGTTATTGCGATTGGAGCAAGACATCTACTTGGCACGTCCGCAGCTCATTATTACTCTTTCCCCACATGTAGGCTTTTTTGAGCAAGCTTTTACCGTAAACGCTTCGCCGAGTTTTGTTTCAGACTTTGAAGCCTTTGGGGATGTTACTACCAAAAAAACATGGCACGGTGCTCCGGAATTTGCCGCCAAAATTGTAACTGCCGGAAAACATTTAAAACTTCCAGTTCGACAAATCTGTGAAGAAAAGATAGATCATGCTACGAGTATTCCTTTATATTATCTCACCGCTCACCTTGAAGGAAGAAAAGTGCTTCCGCTCGGGTTTAGTAATTTATCCCGCGAAGAACATGTACGATGTGGAGAACTCCTTCGCGACATTATTTCTCAACCGTTCAAACGAGTAGCGGTAATTGCTTCCGGCGACCTCTCACATGCCGCAACAGAAACACTATACGATAAACAAATATTACATGCACTGACCAATAATAACCTATCCGATATACTTACCTTGAATGATGAAGAACTGCATACAGCCCAAGAGTGCAGTTACCGTACACTGCTCATTCTTTCCGGAATTATCAAAGATATCCAAGCCAACTGGGAAGTGTATTCCTACGAACGACCGTTTGATGTCGGACATGTGGTGGCAAATTATGTTCTCTAGCATTGTATGATAGCACACATTATCCCACTCAAGCGCCTTCCAAGACAAATCGACATCCTAGACTATCTAGTACCGGATCAAGAAAAAGAGCGTATTCAAGTAGGGCAACTGGTAGTCATCCCTTTCCGCAAGTCCACTCTCCACGGACTTGTTTTTTCTTTGTCTGACGAGTTTGAGAAACCACTGAAAAAAGAATATAAAGAACTGTTATCCATTGTCCAATCAATACCATTTTTACACAAAACTCATCTTACTTACCTCTCTACAATTGCCAAGTGGTACGCCACCTCACTCGCAACGGTTGCCAGCATGGCACTTCCTCCTCTTCAAAAAAGAAAACTCCGTTCAGCCAATATACGACCTTTTTCCGCAAAAAGAATAGCGATTCCTCCCAGGACACCTCCCACCTATCTTCACTACCACAACGAAAGTGAGCATGCTACAAAATTAACCTCAACAATCAAGGGAACCACGCTCATCCTTGTTCCGGAAGTTCAGCATCTTTCGATCCTATTTAGACATCTCACCTCATATCAAGATGATCTTGTTGTATGGCATAGTGAACTTTCTCAAAAAGAACAGTTTGAGGCTTGGATGAAGGTTCGTAACGGCGAAAAAAAGATAATCATAGGAACGCGGGGGGCGGTTTTTCTACCATTTCCAAAACTTGACCGAATCATTATTGATTTTGAACAAAAAGAAAATCATAAGCACTGGGATCAAAACCCTCGATTTCACGTCAAAGACATTGCTGAACTACTCGCAAAACTATATGGAGCACCGATAACGCATCTGTCCTATAGTCCTTCTGCCGAAGCATATTTCTTGATCCACAAAAACAAATATTCAGTACAGAGTGACCGACTGTGTCTTTTGCAAAAAAATGAACAAGTGCAGCTCGTAAACATGAAAGACGAACGGCGTGCTGGTAACTATAATATTTTTGCTGAGTCAGTCGAAACCGCACTTCGAGCATCCACCGGTAACGTCTTTATCCACCTCAACCGGCGAGGGTATGCCACAGCCGTCATCTGCCAAGATTGCGCTCAGACACTTTCATGCCCCACTTGTACAACAGCTCTAGTGTATTCTGAAAAAACACGCTTCCTCTCTTGCCATTACTGTCATTATACTACTCCACTTCCAGCGACTTGTCCGACTTGCCTTTCCCCCCTCATACAGATGAAAGGCCTTGGTATCGAACAGGTAGATCACCAGATCAGAAAGATCTTTCCCCAAACAAACATTGACATTCTTCGAATAGATAAAGATACGAACGTGTCAAAAAAAGAACACACTACTCGTGAAATTATTATCGGTACCGATACTGCATTTTCTTTTGTTGACTGGTCAAAGACTGATTGTGTAGTATTTCTTGATGTTGATAAAGATCTTGCTCACCCGGAATATCGCACCGAAGAACGGGTGTGGCAGCGACTCATGGATGTGATATACTTTATGAATACATCAACCAACTGTTTTATTCAAACCTACAATCCCAGACACTTGGTGTACCGTTCACTCTCTGAGCCAGACCGTTTCTACCGAACAACTCTCAACCAGAGAAAAACATTCCTCTATCCTCCGTATTCTAGTATAGTTCGCCTCTTGTACGGCCATGGAGATCAACATCAGGTCAAGCAATCAGCCGAACGACTTCGAACAGTAATTCAAACCGAGTTGACAAGAAACAAAAAAAAGGCTATACTCAGCCAAGCTTTAGAAATGAATCCGCGTTACTATCGCCGGAAATACTGGTATACTCTCATCGTTCGTTTTCCGGTTGACCAGTGGCAAGATGACCTCGTATGGCTGAATACACTCGTCCCGACAGATTGGAAGGTTGATCCAAATCCGATTTCACTTCTTTCTCCGTAGGCTTTACGGATTACGGATAATACGGAAGTACGGATGTATTGTTTTGAAATAATAAAATTCTTTCGTTTATAGTTAACATTACCCTACTATCACAGTTTCTTGTTACTTTATTTTGTTAACTATCTGTATCTCCGTATTATCCGTAATCCGTAATATTCTATACTAACGTATGTTACAGATAATCACTATTCCTACCAAATCACTTCGAGAACGATCAAAAGAAATTGACCGGAATGTTTTGTTACTTTCAGAAACACAAGCATTTATCGATGACCTCATCAAAACCATGTACGCCGATGATGGTATTGGCATTGCGTCCCCGCAAGTTGGTAATAATATACGTCTGGTGGTGATCGGCAAACAAGCCTTCCCAAAAAAACTAAAAGTACATACTGGTACGATTGATCGCACAAAGGATCTTGTTCTGGTAAATCCAACCTGGAATCGGACCAGTAAAAAAGAAGAGTGGGATGAAGAAGGATGTCTGTCCGTTCCAAAAATATTTGGAAAAGTAAAACGCTGGCGAGATATTACAGTTGAAGCTCTCGATAGAAGCGGACAAAGCATTGCTTTTGATGCCACACAATTTTTTGCACGCGTCATTCAACATGAATACGATCATATCGAAGGAATTCTCTTTATTGACAAAGCAAAGGATCTTCATACCGTAGACGATCTATTAGCAGAAGAACGATTACGATTGGTAGAGGCGGAGCTGAAACATACGTTGCAACTATGATATGACATATGAGATACTCCACCATCTTCTTCGGCACCCACGAATTCGCCGCCACAATCCTCCAAGCACTTATCGACGATCCGAAAATTATCGTTGATCTTGTAGTAACCCAACCAGACAAACCGGTCGGTAGAAAACAGGAACTACAAAAACCACCGATAAAAATTCTGGCCGAAAAACACAACCTGACGGTGATTCAACCAGAATCTTTGAAAAATTTCCAAACAGCAAATCACATTTTTCACATTGGTGTAACTGCTCAGTACGGAAAAATAATTCCGCAATCAGTTCTTGATCTTCCTAAACATGGCATTCTCAACGTTCACACTTCTCTTTTACCCAAATATCGGGGTGCTTCCCCTATTCAATCCGCTCTCATCAATGGCGAAACAGAAACCGGCGTAACAATTATGAAAATGGAGGCCGGACTTGATACTGGCCCCATCTTAATTCAGCAAAAGATTTCAATAGATCCGGACGATACGTACCTCAATCTTGATCACAAGCTCGCTCCTATCGGGGCAAAAGCGCTGCTTGAAGCTCTCCCGGCGTATATAGAAGGCACTCTTCAGCCTCAAGCGCAAGACGAAACAAAAGCAACCCATTGCAAGCAACTCTCCCGCGATGACGGACAGATTGATTGGCAAAAAACCACAGCCGAACTGTACAATCTCTACCGCGGACTTACCCCGTGGCCTGGTATTTGGACCACATGGAATGAAAAACGGCTAAAACTACTCACTATCCGTCCATCCACAAAACAGATTCCTCCCGGAAAAGTGATGGCAGAAAACAAACACCTCTTCATTGGTACTGCCGATAGCAGTATTGAAGTACTGCAACTTCAGCTCGAAGGAAAATCTGCCATGGATCCGGCTACATTTTTGAGTGGGTATCAACAATTCTCGAAATTAACACTAAAATAGACCGCGAATAAAACGGATGCAACGGATCAAAACGAATCCGTTGTCATTCGTTTAATCTGTCCAATCCGCAGTCTATTAATGTTTGTATGCAAAAAAAAATGTTTTACCTTACTGCTTCATATCTCACGATTCGTCTTTTTTCCTTCCTCACCTATTACCATCCAACACTAAACGCCATTATAGCAGTAGTACTCATTCTCGCCTTCGCCTACACTGCCTTTAAAAAACCATCACTTGCCTGGATCATTCTGGTGGGAGAACTCCTCCTCGACGGCGCCGGACATTTTTTTGAACTCCACGGACTCATTCTGCGCACATGGTTTCTCGGAATCTTTGCCGTCTCTTGGCTGTGGCAAGTAGCACAGCAAAGAAAACTTCTCTTTCCCTATCCAACACATCTTCGGCTTGGTTTTGCTTTCCTCTGCCTAACCCTTGTCTTCGCTGTCATAAACGGATTTGTCAATCATCACACTCCCATCCACATCCTTCAAGACGCCATGCTGTACGGTTTCATCTTTCTCCTTTTTCCCGCCACTCAATACCAGGCTGAACTAAGAAAATATTTCCCTCTCTATATCAAAACATTTATCATTGGTTCCGCGATATTTTCACTCGTCAGTTTTCTCATCTACGCCAGTGGCATTGGTGAACTCCCCGATTGGTACTACCATTGGATCCGCAATGTTGCGGGTGGTAAAATTACCGATCTTGGCAACAATTTTTATCGAATTGTTTTTTCTGAACACCTACTTCTTGTTCCCCTCACCCTTATTCTCACGGCACTTCTTATCAAGAACCCAAAAAACAAGCAGTACTGGATCTTCCTTCTCCTCTCTACATGTATCCTTGCTCTCAATTTTACGCGCATTTATTTTGTAGCACTAGCGTTTGGATTACTTATGCTTGCTATCAAACAACCGCTAAAGCGTTGGCTGCTGGTTTCTGCCGCTGTGCCAGTTTCTATTTTTCTGTTTTTCTCTCTTTTTCATGTTGTTGCTAGCCACGGACAATCATTCGGACTACAGCTCCTCGGTTTTAAAGTCGGTGGAATAACGACCCCAACCAGCGACCCAAGTGGAGCGATACGACTTGCCATTCTTCCAAGCGCATTAGAAAAAATAAAGGACCATCCGTTTTTTGGGAATGGTCTTGGAACAACCGTCACCTATACTGATCCGGTCAGCAAAGATTCTGTTACGAGAACACAATTTGACTTTGGCTATCACGAAATGATTGCCGAACTCGGCATCATCGGCACACTCATTTTTCTTTTCTTTTTGCTTTCCATTCTTTATACACTCGTAAGACAAACGTACCTGACAAAAGAGACACCAAACGACCTACTTCCACTGCAACAAGGATTACTTGCTGGTGGAATTTCATTGTTCATTGTGAATATTACTACCCCCGCACTGTTTCAGGGTTTTGGTGTACTGTTTTTTGTAGGAGTGTTGGTAATAGTTGCCGAAAGGAAATAGATGCACAAAACTCAATCTCCTCCTTTCCTTCATAAGGAAAGACAGCGTCACGGATGTGGGGGCAGGGGGGATAGGTTGTCGGAGGGTAAGAAGTACAAACCACCACAACAGAGAAATGCAAAAATAAATAAAACACGCAGAATATGCGTGTTTTATTTGTTCTGTGTACACCCGACGGAGAAGACTACCAAAGAAGAGACTGCGATTCAACCTATCCTCCCAACCTCCTTTCCTTATGAAGGAAAGGAGGAGATTGATGTTTTAAATAATGCACAGTTTAGCCCATAAGCCCCTCTTTTATCTTCAGTAATACTATATCAATATTTCTAAATACCTCCTCATTTCTAAATCGTATTACTTGATATCCCATTTCTCTCAAAACACTCTCCCTCATTTCATCGTATTCTTTTTGCGTATCATGGATACCCCCATCCAGTTCAATAATTAACATTTTTTCATGACAATAAAAATCGGCAATGAAATGCTGAACTTTTGTATCATACGTAAATATGATCGGGTGTTGTCGTAAAAATTTTTTTCCGTTCAACTGACGCTTTCGTAAATACGTCCACAACATCCGCTCGGCCGGTGTTTGATTATGACGCAACTTGTTGGCTCGTTCTCGAATGATAAAACGATTCATATCCTCCTACTTAATGACTGATGAAACTCACCCTCCCACCAATCACCTCCTTTCCTTCATAAGGAAAGACAGCGTCACGGATGTGGGGGCAAGAGGGAAAGGTTATCCGAATACAAATCAAACGTGCTTCTCAATAAATTCCTTCAATCGTTCACGACTCACCCCACCAACAAGTTGATCTGCCACCTGACCATTTTTGAATACCAAAAATGTAGGGATACTCATGATTTGATACTTCCCGGGAGTTTCCGGGTTTTCATCTACATTCATTTTGGCAATTTTCACCTTTGAAGCATCAAATTCACTGGCCATTTCTTCTACTAGCGGCCCCATCATTTGACACGGTCCACACCACGGCGCCCAAAAGTCAACGAAAACTGGTGTAGATGAGTTAATGACTTCTTCTTGAAAATTTGCGTCGGTTGTTTGAATTACTGGCATATGTTTTCTAGCACGTAACACGTATCACGTATCACGTAACAAATTAAAAATGATTAAGTTAGTCGATATAGCCACATTCTGTTCTCAATCCTTCTATAGTTGTCCATTCCATTTTAGCAATTTCTTCTTTTAAATGAAATAACTTCATGTATTCTTGAACAGTAATATACTGAAACCTGGTAGCCACGTAAAACACATAGATTGATTCTTTTAAAGAACCATACGATGTTTCATAGAAATTCAACATCACCTTCTTTTTGGTACGCGCGTACCCTTCTACATAATTCAGCATAACCGAAAGCAGGGCTCTTCTTCCTTGTGACGTCATGCCGTATCTCTCATCCGAAGGAAATTTTTTTGAAATTTCATACCCCAGTAACACATACTCATTTATCAACTCTTTTAACCTTTTATGAAATACCTCCTTGCTCATAAATTGCAGATTATCTTACAAATTGATACGTGATACGTGCTATGTGATATGTGATATGTGCTATTGAAAAATAATCTTTCTTACTTTTCGCTCTTCTGAATATACTTCAAGTACATCTCCCACTTCAATCCTTGTCTTTCCTTCAAATCGAAGTCCGCATTCTGTTCCGCTCGGTACTTCTTTCACTGATTGCTTTCCGGTTTGGCACTCCACCAATTTGCCGGCACCAATGATTTCCCCATCTCGCTTCACCCGAATTTGTGCGCCTTTGGCAATTTTTCCGTTTTCCACTCGCCCGCCCACAGTCATAGCTCCTTTTTCTGTTCGGAAAATAGCCAGCACCTTGAGATTCCCGAGTTCATGGACAATAATTTCAACATCAAGCATTTTCTCAAGTTCGTCTTTGACCCAATTGATCAAATCATAAATCACCGTATAATGCTTGAACGGAATATTTTTTTCACGCATATCTTCTTCCGCCAACGGAGTTGGATTTACATGAAACCCGATGACGGTTGCGTCCGCTGCCTCAGCCTTATGGACATCATCTTCATTGATATTTCCCAAACCTTTACCCACAATACTCACTCCCACCTCATCGTGCTTAATTTTTGATAAAGAACCAATAATCGCTTCTAATGAACCCAACACATCAGCTTTAATTACCAAATTCATCATTTTTTTACCACCTTCATCTTCGTCGTTTGCGTTTGACTCCACTACATAAGTTTTTTCGGCTCCGGTCTGTTGGGTTTTCTTTTGTTTAATATCAATTTTTGAAGCCCCAGAAGCACTGCCAATATCCATAATATCTCCCACTTCCGGCGCAACCTTAAATCCGATTATCTGTACCGGTACCGATGGTCCAGCCGATTCTACCGGAGAGCCGGTGTAATCTTTCATCGCGCGTACTTTTCCATAAATTTCTTTATTGACTACCAAAGGATCACCAAGCTTCAGAGTTCCAGCTTGCACCAATACTGTAGCCACCGGCCCCATTCCTTTATCTACATGAGATTCAATAATAGTTCCAACAGCCGGAATAGTCGCGTCAGCTTTAATAGTTTCTTCGTTCATGTCAGCCACCAAGAGCAACACATCCAACAACTTATCAATGTTGATATTTGATTTAGCAGAAATTTCCACCATAGGAACGTCTCCACCCCACTCTTCCGGAATAATATTTCGCTGTGAAAGTTCGGTCTTTACTCGTTGCACATCAGCGGTTTCTTTGTCAATTTTGTTGATTGTCACCACAAACGGCAACTTGGCAGCACGGATGATCTGAATAACTTCTTCGGTTTGTGGCTTTACCCCGTCATCAGCAGCTACCACAAGAATGGCAATGTCCGCGACTTTTGCCCCACGACTTCGCATGACAGTAAACGCCTCGTGTCCCGGTGTATCAATAAATGACAAGGCTCGCTCAGCACCGGACTTTGGATCTTTCCAGACGGTCTGGTAGGCACCAATGTGCTGGGTAATGCCGCCCGATTCTTTATCGATAATATTCGTATGACGAATCGTATCAAGGAGTTTGGTTTTTCCATGATCTACGTGCCCCATGACGACAATTACCGGCGCACGTTGCTCTTTGTTTACTGATTTTTTCAAAGCTTCTTCCAATACTTCCCCCTGTTCATCTTGCTTATCAGTCTCCTCTGAATCACCATCAAGTTTTTGCACACCAAAACCAAGTTCATTTCCAATGATAGAAGCAGTGTCAAAATCAATATTTTGATTTTGGTTGGCAAGAATACCGTTTTTCATGAGTTCCATCATCACTTGCGTCACAGGCAATTCCATTTTTTCAGCAAATTCTCGGACGGTAATAATATGTGGAATCAAAATGGTTTTCCCGGATTCGCGCCGCAATTCTCGTTCTTTTTGTTTCCGCTCTTCTTGCTCTTGTTGACGTTTGAGCTCTAAATCACGTTTGATAAATTTCCATTTTTTTATCACTTGCTGTGCTGTTCGATCATCAATTTTGATCGCTTTTTGCCCAATATCAAAACCGTACTGCGGTAAAATTTCAAGTAAAACTTTGGTATTGGTACGAAGTTGTCGGGCGAGTTCAGTAACGTTCATATGGCAAGTGGCAAGCAGCAAGGAGCAAAAAACAAGTGACAATAAGCTCTCGCTAGCGATTTTAATCAAAAATAAGCAGTTTTAGGTCATTATAGAGGTTTTTAGCCATATTGTCAATCCGCCCACAGCAATCACAAGATGGATAGATACTGTGGAACGTTATTTGTATAGGTTTATCTACAGTAGAGCTATTTATAAAATTAATTTCTAGGTGTAATATTGATAAGCTCACTGAGATGCGGGTCTCAATGAGTAGCCCGTTGGGTCTGAAGCAGTTTTTTCCCGGCACGGAAGAAATTGTTGACGACCCACCGGGCATTCACATTCCTATATTTTTCCAGATCCTGCTCAAGGGTCTTTTTTTGAGCATTTTCGTTTAGTAATAAAGTTATCCACAGAATACTATTGACTTTTTTTTCATTATGGTGTATTTTCTGTTTTGTCAGCTGTGGTATGGCGAGGGTTTTCCCCCGGCCCTTGCCCCCCAGCTGACAATAAATCCGCCTGGCGGATTCCTCCAATCGAGCTCTCATGAGCTCCTTGTGACGGAATCCGCCAGGCACCCCAACAAACCTGATAAATAAAATCCTAACCAAGGATTTTTTTGTATTTTCTTTTTTCAGCCTTTATCACACCGAACCTGTTTCGACATAATATGTTTTAAAGTAATATTGACAAAAACGTTTTTTTTTTGCTTTTATTCTTTTGTTCCGACCGTACCAAAACTCCTGCAACGGTGCAGGAGGGATGGCCTCGCAACGGTTGGGACAACCTGGCTGCGGGGTAGACTAACTTCCTCACCCCGCAGCCCTCACACACATAAAAATAACTAAAAAACTTGACAAATCCCCTCATTTGTTTTAAAAAGTGCCTGGCGGCAATCTCCTCCTCAGTACAGCACCGGGGTGTGACAGCTACGGCTGTACTGAGGAAAGATTGGAGAACAGTTCTCTATCCGGGGGCGGAAACATTAAAAGGAGAATACCCCCGATACCGCCACGCCCAAAACATCAAACACCCTCCATGTACACAATTCTGAAGGGTGTTTTATTTTTTATCAGATTTGCTATACTACACCTGTACCTGCCACGGTGGGCACTCGCTCCTGAGTGACAGCCAGCCACCGTGGCAGGTACACAAAACACGGCCAGCGAAGAATCTCTCTCCTTTTCTTCGCCGGCCACTTCCATTCTTTAATTGAACACAACCAACCTCATTCCGGTTGGTTTTTTTATCCACAAGAACCCTTGACAAAAATATTATTTTCATACAATTCGATTTTTGAAGGAGAATCGCTTGTTCTCGAGCGCTGGATCCACGACTAATATACTTCCGCCTCACCCCCACAGTGCCCACCCTCCCTAATTCTAATTGAAGAACAGTTCTGAAGCTGTTTTTTTTTATTAAAATGTTTATATAGGGTTTATAAAAAAGAAATCATACCTTAACCATACCTCTCCACATACTCCTCCACTCTCTTCCGAATCGCAAACTCATTTTCCTCTAAACTCGCATCACTCGTCGCAAACATCACCACCCCCGGCAATACAGTCTGCCAGATCGGGTTCGCCGGTTCATCGATAATATTTTTGACATACGACGTTACAATACCAATATCACCCTCTGTCGTAGAAACAGTTACAAACGGCACTTGGTCTCTCAGAAGCTTTTGGTTTGGGAGACCTATCTCCACCCGAGAAATAGACTCCCATGGCGTCATCGACACCACTTCTCCCGTACGATACATGAGATACTCATTGGTAAACAGCAAAAAGACGTTGTTTCCCATCCGCCAGGCTTTGAGTTTTTGTGCCCCACGCAACAGAAGAATAAAAGCCGGGAGTAAGAGCAAAAGAATCAATAACCATTTGTTTCTCGAAATCTGCCCCCACATCCACACAAACAAAAACAAGAACGCCGCTCCAGCTACCAGTCGATATAGCCCCCATAAAAACTGCTGCCAACTCGCTTTGGCTGGGATATAGTGAAACCCTTCTTTATACGCTTCGTGCTTTGGCTTGAGCGCGACCAACTTCACATCATTTGGTAATTCGGAAATTCTTTTTTGTAAATATACTTGTTCGATCATAATGTACAAGGTAAATATGTTTCTAGTATAAAAGAAAAATTTGTTTTATACAAATAGGTAATTATTAATGTACCGTGCTTGCTCATACTAGTAATAGAATCCATAAAAATCAGTTCAATCCGTTTAATCCGCGGTCTATTTTAAATTAAGATATATACTTCTTCATAAATAAAAAAACATTCTCCTGATTATAGAGAATGTTTTTTTAAAAAACTATTTCTTGAGCAACGCATTATACAATTTTTCCGCCTGTTCAAAATTTTCTCCACCAGACAGTCCGGCCGCGCGGGTTACTTTCCACTGGTATTCTTTTCCGTCCGTCGTCTTCAAAACAAATAATGCTTCAAGTGCAGTAGCACCGCCACCCTCATAATGCACATCAGCAATTTGATCACGCGCGATTTCTTTTTGTTCTTTTACTCCACCCAAAAACATACCCAGGCGGAGCAAGAGCAAACGTTTTTCCGTCAACCCGATTGCATGCCCTTTAAACCCTTCAAGCGCGTACATAAACGCTTGCAATGATTCTCCTGACGGAAGGTTATCTTTAAGCGTTTGTTCTACTTTTTTGACAGTAACCATAGGGATAATGTTAAAGAGTTATAATTTACTTGATATCGATATGACTATTGATATCAATACATGTTATGAAGACGGAAATTTTTCTCGATATAATTCAACTGATTTTTTTACTGCTTGCAAAGCTTGTTCTCTTCCTTCATATCCTTCCACAGTCACCACATCACCTTTCAACTGCTTATAGGTTTCAAAATAATGTTGCAATTCTTTCAATGTATGTGGATTTACATCCGCAATGTCATTGACATGATCCCAGCGCTTGTCTTTCACCGGCACAGCAATCACCTTATAATCCGATTCGCCACTGTCGATCATTTTCATTACTGCTACCGGTCGCACTTTTACCAAAATTCCGGTTTGTAATGGATGAGTAGTCAAGACAATTACATCCAGTGCATCCCCATCTTCCCAAAGTGTTTGCGGTGCAAAACCATAGTCACACGGATACGAAGCCGCGCTGTAATTTACCCGATCAAGCGCGATAAGTCCGGTTTCTTTATCAATTTCATACTTATTATTGGAAAACTTGGGAATTTCAATGATTACATTGAATTCTTCCGGAGACTTGTCCCCGAGAGTGACGTCATGCCAGAGGTTCATATGTGAGTTTATTAGTTTATTAGATTATTTGTTGATTAGGTTATAGGATATTACTAAGTTAACTTGGTTGATCCAAATCATGTCTGGGGCCAGTAAGACTACCCGGACACATGGCTTGCTCCTTAAAGCCACACTGGTTACATCTTTTCAGTCCTTCAAATAGACAATCTTTAAACGCAGTATTTTTTTAAATCAACTCTTCTTTAACTTTATTTATTTTATCTGAACATATTTGATGCATTCTAGAATTTGGTTCGTATACTTTTCGGATGTCTATTAAATTCAAATAATAGCCGGCAAGTATCTGAGCTGTAGCCTGAATTATATCCTGTTCTGAAGGCAATTCTGGAAAATCTGCCTTATTTTGAGAAGTATCTATTTTATTACAATCTTCCAACATGTTAAAAATTTCCTAAATCTGCAGCTTCCAAATCCATATAATCTGCAACAATACTCACAGTATTTTTATTAGAATATGAAACAGTACAGTCTTCTTCCCCAAACTCTTCAAGCAGTTTATTAGAGAGTAGACCTATTACATGTTGATCTGGAGATTTGCGAAGCTTTAATGTTAAAAATTCAACAAAAAGTAAGGTAAATTTTCTTTTTTAACTATTTTTTCTTTTCCATCATTTATTTCTTCTTTTTTACCTGCTCCGGCATCAGAAAAAATCGTAGATGATTCTGCCTTACTCATATTTATAATTTTTAAGTGAATTATAATAAAAGCGTAGCAAAAATTTGTGGGAATTGCAAGGTGGTGTTGACACTATACACAGACACCTTCCACCCAAGGCGGACATGCATCCCCCCCGCCCCCTTCCCCTATGAAAGAACAGGGGCATCTCCCCTCCTTAACGAGGAGGGGTAGGGGGTGGTGCACTTCTTTTAAGAAGTTCATCACAAACATAGTTAATATCAATCACTATCGACTCAACATCTTCTAATACTTTTTGATGGTGGTACCGTCTTACAAAACAACCGTTTCGTTCCAAAAATTCCTGACGCTTCTTATCTCTTTCCAGAGCACCCTCTTCAAAATGTGAAGCACCGTCAATTTCTATAACGAACTTTAATGTTGGGCAGTACAAAGCAACAATATACGGTCCAATTCCGTGTTGCCGTCTAAATTTGTAACCTATCTGACTATTCTTCAACCTGGTCCAAAGAATAATTTCCGAAGTGGGTGCATTGTTTCTCAAATCTCTTCTTCTCTGTTTGAATTTCTTGTTGTTGTAAAACTTGTTCGTAATTCGATATTGCATAGAGCCTCCTAATAATTACTATTCGTAAACCACCCCTTGCCCCTCCTTGTTGAAAGAGGGGAGATTGAATCATTGTTACTCCAACTTCCTCCCCAACACCACATACCCCTGCGCCTCCACCCACTTGCCGACTGCATACATTTCCAAAAGCCCGTACAGCTCACAAACCGCAGTCGAATACGGATGAGTTTTCTTTTTCAACCAATACAATACTCGATTAAACAGACGAAGAAAGAAAAACTTATTTTGTCCCTGCAACTTCTCGTAAAATTCATCTGGATGAACAAAAAAGCTAGCCCAAAAGGCGGTTCGCATTGAGAGAATTTCAAAACCGGCCGCTTCAATCATCTCCTGCTGGGTAAGTTTTGAATATAATGAAATATGAAACTCTGCATGTGGATCGACATTCAGTCCGCGGTCAAACAGATAACGGCGAATATAGGCATGTTTCCCCAGTTTTGATTCATTAAACATAGCCAACACTCCTCCCGGTCGCAACACCCGATGCAACTCTCGCAACCACTCCGGCACTCGCTCGACATGACCAAAGACATCCGATGTATAAATTGCGTCAAAAGAATTGTCAGGAAACGGAATGTGCACACCATCGTACCACTCCACCTCTGCCCAGACCCCATATTGTTTCATCTTCTCGCGCGCCAAATCTACTTGCAAGCGTACGACATCAATCCCCACCACATCCGACGACCGCCCAAACATTTTTTTAAAATCAACCAACGTTGCTCCTGTCCCACAACCCACATCAAGAATCCGAAACGGTTCTTTTAGTAAATCACGTTCACCACGATTTGCATACCTGCCAACTTGCCGACTTGCCAACCTTATCCAACGATACAAAAACCACTTCTTCGGATAAAACAACAGCTTCAACCAATCTTTCCAGACGACTTGTTCTCCCAAAAACACCGGCGGTGTATCCCAAATTTCCGCGCCGTCTGTAGTGACACCGCCCCATTGTTTTGGAGAAGAATTGTGTACTAACTTGTCGTTCATACCATCTTATTGTACCATAAAGTCGGAACAAAAAAAATGATATTGCTATCATCATGATGTTGTTGGCTCGCCGTCTTCCCCGTTGACGGCGAGCCTATCTCTGTTCATGTTTTTTTCTCCTTTCCTGGTCGCACCGGCCCAGCGGCCAGTGCGAGAAGTTTTTGCCTCGCCCGTCGCTTCGCAGCGATGGGCAGGAGAACTGGCGCAGCGGCCACGATCGCGGCCGCCAACGCCAGGTTCCACGCCCTTTTCAGGGCGCTCTTGCCAACCATACTCACCTCCTTGGTGTAGGTTGACATTCTTCCTATATCATATATTTTAGAAAAATACCACTGTACGTTATTGTTCAGTAAAAAAAGCACACCACTATCTATTTCCCTCATGTATGCAACAAGCCCCGAACAAGCTACCTCAAATAACAGCCGGCTACCTCCTCATTGATAAACCAACTGACTGGACCTCACATGATGTGGTTGCGTATATTCGCAAGCTCGTTCGTGAGTACTTCAAGAAAAATCCATCTACCACCAAAACAAAAAACATCCGCGTAGGACATGCAGGCACTCTTGATCCATTCGCAACTGGTCTGTTAATTGTCGGAGTCGGAAGAGAAGCCACCAAACACATCGATCAATTCAAAAATCTCAACAAAACCTATCTCGCCACCATTCATCTCGGTGCAACTTCAGACACCTATGACAGAACCGGCAACATTCGCAAGTCAGAACAACTTTTATCAAAAAACACTGAGCAATGTAGCAATAAAACAATACAACAATATAACAACCCATCAATTCCAACTACTGAAAAAATCAAAACAACCCTCACCTCATTCCTCGGTCCCCAGCTCCAAATTCCACCCATGTTTTCCGCCAAAAAAGTACAAGGACAAAAGCTGTATGACTTAGCACGAAAAGGGATTGAAGTGGAGAGAAAACCTGCGAGTGTTCATATATATTCTATTGATTTGCACACCTACGACTTCCCCTCTCTCACTATAGAGGTCACCTGCTCCACCGGAACCTATATCCGCAGCCTTGTCCATGACATCGGCCAAACACTCGGTACCGGAGCTTACTGTGAAACACTTCGCCGCACGGCTATTGGACCATACGATGTAAGTCAAGCTATCGCTCCAACGACTCTTTCTTCTTCAGATTGGCACCGTCGTCTGTTTTCGCTGTAAAATAACCTACTACACGCAAACGAGTTGAGAAAGAGAAAACTGTTAAAGTCGGTAAGCAGATTAGGCAGAGTAAGCTAATAAGCATTGTAATTTTCACACTATAACAAAATACAATACTTACTCTGCTTAGTCTGCTTACTCTGCTTAGTCTGCTTACTCTACTTATTCTGCCTACCCTGCTTACTCCGCTTATCCACAGCCTCAGAAAAACGAACCGAACAAACAACAAAAGCATGCAATTGACAGTTCTCTCTTTTTCTGCTATCCTACCGGCATTCTTATGTATTGTTATTGCGATTGAAGTGAGTAGTAATAAGTTGATCGACACGACACCTATATGAAGAAAACTCTGAAAATCTCTCAAATAAGCATTTTTTCTTCTTCTCTAGCAGCACATTCTGCTCGATAAGCTGTTCGGACAAGCGAACCGCTACGTTTTTCGTGTCTCCACTTCCCTGCTTCCATCAGTCGTGATACTGATTGTTTTTGTATGTCTCCATTTATTAGCATTCTTATCGCGCTGGTCGGAATCGCTATTGGTATCGCTGCGGGATATTTTCTCCGCAAGCAAATCGCCAAAGCCCGTGCCAATACCGTAGAAATAGAAGCGGAAAAAAAGTTGGCAGAAGCCAAACATAAAGAGCAACAACTATTGCTTGAAGCCAAAGAAAAAGCGCTCAAACTCATTGAGGAAGCAAAACTTGAGGAAAAAAAACAAAAGGAAGAGCTGGAACGTTCCAAAGCTCGTCTTGAACAACGGGAAGAATTGGTGAATAAACAACTACTTGAGTTTGAGGATCGAAAAAACAAACTGCAACAAAAAGTAGATGAGATTACTCAGATCAAAGACAAGATTGACGCCAAACACACTGAGGCCATGAACAAGTTGCAGGAAATCTCTCGCTATACTCCGGACCAAGCTAAAGAAGTACTATTCAAAAAAATTGAAGAAGAATCTCAAAAAGATCTCATGGATCGAATTTTGAAGTTTGATAATGCCAACCGACAACAATTGGAAGAAAAAGCCCAAGATATCATGGTTTGCTGCATGCAACGTACCGCTGCCAACCATGCTGCTGAAACCACCTCAAGCGCAGTCCAAATTCCAAGCGAAGACATGAAAGGACGCATTATCGGTAAAGAGGGCCGCAATATCAAAACCATTGAAAAAATGACCGGCTGTGAACTCATTATCGATGAAACACCGGATCTCATTCTTGTCTCAAGTTTCTCTCCAATTAGACGCCGCGTTTGTGTTTTGGCTCTCGAAAAATTGATCAAAGATGGACGTATTCAGCCAGCCAAAATTGAAGAATATATTGAAGAAGCCAAAAAAGAACTCGCGATTGATATTCAAAAAACCGGCGAAGAAGCACTTCATAAAATGGGAGTAATTGGCGTAGATCCAAAACTAGCGTCAATCGTCGGACGGCTAAAGTACCGTACCAGTTATGGTCAAAACGTACTAAACCATTGTCTTGAGGTTGGATATCTTGCTGGTCTTATGGCGGAAGAAGTTGGGATGAATCCTGCCCATGCTCGAAAAGCCGGCTTCTTCCATGATATCGGAAAAGCAGTGGATCACGAAACCCAAGGAACCCATACCGAAATTGGGTACACCATTTTGAAGAAATTCAATATGGATGAAGATACTTGCCAAGTTGCCCTTACTCATCATGATACAAACCCACCACTGCTGATTACCAAACTTTGCATGGCGGCCGATGCCATTTCAGCAAGTCGAGTTGGGGCAAGAAGAGACAGTTTCGAACAATATGTTTCTCGACTCGAGGATTTGGAAAAGACTGCCAAAGATTTTCCGGGTGTAGATAAAGTCTACGCAATCCAAGCCGGCCGAGAAATTCGCGTCTTTGTAAATCCAAATGAAACTGATGATTACCAGTCATACAATTTGGCCAAAGACATTGCTCGCCGCATTGAAGCCGAACTTCAATATCCGGGCGAAATTAAAGTGAATGTGATACGGGAGAAGCGGGTGATAGAATATGCGCGTTAGTGCATAAAAAAAGTTATTTATAACAAAAAAGCTCTGCCAGATGGCGGGGCTTTTTAGTCTAAAGTCATAAGTCTTACGTCTTGAACTGAGTATAGTGCTGTAATGACTGTATTTTGAACTGGGGTATATGAATTATAAGTAATCATCTCAACACATGAATTTAGACTTGAGACTTCTGACTTTAGACTTTAGACTTTTCAAACAACTGTGGATAACAAAATCCGCTCCATTGACATAAATGTTTTAAATTGCTATACTTATGATATACTTTTGTTTTTAACATAGCAAAATATGAATACCCCACAGACCGTCAACAAGGCTCTTCTCGCGCAAAAAATCGCTGAGAAAGTAGGTGTTAGTAAAAAAGAAGCGGAAGATATGATTGCGGCGTTTGTTGATATTACGATCAACACATTGCAATCTGGTGGTGAAGTTACCATTGCCGGTTTCGGTGCCTTTAGTGCCAAAACACGCGCTGGTCGTGTCGGTGTAAACCCTCAAAGTCCAACACAAAAAATCCAAATCCCACCGGTAACTGTACCAAAATTCAAAGCCGGAAAGAGTTTGAAAGACGCGTTGAAAAAGAAATAATTCCCAAAATCTAATCACAAAAAAGACGAGTGCAAATCACTCGTCTTTTGATTGTATTAAACATACCGTTTCAAATACTGCCCCGTAAAACTCCTCCCCACCAGAGCAACCTGCTCCGGAGTACCAACCGTAACCAACTCACCACCCTTATCACCGCCCTCCGGACCGAGATCGATAATCCAATCGGCACATTTGATCAAATCAAGATTATGCTCAATAATCATCACGGTATTTCCTTGAGAAACCAAACGCTGTAACACATCAATCAGTTTTCGCACATCATCATAATGAAGTCCGGTCGTTGGCTCGTCCAGTAAGTACAGCGTACGAGTTGTATTTCGCTTTGAAAGCTCTTTACTCAGTTTAATGCGCTGTGCTTCCCCACCGGACAATGTGGTTGCAGACTGTCCCAAAGTCAAATAGTCGAGACCAACTTCATGTAATATTTTCAACTTATCATGAATCGGTGGGATATCAAGAAAAAATTCTTCTGCAACATCGATCGTCATATCAAGCACATCAGCAATACTTTTTCCATTATAATGCACCTGCAACGTCTCTTGATTAAATCGTTTTCCTTTACACACATCACAAACAATCTGGACACTTGGTAAAAAATGCATTTCAATTTCCAACACTCCTCGGCCTTCACAATGTTCACAACGCCCTCCTGGTCGATTGAAACTAAACCGACCTTTTTTATATCCTCGAATTCTTGCTTCCGGTGTCGATGCAAATAAGTCTCGAATTGGATCGTACGCGCCCGTATACGTCGCCGGGTTACTGCGTGGCGTACGCCCAATTGGACTTTGATCAATTTCGATAATCTTATCAATGTATTCTAGGCCTGAAATACTTTTATGCGTACCGACTCTTTTGTCCATATGATGTAGTTTGTTGGCCACTGCTCGGTAGAGAATATCATGCATGAGCGTAGATTTTCCGGAACCGGATACACCGGTCAAACAAACAAAGCGACGAAGTGGAATATCCACATCAACTTTTTTTAAATTATTTTCAGTTGCTCCTCTAACTTTAATTTTTGGAGTCGAACTATCCACTTTACGTCGCTTCTCCGGCACCTCAATCTTTTTTTCGCCCCGCAAATATTGCCCAGTGAGAGATTTTTTCGCGTCTCCCAACAACTCACAGTTTGAAAATTGAGTATTCATTTTTGAATATTGCTTGGAACTTGTATCTTGTGATTTGGAACTTAATAACAATTCTGTTGGCCCCGAATAGATTACCGCTCCTCCATGTCTCCCCGCCCCCGGACCAATATCCACTACCCAGTCACTTACTAAAATTGTATCTTCATCGTGTTCAACAACAATAATGGTATTCCCAATGTCGCACAGATTCCGAAGTGTTTGCACCAGTCGATCATTGTCTCGTTGGTGCAATCCAATCGTTGGTTCATCAAGAACGTACATGGCACCTACCAGCTGTTGCCCTACTTGCGATGCCAACCGAATCCGTTGCGCCTCTCCACCGGACAGTGTTCCGGCCTTACGATTTAAAGAAAGATAGTGTAACCCAACATTCAGCATAAACTTTAACCGATTGCCTACTTCCCGCAAAGCCGCTCCTGATATTTCTTGTTCAGAGGCTGAAACAGAAGAACTGACCAAATGAAAAAACTCCACCGCATCGTTAATGGTAAGGTTGGTAATTTCCCAGATATTTTTTTCTAATATTTTTACAGAGAGGGCATTTTCATTAAGTCGTTTTCCTTCACATTTCGGACACACTTCTTCACTAAACAGTTCCTTGGTTCCCAATCCGGTACAAGCAGCACAATAGCCATACGGACTATTGAAACTAAACAACCGCGGCTCAATCTCCGGAAAGCTATACCCATCTCGAGGACATGAATATTCGGTACTATATATCTGCTCTGTACCATCTTGATATATTATAGAGCATAACCCATTTGACAACTCAACCGCCGTCTCAACCGCTTCAGCCAGCCGCTGCTCATTCTCTTTATCAAATTTCTCCAATAACTCTTTATTCAGTTTATTCGGCGCAGCCTCAGAGGCGGAGTCTGGTTCACTGTTCTTGGTCACCTGTTCCTTCAGCACAGGAATCCGATCCACTACTATCTCAATGGTATGTTTATAATTTTTCTTCAAAACAACCCTCTCTTTCAGACTCTTCATCTTTCCGTCCACACGCACCTCCATAAACCCCGCATTATACATATCATAGAGCATCTGATAATACTCCCCTTTTCGTCCTCGAACAACCGGCGCCAACACAACAATCTCATTTTCAACGACTCCACTGCTTTTTTGTTTTATTGCTTTTTTGTTTTCTAAAACAAGAGTGCTTTGTTCGTTATTCCTGGCCACTTGTTCCTTGAGAACCTGCTCAATCATCTGATCCGTCGTCATCTTTTCAATCTTTGTTCCACACACCGGACAGTATGGTTTTCCGATTCGAGCAAAGAGAACACGTAAGTAATCGTAAATCTCGGTAATAGTTGCGACAGTAGAACGCGGATTGGCACTATGGGCTTTTTGATCAATGGAAATAGCCGGTGACAGACCTTCTATCTCGTCAACATCCGGTTTTTGCATCCCCCCCAAAAACTGCCGCGCGTAAGCAGACAAAGATTCAATATACCGTCGCTGCCCCTCAGCAAAAATCGTATCAAACGCAAGACTAGACTTCCCTGATCCAGAAAGTCCGGTAAAGACAATCATTTTATTGCGTGGCAGCTCCAGTGAAATGTTTTTCAAATTGTGTTCCCGCGCACCTTTTATAATAATTTTTTCTTGCATAGGTTATGATCCAAATCTACGGATATACTAATATTACTAATTGTCACATGATTTTTTGGTCCAAACATATTCGTGGATTCGGATATTTGTAGATTTGGAAGATACTACAACACACCCCTATCCTGGGGCATGCTATGAGGTATAAAACTAATGGTATTGTAGCGATAGAACACGTTTGAGTCAATATAGGGAAAATTTTTATCATTTACCTAAAGGAGAAAAAACACTTTCCTTGTTTCACCGTCGCATTACTCTGTTTTATTTATGTATAAGTAGTATCTTTATGTTGATAAAGTTGTGTATAAGTGTATTTTTTTCAATGTATTCAATATAAAATATTGCCAAGACTAGAAAAAAATGATATGGTATCCCTGTTAATTAGTTATCCACAACCCTATGTCATATCCGCAAGATGGAAATACCGTCAAAATACATTACACCGGCCGACTTGATGACGGAACAGTCTTTGATTCTTCCGAGGGTCGCGATCCGTTGCAATTTACTCTTGGAGCGGGACAAGTCATTGTGGGCTTTGAAGATGCAGTGTCCGGTTTGAAAGTAGGAGAAAAAACCACGGCGCATATTCCGGCTGAAAAAGCCTATGGACCCAAACGAGACGACATGGTTATTTTGGTAAAACACTCCCAGTTTCCACCTGACCTAACTCCGGAGGTTGGTATGAAGCTACAAATTCCTCATCCGGAAGGATACGCAATTCCGGTAACAGTAGTCCAGATTAGAGAAGAAGGAGTAACACTTGACGCAAACCATGAGTTGGCTGGAAAAGATCTGATCTTTGACATCGAGCTAGTCTCAGTGGAATAAGTACCAACCTAAACATCACAGACATAAGTGGTGAACTGTTTTTCGTTCCAGTACATTTTCTAACTATTTTTTCTATGAAATTATCCGCAATCCTCCTTCCTGTCGCAGTCATTATCCTCCTCGGTGCCGGATGTACCGGTACCACCCCTTCTGACACTACTACCAAGCCTGCCACCAATAATGAAACACAACCGCCAAGTAACAATACAGACGAAACAACTAGCCCAACCGCTTCTCTCCCTCCAGCACCGGAAAACGGTATTGAAGCTACCGCTGAACCATTAGGAGAAGGAACTGTCCGAGTAGCGTTTGGTGTCGCGGAAGAACTACAACAAAAAGACAATACATATCGACTAATTCTTGACCGAGAAGCAAATCCGGAGTTCCCAGGTATAAACTGGTACGAACTATGGGCGCCCCATCAAGAAAAAGTCTGGACCAATCTTCCGTCCGGTGAATATCATATCCGAGTCTGCTTGGTAGAAAATGATATCTGTTCAGTCTACAGTAATGACGTGGCAGTTACCATTGAGTAATAGTACAAGGACAAAAAAACAGACCCGGTAAACACCAAGTCTGTTTTTTTTGTTACAGAATTTCCTAAAACCCCTCTCCTCACTCTTTATTTGGTTATATCAACCCCCCAACCTAGGCGGACAAATTAAATAAAAAATCCACTTCGGGGGGATTTATTTCGATATATACACAACCTACTACTAAAGTACTTATATGCGAAGGTTAAAGTTTCATTATTTCTCTATTTTTTTATTTCGTTATTTCGTTATTTCGTTATTTCCTCGACCCAGACGAGTCCGCCTTGCCTGCTCGCCCAGGGTGGGGGCGGAGCTATTTCATCAATTTTCAGTACACCGGCTTCGTCACCTCCACCTGCCACCACCCTTTTACTCTCGCCAATGTTTCTCGAATCCACATCGTTCGAATAGTACCCACAAGTCCATACGGTCCAACATCTGCCGGATAACCAACAGCATCTATACCAAAGGTATTACAGAAATACAAAATTCTATATAAGTGAAATCGCTGTGAAACAACGATTGCTTCATTGATATCAAACTGGTGCTTCGCTCGATAACAACTTCGATACGTATTGTATCCATGCGGATCAATTTCCACATCTTCATCCGGCACTCCAGCAGCTACCACCGCATCATACATCGCGTCCACCTCATTGAATCGCCACGCCCCATCATCACCAGTCATAAGTAATCTTTTCACTTTCCCCTCTTGATATAGTTTTACCCCTGCCTGTACCCGATCAAATTGCATATCACTCATGGTTCCATCTTCCTTCATACCACCGCCAAATACAATCGCCACCGGTTTTTTCTCTAGAGATGCCATATCAGTCTCAATCCGATCGCGCCAACTCAAAATCGTGAAATTACTGTAGCCAACAAGTAACATCCCAAGAACAGCAAATTCCAAAACAAGAGAGAAGAATAAAACACGTTTATTTAGAGAAAACATTAACTCATTTAGTGTTTTTCACACAAATGTGCTAAAATTAGTGTAGTATATCC
>DYFM01000012.1 GCA_020725175.1 Candidatus Paceibacter sp.
CTCCAGAAGATACGACTCCGCTCGTTACACCTACAACCACCGAGGATGAGGTACCAAAAGACAATGAATCACCAGAGCAACCAATTGACCCGGCGCTTCGTGATGAAGAAATTTTGTTTGGGACACCGGTTGATACCGATGAAGATGGATTGGAGGATATTCAAGAGCAGCAACTTGGTACTGATCCGGCAAATTGGGACACAGATGGCGATGAACTTGGAGACGCGGAAGAAGTCAATGTTTGGAAAACCGATCCGTTGAATCCTGACACGGATGGTGATTCCTATCTGGATGGTTCAGAAGTGCGAAATGGATACAATCCGGCGGGACCGGGAAAAATTTTTGAAATCCCGACCGCCACCAGTTCACCAGCTACTTCAACTGAGCCAACAAATTCTTCAGTCACGCCTTCATCAGAGCCGGCTCCTACTACCGGATCATAAATATTCTTTTTTCGCTTTCTCTCTTTGTATGTTCGGAAAACGTCCACCTGAACAAGTACCTGAACCGGAAATTTCCGGTACAATACAAACCATTCCGGAAGTTTTTTACGCGGGCAATGATCCGATTATTTACCATACCAAAGAAACAACCGGCGGGAGAGAAGGAACTGCTCCTATTACTCCACCACTTCGGAAGTCTTCGTCTTCCAAAACCACCCCGGTTACTCCTCGACAGCGAAAAAAAGTGTACATCATAGGGGGTGTAGTGGTATTTGTTCTCATTATAGCTGGAGCGACGTGGTATTTCGTTGATCAAGAAAGACAACGTCTTTTGGCAGAACGAAACCAAAATCCACCGCCACCACCGCCGGTAACCACTCCGGCTACTCCCCCCGTCGATGAAGTACCGGTAGTGGTACCAACGTCTACTGAAGTAGTAGCTACCTCAACCGAAGCAAGCACTCCCACTACGACCCCCTCTCCCCTTGACCTGCCGATTATGTATCCAGGAACGCTTCTTATTGACACACCGGATTTTGACGCGGATCAGCTGACGGATCAAGAGGAAGAAGTATTTCGAACCGACGGGAGTGTTTGGGATACTGATGGTGATGGGTATCATGATGGGCGAGAAGTATTCAATCTCTACAATCCAACCGGTACGGCTCCGGAAAAGTTGATTGACTCCGGGTTGGTACGAGAGTTTATTAGTCCGACGTGGCAGTATCGTCTCTACTATCCGGCGGTTTGGGAAACTGGCATTGTTGATACTGATTCTCGACAAGTGTTATTTAGTTCGATTACCGGAGATTATGTTGAGGTGCGAGTCATTGATCGTGAACCGGGACAATCATTTGCTGATTGGTTTTCTCTTTATGCAAGTGATCAGCAATATTCTTCTCTTCGTGAAATTACAAACCGTTTTCAAGAACAAGGATTTGAGCGAGCCGATGGATTGGTGGGATACTATGTTCAAACAGAGCGAGTGTACGTGATTGTGTATCACCCGAGTGCGACCGCAACCAGTGTTCCATTTCGCAATGTGGTTCGGATGATGATTCAGAGTTTCCGTCCATCACGTTTACCGGGAACTTTACCAAGTCAACAGTTTGTTGTCACCTCAACACCGTCGCAGGTGAGTACCACACCGACCAGTACTGATGTTGAAAATCCTGAAACAGAAACCACCAGTACCGTGTCGGTTTCTGAAGTTTTAGATACAAGTAACACCACTTCTTCAGAACAGGCGGTACAGGGGGGATAAGACAGTATTGTATGCCCTATACGTTATATACACGAGTAAAACGAGGTGTTTTCTCACGTCGGTTGACGCATGAGGTTGTGGAGAAAACGCTGAAAGAGTTGAACGCTGCGAGTGCTGTGCTTAGTGTTCATTGTATTGGAGACACTCGCATGCGCCGACTCAATGCAACCTATCGAGGAAAAGACAAAACTACGGATGTTTTGTCTTTTTCATCTCGAGAAGGTATGCGTATTGACATGAATTCCGCCGAAGAACTGGAAGATTGGGGAGATATTTTTATCAATATCCCACAGATTTATCGACAAGCGAAAGAATTTCTTGTTCGACCAAAAGAAGAGTATGCCCGGATGCTTATTCATGGTATTCTCCATTTGGCAGGATATGATCATATCAAACCAAAAGACGCGCGCGTCATGTTTCCACTTCAGGAAAAGATTTTGCGAAGTATCAACATTGACGGATAACTGTGTAGAACATGTCAGATAGGAGTAGGAATATAGCTGTTCATTGTGTTGGAAAGTGTTCGAGAATATGTGATGTCCGGGTAGGTAATTAGTTTGTTAGTAGCACGTAGTTTTCAACGTGTGTGACAAAGATATGCATAACATATGATTCATCGTTTTTTTTATAGTTTTTATTACGCGTACCGAGGTATAGTATATGTATTTCGGCATGAGCTAAATTTTCGTTTACAATTACTGACAGGAATTGTGGTTGTTTTGTTTGGTTGGTTTGTGGGGCTGCGACGTTCGGAATGGGCGGTGGTTTTGTGGTTGATATTTCTAGTTTTAATTTTGGAATTGTTAAATTCGGCGCTAGAAAAGTTTGTTGATATTTTGCGACCACGGTTGAGTGGACAAGTAGAAATTGTCAAAGACATGATGGCGGGGATGGTGCTGTTGGCTTCACTCGCGGCTTTTTGTATTGGTAGTATCATTTTTTACCCATATGTCGTTGAGCTATTTTGGTAAATATGATACAATGCGTAGTAGATTGTTTTAAAGAAAAAAAGGAAGGTGTGGATAGAACAACGTTTCTGTTCAGAATACAGTAGAAAAAAAGGTGTGCCTCCGCCTTGTTATTTATCCATGTGGTGTATGCGACGAAATACACTGTTTCGTCAAAGATTGCCGAGAATTTTAGCTTATGCTCTCAGGTATGAAAAAACAACATCATCTTGAACTTATTACTGCACTTGATTTAGGATCGAGTTCCATTCGTATTGCTGTTGGTCAGATGGGAAATACCATGGAAGGTAAGTCGGAGGTGCAGATGATAGGGATGGTAGAGGTACCATCAGAAGGAATTCATCGTGGGGTTATTACCAGTATTGAAGAAACAGTCTCTTCATTGTCACACGCGCTTGAGCAAGCGGAACGATTGATTGGAGTGCCTATCGAGCATGTGTGGGTAGGTATTTCCGGCAGTGATGTTTTGTCTCAAGAAAGTCGCGGTGTCATAGCAGTAGCCAAACCAGATGGAGAAATTTCCAGCGATGACGTGCATCGTGTTCTTGAGGCTGCTAAGACTGTGGCGGTACCACTCAACTATGAAATATTACATGTTATTCCCAAAAGCTATAATGTTGATGGACAAACTGGAATCAAAGATCCGGTAGGGATGACCGGAATTCGGATGGAAGTAAACGCCCAAATGATTTACGCGGTCAGTTCTCACTTGAAAAATATCACCAAAGCCATTTATCGTACCGGTATTGATATTGATGATTTGGTCCTCTCCGTTCTGGCTACCGGGGAAGCGGTAACGACTTCTCGGCAGCGAGAACTTGGGGTGGTAGTAGTCAACATGGGTGGCTCATCTACCAGTCTGGTCGTGTACGAGCATGGTGATATTATCCACACGGCAGTGATTCCCCTCGGTGCGGAACATGTGACCAATGATCTCGCGATTGGGTTGCGTACGTCGATTGATATTGCTGAGCAAGTAAAAGTGGAATATGGTACATGTGTGCCGGGAATGGTCGAAAAGAACGCCTCACTTGATTTGCAGGAAGTAGGCGGGGCACAGTCAGAACTGATTTCATTACAGTACGTTGCGGAGATTATACAGGCTCGAACAGAGGAGATATTAGAAAAAATCAATGAAGAACTGCAAAAAGTTGGGTACAATGGAAAATTACCGGCCGGAATTGTCTTTACCGGTGGTGGCGCGAAATTACATGGTCTGGTAGAACTCGCGAAACAACAACTTTCTTTACCGGCTCGTATCGGGGAGCCGATGTTTATTGGTGGGTCATCACAGCACGCCAATGATCCGGCGTTTGCTCCGGTCATCAGTTTGGTCAAATGGGGTGCGGCTATTTATGATGAAGGCGGACGTCGATCGACTTCTCGATTGAGTGGCGGGGCAAACAAAGCACTTCAAAAAGTACAAAACCTTTGGCGTTCGCTCATGCCATAATATTTTACAATCTTTAACACACGTGCTCCAAAAAACATTGTCAAGTGTCTGTAGAAAACGAACGTACGCTCGACAAGTCTAATTTTTTTGGTGTGTAGTGTGTGTTTTTTATTTCCTGTTTCCTACAACTTATACACAGTCTGACATAATTTCCTTGACATACCTTCTTGAATCAAGGTACACTATGAGTACCCTTTTTGCTCAATAGAGAGAAAATTGAGTACAAAATGTATTCAAATGTACAAGTTATGTACGAACGTACGAACTATATATACAAACATACGAACTACGAAGTCGCGAAGTAAACTCGTCAGTTCGTATGTTCGTACTACTGTTCGTACGTTCGAACATACATATATTGTTACCTGAAATTCATATTTAGATTTGCCATTATGCCACAAGTAAAACCAGACATTGAAACATTTGCTAAAATTATTGTAGTTGGAGTTGGTGGATCTGGCGGTTCCGCAGTCATGCGAATGGTACAAAATGGTATTCGTGGTGTTGATTTTGCCGTGATGAATACTGATGTTCAGGCGCTTCATCACAATCCAGCGCCGCACAAACTGCATATCGGTCGCACGGTCACACGCGGACTTGGGGCAGGAATGGATCCGGAGATGGGAAAGCGAAGCGCGGAAGAAGCGCAAAATGAAATACGTGAAATGTTGAAAGACGCGGATATGGTGTTTATTACCTGTGGTCTTGGGGGTGGTACCGGTTCGGGAGCTGCTCCGGTCATTGCCGAAATTGCTCGAGAAATGGGAGCTTTGACTGTCGGGGTCGTTACCAAACCATTTGCGTTTGAAGGTCCGCAGCGAAATCGCATTGCTGATGCCGCGTACGCTGAACTATCTCGCAATGTCGATACGATCATTACTATACCAAATGATCGAGTACTACAAATTATTGATAAAAAAACGTCACTTATTGACGCGTTTGCTATTGTAGATGATGTGTTGCGGCAAGGTGTTCAAGGAATATCTGAATTGATTACCGTACCGGGACTCATCAATGTTGATTTTGCCGATGTCAAGACAATTATGAAAAATACCGGTTCGGCTCTTATGGGTATTGGTACCGGAAGTGGTGATAACCGCGCGGTTGAAGCGGCTCGAGCAGCCATTTCTAGTCCCTTGCTTGAAATTTCCATTGACGGCGCGCGAGGAATTCTCTTCACGATTACCGGTGGATCAAACTTGGGGATGCAAGAAGTTGCTGAGGCCGCAAAGGTAATTACGAGTTCTGCTGATGATGATGCCAAAGTAATTTTTGGAACGGTCATTGATGAGTCCATGGGAAATGATGTCCGAATTACTGTTATCGCTACTGGATTTGAAGATCGTGAAAAAGAGCGGACACATGTCGGGATGAATACTGAAGAGGGGATGCCAAAAAAGAAGAGTGTGTATTCTCCGTCATTGTTTACTAAGAAAAAAGTCGCTCCGGTTGAACCGGCACCGATCATATCATCGGCAATTTCTGGAGAAGAGTCGGTTGAAATAGATGATATGTTTGACGAGGTGGAACCAAAAACACAGGAACCAACTCCGATTTCATCTGACAAACGAACTCCATTTTTCTCCTCTCGTTCGTACCAATCGCAAACACCACCACCATCTCGTTTTTCTCCCTCGACACCGCCGTCATCACAACCTACTTCAGCTCAACCAAAGAAACAGGATGACGATTTGGAAATTCCTACCTTTATTCGCAAAAAGATGGGGTTGGGGTAATTTGATGAAGTGAGAAAACTTATAAAACAAGAACACTTGAGAGGGTTTGTAAAACGTGGAAAGCTGGTTGAGAATTACTTGTTGATGTTTAAAATCCTCCGTCAGGGGGATTTTGCATGTGTGGCGAAATTGTGGTACACTGAGAGAAAAGTTGATTAAAGTGTTTCGTTGGTTGTTTTGCCTTTTTTCGTTTTGTTTGTTTTACAGTCTATGTATTGTCCGGTTTGTCACTCCAAAGAAACCAAGGTGGTCGATTCTCGTATGACGCAGGATGGGTTTTCTGTTCGCCGACGCCGTGAATGCGAGACATGTTCATATCGTTTCTCAACCGTTGAACATGTGGAACTTTTAGATACTATCGTGGTTAAGCGAGATGGAGAACGAGAGGCGTATTCTCGTAGCAAGTTGGAAAAAGGAATACTTCAGTCGTTGGTAAAACGACCGTACACGCAGGAAATGTTTGATAAGTTGCTTGGGGCGATAGAACGTGATATTCAGAAAAAGAAAAAGCGAGAGATCACGAGTAAAGATATTGGTGACATAGTCATGAAACAACTTAAAAAATTTGATACGGTAGCGTACATTCGATTTGCATCTATCTATCGTTCATTTGAAGATGTTGATACGTTTAAACATGAAATCGCGACGTTGACGGAAAATGGAAAAAGAAGAAAAAGGAGGGGGAATTAACTTGTTCTTTGTCTTATTAATTACTTTGCCTTACGGATTACGGATAATACGGAGTTACTGATATTTTACGGATTACTGATAATACGGAGATACTGATATTTTACGGATTACTGATAATACGGGGGTACGGATAGTTGTTTTGTAGAATAGGCAGAGTAGGTCCATAAAACACAAGGGCGTATTCTGCTTACTCTGCTTACTAGCCTATTCTGCCACTACCAATTCTCCGTACCTCCGTATTATTGGTAATCCGTAAAGTAAATATTTATACACCATTCTTATGACCAACAAATCTCTATCATTTTATATTCTCATTGCCTTTCTTGTTTCCGCAGTTTCCGGTGCTGTGTTTGGCGCATTTGTGAGCTATCGACTTATTGAGGATAATCGATCCGCCTTTCAGCCACGTGAAGAAACAAGTGGGACGTTGCGAGAAACTATTTACACTGACGAAGAAAGCGCGACCATTGACGTGGTGGAAAAAGTGAATCCGGCAGTAGTAAGCGTAATTGTAAAAAAAGATATATCACGTCTTCCAAATTCAGGTTCTCCATTTTATTTTGACAATTTTTGGGAAGATTTTCCGTTTCAACCGTTTCCAAATCCTCAACCAAACACAGAGCCAAATCCGGAAGAGCCGGAGTTTCGTGCGGTGGGAGGGGGAAGTGGGTTTATTGTTGAGGCAGATGGGCTGATTGTGACCAATCGACACGTGGTTGACGATGAGACGGCACGTTTTTCAGTGGTTTTGGCAGATGGTACTGAGCATGAGGCGTCGGTAGTTGCCAAAGATCCGGTGTTTGATGTCGCGTTTTTACACATTGATGCAGAAAACTTACCGATTGTTGAGTTAGGAAATTCTGATTCACTTAAGCTTGGACAAACAGTGATCGCAATTGGTAACGCCCTGTCCGAATTTGGAAATACTGTTACTCGCGGTGTCGTGAGTGGAATTAATCGTCGTGTCGAGGCTGGAGATCAAACTGGGCGAACGGAGATTATTGAGCAAGCCATTCAAACTGACGCGGCCATTAATCCGGGCAACTCTGGTGGTCCGCTGGTCAATTTGGCTGGACAAGTGGTTGGGATAAATACGGCAGTGTCACAACAAGGACAGCTCATTGGATTTGCAATACCCATTAATAGTGTAAAAAAGATTGTGGAGAGTGTGCGAGAGACCGGAGAAATTGCTCGTCCTTGGCTCGGGGTTCGCTATGTTCCTATTACTCCACGATTGGCTGAACAAAACAATTTGTCGGTCACCTATGGTGCCTTGGTGCTTGGTGGACAAACGGTTGAAGAGTTGGCGGTTATTCCTGGTTCTCCGGCTGACGAGGCAGGGATAGAAGCCAATGATATTATTCTTGAGGTAAATGGCGTAAAGCTGGAACATAAAGATTCCTTGTCAAAAGAAATTGCAAAGTATGATATCGGGCAAGAAATTCCCTTAAAGATTTTAGATAATAATAAAGAAAAAACTGTAACGGTGCGTTTGAAAAAGTTTCCGGGCTTGGGAAGGGAATAAAACAAGAACATCCATCTTTGCATGAAGGTGAAAAACATTATTAGGCTATCTACTTATTCTATATATCTTCTATGAAAAAAAGAACGAAAATTGTGTGCACCATCGGCCCGGCGTGTGAGACCGAAGACACCATAGCAGCAATGGTGAAAGCAGGTATGAACGTTGCTCGATTGAATTTTTCTCATGGAAGTTATGAAAATCACCAGATGTTAATAGACACCATTCGAACAGTAGAAGAAAAAACCGGACATCCTATTGCAATAATACAAGACTTACAAGGACCGAAAATCCGGATTGGAGCACTGCCTCCAAAAGGGATCGAGCTCAAGAAGGGCGAGACGGTTGTATTTGATACGGCGATTGACCAGTATGACGATGAAGTTATTCCGGTAGATTATAAAGACTTACACACATATATTGAGCCAAAACAACGCCTTCTTCTCGCGGATGGTAAGATCGAAACAAGTGTAGTAGATGTTGTGGGAACTCGTATTACTGCCCTGGTGGTTGTGCCGGGAACAATTACTTCTCACAAAGGAATAAATCTACCGGATTCCAATCTTACAATTAGTGCGATGACCGATAAGGACCGGCGAGATGTTCGATTTGGAATTGAACATGATGTTGATATGATTGCGTTGTCGTTTGTGACATCGGCTAAAGATATTCTGGATTTAAAATTTTTGATTCAGGAATATCAAAAAGAACTTGGAAAAGAAGATAGAGAGGGGATTCGGATTATTGCGAAAATAGAACGTCAAGAAGCGGTAAAACGGATTGACGAAATTTTGGATGTTGCCGATGGAATTATGATCGCCCGAGGAGATCTTGGGGTGGAGGTACGGGCTGAAGAAGTTCCACTTCTCCAAAAACGGTTTATTGATCTTGCGCTGGAAAAAGCAAAACCGGCTATTGTAGCTACCCAAATGTTGGATTCTATGCAAGTAAACCCTCGCCCTACCCGGGCAGAGGTTTCAGATGTCGCCAATGCCGTGATTGATCATGCGGATGCGGTTATGTTGTCCAATGAAACCGCGACTGGAGCCTATCCGGTAGAAACTGTTGAAATGATGGCGAAGATTATACATGAAACCGAACTTTCGGAGTACGACACCTTACCACTTCGTCGCTATTCTCGCCATGATAAGCAGGCGGATATTGTAATGAGTGAAATGTCACGTGTTTTAGCTGAAGATATTGGTGCCAAAGCGATATTGGCGGCTTCAATTTCCGGAGATACCGGACGACTTATCAGCCGCTACCGTCCGGAACTTCCTATAGCTGTAGCAACAGAAGATCGACGGGTGCAGCGTCAACTCAATTTATCGTGGGGAGTGATACCGTTTTTGCTTGATACGTGTCATACGATTGAAGAACTCATTGAACGCTCGATGGTGGAACTGAAAACCATGCGCTTGGTAAAAGACGGAGATCATATGGTGGTGGTGGCAGGGGAGCCGGTTGGACAGGCTGGCCATATCAATTTGTTAGTGGTGCGGGAGGTGAAGTGATAGGTTTGTGTAAATATTGGTTTTTTGATATACTTCTTATACTATTTGTAATTACTTCTTTAATTAATAGTTCCAACTTTATATGCGTTTTTCTTTCATGGTACTAAGTGTTGTTATTATTTTTACGTTCTTCTCACCATCTTCAACTCAAGCTACAGATTGCCCGGTTGAGACAGAAAAAGCGTATAAAGCACCGAAAGAAACATCTGTTTACTACGTTACTTCCGCATGTACCAAACGAGCTTTTGATAAGTCAAACGTTTTTTTTACCTATTTTGATTCTTGGAATGATGTGTTACAGGTAGAAACAAAAGTTCTTTCTTCTATTCCAAATGATCAGCTTGGTTTTATGCCGTGGGGGCCAAAATACGATCCGAAATACGGTGCTCTGGTAAAAACAGTAAATGATCCAAAAGTATATTTTTTACTCGGGAATGAAAAACGATGGGTGGATAGCGAAGAATCATTTCTTTATCTTGGGTACAAATGGAACTGGATTGAGGATGTAGATTCTCGATTGCTAGATAAATATACCCCAGGGAAAGAAATTACTTACTTGCCGGATGTTTCTACAATGATCCAATTCTTTGTATTTCACCCGAATTATACGCTTATTAAAAGAAATGATGATCCAAAAGTATATCGACTTGAACCGCATCCGTTAGATCCAAAACGAACTGTGGCTCGTCATATTGCCAATGAAGAGGTGTTTTCTTCATTAAACTACCGAATGGACAGAATTATTGAAGTACCTAATACGAAAAAAAATGGTACAAAGGTTTTGTTTAGTGATAACTTTGTAAGAGACTTTTCAGAGGAAAATGTTGTTGACTCCTTGGCTACTGCCCTCTTAGGAGATCCTATTTTATCAGGTAAAGATGTTTTTACTATAAATGTTGATGAAGAGCTTTTAAAGATAAAGAAAAGTTCTGTTTCAAAAAATAATTATTTGCATAGTGAACCCTTGTATGGGCTGTCTTTTGAGTATCCAAAAAAGTGGCATGTGGAGCATGTGCCTTCATTTTTATCTTTAATGGGGTACTACCAGTTGGGAATTTTACCAGAAGGAGTTAGTCCTCCGGAAACCGCTGACCAAACAGTAGATATGGTTGTTGTATCTATGTATCCGGGAGAACTTATTAAAGATCAAGTGTCAAGAGGGAGTAATATCTTTGATACAGAAAGTTTGTCTGATGATATGACCGTATCCGAACTAGCGGTACAATATGGTGCAATGATAGGATATAAGGCTGATGATATAAAATCGGAATACCATCCAGTTTTGGGTGAGACATTACGTATTAATGGTAAGGGTGTTGGTAAGAATGAAGATTTACTGTTTGCAAAAAATGGAAAAAATCTGTACGTAGTTTCAGTAACTTATACTTCTGAAACTGAAGCGGAGTACAAGGAGGTGTATTCAAAAATAATAGATTCCATAAAGTACATTTCGTTACAGTAATATGAGTTTTGTGTCGAATAAACAAAATAACAAAACAGAAGCCAATATCCTTTGGTTTTCCGATATCTCCATTCATGATGTACCGCTGGTGGGTGGAAAAAACGCTTCGCTCGGAGAAATGTATCAACATCTGACAAAAGATGGGATTTTAGTTCCAAATGGTTTTGCGATTACGGCACATGCGTACCGGGAGTTTTTTGTAGCCAATAATTTAGAAAAGCAAATAAAACCATTGTTAAGACATCTTGATGTAAAAAATATTCCGGATTTGAAAAAAGCGGGAAAAAAGGTTCGTTCCCTTCTTCTCAAGGCATCGTTTCCGAAACAGCTCGAAAAAGAAATTGTAGAGCAGTATAAGACTCTTGGCGGAAAAACAAAAAACCTTTCTGTCGCTGTTCGTTCGAGTGCAACAGCTGAAGATTTACCGGACGCAAGTTTTGCCGGTCAACAGGAAACCTTTTTAAATGTTCATGGTGAAAAAGAACTTTTGAAAGCGGTACGACAATGTATGGCCTCTCTCTTTACTGATCGGGCAATTTCTTACCGTGAGGCCAAAGGATTTGATCACTTATCAGTCTCTCTCTCGGTAACTGTTCAGGAAATGGTTGGATCAGATACCGGTGCCAGTGGAGTTATGTTTACTATGGACACCGAATCGGGTTTTCCGGGGGTGGTGTTGGTTACTGCAGCGTACGGTCTTGGAGAGTACGTGGTTCAGGGCCGGGTGGTTCCGGATCAATACTATGTGTTCAAAGAGGGGGTGCGTCAAGGAAAAGAAGCTATTATTGGTCGACAACTTGGTTCAAAAGAAGCAAAATTGGTATATGGAAAAAGTGGTGGTACCAAACATCAAACGGTACTTAAAAAAGATCGAGACCGTTTTGTTTTGACTGATCAAGAGGTGGCTACCCTCGCACGCTGGGGTATGAAAATTGAAGAGCATTATCAAAAACCACAAGATATTGAATGGGCCAAAGATGGAAAAACCGGACAGCTTTACATAGTGCAGGCCCGACCGGAAACAGTCAAAGCACACCATGATCGTTCGGTCATAGAAGAATATAGTCTCAATAAAAAAGGAACGGTACTTCTCAAAGGAACAGCTGTTGGGCAGAAAATTGGAGCCGGTAAAGTACGGATTATTGAAACCCGTGAACAAATGAAACAGTTTAAGGCAGGAGAAGTTCTCGTGACCCGCATTACTGATCCGGACTGGGAACCGATTATGCGGGTGGCTAGTGCGATCGTTACGGAACAAGGCGGTAAAACCAGTCATGCTGCTATTGTGGCGAGAGAACTCGGTATCCCGGCTGTTGTAGGAGCAAAAAATGCTCGCAAAATACTGAAAAATGGTAAGGCAGTCACGGTAAGTGCAGCCGAAGGGGAAGAGGGGGTGATTTACGCCGGAATTTTACCGTTTGAAGTCAAGCGCACTGAACTGAAACATATTCCAAAAACGAAAACTAAGATTATGGTCAATGTTGGTGATCCGGATAATGCGTTTGCGTTATCTTTTTTACCACAAGATGGGGTCGGGTTGGCTCGAGAAGAGTTTATTTACACCAATTTTATTCGCATTCATCCGCTAGCGCTGTTACACTTTGACACACTCAAAGACAAGAATGCCAAGAAAAAAATTACCGAGATGACGCGAGGGTACAAGAAAAAAAGTGATTATTGTGTTGATCGTTTGGCGGAAGGATTTGGGCGAATTGCGGCAGCATTTTACCCGAAAAAAGTCATTATTCGGTTTAGTGACTTTAAGACCAATGAATACAGTTCACTCATTGGAGGCAAAGAATTTGAGCCAAAAGAAGAAAACCCAATGTTGGGTTGGCGTGGAGCTAGCCGATATGTTTCAAAAGAATATCGAGAAGCCTTTCAGCTTGAGTGTCAAGCGATCAAAAAAGCGCGAAATGATTGGGGGCTTACCAATATTGTTCCAATGGTACCGTTTTGTCGGACCCCGGAAGAAGGAGAGCTTGTTATAAAAACCATGGAAGAGTTCGGTTTGAAGCGTGGAGAACATGGTCTAGCCGTGTACGTGATGTGTGAAATTCCATCAAACGTTGTTTTAGCCGAAGAATTTGCGCGATTGTTTGACGGGTTTAGTATTGGATCAAATGATTTGACACAGCTGACGCTCGGGGTGGATCGAGACTCTTCCACGCTCAGTGACGCGTATGATGAAAAAAATGAAGCAGTCAAAACACTGATTCGTCAAGTAATTCGAGTTGCAAAAAAACATAAAAAACCAATTGGAATTTGTGGGCAAGCACCGAGTGATTATCCGGAATTTGCGGAGTTTTTAGTGCGAGAAGGAATTGACAGTATTTCTTTAAATCCTGATACGGTGGTACCGATACGAGAGCGAGTGGCTATTGTGGAAAAAACAGTTGGTAAGACTGGAAATCGCACCAATGGAAAACTACTGAGTTTAGTAGCGGCGGTTGGAATGCTTGCGGCTGGATTTATTGGACTTGGGGCAGGGTGTATGGATACACAGCAAGCGGTGGATATGTCAAATCAATCGTGGGCGGATGTTTCCCCAGCGACCATTCGAGAGCGATCCGAGCAAAAAATGGCTGAACAAAAACAACAAGAGTTTGCCGGACAACTGTCTACTCTTAATGTATCAGAGTTTGCAACGTTTTCTTTGCAACATCCGGCTACCTGGTCGGTCTCTCATTGGAAAGGCGGGGTAACACTGACTGGTGAAGAAGGAGTGTATGTCAGTGTGTTTCGACAACTGTTACCGCACCCAAAGCAAGGTGTTGTAATGGACCCAGTTACCGTAGCCGGGAAGACCGGTGTGCGGTATGTGACTACGTTACCAAATGGAAAAACAGTGACAGTTCTTGAAGTACCACTAGAAAATGGCGATGTAATGGAAATCAATAGTACTGCAGAAAATCTTGATGCACTACTTCAAACCTGGCAGTTTACCACCAGTACCGATCCAGAAGCGGACGGATTTATCAATGCTTGGGATGTAAAAGAAAAACGATTTTGTGCAGCCATGGTGACGTACGCTCGTCAGGGTGAGGGGCAATGTATCGCTTACCCAACTCCTTGTGATGTTCCGGAAGGATGGCAGGTGTGTGAGCCATAAGTGATTTTTCGTTGTCAATTATCAATGTCTAGTACAAGGGTAGGTAATAGTGAGTAAGGAAAGAGGTAGAAATTAGGAATTAGATACTCAGAAATTCTCAATATGCATTCTCATTCCGATCATTCATCAGAAAGAACTACTGGTTCTTTTTTTCGACTTGGGGCGTTTTTTATTTTTCTACTATTGACACTTTCTGGTATAGTCCTCTCGCTTCAAATAGAAAAAACAGCCAAACAAGATGTGGTTCCACCTGAATCACAGGCTGAAGAAACATATTTGAAAGGGACGATTACTCGTGTGGTTTCTGAAGAAGAAGTGGAAGGATTTGGAGAAACACTGTTCCGGCAAACAATGGAAGTTCGCGTCAGTGAAGATGGTATCAAAACACCTCGAGTGCTGGATTATGAGATAGCGTACGGACAAAAAGATATCCGTTCACTTTCAGAAGGTGATCGAGTGGTGATAGCGAAAGTAGTATATCCAGATCAAGAAGAACCGGAATATTATATTTCCGATACCTATCGACTGAACACGTTGTGGCTAATTGTTGGGATACTTTTTGTGCTTGTCATTGCTTTTGCGCGTCAATACGGTGTCCGAGCGTTTGTTGGGTTGGCTTTAAGTTTCGCGGTCATTATGGGGATCGTCGTGCCGCTTATTTTGGCTGGAAAAAATCCGCTACTGGTAAGTTTTGTCGGTACAATCCTCATTGCCTCTGCCGGGCTCTACATTGCGCATGGGGTTAAAGCTCGAACCACTATCGCCTTTACCAGTACCTTGATTACCATTGCGATTGCCCTTTTGCTGTCTTGGGTATTTGTGAAAATGGCACACTTGTTTGGAATGGGAAGTGAAGAAGCATTTTACTTACAGTTTATTCCCGGTGGTGGAATCAATATCCAAGGACTCTTGCTTGGCGGAATTGTCATAGGTACACTCGGGGTCTTGGATGATATTACGACTGCACAGGCTGCGGCAGTTGAGGAAATATATAATGCCAACCCTACATTTGGGTATGCTGAACTCTATCGTCGCGGTTCTTCAGTAGGTCGCGAACATATCGTTTCTTTGGTCAATACCTTGGTGCTCGCATATACCGGCGCTGCATTACCTCTTTTACTGTTGTTTCGAGTCTATGAGCGTCCATGGTGGGTAACGCTCAATGGTGAAATCATTATGGAAGAAGTGATTCGGATGTTGGTTGGAAGTATCGCTCTGGTTTTGGCGGTGCCAATTACCACATTTTTGGCTGCTCGATATTTCAGCCAGAGAGAAAAAGAGACTGAAAGATAACAAGAAATACAAAAAAAAGATACACATCACGACCAAGTGATGTGTTTTGGTATTTGCCAAAGAGAATCGGTTTGCGTATGCTATCAAGAGTAGGACGTAGATAGTGATAATCAGGTGGTGTATAAAGGAACTGTTATGGCCAAAAAAATTCACATTGAACCAGAAATTATTGAAGCAGCACAATATGGTGATGTGCGCAGTTTTGAACTTATTTTATTTGAGTGTGAACGGTCTGTATACAGTTTTATTTTTCGTATGGTGCAAAATACGGCCGATGCGGCTGACCTGACTCAAGAAACATTTCTGAAGGCCTATCAGTACTTATCATCGTATGATACACAAAAAACGTTTTCTACGTGGTTATTTGCAATCGGTCATCATGTGGTGGTAGATTGGCTTCGAAAAGAGAAGAGGCAAAAGACAGAACCGCTTATTTTTCAAGGAAATGAAGAGCACTTGTCGGGAGATCCTCATCCGTTACTCACATCCGCTCATGTAGAGCGACAACTCGATCTTGAGCAGGCGATCACTCGAATAAAGCCAGTCTATCGTGAAGTGGTGTTGCTCTACTATTGGGAAGGGTACACGTATCAAGAAATCTCTGAAACGCTCGAAATTCCGTTGAATACAGTCCGCACGTATCTTCGGCGGGGCAGAAAACAAATCAAATCATTTCTATAACACATATCCATATGACTCACGCATCTCCTCGTTTTTCATCTCAGCACGCACTTCCGGAAACGCTTCATGGACGCATTATGTCCAAGGTCAATAAAATTGAACAGCAACAACGGCAAGCTCGGCAGCGACTGGTTTGGTGGTATGGTAGTGTATTTTTGATTGGTATGGTGTTGATTTTTGTGGGTGTTATGGCTCGTTTTACACCTTCCTATGTTTCTCGTGTATTTGTATTGTTCGGGTGTATTATCGTATCTATTTCTTTATCCAACATGATGAGGATGTATATGTTTTATTCCAAAAGAAAACGAGCTGTCTCCACCCCTATTACCCTCACAGTAGCGACCAAGTATCAAAAATCATTGAAACCAAAAAAAACGGATGAAACTTTTTCCGACTAAAAACGTAGTACTGTATGTACAACATTGTGCCCATCTTCGTTGTAGCGATCACAAACGGCTTATTTTTAATGTATATGCTATGCAAAATCTACAACATATGAATACTCTCAAAAAGATGATTGCCGGTGTGACAATCGTGGCAGTGGCTATCTCAATGACGCTCGTACTTGGTATGCAACAAGCGTCTGCCGCGACTCTACAAAACAATACGTCCGGATCCGTTTCCGGAACACAAGGCGGCACTTCGCTCGGTGAGTTAATCGTTCTCCAAGAAATTTTTCAGGATGGACAGGGTACTGATCAAAACACTTCTTTTTCTGATCTGGGAGAATTGATTGTGCTCAACAATTTGTTTAGTGGACAGAATGGACTATTTAGTTCTGGTGGTCAGTCTGGTTCATCTACGAGCGGACAAACTTCTCTTGGCGAACTCATCGTATTACAGAGTATTTTTGGAGACGGTGAACAACAAGCGATGAATGGAGCGACCGATGGTACAACGGATACAAATCAAGAAAATCAAGGTACCTTTTCTGATTTAGGAGAATTGATCGTTCTCAACAATCTGTTTAGTGGTTCCTCTGTTTTTGGATCCGGCCAACAAACAGTAATAGTAGAACGAGGGGACACACTAGCCGGTATCGCTGAAACGTATCTTGGTGACGCAAGTCGTTGGCCAGAAATTGCCGCAATGAATAATATTTCAAACCCGCGCAATCTTCAGATAGGTCAGCGATTGGTATTGCCAAGTAGTCAAACAACCGGTAGTGGAATGATGAGTGGGCAAACTAATCTTGGAGAATTGATAGTCTTACAGGGAATATTTGATAGTGAAGGACAAAATGGCGGTGGTGGACTAGGTAACTTCTCAGAACTCGGAGAACTTATTATTCTAAACAACTTGTTTAGTAATGGACAAGGTGGTCTCTTCTAACTCTTTTGAGAGTAGATTCCAAAACACCCATCAGGAGAGATGGGTGTTTTCTGTATTGGAATCTAGCATGTTATTTATTTAGGGCGTTGGTCTTTACCGTCACCACAGACATGCCTTGTTTTAGGAGTTCTCTTCGCAATCCTTCTTCATGCTTTGCGCCGTATTGCAAAACTAGAACTGATTCACTGGTCTGTTCCAATAGTTTTCGGGCATTTTCAGCGGTTTCCTTATTTCGTTGTTCGAGTACGAGCGCCTTTATCTCTTGTTCGTTTTTGGTAAGAAGCTCTTGGAGTTGTTTCGCGGAAGAGAGAGACGCGTACGGATTGTTAGCACGACTCGGAGCGCTCTGCTGCCTGGTTGGTACGGAAGTATTTTCTTGTACTTTGGCAAGAGAGATAAAATGGTCAAGCGCTTTTTTTAGTTTCAGATCTTTCGTCTTCTCGGTAAATATGACGAGAGACGGAGCAGGTTTGGAAATATGTTTCAGGTACTGTTGCAACAATTGCTCTTGAGTATTTTGACTTAGAAACGACTGTCCAAGTGATGATGTGTGAGGTGTTTGCTGGCGCACTTGTGCCAAACGATCTTGAAGATATAGATGTTCTCGCACTAATATTCGACTTTTCTCCATGGTGGTAGGCTGTTCCGCTCCGGTATACACAATTGGTGTATTTGGGTTGGTGTTCATGAGATATGGTGCGCCAAGAAGGAGAAGTTCTCGTTCGGATCTGCGGAGTTCTTTATCAAGTTCTTTTTGAATAGTATGAACTTCTGTTGATGAGTAAGGTGATTGTTGGAGCGCTTGTGTTACTTGTGCGCTGGCGGCAATCATTTGTTCGTGGACAGATAGTTTTTTTTGAATTGCGCGCAATTTTTGTCCCTCAACCGGCCCCTCCATTTCTCCTTCCAACATGACAAGCCGAAGAGGTGTGGAGGCGGTGATAGTGTTCAGAACTTGAAGGGTTTCACGTTGCTGCTGTTCCGCTTGGTTATTGGTTGCGTCATGTGAATCCGTACCGGGAGTAATATGAATCTGTGGAAAAAATAAGACGGTTTTTTGGCTACCTGGCACCAAGTCAAATTGAATGTCTTGAATAGGGAGTGATGAAACAACTGCCTGTTCATTGAGGAGGATGGAAAGTGATGTTTGAGGATTCGTCTCAAGAGCAGTTTTATTGTTCTGAGGATGAAGTGATAAAAGAGAGGACTCTTTTGGTAACAGTACCTGAGACGTACCGATAATGGAAAGAACGGTAAGTCCAAATACAGTTGTTTTTACTCGATGTTTCTTAAGAAAAGAACCAAGAATGTGTAAAGAAAAAGGCATAGAATTTGATACTAACTGACAAAGACCTGTCAGTGCATACTTTATGTATACTGATCCGAAGGCAATGGATCGTATTACTGTATGCGAGCGGTAGTATACCCTCTTTCGTGCACATGTCAAGTTTTTTTGGCTAAAATAAGGTAAAAAAATTCATTCATTCCTATATCCGCTCAGTATATAAACCATTGAAAAAAATATCCTATTTGCAAATAATTTTATACTTTGTATACTATCTATACGGTAATTATAACTAGGAGACGCTCTATGAGAATATCACATTATCTCGTTATTGGTTTAATTGGTGGATTGTTTCTGACGGGGGCAGGTTGTTTTAATTCGGAAGAAACAACCAATCAACCGGCCGGACAGGGACAAACAACTTCTGAGCAACAGCAAACACCACCTGAGCAAAACAATCAGGATCAGACGAGTGAATCTGCTTTGTCTGACCAAGTGGTGGCAGACGCGGCTACTCTATTGAATGTAGGTCAAGATCAAGTATCAGTGACTTCGGAGGGTCAGGTAGGTCGATTTGCCAAAGGAAGTGTGTCAATTCAAGGTAGAAATGAATCGTACACGTACGTTGCAAAAAATGAGAGTGGAACTTGGCAAGTAATTAGCATTACTGCGAACGATCTGTTGTGTGACGTGTTGCAACGTGCCCAAGTTCCTGAATCTTTGCAAAGCGGGTGTGTGTCCGCTGAAGTGTACATAAAAAATATTCTTCAATCATTGAATGATACTACGAATATTAATTTTTCAACGCCGGAAGAGCGGGAATTTCAAGAGTCAGCTCAAAAAGAAGGGAAGCGGGCGACAGTTACTGTCTCAGGGCAGCAGATGACGGTTCAAAACTTGCGTGATGCTGAGGTTGAGCAAATTCGGGAGTTTTTTAAACAACGTGGTTTTACTTTTTCTAGTCAAACCATTCAAGGAGTGGAGGTGGTACGGTTTACCAGAGAGCACGAGGTACTATGTGTATTGTTACGTCCTGGTTCTGGAGCGACGCCAGCCATGAGTTCTTCTGTAGGTTGTTGGGTGTTGTCACCAGACGTGGTGCGTGAACAGGTAAATCAGTAAACCGATACGGTCGATGTTTCCAAAAGGTCTTGAATGGCTCCAATACTTTTTTCAGTTACCTCCGCACCGGTGTTGACAATAATATTTCCGTCAATTTTTTCGGTAAAATAGTCCATAAATCGATACGATCCACTGGAGGCGATAAACGGTTCAATAATGATGTCAGAGTGAGTTAGAGAATATTGCGTCAAGTGATAGCGCATAATACTCAGACTTCTCGCTGAGATGTATCGGAGAGAATGTTTTTTTTCTTCGGAAAATTGTTCATTTTTTATGTAGTTGTCGAGGTTGATAGAGATAACAATGTCAGCGCCCATATGTCGTACTACTTCATCTGGCACCGGTTGGCTCACGCCGCCATCCACTAACAGTGCGTTTTGATAAGAAAATGGAGCAAATAACGAGGGGATAGACATACTACCACGGAGCGCTGCACTGAGTGGGCCGGTTTGCAGGATGACCGGAGATCCGGTGATGAGATCGGTTGCTACAGCCGCAAATGGAATCTTCGTATCAGTAAAGTCTTTTCCTTCGAGCCAGGTGTGAAGCAGGCGCTCCATTTTTTCACCTTTAATAAGTCCGCCACGCATCGTCGGCTCCAGAAATGCTCGGAGTTTTTCTTTTTGTCTCCCGACCGTCGCTTCTTCTAGTGCAGCTTCGTCTTGAAATAGAGAAAAATGTGCACCAACCCAGGCGCCAATACTCGAGCCAGCAATGTAGTCTATGGGAATGTTGTGTTTGAGAAATGTTTTGATGACGCCGACATGAGCGAGTCCTCGAATGCCGCCGCTTCCCAAGGCGAGACCTACGGTTTTTCGTTTGGTCATGTGAGAGTTTTCTACTACTTGTACCGGGATATATTCTCCGGTTCAAATGGCTAAATGATGGAGATACTATAGACCTTTGTGTTGAGGGAGTCAATCTCTGTTTGATGAATATTTGATGAAACGTAGAAACAAAAAACCTCCATCACATGACGGAGGTTTGTGCGGACCGGACGAGACTCGAACTCGCAACTTCTGCCGTGACAGGGCAGTGCTCTAACCAGTTGAACTACCGGTCCAAATATCCCTCAAGTGAGGGTTAGGCTGCTTTTTGAGCGGCTTTTTGTACACGCTTTTGTTTCTTTTTATCGCGACGAATTTTCGCCAGTTCTCGTTTTACTTTTTGAAGCGCGTTGTGTTTTTTTCTCATTCCCATAAAAATTCAAATAGGTTCTATTTTAACGTGGACATAGCATACAGAATTTTTTTCATTCTGTCAATAGAACATTGTTCTCTTGTGGAAAACATATTTCACCGACCATTCTCGCAAAAAACACCGGCTGGTTGCCGGTGTCGTACGTGTTATTTGGTGGTATTTACCAGTTCGGTAAAGAGGGTTGGGTGATCCTTGGCAATGTCAGACATGACTTTGCGGTTTAGGATAATTCCTTTGGCTTTCAAGAGACCACTAAATTTGCTGTAGGAAAGTCCTTGTTCTCGAAGAGCGGCGTTCAAGCGAACCAACCAGAGAGAACGCATGGTTCGTTTCTTCACGCGTCGGTCTCGGTAGGCATGTGCTCCGGCTTTGATACTGGCAACTTTCGCGACTTTCAGCAAATTTTTTCTTCCACCTTGGAATCCCTTCACGCGTTTGTGTAGGCTTTTGCGTTTTTTTAGGTGGGCTACCCCACGTTTTACTCTAGGCATATAGAAGACTCAAAATTACTGATACTGAGGATATGGAATAGCGCGAACAATTTTTTTCTTATGAGCGATTGATTGTTCGTTGTCTTTGCGTTTGATACGCTTCTTTTTCCCGGTTTGGCGGGCATTGAAATGGTCTTGACCATCATGGCGTTTCAAGATTTTGGTGCCTTTGCGAGACGTTTTTACTTGAAATCGTTCAGAGATAGCCTTTTTGGTTTTTAATTTCGGCATATAGTTGTGTACAATTGGTGCAACTTTAGGGAAACGTAAAGTGGCATGAGTATAGCGTTTTTCTTCTCGAAAGTCAAGGGTTGTTGTGAATAGCTTTTTTGGCTAGCGTTTTACGTAAATAGCGGTTACTTTGTTTCCTTGTTTGGTAGGCTCTTGTTCTGTGCGAAGTGGTACCGAAGCTTCAAGCATTGCTTTAAACTTGTTCAAAGTTTCAAAGGCAAGTTCGGGGCGTGCATTTTCTCGGCCGCGCAAAATAATTTCTGCTTTTACTTTATCGCCTTCGTTCAAAAACCGCTCAGCTTGTTTTTTGCGAATATCCATGTCATGTTGACCAATCCGGACTGACAGGCGAATTCCTTTGAGTTCGCTGACATGAGATTTCGCTTTTTGTTTTCGAGCTTCTTTTTCTTTTTGATATTTGAAGGCGGTAAATTCGAGTATTTGTGCCACCGGCGGCTCGGCTTTTGGGTTGACAATCACCAGATCCAGTTCTTCTTCACGCGCTTTGGTGAGTGCTTCGCGAAGGGTAAAAATACCGACATTATTTCCTTCGGCATCAATAAGTCGGACCTCTTCGGCACGAATTTTTTCATTGACCGCGTAATGAGGGATAAGCGGCTTTTGTGGTCTCTTTTTGCGGGATATTCTCATAATACAAAAAAGCATTAAAACATGAAAGCAAGAAAGCAAATGAACTATGCACAATGGTCTGCAGTATATGCCGCAAGTCTTGTTTTTATGCTTTACTGCTTTTATGTTTTTATGGCGATAGTGTGGAGATGCCGGGACTTGAACCCGGGTCTAGACGTGTTGACTTTATGATCTTCATGTGTAGTATTCTTTGGTGTTTTGGTAGATCGGTCAAAAGAACACAAAAGCCGATGTACCTAGCTTCAGAAGGGTTCGAAATCATGAGTGAAGCGCCCGTAATTTCTACACTCGATGGGTTGACACCGCCTGATTCCTATCGAGTATCAGAGAGGCGATGGCTGTCGCGCTTAGGCGACGGCAGGTGCGAATGAAGGCATTGCAAATGCGTTGGCAAATGCAGTCTTCACGCGACTTACTAAGTTTGCACTTAGGGATTGTCTCGGATTTACGAGGAGAGACACCTCGACATGCACACAAAGACAACAGAATTCGCCTATCGAAGCCTGTCATCCCCATTATTTTTTTACGGATTACGGATAATACGGAGGTACGGATAGTGTGTGGAGACAGAATATGCTGTGGTGTTTTATATGCTTACTCTGCCTATTCTGCTTACGAGCTTACTCTGCAAAACAACTATCCGTATTATCCGTCATCCGTAAAATTGTTAAAGAACTTTCATTGCCCGTCTCACTTCTCGCTCTGTTTCTCGTTTTTTGATACTGGAGCGTTTGTCGTGGGACTTTTTTCCGCGAACTAAAGCGATTTTTAATTTGATTCGCTGACGAGTAGTATACACGGAAAGAGGGACGATTGTCAAGCCTTGTTCAGCGGTTTTTCCGCGTAAATAAGAGATTTCTTTTTTTTTGAGAAGGATCTGGCGAGGGTGAGTCGGGTCATACTGTTCGGCACGTGCAAATTTGTAAGGACTAATATGCGCGTTCGTCAGGATTGGTGAATTCTGATGAAACGTAATAAATGATCCTTTTAGATTGATTTGCCCGCTTCGTACTGATTTTACTTCGGCTCCGGATAACACAATGCCGGCTTCAAACTCTTCGAGCACTTCATAGTCAAATAAGGCTTTTTTGTTGGTTGCGTAGGTAGGCATATTAGCGTTGATACAGAGGAATATATCATATTGAACTAGAAAAAGCTAGGGGGAGGAGGAAGTGGGGTAGTTCTGTTGTATTTTGTTTGATTTTACGCTATACTATTTTCAAGTTTCCGTATTTTATGCAGCAGACTGAAGTGACGTGGAATATTAGTACCAAGACGATTTTCAAGCTCCTCGCTATTGGACTTGGACTCTATGTGGTGTACCTGGTTTGGAATATTTTACTCCTTTTGTTTGTGGCACTTATTTTAGCTACTCTCATTGATCCGTTTGCGCATTGGTTGGAAGAGAAAAAGATTCCTCGTGGCCTGGCGGTAATTATTGTATATATTGGATTATTTGGGTTAATAGGGTTGGCGATTTTTTTATTGGCACCAATTTTGGCCCAAGATCTACCGCAGTTTTATAGTAACATCAAGAGTATGGTTCAGGGGGCTGAAGAGCATGAAATTTGGCGCGGAGTCATGCAGTGGTTTGGACTTTCTGAAGCTGCGGTTCCGGCGGGAGACACCATTCGCGTAGTGCCGAGTACCAGCCCAACCCAGGTAGATTCGGCCGCTATTTGGGGGGTGTTTACTACGATTAGCGGGCTCATGGCTGGGGTATTTTCTTTGTTGTTGGTTTTGGTTATTACGTTTTATCTGGTTGTTCAAGAAGATCCTTTGAAAAAGATTTTGAATTCAGTTGTTCCCGATCAGTATGTCCCGTACTTTTCTCGCTTGATAAAAGAGGTACGCGACAAACTCGGCTTTTGGCTACGCGGGCAATTGGTGCTGAGTGTGGCGGTGGGTTGTTTGGTTGGTGTCGGGTTAGGGATCTTGGATATCAAATACGCTGCTGTTCTTGGTCTTCTGGCGGCATTACTCGAGTTTGTACCGTATGTCGGTCCGATCCTGGCGGCAATTCCAGCGGGAGTGTTTGCTTTTTCGCAAGGAGGGGCGTGGAAACTGATCGCGGTTATTTTACTATATATCATTATTCAACAGTTAGAAAATCATATTCTTGTTCCCAAGATCATGCAACGAGCCGTCGGATTGAATCCGATTGTCAGCATCGTCGCGATCCTTATCGGCTATAAATTGGCCGGTGTTGTGGGAGCGTTGCTTGCTATTCCGGTAGCAACAGCGTTAAGTGTAATAATTAAAGATGTTTTGGCGAAACAAACAATCGAGTAATTGGATCCTGGTGTTTTTTGGTCTGATTGCGGCTGGAATTATCGTTGCGATTGCTGTTTTGATCATGCTTTTGTTTTTGCGTCGACCGGTAGTTCAAGAATCGTTGCGATCAATTCAAGAACAGGGAAGTGTGGCCGTAATCGGTACATCGCCTGAGGAGGTGAAAAATACATATGTTTCTACTATAAAAAAATTAAGAGAAGATCTTGATGCACAAGAAGTATCGTCTGAAGAAGTAATGAGTAAAACCAAGGGAACATTACTTCGAGTACGAGTGCCAAAAGAACTGTTGGATCAACACTTGAACGTTTTTTTGGCAGTACAAAAAATGGAAGCAGAAGGAGTAACACCTGAAGAAAAAACCGAGCTACTGCGTTTGCTTGGAGAATTAATGTCTGGAGATTCACTGTAAAATCGAATCCGCTCACAGCCCCAGGCGTGCACAGCAAGGCGGACGAGGGTCTTATTCCTCGTAGCTTCCGCCATAGATAGTGTGGCGGACACGTGCGGCGGGGAAATTCATTTGTTTTTTTGAAATAGGCCGCGGATAAAAACGGATACAATGAATAAAGACGGATTTTTAACAACAGTTTATCATGAAACCTCGACCGTTTATTCAAAAACTTATTGGCATTATTGCTGGAGTACTTAGTAGTATCTTTTTTTTAGCACTCGAAATTTTACCGCGCTTGTTTAGTGAGCGCGAAGAATCATTACAACTCCGAATCGGAATTGGTGTTGCTGTTTTGTTGTGGTTTGGTATGTTGTCTCTCATGTACATCTTTGTCCGACGAGTTGGGGCAATGAGCCGTGATCGGGTGATTCAAGTATGGGTGACGGTAGTATCGTTCACTGCCCTTCGTTTGGTTATTGAAGTTCCTTTTTTAGCATTATTTCTCATGGTCATCTTGGGTTTTTTCGTTGCGCTGTTGTTTGGGTGGGCTGATAATGAGGGGCAAGTGATGCATGTGCAAAAAATTATCCGCCGTCTGGTAGCTGGATTATGGGTGTTTAATGCATACGCGTTGGTAACAGTGCTGTTTGCACTTAGTTCTTTTTTTCAGCAACAAGTGCCTTTTTTTCTCTTATCCCTTCTTGGTGCCGTAGTGTTGGGGGGTGTGTCGTGGATGATTTGGTTGTTATATTTTCCTGAAAAAGAACAGCAAGACCGGCTCCTGTCAGCTGGGGTGTTGTCACTTGCCATGTTTCAACTTTTTTGGATTATGAAATATCTTCCCTTGGGATATTTGGTGCTGGGGATTATGATTACTTGGGTTTGGTACGTCCTTCAATTATTCTTTCGATTCAATTTTTCTAGCCAAGGTATTTTATGGAAAGATCAGCGGGTATTTCTGTTGATGAATGTTGTCTTGTATATGTTCATGCTGGTGTTTTTGGTGAGGTGGATATAATTTGGAAAGTTTACGGGTTTACAAGTTAGCAAGTTGGCAAGTTGGCAAGTTGGTAAGTAATTTTTTATATGTAAACATCTTGAAATAAGATTATCACAATGAGCACTTTTCAACTTACCAACACTATCAACCTACCAACTTCCAAACTTGTCAACCTGTCAACCTGTCAACTTGCCAACTTGCAAACTTGCCAACTTGCTAACCTGCAAACTTACTAACCTACCAACCCAATCCGTATGTCTTCAGCCCCTCATCTTCCGCCAAAATCATGTAGTATCAAATGGCATGAGCGATTGCGTTCATTGCCTTGGTTGTTGTTTTTTATTCTCGTGTCTGCTTTGGTTTCCGGAGCAACTGCCATTTTGATTTCATCATGGATTGTGCCAAGTATTTTACCGTCTGGACAGTCGGTGTATATGGTAGGAAGGACAGTTGACGGCGAAGCAATACCAGATCCGAGATTTCAGTTTATGGTAGAAGAACGAATTATTGAGATCTATGATACCCGAAAAAAAGTTGATGATACGTTTTATCCGGTGACTTCTCATATTGCTTCGGCGATGACTCTGAGTTCTGATGGATGGGCTGTGGCACACATTCCTTCTTACACACCTGGTCAAGAGCTTCATTGGGAGGGAGTAGGGCAAAATGGACAGACACTTTCGATTGAACAAGTGACCGTGAATCCGATTCAAGAATTGGTGTATATCAAATTTTCCGGAACCGGACGACCGTTTACCTTATTTGCCGAATGGCGTTCGGTCAGTAATGGTACCGGAGTTTGGACTATTTCTTCCACCGGTCAGTGGCAAACGGATATGCTGTTAGGGCCGGAAAAACGTTCTGCAGAATCTTCATTATCTCTTTGGGTGCCACACTATGCATACCGGTTGATCTCTTCTTACCCAGCTGGCACTTTGGTGATTACTGAGGCGGGAAATTTTATCGGAACAGTCGATACACAGGGTTTTGTTATTGATGCGTTCTTTACCTTTGAAAAACGCGGCAATATTTTTTCCGGAGAAGCAATCTCGTATGAATCTCTTCCTGTCCGCGGTACCCTCGTTGATGGTTTTGTCGGTTCGGAGGCGCTCAATGAAGTAAGTGGGTTCCTCGTGGAATCATTTGAAACCAAAGCCACTTCTTCCCTACAGGTGGGTGATGTAATTGTCCGTATTCAGGATGAGCGCTTGCAAGATACCTGGCTCTGGCGGCAACTTCTCGTCGCACCGGAGACGGTGGAATTGACGATCATTCGCGATGGTGAGATGGAGCGGGTGGGGGTGAAAAAACAAAACATTGCATTTTAGTTTTCTTATGTGTTTATCTCAAAAGAGAATTATAAGAAGGACAGTGGTTCATCAGTTTTTCTTCCAGTGTGATTGGTAAAGCAGGGAAATTTTTGCTATACTATTTGTGTCTATTTTTACTATTACGTATATGCAACATCCGTTGAGAAAACTATTACAAAGAATTCGGTTTATTTTTTTGATAGCAATAGTTACTGCGGTCGTGACAGGCGCGGTTTCCTTATTATTTCCCTTAGAATATCGTGCTGATGCTGAAGTGCTGGTTATCCCTAAAACACGATTTGGGGTTGATCCATATACAGTAGCCAAATCTGCTGAACGAGTGGCCGAAGGAATAGCGGGAGTTATCCCAACAAATGATTTTTATCGTCAGGTGATTACCAATTCTAATTACGCGGTAGATGCTCAAGCGTTTAAACGAGAAACGGAGATCGAACAACGTCGAGCATGGGAAAAAACGATTATCCCTACCGTGATTTTTGGCAGTGGTATTGTTCGGGTGAGTGCGTATAGTGTTTCAAGAGAGCAGGCTGGAGTGTTGGCTGGCGCGGTAGTAGATACGATCGTGGCAAAAGGAAATGAGTACACCGGTGCGGATGTTGTTATGAAGGTGGTGAATCCGCCGGTTATTACCAACTGGCCTGTTCGTCCAAATATTCCTACCAATATCGCGCTTGGCTTTTTGCTTGGTGCTGTTGTGAGTGGGATTTGGGTAGTCCGGAGGACATAAAAACAGCAACTGCTTTTAAATTCGCTCACAGCCCTACCTAAAGGTGGGCAAGTGCTGTGAACTTCTAGTAGAGAAACTCTTTAATTTGCTCCAGTACATTTAGTTTGAGTTTGTAAATAATTAAAAACAGTTCTAACAAAATTATTTACCATAGGTAAGTATGAGCAGTTACTTTTAACCGTGTGTTTTATGAGTACTACCGAACCAGGAGGAGGTCATCCTGAACATCCTTGTTTAATAAAAGATGAAGGTCGGCATAGTGTTCCGACTGAGTTTGAAATACCTACTTCCGAAGGAGTACGATCCGTAAGGGTTGGAGAGAATGAGATTGTTGAGGATGATGTTGTTGTGTTACGGCGGGTTAAAGAAAAAAATGAACATGGAATGCCTGTTAAATATGGTTCTCCCTTTGCCGTCTCGAGAGAAAAAATTTCTTCTTCAGATGTTCAGCCTGGGCAGGTGATTTTGTACCAGCCCAAAGGGAAAAATGCGTCGGAATTTGAAGTAACAGAATTGAGAAGAAATCCTCGAGTGGTAGTTTCCTTAATTGCCTCTGACAATCCAGAGGAAGTCATAACTCGGGTGAGTCCCTCTGTGGCAAGAAGAATGTTAGCGAAAACTCGAAGGGTTGAGGAAAGTGAAACTGGTATCTCAACAACTATTACAACAGAGGAAGGGTCGGAAGATGCTCAGCAACAAATACGTCAAGAGTTGGAAAGCAAAACACCTGCTGAATTGGCTACCATGTTAAGTCAAAAGTTTTCAAGTCCGGAAATCATACATTTAACTAACATATTGTTGTTTGTTGATTCGTCTGGAGTTTTTTCGGGGGTTGCAAAGTCTCTACTTGTTGCATCGAGCACCAATGATGTGCAGGAAAATTTTGTAATTAGTGTGTTACAAGAAAATTTGAAAGTTTCTAGAGAGAGGATGTTGCCTATTATTGAACAGAATCAGTGCGTTCAAAAAATGTTTACAAGATGCAAAACATTCATGACCTTAGACGAAACGAGTAAGAACGAATTTTTACACGAAGTTTTGTCATACATCTTAGATGGGCTTGTGTATAAAAATTTTGAGACCATTGATCGTGCTCTAAACATGAACCTCTTACAAGAACCCTTTGCGCGTGTTTTGAAAAAGAAGTCGATTGATACATTGTTTTCATATTATGACAAAAAATATCCCCGTATCTCCAAAAACGTGCAGCAAGCACTTGTGAATAAATATAAGAACGATGATGTAGTGTATTTTTTATCCTATAGTTTAGTTTTTGATTGGTCCGAAGAGGATGTTATTAAGGCTCTCACAAATGAGAGTAGTCCTGTTTACTCACCAGAACTGCAAGTAGAAAAATCAGCGAGGGAACATCAATTGCCAATGAGTTGGGAAGGGTTAGAAAGTTATATTCGTTCAATATCTAATGAGGAGGTCAAAGAGTTGTTTCAAGGAATTTGGTCATTAATAGATGGTGAGGATGAAAATGATGTGATAGATCAACAAATGCTTCTAGTAAAAGTAAATGAAATTTTAAAACAGGATGTTTCTCAAGATGATAGGTTACGAAATCTGAAGGATGTGTTCACAGAAGAGAGAGAAAGGTTGCAATCGAAAAAAATACTTGAACAGATTCAACGGTGGCATCTTCAGGACAGTCATCCTATACGAGAAGGAATGGCATTGCTAGATATCATATATGGAAATGACATGGTCCAGGATAAAATGATCTTTCTTTCTTGGTTGCATCAAAAAACTATCGGAAGAAAACAAACTATAATAAAGGAAATTGAAAAAGTGGGTTTTGTTTTTTTACAAAAAGTTCGAGAGCATTTGCAAGATATTGTTGCACCAATTACAAATAATTTTGTTATAGCTACTAAAATAAATGAGTTTAAACATGTATTGTCAGTAGCGGATTTTGATTGGGATGCACAGGAATTATCGTTGTTAAAAATGTTTTTACGGATATTGAGAGAAGAAGACTGGGATCAACCTAAGGCGATAGAGAAAGCAGGTCTTAAAATAGACGAACTAGTTAATGAACAAAAAAATGTTAATAAGGAAATACAGTTTACAGAAATGACTGATGTGCGTGATAAAGCAAATTTAATTATTTATGATCCTCTTGTTTATAGTCCGTATAAAAAAATTCTAGATTTTTTTAATCATAACATAAAAACGCGCGATAGGATTAACAAAAAAATTCTTCTGGAGATAAGAAGTATTGTGAGTGGTCAAAGTAAATATAGTGAGGCTAGAGATTCGGCAATAAAAGCTCTTGAAGAAATGTTAAGGTCAATAAAAGACGGGCGATTTGCTGTGGAAGAAGGCGGTGAGACGACTGTCACACCGGCACCCCCTTCTAGACCAAAAGTACCATCTATTCATAGCCCAATAATTACTAGACCAGGAATAAGTCATCCTTCGCCTGGACTAAAAACTCGCCCTGGATTGGGAATAGCGGATACTGTGCAAGTCCCTCTTTCTCGTGAAACAAAAAAAACTTCCTGGTGGAGTATGAAAAAATTAGCTTCAATTCTTGGTTTAGTGGGAACCTTTTTTACACAATCATCATTTAATAAAGACGCCGCAGAGAGGTTAAAACACGAGGATGAACAAAAAAAACCGGCTTCTTCTTTTCAAAATCCGTTCGGAGTAAGAGATACTGCGAAAGAGGTGGAAAAGGCGTTTCAGGCTGTTAAAGGTGCTTTTACTCCTAAAAAAGAAAATGTTAAAAATGTAGAAGAGCCTGTTTCAGAACAACCCCCTGTTTTGCAACTAAATTTAGAAACACAAACTCAAGATAAAGATGTCTATGAGGTGGTAGATGATCAAGGCAAAGTAATTGGCACTGTTACACCAAAAGAACCGATTGTGCAACGTGTTCCCGACAAAAAAACAACTCCACCGCTAATTCAGGAAGTGGCAAAAAAACCTTCTGAAAGAACTGTAGCTGATCGACCGGATGTTGATCTGGATGAAACTGATATAGTGGACTCTTTTCAGGATTATGGTTTTGAACCAAAAGTTATTAAAAAAGGTGATTCACCCTGGAGATTGATCGCTGAATCTTTGCGAGAAAGATTTGGGGAAAGATTTGAAAGTTTGCCGCGAGGAAGTAGAATATATGTAATTGATTATATTAAAGATGCGTATGTAAAATTAAAGTATGGTGTTGATAAAAAACAAGTAAAAGCTTTGAAAAAAAATGATTTTCGATTTTGGTCCGGTGACAGCCTTGATCTCAACAAAATTTTGGATGTAACCGGTATAACCCTGTGGGAAATCCAACGTAAGATGAGTACTGTGGATCCATCAAGTCCCTTTTGTGATAAAGTTTTATTACAAAAATTAAATACAAAGTTTGGAAAATAATAGTTTCGTGAGAAAGACATAAAAAGACCAGCCTGAGCTGGTCTTTTTTTGGCTATATAGAAATAAATTTATCTTTTATATTGATAAAATAACTTGCATATATATAAAATATCATGAAAAATAGCTATATGGAGGTGACGTATGAAAAAACTGCCAAGAGGACGGCAGGTGGCGGTAGCGGGCGGAGTACTCGCCGTCGCTACCCTGGTCGTCCTCATCGTGGCGGTCGGCTATTATGCCGTGAAGACGGTAGACATGGCCGACCGCCTCACCCGCCTCGAGCTCAGAGATGGGCTCGAGGCGGACGGCCGGCTGGCGGCCGTGGACGCCAGCACCGAACAACTGTTTCTGGAGGGGGCCGTCGCCCGCATGGAAGCGCGGCGGCTGTCCACCCTCCTCGCGGAGCATAGCGCTGAACTCGCTATGCTCCGCACCACGAAAACCGAGCTTGCCCGGCTTCGTGAAGAAGTCGGGCAGCTCATGAGCGAGGTGGAGGTGCTCAGTCTGCTCGTGCTGAGCCCACCACCGGCAGATTCGTCGCCCTCCGCCGGTCCTGCGCGCCGTTCATTCGGCGTGCGGGCGGAGGGGGGTGTGGTCCTCATTTTCCGGTCCCGAGCCGAGGCCGAAAAGGCCATCGAGCTCGGGGCCGTTGAAGTCGCCGGGGAGAGCTTGCTCGTGCTCTCCCCGGAAGTACTCAGTTGGTAGACAACCGCCGGCGGTTTGGGCACGGTGCTTGGGCCGCTGGCAAGGAGGGTGAAGTGAGTTCGAAAAAACAGGCGGCGACCATCAGGCTCCTCCTGGTGGTCGCGCTCCTGGTCCCGGTTTCGGCCCCGGGACAGGAGCTGGCGTCGGACCTTCCGACGCCGATCGACGTGGTGCCGGTCCCGAAGTACATCGGGCCGTGTCCGCTCCAAGCGGACGCGGTTCAGTACATCTGGACCGGCGAGGCTGGTGAAGAGGTGCCGGCCGGCTTCGAGCCGAAATGCCCGGCTGGCACGATTCCTGGGGTGGTGGGTACTGCCGACCACCACCCTCGCGCCCGTGAGGGGCAGGACCTCCTCGATTCACTCGGGCGGGCAGCGAAAGTTGCTCCGCCCGGGTGGACGGGTGAGTGGTGTGGTTTGGGACCCACACCGATCCTGTCCCGAGGCAAGCCGGTGGCGGCGGTGGCGTGTGTCACGCTGCCGCCGTTACCTGAACCAGGCCCCCCTGGCCCGCCCGGACTGCCCGGGCAGCCGGCCGAGCCAGGTCAGCCCGGACCAGCGGGCGACCCGGCTCCGGCCGGGGCACTCAGCGTCGGTGCGACGACGCGAGTGCTCGGCATCGGGGGGCAACAGTTGTTTCTAGCTGGAGTGAGGGGGCGGTGGGCCATACCGCTCCGCTACGGCCAGGAATTCGCCGTTCAACTCTTTATCGACGGTGGGGGAAGCCTCGCCGACGAAATGGAGTGGACGGCGGCGATGACGACCGGGGGCGGTGTGGAGTACCGTCCGTGGAATTTCCTTGGCGTGACTGCCGAGGGGTTTTACGGGCGGTCGAGCTGGCACATGTTTGGTGGGTGGTTCCGGCAGTTTGCCGGGGCCACCGCCGGGCTTGATGCCCGCCCCATCGCCCTCGGGGGGACCCAGAACGCTTTTTGGCGAGACTTCCTCTCCCTTCGGGGAGGGGTCGGGATCGCCGAGGTCTGGTTCCCCGGCGGCATCAACTCCGACACCGTCATGGTGTGGGAGTTCGGTGCCGCGTTGATGTTCCGGTTTGGCGGCGAAAAGAGTAAGTAGTCGCCAACCGGAACTCAGACGCCCCATGCTCTGCCGGGGCAAATATGGCAGAGCTACCCACGACGTCCGGGAAACGTGGACGTAGGGGTGTGGGCACGATGAGCTTTCTCTTAGTGCCCCCTTCAACAATCTTTCTTAATTTGATGGAGAGAGTGCTGAGGGAAAAAAATTCACACCTCTTAACGAGGTGTGAAGTTGTTTAGAGGTGTAAGAATTAACAGCGTTGTATAAACTTTTGAATCCCAATAAACATAAACAGGTGCACCAATTGCTCTTGAAAGTATTTCATATAACAAAGTCTTTTCTTCATAATTACTCCCGAAAGATATTACGATTTTTGGCCTCGCGAGGCCAAAAATCGTAATATTATTTCGCAAAATTGTGTCCGTAAATGTTTGACAGAGCATTAAAGTATCTAAAGCAATTGTTTCACTAAGTGCTTTCATGTAATTTTAAAAAGTATATACAACGCTGTTAATTCTTACAGATAAGATCAAAAATAATTTTATTCACTAGTTTCGGTTGCTTTTTTTTGGAAAATAAGCAGATTTGTTCCCAAAGTCTTCTTTTTTGGAAGTTTTTTGAGTTGATACTTTTTTTCATTGATTGTATATGATAGGAATGGTAAGTTTTTAGCTTCTTCACCTGCTTGATCTGCGGCTGTTTCTAGTAGTTTGGTATAGGTTTCAAAAATACCTGCTGGTGCTTCCTCTGGATAGAGTTCATCTATAATTGTTTTTGCATCGCTATAGCTCATCTCAAATCTTTCCGGAGTACTGTTTTGCCAGCTTTCATCATCTGACACCGGTGTAAAATAATCAGCAAGACTTTCATTATCGAGTTGGTATGTTTCTTGTTGATCTTTTCTTACTACCCCGAGAAGGATAAACTTTGGATTAGAATAAATTCTCTCAGCGACACCATGATATTTTGTGCAAGCAACAAATCCATTCTCCGCCAGTGCCTGGAGTGGGGTATCAATAGGAACTCCATCCCCGGGATTTGAGAGAAGAAGAAAATCTATTGGTTTTTCTGGTGCCCAAGAAGTAGCGGACTCTTCGTGTATATCACGGCTATCATCAGTCATGGTTGTTACGCAGGATGCATTATTGTCGGCATAAATAATTTGAGAATTTGGAAAAGCTATTTCCGGACTGATGTCTGTTCCACAAAATGGATAGTAGACAATATGTGGGTTGATATTGAGGAGATGTCCTCCTTCTTGAAGGAAGGTTACGAGTTCTGGATTGGAGCGAGGCTTTTCGACTTGCTCGGGTTGTTCGGGACTGGTTGGTACTACTCCTCGAAGTTTGTCCATGAGTGAAGGGGGACTGCCAGGAGGTTTTGCCATATGAAAGAATAGTTAGATAAAAAAGAAATTTTCACTGTTGATTATTATGTATAGGCGTATCTATAAAATAGCACATTTTTATATTAAAACAAAGTGTATTGCTGGTGAGTATGCGGTTTATTTATAAGGAAAATCGGTTATATGATAGCTTTTAATATGTTTTTTCATAGTATTTCAGTGGTAAGTGATTCACATGTATATGTTGCTAGAAATAGATAAAAATTGTATCAGATAAACTATATATTCCTAAAAGAATTGCTATCTTTGAGGGGGTATTTAATAACCTTGACAAAGGAATAAATATATGGTATACTTCTTGGTATTTTTCTCATTGTGAGAGGGTTTTGTGTGTCGCATGTGGACAACTTCTCACATAATAATTTGAGAAATAATCGCTCAATTATGCAATATGTCGTCACCGGCGGGGCGGGGTTTATCGGGGCCAATCTGGTCAAACAACTCCTCCAAGACGGACACAATGTAACAGTACTCGACAACTACGCGGCCGGAAAGTTTGCCAATCGGCACCATGCCGGTGCTACGTATATCGAAGGTGATATTCGTGATCGAGAGTTGGTGCGCTCAGTACTTGAAGGTGCCGATGGAGTATTTCATCTGGCAGCTTTACCTCGCGTGAGTTATTCAGTTGAGCATCCGGAAGAAACCCATGATGTCAATGTCAATGGGACACTTATCGTGCTGACGGCCGCGAAAGAAGCCAAGGTAAAGCGGGTGGTCTTTTCGTCTTCGGGAGCAACCTATGGTGAAAGTACTGTGCCGACATTGACGGAAGAAGCAGCAAAACACCCAACTACTCCATATGGAGTGCATAAACTCATGGGAGAGCAGTACTGTGAATTATTTGCCCGGCTGTATGATCTTGAGACAGTGAGTTTGGTGTATTCCAATGTTTATGGACCGTACTTTGACCCTCAAGGAGCATACGCGTTGGTGGTAGGAAAGTTTATTGATCAGCGACAACAGGGTTTGCCATTGCCAATTTGTGGTGATGGGGAATATTACCGCGATTATATTCATGTAGATGATGTGGTTCGTGCCAATATTATGGCCATGAATTCGACGCTCGTAGGTGATGGAGAGGTCATCAATATCGCAACCGGTGAAGCAACGTCAGTCAATCAATTGGCGGCAATTGTGGGTGGAGAGACGCTGACAGTGCCACCTCGCCCCGGAGATCTCCGTCGAACAGTTTTGAGTAGTGAAAAAGCCACGTCGCTTCTTGGCTGGAAACCCTCGGTTTACTTGCCGGATGGTGTACTCAATTTGATGAAACAGATGGGAGTGTCGACAGAAGCACTGGTACGAAAAAAGAAAAAACGCTCGCCCTTTTGGTCGCCGCTGTTCTCTGCGGTTTCAGTGAAACAATAATCAAACACACTGCGATTTGGCAGTGTGTTTTTTTTGTTGATTACAATCACAGTACAGTATATTGACAAAAAGTAAAAAATGTGCTAAAATATGTAGTCATTTGTCAGCTTTTTTGTATAAGTTGTGGCTCATATTGTTTTCTTTTATGTAAAAGAAAACAATATGGCCCACAAGCCATTCCCCGCCGCAGGGCGGGGGACCACTGTTTTTACGGTGGTCCTGATCCTCGCCATTGTGGCGGGGATCCTTTGCCCGGCCACGGTGGCTGGGCAAGAAACTTCCGCAGGGCTGACCCAGCCTGCGGCGGCTGAGGTGGTCAATCAGACCCCTCAGCCGAAATTCATCGGCGCCTGCCCCACCCAGGGCGGCGGCGTCGAGTGGATCTGGGTTGGCCGGCGGGGGAGCGTCCCTCCCGCCGGTCAGTTCCAGTGCCCCGAGGGGACCATCCCCGGGGTAGTTGGAACCGCCGATGCCCACCCGGAGGGTCGTGGTGGGCAGGACGATCTTGACGGCGCGCGGGCCAGCGCCGTCGCCCCGACCAACTGGGATGGTCGGTGGTGCGGGGTCTCTGCCACGGCAGTAGACTCCGCTGGTCCGGGGTCGGCAGCGATTGCCTGCATCGCTGCCCCCCCCTCCCCTAAGTCGCTGAAAGGCGACAAGGGGGAGAAAGGCGAACCAGGAGAGCCTGGTCGCGACGGGATCGACGGTGAGAGCATCGTCGGTCCCGCAGGTCCGCCCGGGGCGAGCATGGTGCTCGCCCCCTTCACCGGCGCGGCGGCCGGTGGAGACGCTGACGGCCGACTCTTCGTTTCGGCGAAGATCGGTCTCGAACTCCGTCTGGAGCAGTTCGTGCTCGAGGCGGAGGTCAGCGGGGCACACGCCCCCGAGGGATCCCTGGACCGTCGCTGGTCCGGGGAGGTGACGGCGCGCATCGGTGGCGCCGTTCACCGGTCACTCGACCTCCTGGCCGTTGGGAAATTCGGCCAGGAGTCGTTTGACCCCCTCGGGGGGTGGATGCGGCGCAGCTGGGGAGCTGGCGCCGCGGTGGACTTCCGTCCACTGGCGCTCGTCTCGGAGCGTTGGTGGGCGGAGGTGTTGGAGGTTCACCTCCAGGCGGTCGGCGGCCAGGAATGGCAGCCAGGAGACCTCCTGGAGGACGCCCGCCCCACCTTCGGGTGGGAAGCGGGTGTGAACCTCCGTTTCCCGATCGGCCTGTAAAAGGGTCGGCCGGGACACCTGAGGGAGCTTGTCTGCCCCTCTATCCAAAAACCCCGCCATTCGAGAATGGCGGGGACAGACAGCTACGGGCCTTCTCTCCTTCGGCCCTCAGCACCAGCTGAAAATGAAGGGGACGGCGCGCGTCTAGCCGTAAGGACGCAAAAATGGGCCCCGACGAAGGTCGTCGGGGTAGGGGGAGCTGGGTGAGGCGGCGGTGATCAGACTCGATCAGCCGCCTCGCCCCCAACACAGTCTTCCGATGCAGGTTTGTATAGGGAGAGTGGGTTGGTGGGATGAGTAAAAAAATAAAAAACTTCATCAATATGATGAAGTTTTTTATTTCCTTTGTGAATATCAGGGATTACTTTTTTCTTTTCCCTCCCTTTTTTTGTCTAGACTGGGGATTAGTAGTTTTCCCTTTTTCTCTGCCCTTTTCTCTGCCCTTTTTTTCTTTCGTTGTTTCCAATCTTCCGCCGTACCTTCTTGCTGCTTGTGAAGGAGATTCATCGCCCACTAAGGCATGAACGGGTTTTTTGGTTGTACTTCTCATGAGATATCGTACCGGGTATTGCCTGCCACCACTCCCTTTTTCTGCTAATGTGTCTACATAGAAGACTGGACATAATTCTCCTTCTATCCAGCTGAGATGACTTCCTTTACCTCGTCCAAACCGCCATAAATCTTTGTTTTCTGGATCTTTTTTGTTTGGTTCGTACTTGAGTATTTTTCCGGCGAGACCAAGAAGAATAAGTGGTTTATTTTCTTGTAGCAAAGACTGTAATTCCTTAATGATTTCTTCTAACACTGTTTTTTTGGTTTGCGATAGCTCTCGACAAGATTTTTTTAATGGTTCGTTAGAAGAAGTTTTTCCTTGCTCAATATTATTCATGAGGTCTCGGATGTTACCTTGTAAACGTTCGACAGCCGAAACAAATTCTTTCAAGTCGGTAGCGAGTTGATAGGTCTCAGTAAACTCTTTTTTTGTAGCGGCTGTCTTCCGGTCTGGAACTGCCCAGAATTTTTTCCCATATTCAACTTGTTGTTGTTCTTGAGGAGAATCGGTAGGAAAAGTACGTAATACTGCTTGGAGGGATGCCATGTTTTTTGATTGCAGTCGTGAATTGACTCTCTCCTGAATACCTTTTGCTTCCTCCTGAAGTACCAAAAAAGTTTCTTGACGCAATTCTTCCAGTTGTCGTACCGCATCAGCATATTCTTTAGACTTGATTTTACTTTCCAGTGATCCGGCTGCGTCTCTAGCTTCTTTTAATGTTCGTACCCAATTGATGCTTTCTTCAGAAGAGATACTTACTGTCTCGATATCACTACGAAGTTGTGCTGATAGCCAGTTCATCTCCGTGTCGGTGGTATCTGCTAGTGCAAGATTTGATACTTCGTCTAAAATTACTTTGATTTGAAGTAGTTGGGCTCGTAGATCGATAGCTCGTATCAGAAGTGATTGGATTTTTTTTCTATCTACTTTTTCGTTTGGTTCTAAACTTTCAAATAATTGCGCGCTTGTCTCCTCTTCTACTCCCTCACTTTCGTCATTAGTTTCATTGTCAGCAGCTTGTACAAGAGTAAAATTTCTCTCCAATTCTTCTGCGAGAGTATTGCGTTGGTCAAGCAATCTACCTAGGTCTGGAAGTTTAAATTCCTTTTGAATATCAGCAAAGGTGAGTGGTTGGTTGCGTTCTATAGCTTGTTGACGAAGCTCCTCAATTCCTTGTAGACGTTCTAGTTGTTTATGTTCGATTGTGTGTTGTTTTTCTGAAGTGGGTTGGGGTAACATATTAATTAGGTAAAATTGTTATGATGAATAATGATAAGCTTATATGATAATAACAATATCATTCCCTTGACAGAAAGTCAATACTATGCTATACTATGTTGTTTTACGGTTAATGATTCGTTCTTGTACAATTTATTTTTCGCTTGCACATCATTTTTTCTTTAGGTTTTTTGCCTTAACATAGGGAAAAAATGATGCGCGAGCGTCTATCCCGCCGTGAGGCGGGGG
>DYFM01000013.1 GCA_020725175.1 Candidatus Paceibacter sp.
AATACATATATTCAATTTCTACTTTTGTAGATAGCGCAATGCCCACTCATCCCACTTGGCTCTAATACATATATTCAATTTCTACTTTTGTAGATAGGCAGGGCTCTACAAAAAAGATCTCTCTAATACATATATTCAATTTCTACTTTTGTAGATATAGCGAGCCAATCACAGCCCTTGAGACTCTAATACATATATTCAATTTCTACTTTTGTAGATGCTAAGATAGTTTGTGAGTACCCTAGCTCTAATACATATATTCAATTTCTACTTTTGTAGATACGGGTATGCCGAACTCTTGGAGTTTCTCTAATACATATATTCAATTTCTACTTTTGTAGATATGACAGTGGTCAGTACAATATCACTGCTCTAATACATATATTCAATTTCTACTTTTGTAGATATGAATTGACTTGGTGAAATAAGATTCTCTAATACATATATTCAATTTCTACTTTTGTAGATTGTTTCTATCAATCAAGCACAGGAACTCTAATACATATATTCAATTTCTACTTTTGTAGATTCTGAGTGCCTTGATCTGCTCGCAGCTCTAATACATATATTCAATTTCTACTTTTGTAGATGTGTGATCACGATACCAAGATCAGATCTCTAATACATATATTCAATTTCTACTTTTGTAGATCTTGACGCATGACGACGTAAATTTGAACTCTAATACATATATTCAATTTCTACTTTTGTAGATTCAAGACATGGCACAAATGTCAAGTCACTCTAATACATATATTCAATTTCTACTTTTGTAGATAAGAATATGTTCAATCGTAATAACTGTCTCTAATACATATATTCAATTTCTACTTTTGTAGATAAATGACAATGTTATATTTATCATGAACTCTAATACATATATTCAATTTCTACTTTTGTAGATTCTCTCGGCTGGACAGTTGGAAATTTCTCTAATACATATATTCAATTTCTACTTTTGTAGATTCTTCAACTGTCGTATTAATTTCCTTCTCTAATACATATATTCAATTTCTACTTTTGTAGATGGATGAGAGAGCGCTATGATGTGATACTCTAATACATATATTCAATTTCTACTTTTGTAGATAAATCTCGCAATGCCCCTCTCTTCAGCTCTAATACATATATTCAATTTCTACTTTTGTAGATTAGTAGGCTTCTTGAATTGGTCGCCACTCTAATACATATATTCAATTTCTACTTTTGTAGATGTTGGGGTGTTGATAGGTGTGAGGGTCTCTAATACATATATTCAACTTCTACTTTTGTAGATAGCCATACGATCGCGCCGACGGGGGCTCTAATACATATATTCAATTTCTACTTTTGTAGAAAGGAAGGACATCCTGTTTATAATGCATCTTGATCCCCCCCCACAGCCCCCACCCTCACCCCCCACCCCCACCCGAGGCGGGTAAACAAGGCGGGTAAACAAGGCGGACATGTGCGGCGGGGACATTCATTACTTGACAAAACTACAATTTTCATATATAATTCTGTAGGTAAGACTACAATTTTATGAAAATAAAAAGAGATTTACAATTAAAAATAGAAAAATGGTTGTTTAAAGGTAAAATTTTGATTGTTTACGGTGCAAGACAGGTGGGAAAGACAACGCTTGCCAAGACATTACTATTAGAACATGGAAATATAGCTGATTACTATAATTGCGAGATTATTCAGGTGCGGCAGGCACTGGAAAAAGAAGACCCAATTTCTCTCAAAAAATTTTTAGGTGATGCTAAACTTATCGTTTTGGATGAGGCACAAAAAGTGCCAAATATTGGTCGGACTCTAAAGTTGTTGATTGATACGTATCCGGATATGCAAATTATTGCCACCGGATCCTCCAGTTTTGATTTGTCAAACCAAGTCAACGAACCTTTGACCGGTCGGGCTATTGAGTTTTCGCTATATCCATTTTCGCTTCGAGAATTGTCTCAATGTTACCGTCCTTATGAACTTGATGCTCAGTTACCCTTCTATCTACGGTTCGGACTTTATCCGGACATCGCTCAGAGCGGTGAAACTGACGCAGAAACTTTGCTGACAAACATCAGTAACCAATATTTATATAAAGATGTACTTGAATTTGAACATCTGAAGCGATCGGATCTGTTGGTACAACTCCTGCAGCTACTGGCGTTGCAAATAGGTCAGGAAGTTTCCATTCATGAGTTGGCAGTGTCTTTGCAATGTGCTCGGGATACTGTGCTACGTTATCTGGATCTCTTAGAAAAATCATTTGTCATTTTTCACTTGCGGGCATTTAGCCGAAATCCACGGAAAGAAATCAGTAAAAAGCGAAAAATATATTTTTATGACGTCGGTATTAGAAATAGTTTGATTAGCCGCTATACACAACTGCCACTACGAGATGATGTGGGCGTGTTGTGGGAAAATTTTTGTATCAGTGAACGAAGGAAGTTCCTACAAATAACCGACCAACACCCGCAACAATATTTTTGGCGTTCTTTAACGCAAAAAGAAGTGGACTATGTAGAGGAATATAATAATATACTCCGCGGGTATGAGTTTAAGTGGAAAAAAAATAATGTGAATCCGCCAAAAGATTTTCTTACATACCCTAATAGTAGTGTGACAGTAATCAATCATGATAACTATACTGATTTTTTTGGTTGTGGATAACATTCCCCGAAAAACATGCTATACTGTATTTACATGAATCATTACCTCAGTTAAAGAGAAAAAACAGGCCACCTCAGGAGTTTTGGGGTGATTTTGTGTCTTCTTGACAAGTGAGGAAAAATCATATATAGTATTGCGGCATTGAATTGTTTTGTGGCGACGCATAGGTAACGTTGCCATAGAACGGTTCTCTGACACTCCCAACCGTACACGCAGGACCTCTTCGGTAACGCGGATTGATGCGGATTATACGCGAAATGACGCTGAACATAGCGGAATAACGTGAATAATTGCAATCACCGTTACTCAGAGGCACCTTCCGTCACTGTGTCTGAACCGGCTGCTTCTTCTGACGTGTGCTCGTGGATTATTCGTTTACTCGAAGCCCACATGCACATGAAAAACTTACAAACTAGCGAAAAATAACACCCAAAAGTGATACTGAGGGTGATTTTGTGTATAAAATTTAGTTTATTTGTTTATTAGTTTAAAAGTTTATTTGTGTAGAAAATTGCACTACATAAACAAGTAAACTAATAAACAAATAAACCCTTTAACTAATCAACGCTCCTATGCCAACGTTCAAACGTCAGCCGACGAAAGAGCAAGAACGAAAGTTCTTCACCGACCTCAAGAGCGCGATCCCAAATCCGGATCTGATTGAGGTACAAAAAGATTCCTACGCGTGGTTTTTCCGCGAGGGAGTAAAAGAATTGTTTGAGGAAATTTCTCCAATAACCGACTTTACCGGTCGAGATTTGGAATTGTATTTTGAAGACTATTATATTGATGAACCGAAATTTGACGAGGTAACTTGTCGTGAAAAAAATATTACCTTTGAGGCGCCACTTCGAGTAAAAGTACGACTCGTGAATAAGCGAACACAAAAAGAAATGACGCAGGAAATTTATTTGGGCGATATTCCGGTCATGACTCCACGAGGTACCTTTATGATCAATGGTATTGAACGTGTGGTAGTTTCTCAGCTCATCCGCAGTGCCGGAGCATTCTTTACGGCTGACGCTGTCCGAGGACGTCGCTATTATGGTGCTAAAATAATCCCAAATCGAGGGGCGTGGATAGAGGTGGAAACTGATCAAAACAACGTGCTTTGGATTAAGGTTGATCGCAAACGTAAGGTGGCAGCTACCGCATTGCTTCGTGCATTTGGAATGAGTGACAATGAAACAATCATGAAAGCGTTTGCTGATGTAAATACGCATCCGAATATTGATTTTGTCGAGGCAACGTTGAAAAAAGATGTTTCGACCACAGAAGAAGAAGGTTTGGTAGAAGTGTATAAGCGTATTCGCCCGGGAGACCTCGCGACAGCGGACAATGCCAAAGGCTTGATTCATGCCATGTTCTTCAACTTCGATCGATATGATTTGGGGCGTGTTGGTGTATACAAGTTTCATACCAAGTTTGCACTTGGTCTCAAGAACGAAGATTTTGATTCAAAGGAACAACGAGTTTTGTCGCTTGATAAATTGTTACTCGTGTTAAAAGAAGTGGTACGATTGAATGTCACCCAAGAAGAGCCGGATGATATTGATCATTTGGGTAATCGTCGTATTCGCGCGGTTGGGGAACTTGTGCAAAACCGCTTCCGTATTGGTTTGGCTCGCATGGAACGTATTATCAAGGATCGTATGAGTACGTATGAGCTAGACAGTTTGCAACCAAACAAACTGATCAACGCGCGGCCGGTCATTGGATCTGTTCGAGAGTTTTTCATGAGTTCACAGTTGTCGCAGTTCATGGATCAGATCAACCCATTGGCTGAACTCGAACACAAACGCCGGGTGAGTGCGCTTGGTCCGGGAGGTCTTGCTCGAGATCGTGCCGGTTTTGAAGTGCGAGATGTACATACCACTCACTATGGCCGTATTTGTCCGATTGCGACTCCGGAAGGACCAAATATCGGTCTCGTTGGACACTTGTCAAGTTATGCGAAGATGAATTCTTTTGGATTTGTGGAGACACCGTACCGACGTGTTATTAATCAAGTACCAAATGAAGCCCGGTTTACTGAAGGGGAAATTGCGCGGGAAGATATTGATGGCGTAGTAAAAGCTGGTGAGACGATTACTAAAGAGATAGCAAGTAAGCTCGAAAAAAATAAAGAGCTGAAAACGGTGTTGGTAAAAGCACGAGTAACCAATGAAGTGGTTCACTTGAATTCATTTGAAGAAGAACGAACCATTACTGCCGCGGCAACCACGACGATTGATAAAAACGGATACTTTGTTGATGAACGTGTGCCGGCTCGGTACCATGGTGAACCATCGACTATTGAAGTAGATAAAATTGAATACTTGGATGTAGCGTCCAATCAAATTTTGAGTATCGCGACCAGTTTGATTCCATTTTTGGAACATGATGACGCGACTCGTGCGCTCATGGGAACAAACATGCAACGTCAAGCTGTGCCATGTATTACTCCGGACGCGCCATTGGTTGGTACCGGCGTTGAGCGAGTAGCCGCGGAGAATAGTGGCTACGTTGCGTTGGCGGAAGAAGATGGTGAGGTCACGGCAGTTGATTCAGATCATGTAGAAATTACCGGAAAAAAAGGTACGGTCTATACATATCAATTGAATAAGTTTATCCGATCAAACGCTTCGAGTTGTATCAACCAACGTCCACTCGTTACCTTGGGGCAAAAAGTCAAAAAAGGTGATCCGCTTTGTGATGGTCCTTCCACTGCCGGTGGAGAACTGGCTCTTGGGCAAAACGTCTTGGTGGCATATATGGTGTGGGATGGATACAATTATGAAGACGCGATTATTATTTCTGAACGGTTGGTGCAAAAAGATCGCTACACTTCCATTCATATCGAAGACTATGTTACCGACATTCGTGAAACCAAGCTGGGACCGGAAGTGGTGACCAGTGATATCCCAAACGTGAGTGAAGAAAAGTTGAAGAATTTGGATTCAGAAGGAATTGTGCGAGTAGGAGCGGAAGTGCATTCCGGTGATATCTTGGTAGGAAAGATTACGCCAAAAGGTGAAACTGAGTTAACGCCGGAAGAGAGATTGCTGCGCGCGATCTTTGGTGAAAAAGCACGTGATGTGCGTGATTCATCACTGTATCTCGAACACGGTGAACACGGAAAAGTCATCAACGTGCGCGTGTTTTCCACGGAAGAAGGTAGTAAGCTTCAGCCGGGAGTGAATAAGCAAGTTCAAGTGACCATTGCTGACATGCGCAAGATTCAAGTCGGTGACAAGATGGCGGGACGTCACGGGAACAAGGGTGTTATCTCCCGCGTAGTACCGGTAGAAGACATGCCGTTTTTGGAAGATGGAACTCCGGTTGATATTATTTTGTCTCCACTCGGTGTCGTGTCTCGTATGAACTTGGGACAGCTTCTTGAAACGCACTTGGGTCTAGCTGCCAACGCACTTGGCTATCGAGCTGCTACTCCAACCTTGAATGGTATTACCGAAGAGCAAATTAAGGCGGAACTGGAAAAAGCCGGCTTCCCAACGGATGGACAAATGCAGCTCTTTGACGGTCGAACCGGTGAACCATTTGATAACAAGACAACAGTCGGTTACAACTACATGCTCAAGTTGAACCATATGGTGGAAGATAAAATTCATCAACGATCGATTGGTCCATACAGTTTGATTACCCAGCAACCGCTGGGAGGTAAAGCACAGTTTGGTGGACAGCGGTTTGGAGAAATGGAAGTGTGGGCACTGGAAGCCTATGGTGCGGCACATACCTTGCAAGAAATTTTGACAATTAAATCCGACGACGTCCCAGGTCGGTCAAAAGCTTATGAAGCAATTATCAAGGGACAGCCAATTACTCGCGTGAATTTGCCGGAGTCGTTTAATGTCTTGGTGAAAGAATTGAAGGGACTTTGTCTCGATGTGCAACTGCTCAAAGAACAAAACGGTGAATTGGTCGAAGCGGGTGAGGAAACAGAAGAAGAACGTGATGTTGAGACTGTTGAAGTAGGGAAATAAAGAAACAACGAAAAAGGAAACATCGAAATCTCTCCTCCTTATCGAGGAGGGGTTGGGGCAGGTATAGTGAGTTTCAATCATCCCCCTAATTCTCTTCCCTTAAAAGAGAAGACGGAATGTCCCCTATCAACTCAACAAAACTTTAGACTTTAACCTTTAGACTTTCCCGCCCGAGGCGGGTCCGCCTTGGGCGGAAGACTTTAACCTTAAACTATGTCCCGAGATACACTTCATTCAATGGACTTCAACGCGCTTCTTCTCAAGGTAGCGTCACCAGAAGTCATCAAAGAATGGTCGTTTGGTGAAGTAAATAAACCCGAAACGATCAACTATCGAACCCAAAAACCGGAAAAAGGCGGGTTGTTTGCCGAAGAAATTTTTGGACCGACTAAAGATTGGGAATGTTACTGTGGCAAGTATAAAAAAATTCGTTACAAGGGAATCGTTTGTGATAAGTGTGGTGTGGAAGTTACACACTCCTTGGTTCGTCGTGACCGGATGGGGCACATCTCTCTGTCTTCTCCGGTAACCCATATTTGGTTTTTGCGATCAATTCCTTCCAAAATCGGTTTGATTCTTGACTTATCGATTCAGGCACTGGAAAAAGTGATTTACTTTGCTTCTTTCATTATTACCTCTATCGATGAGGCAGGGGTGAAAGAAACGCATGACGCGTTGAAAAAAGAATTTAAATCAAAAACAAAACAGATTGAACATGAGTTTGATCAAAAAGTGAAACAAGCCAATGACTCGAAAGCGGGAAGTGAGGCGTTGGAACAACTGGCGAAAGAACGTGATCGAAAGCTGCAAGCTTTGCAAGAAGAATTTGATGGCGCGGAACGAGATTTGAAAGATATTCGCATGTTGTCAATTGTTTCAGAAAATCGATATCAAGAATTGTCTTTGCGCTACGGTCACTTGTTTGACGCGGAAATTGGTGCGGGAGCAGTTCGAAAACTGCTTGAGTCATTGGATCTGGAAGAAACCGCGAAACGACTAGATAAAGAAATTGAAACCGCCAAGGGTGCAAAACGTGAACGATTGGTACGTCGCGTAAAACTTTTGAAAAATTTACACCACAATCATATTCGTCCAGAATGGATGGTACTCACTACTATTCCGGTTATTCCACCGGATCTTCGACCAATGGTCGCGCTTGATGGGGGCCGATTTGCCACCAGTGATTTGAATGATTTGTACCGTCGCGTGATCAACCGCAACAATCGTTTGAAACGCTTGCTTGAGCTCAATGCGCCGGAAGTCATTTGTCGAAATGAAAAACGCATGTTACAAGAAGCAGTCGATGCGCTGATTGACAACAACGCGCGTGCCAGTAAGACCGTTACCGCTTCTACCGGTCAAAAACGACAGCTCCGATCATTGGCAGATATTTTGAAAGGAAAACAAGGTCGTTTCCGCCAGAATTTGCTTGGAAAACGAGTGGATTACTCCGGTCGTTCGGTTATTGTGGTTGGACCAAAATTAAACATTGATGAGTGTGGGTTGCCAAAACGCATGGCACTTGAGCTTTTCAAACCGTTTGTGATGGCAGAAATTATTAAACGAGAGTTGGCACACAATGTTCGTAGCGCTTCTCGTTTTATCGAAACCAACGCTCCGGAAGTATGGGATATTTTGGAAGATTTGACGACCAAAACCCGTGTTTTGTTGAACCGGGCACCGACACTCCACCGTCTTGGTATTCAAGCGTTTCGTCCTCGACTTGTGGAAGGAAAAGCGATTCGGTTGCACCCGCTCGTGTGTCCGGCGTTCAATGCAGACTTTGATGGAGATCAGATGGCGGTACACTTACCTTTGACGGAAGAAGCTAAGTGGGAAGCGGACAATTTGATGGCTGCAGAAAAAAATATCTTGAAGCCAGCGACCGGTTCTCCGGTAACTACGCCACAGCAAGATATCGCGCTTGGTTGTTATTACCTCACGAAGTATAATGAGAATGATGTTGAAGAAAGTAAAAAATATTTTTCCAATATTACGGAAGCATCATTTGCGTATAAAGCACGGAAAATTACACTTAAAGAGCGAATTGTGGTGCGATTTGAAGACATGTCTCGTTTTCCGGAAGGAACCAGTCCGCTCGTTGAAACATCGATTGGAAGAATTTTCTTCAATGAGATTTTGCCAAACAAACTGGCATTCTACAATGAAACGATTACAAAAAAGCACTTGAGTGCCATCATTCAGCTGTTGCTTGAATACTATGGACAAGAGGAGACCGCGCGCGTTCTTGATCGATTGAAAGCACTTGGATTTAAATATGTTACCAAATCGGGATATTCGCTCGGTATGGATGACTTTGGTCATATTGAACAAAAGAAAGCCTTGCTTGAAGAAGGTGACGTGCGCATTCAGCAGGTAGAAGAACAGTTCCAAGAAGGGTTGCTCACTGACTCCGAACGACACAGTAAAGTGCTCGAAATTTGGACGGAAGTGAAAGACCGAGTGGTTTCTCATAACAAAGAAGCATTGGACAAAGACAAATCGGTGTTTGCGATGATTGACTCGGGAGCGCGTGGTTCATGGGGCCAGCTAGGTCAGGTTATTGGTATGAAAGGGTTGGTAGCTTCACCAAGTGGAGAAATTATTGAATTACCGGTCAAAGGAAACTTTAAGGAAGGATTTGAAGTGCTTGAATTCTTCATCTCAAGTCATGGTACCCGAAAAGGGTTGTCTGATACTGCGCTTCGTACCGCGAACGCCGGATACTTGACGCGACGTCTCGTGGATGTGGCGCAAGATGTTGTTGTCACCCAAGAAAACTGTGGTGATACGGTTGGTGAAGTGTTTACCAAAGAACAGTCGGAACAAATGGGTCAGCAACTTTCTGATCGTGTGGTCGGACGTTTTGTTCTCGAAGATGTGGTGGCGGATGGTGAGGTACTGGTACGTGCCGGAGAAGTCATTACCGAAGAGATCGCTCGTCAGATTGCAAAACGCGGAGTAACCTCTGTGCATGTACGAAGTGTATTGCAGTGTTTGTTGCCAAAAGCGGTGTGTGTCCAATGTTATGGGTATGATTTGGCACATAATAAAACGGTCAAAAAAGGTGTGGCGGTAGGTATAATGGCTGCGCAATCTATTGGTGAGCCAGGTACCCAGCTTACCATGAGAACCTTCCATCTTGGTGGTGTCGCCGGTGGTGGGGATATTACTCAAGGGTTGCCTCGGGTAGAAGAACTGTTTGAAGCGCGCACCCCAAAACGAAAAGCTGTATTGTCGGAAGTTGCCGGAACGATTGAAATTGAAGACGCGGACGGCAAAGTGATCACCAACAGTCTTGGTCGACGTATTTTTGAAGGCCGTCGTGGACAAAAAATTATCAAAGTTCACTTTGAGGGATTGGATGAGGAGAAAGTTAAGGTAAAACGAGTTGATGAGGTACGTGTCACCGACGGACAAAAAGTAAAGAAAGACGACGTTCTCTTGGTTCGTGGTGGGTCCGGTGAAGAAGTGAAGGCAGAGTATACCGGAAATGTGCGTGTTCAAGGATCAGAAATTATCTTGAGTTACGAAGGAAAGCATGCTAAGGAATACATTATTCCGCTTGGGTACAAACTGTTTGTGAAAGACGGTGAGACAGTGGAAAAAGGGCAGCAGTTGACCGAGGGTGCGGTAGACCTCCATGAACTCTTTGCGCTCAAGGGTCGAGACGCGGTACAACGCTATATTCTCCAGGAAATTCAGGATATTTATGCGTCGCAAGGTCAGCGTTTAAACGATAAACATGTGGAGATTATCATCAAACAGATGTTTAGTCGTATTTACGTCGAAGATCCGGGCGATACTGAACTACTACCAGGTGAAGTGGTAGAACGAGCACAGTTGGTTCACGCCAATACTGAAGCAAAGAAAGATGGTCGAAAAGAAGCGGTCGGACGAGAACTCTTCCTTGGTATTAGTAAAGTTTCGTTGTCGACACAGAGCTTCCTTTCTGCTGCGTCGTTCCAGGAAACCTCAAAGGTTCTGATCAACGCGGCTATCTCCGGTCGAGTGGATCCACTCGAGGGGCTCAAAGAAAACGTTATTATCGGACGATTGATTCCAGCTGGAACCGGATTTCAGGATAAGGAGTAATATTGTTTACACCTGAAACGATGCTCAATATACGTTTGGATTGTTTGGGCAATGATACTATTATCAATGTCAGTTGACACAGAAACTTCCTCAGAAATGGGGGAGTTTTTGTTTTCCTGTTTTTTCAAAGACGAATATTACATATAGTTGAACATCCAGCCTTTTTTTGTTACTCTATGGATACTATGTCAGCCTGGAAACATCCACCACCATTCGAAGGTCATTTAGTTGATAGGTGAGTATTTACTATCTTTTTGTCTAATTCTCTAGTTATTTTTATGAGTGGACATTCCAAATGGCACAATATTCAAGCCAAAAAAGGCAAGGCCGATAAAGCACGAAGTAATGCTTTTACAAAACTGGCACGGTTGATTACTGTGGCGGCCCAACAAGGAGGAGGTGATCCGGAGATGAATTTTTCATTGCGTTTGGCAATAGACAAAGCAAAAGCGGTCAACATGCCAAAAGATAACATTGAGCGCGCCATAAAACGTGGAACCGGAGAATCAAAAGAAGGCGGGCAATTTGAGGAAGTACTGTATGAAGGGTTTGCCCCGGGAGGTGTTGCGATGCTGATTGAAGCGGTCACAGATAACAAAAATCGAACTGTATCGGAAGTGAAGCACATTGCTGCAAAAAACGGCGGCTCCATAGGTGCTCCGGGTAGTGTACAGTGGCAGTTTGAGCACCGTGGAGTGATTCGTTTTTCAGATGAAAAAAAACAGATGATTGAAAAATGGGAAGATGTACAGTTGTTACTTATGGATGCGGGTGCGCTTGATATTTTTGAAGATGATGGCGTGAAAATTGTTTCTCATATAGAATCTTTGCAAGCTCTTGGAAAGGTGCTGCGAGAGAATAACATTGAACCGGATGAGTCGGGGTTGGAATGGGTAGCAAAGGAACCGCTCAGTGTTGACGAAGAAACTATGCAAAAGATTGAAGTGTTATATGATGCTCTCAGTGATTTTGATGATGTGCGAGAGGTGTATTTGAATATGTTGTGAACCTAACATCTCATCCTCTCGCCCCTTTTCCTTAGGAGGAGAAGGGGGAGTGGATACTAGTGGTAGTTTACTCTGCCTCCATCCCAGGAGGATAAGTGCTGCGGGGAAATTCATTCAATCGATTCAACCCCCTCTCCTTTTGGAGAGAGTAAGGGTGAGATGCTAAAAATACCTTCTTATGAGGCAGACAAAACATCGCATCATTGGAATTGACCCCGGCTATGGTCGAATTGGCGTTGGTATTATCGAAGGAAACGGACAAGAATGGAAGCCGCTGTACTTTTGTTGTATTGAAACATACGCGAAGATGAATTTTGTTGATCGATTGGACGAAGTGCATGTCGCGTTAAAAAAAATTATTGCTACGTTCAAGCCCACTCACGCGGCCGTGGAACAATTATTCTTTTACAAAAATGTAAAAACCGCAATTGATGTCGGTCAAGCAAGAGGGGTGATACTGTTGACCTTGCGACAGATGAAATTGCCAATTGATGAATTTACTCCACTTCAGGTAAAACAAACGATTACTGGTTACGGGAAAGCAGAAAAAAGTCAGGTGCAAAAAATGGTGAGTGTATTATTGGGACTTCATAAGAAAAAGATACAAGACGACGCGGCCGATGCACTCGGTGTCGCGCTGACTGCTGGGTATCAATTGGAGTACAACAAAAGGATCACAAAGAGATAGTTGTGGATAAAAAAGGTGTTCAGAGGTTTATTTTTGTGGTTATTTTCGGTATACTTATATCAGAATTTTTATTATTACTTTAACATGCAGTGTTTTGAGGGGACAATTGATGTTTAAAGTGTTTTTAAAGTGTTTTTTGTACACTTTTTTATTTATCTGATCTTTCTACTGCGCTCTCTTATTCAAGAGTCGGTCGGTGCATAGGGGATAGGTCAGATCATTAACCTCATTATTTCATATGGCAGAATCAATCAAACAACATATGGTACGCCAGCGAGTCATGTATTTGTTCTTTATGCTTGTAGGAACAATTGCGCTCGGGCTGTATCTTTCTTTATTTCAACCGTTTCAAACGCAGGCGGCAGTGAGCAGTGTTGGTGTTACTGATAATGACACTGCTAACTATGGAATCACCGGCGCCGATATTTCACTCCAAGCGACAGTATCCGGAGAAACTCCGGCCGGTTTTCAGGCGCTTGGCGTATTTATTGCTCCTAGCTCATCGGTAATTACCGCTGAAAACTACAATTCTACCGGCTGTGAAGGCGCGCCATGTAAAAGTCTCAAGATGTATCCCGCGTATCAGTCAATCAATGAAACTCTTCCTTCAGCTATTTCCTTTAATAGTGGAGGGAACGCATTTGTTTCCGGGACGCAGTATGTGGCGTGGATTATGACCGTGGCTAATGTGGTTGAGTTGGTTTCTTCCTCACCATTTACCTTTAGTCCTGATCTTGATGTGCCGGACAACCAAGCGCCCTTTGTGATGCACATGAACGCCGTGAAGACTGTGGAGAATACAACGGCGTATCTTTATGCCAATATTTTTGATGATCAGACCACCTTTGCTCAGTTTGCGGATACCGGTGATGGTCGAAATGAATATGTGCGTGCGGTAGTGTGGGACGAAAGTGATGGAGTGGGAAGCGCTACTACAGTTACTGGAACCCCTTTTGCAAACGCTTTTTTTGAATTTGGTATCTCTTCTAGTATTGTTGGAGCGGCGGGAAATAGTGTCAATTACTATCTTGTAGCCACCGATCATGCCGGTAATACACGGTATTTTTGTAATTCTTCAAGCGCAGCCAGTGCGGGCGATTGTCAGGCGGCTCCGTTTAAAATAGTGGTAGTTGCAGCCGGAGCACGAACGATTTCCGGTGTGGTAAAGGATATGGATGTTAATCAGGCCTACGGGAATGGAGCGGCGGTTTTTATCGGTGGTTTTGGTCATCGAGCGGTTACTACTACAGCCAATACCGGAGAGTATCAGTTTAGCAGTATTCCGGACAATAGTCAGGTGGAAATTTTTGCCTCTGCCCAAAACTATTGCCCCAATAGTCGCTTTGAAAGTGTTTCTACAGCTAATCTAACAGACATTGACATTTCAATTAAGCTTGGACTTTGTGGTGGTGGAGGAGAGGGTGGTTCAGGTGATGCTCCGTTTGTGACATTCTCTGGTCCTCAGGATAATTCGTCGTTTATTCCAATTACAGAGCGAATTCGAGTGGGAGTAAGTCAGCCGATGCAAGCCAGTTCGATAGATGGTTCTGGAACCGGAAACGTGTACCTTACCCCAGATGACGGAGCAACCAAAATTGCCGGTACAGTTAAGTACTGTGCCAATCAGGCATCAAGTGGTTGTGATTGGATTCCATCTCAGGACCAGCAAGTGATTACCTTTACTCCGAGCAGTAATCTCTCGACGAGTACGAAGTATACACTTGTCATCAAAGAAAATGTTCTGGCTGAAAACGGAAAATCCATCTCAGGTAATCGTCCCGGGGGAGGACATACTCTTACTTTCACTACCCAAGGCGATACGGTAAACTTTGGTGATGGTGGTCCTACCTTTGGTGATGGTGGGCAGTACATGCCTCCGTTTGTGCGTTCCATGCAGCCGGCTCCGGGGCAAAAGGCAGCCCTGGATACGAATATTTTACTTGAGTTCAATGAGCCGTTGAACTCGGGCACGCTGACAAATGCAATTACACTGTACAATATCACCGATAATCAATCAGTCAGTGCTGTGGTGACACTTGATAATAATGAAAAACGGTATGTCACAATCAATCCGGATGACAATTTAACTACCGGGAAAGAGTATGAAGTGCGGGTACTTGGTGCGGTTGCCAATGTCAGTGGTGTTACGATGCGTCGACCGGAAGAAACCGCTCAGGTTGCGTTTAGTTCTTCTTTCAAAGCAGATAGTTCTGTTTCAGGCGCTTCGCCGACCATTTCTCCAAAATATAGTAACAATGCTACCGGCGTACCGGTCAATACGATTTTTGAATTTGGATTTAATAAGCCGATGGATGTTACAACGATCAATAGTGCCAATATTAGTTTAAAACGAGGATCAACCGCCGTATCTTTGGAATCGCATTTTGATCCGGCATCCAACTTGTTGTCAGTCATGCCGATCAATGTACTCTTGCCAAATACCGTATATACCATCACTTTGAGTACCTCAGTAAAAACGCTTACCGGGGCCGCTATATCTGAAACTACCTTCACGTATACTACCGGAGACGCAGATACACAGGTGCCTACAGTTCTTGAAACTAGATGTGATGACTTTACTTGTCGAGTAGCCTTTAATGAACGCATGAATACTAAAGCATCGACTGATATTACCGGATTTACGAAAAGTGTTTTAAACCACGAAAACTTTATTTTGTCTCATGGGATGAGTCAAGATGTGGTGCAAAGTTCGGCCTTCTTTGAATATGATCCGAAAGCCAATGCGGTACTTATTCGAAATCTGCAACTAACACCAGGAGAAACCTTTTCCATGACCGTAACTTCTACGGCCGCTGACGTGTCGGACAACAGCTTAGGATCTTCTCTTACTCTCAATGGTACGGTAGAGTCCAGTTCGCAAACATTTGGTTTTGGAGATGATGGAGGAATGTTTGGTCCTCCAAAACCGGCTTTCTTTGGTGACGGAGGGCAAGTTGGTGGGGGAGAATTTAAACCAGAAGGCTTTGGTGGTTTTACCGGTGAGCAATTTGCTATGGGGCAAGCGGATATGGCTTTTCCATTCAACCCGACTGCCGGACAAGATAGTAATGTGTTTCAAGTTCGCTTTAATCCGGGGGTTGCGGTAGCAAATGCTAATGTCATCCGATTGACCTTCCCCAACGGAACCGATACTTCCGGAGCCATGAGTGATACCTATTCTCCGTTTATAAACGATCTTAATGGACTTGGTACTGCAAATGGTACAGTTACGATTGCAAGTGTCGATGCGTCAGTGGCAAGACAGGTAGATATTACGTTGGGAGTGAGTGGTACGACCACCAGTACCGATACGTACACGATTGATTTACGTCGCATCATCAATCCGTCTATCCCTAAAGACCTTTCCACCGGTGGATACACAGTTGGATTGAAACTATTGCAATCCGGTACAGCTGTCGCGAGTAAGACAAGTGTTCCTTACTTCATTAAGTCAGCCGGAAGCAATTCCATTACCGTACGTGTCTATGCGGGTAGTGTAGATTCACCGGATAACGTATCCGGAAGTCTTTTTCTGTACGGTGGTGGGCCGTCTGGACCAATGGACAAACTTCTTACTCTTTCTGCCGGTGCGGTGGCACAGGTAAATGGATCAAATGCGACGAGTGTTCAATATACCAACTTGTCTGATGGCTGTTATTTTGTGGGGACAGAGCCGTATATTCGCTTGGGAAGTACCGATTATTATGGACAAAAAACTTTTGAGCCAATTTGTGTCTCCGGATCGCAATCAGCAACAAAAAATATCATTCTTACGTCATCTGATAGTACGGATACCATAGATGTGACAGTAAAAATTCAGGGCGTAAATTTCAATGGACGAGATATTGATGTGTTTGCCGGTGGGCCGGGAAATTTTGTGGTAAAAACGCTCTCTGCGGTTGGGGATACCTCTGTTACACCTACCAGTACTGTTCTCAAATTACCAAGTAATGGAAACTGGTTTATTGGTGTAGGTCCGGCTATGGAAAAAAGTGCGTCTAGTCAAACCGCAAAACCAAAAGCTTTGGCTGGTGTTCCACCGGCACCGGTCAACATGCTGGTGAGCAATCTTGGGCAAGTAGGGGAAGATATTACTACCGGGTTTGGGCAGCTTCCGCAAGGCGTGAGTTTTGATGGCGCGACCAACGCACTTACTTTTACCTTTACTTCGGCAAACGTTAGTGTGAGTGGAAGTGTCAAAGATAATAGTGGAAACGCTATTCAAAACGCCGAAGTGATGCTGCATCGAAATGGTTTTGGTCAACCGGTATTTACTCAGTCAGACTCAAATGGAAATTTCACCTTGAACGTGGCGCAAACCGGAAATTATGAAATTGGTGCATACAAAGAAGGGTTTCCATCCGTGAACAAACAAATTGAAATTCGTCAAAGCGGGGAGTCTACCGCCGTATACATGAATGGTCAACAAATTACCGGTCAAAATCCATTGGTACTCAAAATGAAAAAGGCTGACTATTATATTGCCGGAAAAGTATTGGACGCGAATAATAATGCCATTCAATACGCGCCGGTCTTTGCGGTGGATGCCAATGGAAATACTACGTTTGGCCAATCCGGTTCTGATGGTAGTTACACGATCTTTGTTGCTAATGGTACCTATAGTTTGCGCTCGGAATTGCCACCAGACAAATCTGATGCTTGCGGTACCTTGAGTCTTACGGGTGTAACCGTGAGTGGAGCCAATAAAACCAATCAAAATATAACCCCGACCGCTTCATCTTGTGTCACTTTGAGTGGTTCGGTAAGTGTGGGTGGAAATGGATTATCGAATGTTCCGTTGTTTATTGAAGAGTGGAACACAGACTCAAACGCGCCGGTTGCCGGCGGAGTAAAACGCCCGGCTTCAACCGATAGCTCAGGAGCGTATTCTGCGAAAGTTGTGGATGGAAAAACCTATCGAGTTGGAACCTGGCATCCGGATTATGGTGAGCTTGGTGCTACTGTTGTGGTAAGTGGAAATACCACCGGCAATGTCACCGTAGCATCGCTCAGTACAGTAACAGTAAGTTTTACCGGAAGTGATGATCTTTCGAGCATGAATGCCTTTTTGGAAATAAAGAAAGGTGATGACACGACCAAACGAATCGGAAAACAACTAAGCAATTTGAGTAGCAATTCAACCGTGAGTGTACCAGGAAATGGCACCTACAATTATTTTGTCGATGTCTTTGGGGTAATGAAAGCAACCGGTACGGTATCGGTGGCGGATGGTACGGGTACCATTACCGTGGATCTTGGTAACTCGAGTTTGGTTACAGTTACCGGAACAATTAAGGACGCTAGTAATACTGCTTTGGCCGGTGCCTTGGTCACCTTTACCAACGATGATACGGGTGTGGTGCAGACCGCACTTACCAATAGTAGTGGTGAATATTCCGTCAGTATAAAGGCGGGGGATTATAAAGTAGGCTCTTCGCTCAACGGGTATGTGGCGGGAGACGCGGCTACCAGTACTTCATTTAGTGCGGATACTTCAGCCTTTGATTTTGCTTCCGGTGAAGATCGTGAGCCATTGACGGTTGCCAATCGAGTTATATCTGGAACCATAAAAGATTATGGAAATGCCACCACCAGTGAAGGGTATGTTTGGGCAACAAACGCCACAACCGGCGTAGTGGTAAAAACGGCGCTTGATTCTGATGGAACTTACGAATTACCGGTAACGGATGGAAGTTGGGTGGTGGGCGCGGCAGCTCCACTCAATGACGTGACTACGTCTTCTCAAGCGGTAGTAGTGAGTGGAAGTAATGCCACCCAAAATATTACCCTGACAGAGCCGGCAAATGTGGCCAACAAAATGACCACATCGACTAGCGGAATCGTAGCCGGAAATACCGGAGGAAGTGTCAATGATAGTGAAGGGAGTGGTATCAAGGTGACTGCTGGTGCAGGAGTCTTGCAAACCGGATCAGGAAATGTCACTCTCAATTTAGAACGAAGTTATACTGCGCCTGACTCCGAACAATTCACTCCACTTGCCAACGCAACCTTTGATATTACTGCTACCGGGAATTCTACGATTAAAAATTTGAATGGAAATGTGGAAATTCAAATTTCTTATGATGATATTGTTTCCGATTTACCGGCCAATGTAAATGAATCAGATTTGAAACTGATGTACTACTCACCGGAAACAGGAGACTACATCCCGGTAGAAGGCGGGTTTACTGTTGACCCTGCAAATAATACCATTAGCGGGCAGGTGGATCACTTTACCGAGTTTGTGGTGGCGTATGTTCCTTCGGCAAGTGTGGCGGGAAACAATGGTGGTGGAGACGGCGGAAATAATGGTGGAAACAACGGCGGTGGGGGCGGAGGCGGCGGAGGTAGTTCAAGTATCACACCGCCTACTGTGCCAAGTGTACCGCCGACGACTGAAGCGATTACTATTGATCAAGTTTATGAAGTGAACTCTTCAACTCCAGTACAGTTTGGAAGTGTCGTACATACGATTACCGTAGTGGCCGCAACTGACGCGGAAGCGACAATAGTGATAGCATCTACACCGGTAACAACTACTTTACAAAAAGGTGAGACCAAGGAGGTAGATACGAACGCAGATGGGTATGCAAGTTTACAGGTGACATATTACGGTCTTGATGAATCTGGAAAAGCAAAATTGAACATTATTACGATTGCAGACGAAGGAGAACGTGCGGGTCCGCTCACCATCAATGATGGGCAGTATGGAACAGTGACTACCTCTGTCACCTTGTTTATGAAAGCAACCGGTGCAACCCACATGATGATTTCTCACTCGCCGAAATTTACCGGTGCAAAGTATGTGCCGTACACCGCCACCACTACCTGGACATTGACCTCAGGAGATGGTGAAAAAACAGTGTATGTGCGGTTTAAGTCAGCTTCCGGTGGAACTGTTGATGTTAAAGATACAATTCAGTTGTATGGGCAGGGATTTGATCAAAAACCGATTGAAACACCGACGAGCACTAAAGATCAAGTGGAAACACCTGAGAAAGCGACTGTTAGTTGTCCACTGACCATTGGAAAAGCATATAAATCGGCAAATTCACCGGCTGTCTTCTATGTTACCGCGCCGTTTGGTGGTGGTGACACCTGTACCAAACGTCCATTTAGTCGTTCTGCTGTGTTCTTTACCTACTTCTCTTCATGGAGCCAAGTTCAGGTGGTTTCGAAAGATGTTCTTCAGAGTATTAAAACAGACGGACTTGGTTTTATGCCATGGGGACCAAAGTTTAATCCACAATATGGCGCGCTTATTAAGTCTGTTCATGATCCAAAAGTATATTTACTGATTAACGGAGAAAAACGCTGGATTGAATCGGAAGAAGCCTTCCAACATATTGGATATTCTTGGGATTGGGTTGAGGATGTGGATCAAGCACTCTTACAATCTTACCCAACCGGCTCTACAATTACGAGTGAATCTGGTTTACCTAGTGGTCTTCTCATTAAGTATAGCGGTTCACCAAAAGTATACTTACTCAGTGATGACTCGCTCGTAATTGGAAAACAAGTCAAACGTCACATTGTATCAGAATCTGTCTTTTTGGGACTTGGATATCGGTGGGATCGAATTGTGACAGTGCCAACTTCAGTGGAGTTTGCGGATGGGAGCGTTCTTTCTAGCGGTCTGGGAGTAAAAAAGACCGAGAATTCTTCCGGTACACAAACACCTGCTCCGGTGAGTTCGTACATCTTTACTCAGTACTTAAGTGCCGGAATGACCGGTGAAGAGGTAAAACAGTTGCAGCTGGTACTCAAGGCACAAGGGTTTTTAAGTTCGGGAGTGAATCCAACCGGTTACTATGGTCCGGCAACCACGGAAGCGGTCAAAAAATTTCAAGCTGCCAAAGGAATTCAACCGTTGGGAGTTGTAGGGCCGAGCACCAGAGCAGTCCTGAATACTCTCTAGTACATAAACAAAAAACGACTCGCAAGCACTTGCGAGTCGTTTTAAATCCGCCCACAGCCCCAGGCGTGCACAGCAAGGCGGACGAGGGTTTTATTCCCTCCCGATTTGATCGGGAAAAACTACCTATAGCGATACCCCGTCAGCTTCCACCCCAGGCGGACACGTGCTGCGGGGATATTCATTTTGAAAAAATTTCATGTAGTTTTATAGCCGTGTGTAATATCATTACCCCATTTTGTTCTAACCCCTTTTCAAACTATAACCCATTACTCTCAACTTTCATTCTCAATTCTAAATTCTCAATTCTAAATTCTTAATTCTAAATTCTTAATTCTGATTGTTAAAAATCTTATTCACAATTTCAATCTTAATCTTAATCTTTATCTTATTCTTATTTTAAACATGACACCGTAAGCACCACCGTTTTGCCAATTGAGTCTGCCACCAATCAAAACTATTTAGTAAGACAGCAAGGCCGGCTATCCCAAGAAGCGCAACGACTATTTGTTGTTCAAAACTCGGGAAGTTGAGTTTCGTTGGTACGAGAGTCGTGATCCATTGTATGAGGGTAAACCATAGAACCAAAGTAATACCAAGAATAATTGTCCAGTGCACCAGAAAAAAACTCCATGATAACAACCCTCGCAACATTTTTTCATCCCAACGTTTTAGCCTGTTTTGGAGCTTTTTGCTTACCACGAGATGTTTACTGTACCGAAGGAGTAGACTGAAAAAAAGAAACAAACCTCCAAGTACCGCCAATGGAATAAATAGATCTACAAGAAATGAAGTGACAGTTGGATATTCTTGTTGGATCAGTTTTACTACCGGCGTTTTTTGCAACGTAACTCGTTCAGAAAGCGTCACGCTAGTATACAAAAAAAGACCGCCAAATCCACGGGCAAACCAACGAGTGGTCCAGTGGCTTTTGGTGTGGATTGTGCAGGCGGAAATGGTTGGCATATTATTGGGGCAGAATAAATAGAATAGGCCTGTACGCAGAGTATATAATGTTTTGGTAGACCTATTTTGCCTACTAGCTTACTCTACATATTTTTCTTTCCATTAGTATAAACAAAAAACCACCTCGGATCAAGCCAAGGTGGTATTGTGGTTATTGTTCTAGTGCTCCAGTGTTTTGGTACAAAATGGATTGTACAGTCTTACGCAATATACTTGCGATATTTGTTTGCCAAGATTCCCGTCCATACTGCCGCGACAGCAACACTACTGCTAAAGAGCCAGCGAAGCCAGTCTGGAATTTCCTCGTCTGCTTCTTCGGTTTGCGCGATCGTGACTGTTTCACTTTGTTCAGTATTTGGACTGGTGGTTGGAATGACTTCCTCTTCTTCAGTATTGGTGTCCACCGCTTCGTTTGTTGGAGTAGTGATTGGTGGTACAAAAACTGGAGTTGTTGGGGTAATCACTGGAGTTACCGGAGTGGTTGGGGGGGTAGGAGGAACCGTTGGTGGGGTAGTGGTAGGTGCTCCGGTAGAAGGGGTAGTGGTTGGGCTACCAGGGTCTTCATCGGTTGGCAGGCTCACTACCGTTACTTCAGTTGAAGTGGTTGCCTTGGCTTGGTTTGAATCTTGTACCGTGAGGGTGATGGTATATACGCCGGATGTTGTATAAGTGTGGGTGTATACGCCGTCCCAAGTAGAAAGTTCGGTACTAGTACCATCGCCAAAGTTCCATGAGAAAAAGATAGTGTTGTTGTCTGGATCAAAACTCTGGGTTCCGTCTACGGTCAGTGTTTCGCCGGTGACGATTGGGTTCAATTCCAGTGGTTTAATGATTGCTACTGGTGGGTGATTGATAATAGGTGCTCCGCCGCCACCGCCACCATTATTTCCTCCGGCATCTCCACCTTCGTTATTTCCTCCGTTGTTGCCACCATTCCCTTCATTGTTGCCATTGTTACCTCCGTTATTGCCGCCATTTTCTTCTTCAGAATCAGTAGTGGCGGTGACTACAAAGGTATCGGAAGTATGAAGAATAGTGCCTGTTTGTGTATCTACCATCGCAATCTGATAGGTTCCGCTAGTAAAATTCTCGAGAGAAGTCGTATAGGCTCCATTTTCTCCGGTAGGGGTAAAGGGTGCGTCTTCAGCCACTATTACTTCTTCAGCACCTATTTCCAATGTATACAAGCGGAAAGAAGCGTGTGCTGGAAGGTCTGCTATTATAGTTTCGCCATTTTCTCCAGTTTGAATAGTGGTCGAGAAAGAAAGTGATTCTTCTGAAGTGTAACTTTCTTTCAATCCAGTAGTACTTCCTGCTCCTATTGTTAGCGTGGTTGATGAAAGTTCTGTTTCATTGTATAGAAGCGTGAAGAGGTGTTGACCGAGTGTTGTAGAAGGTGAGATGGTGAGTGTGTAGTTTCCGGGTGTTGCCATATTTTTGGAAAACACTTCAGTCGACAGATCTGTGCCTGTTGGATCAGTGGTCTCTACAGCCGATTGTATTGGATGTGAATTGATAAGTTCACCATTTGCGGTGTATTGAAACGCGGTAGTCAATATCACGTTTAGTGTCTGGCTGATTGGTCGTAATACGATATTATCGGTAACTGTATCGGTGATAGTTCCGGAGATTACAGTGTTGTCGATCGTAAATGTTTCTTGGATATTGGTATCGCTTGCTTCTGTTGGGTACACGAAGATACGATAGGAAGTACCATATGTGTAAAAGGCATCATTGTCTGGAATGAAGATACTATAGATTCCAGTTTGCTCATCTAATTCATATGATACAGTACGCTCTTCATCAATAGTATTGTCACCATTTTTATCTACACCAATAATAACTGTTGTTACTGCTGGTGCCGGTGTAGATGGTTCTTCTACACCATTTATGATGTCGTAAAAGAAAAAGGTTAAATTGTCTCCTAGTTGTACCGTATCATCTACACTGAGCGCATACAAAAATGGTTCCGGAGCTTCTTCGACGGTAAAAAGAACATATTCAGTTGAGGAGTTATTTTCGTTTGGCAATAGTGTGAGATACGTGCTCGTATCATTCCAGGTGGGGTGAATCTTTATCCCGTATGTGCCGGTAGAAAAACTTGGTTCACTGACAGTAAATTGGTATGTTCCGTTGGTATCAAGTGGTTGAACTTCCGCGATGGTAGGCTCTGTTCCGATAACGTTATCAACGACCGGATAGATAGAAATTTTTGCGCTATCGAGAGTCAGGTTGGTCACTGTGTTTTCGTCACTTCCGTATGCAGTGACAAACGTGACGGTATCGCCAATATTGATTGTTCCTTCGTCTGAAAAAGAGATTTGACCTACTGTTGGGTTAATTACTGTATAGGTAAGTGTTTGGTCTGGGACTTTCGTTTCTCCTTCGTCCGTTACAGTGTACAGGTCTACCGTATATGTTCCCACTTCATTGGCAGCAATAATAAATGTTCCATCTTCATTCATGATGATGTCTGTTCCTACTGTGAGTTTAGTTTCTCCTTGGTAGAGGGCTATGTCACTGGCAGTATCAGTAGAAAATGATCTGGTTGTTTCATCGCTGTACGTGATGGTGATAGCTGTAGTCATGTATGCCCCTGGAGAGACGGTATATGATGTGGGTGAAGTGAATTCGGCTGTTGTAGCAACTACCACTTCTTCGGTTACTTCCTCAGACACGGTAAACTGGTTAAGGCGATACCCGCCAGTTTCTGTCAGTGAATACATCACGTAGTATGTACCGGTAGCTAGTTCAGCTGGAAGTTGGTATGAATAAATACCCTCAGCTGATGCGGTTATTTCTCCCGGACCAAGATACGCTACGTTTGTTGATCCTAATGTTTCGGATGCGTCATAGGAGTTATCTCCATCAGTATCTTTATTAATACTTATAAAGTTAAACTCAGGTTGTGGGGTGAGTGGTTGACAGCCATCTACCTCGGTATTATCGTTGTAAAATGTTAATGTTTCACCAGGATATAAATCAATGTCTTCAATAATCAATGAAGTTTGTTGTCCGTTGAAATCAGTTACCGGACAGCTTTCGGGTGCTGCGTGAACTACAATAGCTGTTTGTTGAAACCCAAATAACGCCAGTAACACTACGATTGCAACTTTTTTCCCCCCTTGTGTAAACCGTTTCGAGATGGTCATATGGTGTAGAATAGAAGCTAATGAATAGATGTATCAAGGGTTATCGAAGTAAAAGTAGTATTCCTGACACGATCGCAACAATAATTGCCACGGTCCAAATACCGACATGGTGTTTTTCTTGTTTGATAAAGTGCTTCATATAGAATTGATAATTTTCCTAAAAGAGGAATTTGAAGTTGTGAATAAAACAGCTAAGTATATCATTTTTTACTTTATTTGTCAATTGTTTGGCTGCTATAGAAAACGACGTAAAAGCAAAAATGTGACTGTAGGTATAGCTGGGATAAATGACTTTATTGTGTAGAGTATTGTATACAAATTTTGTTCTCCTATAAAAAACAAAACATTCATGATGAGATGAATGTGACAGGCGACGGGGTAATTCCAGTACTGAAAGAACAATTTCCAAATGTTTTCTAAAGCATATACGTTGTATCATGAAATAAAATGTTCGTCAAATATCTAAAAAAGCAGGTTGACAGAAGTCTTTTTTTGCTCTACACTATCAACATATTTTTTCATTTTCCAATGATTTTTTAGAAATTAGAGATTAGAAATTAGAAATTTTCAACACGACCCTGTAGTTTCCGCCCAAGGCGGACCAGCCTCGGGCTGGCAATGGATAGAACAAGAGCCTTCTAAGCTCTGGATCTAGGTTCCCCGCCCAAGGCGGGTCCGCCTCGGGCGGAGATTCCCAATAAACAACAAAATAACCCACGTTCCCGTAGTTCAATGGATAGAACAAGAGCCTTCTAAGCTCTGGATCTAGGTTCGATTCCTAGCGGGAACACAATAGCACAACCCCAAACAGGTTGTTTTTTGTATGATTATTTTCAAACACGAGCGGTTGTTCTCCTGCTGGTGTGTACAAAAATAGCATACAAAATATCTTATTTTAGCAAAAAACTCACCAATCACTCTTGACACGATTTCGTCTATCTGATATAGTATCGCCGTTACAAATTATTCATTTTCCTTTACAATCTTTTCTTTTTAGCTCATACTAAAAAGAGGGTAAAGGCAGACCCCGGTTGGTCCTTTGGCATTCCTTTTGCCTGTCAGCGATGATACATTCATCGGTCCGGTCATTTGACTGGACAATAGGACAATCATGCTACACCGAGGCCTGTAATACTATTGGCATGTATGCTCGCAAAAGATAAAAAGCAGCAAATAATCAAAAAGTATCAAACCCATAAGGGTGATACCGGTTCTACGCAAGTACAAGTCGCGATTTTGAGCGCTGAAATCGATGAACTCGCAGATCACCTGAAAGCGCACCATAAAGATCATTCCTCACGCCGAGGACTTCTCAGAAAAGTAGGGGAACGACGACGATTACTTCGTTATCTCCGTAAAGAAGACGCACTCGCGTATGAAAAGCTCGTCAAGAGTCTCAAGTTGAAGCAAGCACGTAAGTTGGTAAAAACAACTGCGTCTACTGCTCCAGCCGAAGATTTTGATGACGATAACGTCGATATCGATGAAGGAAACACGGAAGAATAAAATACATCCTTTGAAACACCCCGAGCAACGAGTCGGGGTGTTTATTGATGTGCAAAACATGTACTATTCGGCCAAAAATCTTTTTGGCATGAAAGTAAACTTTGGTAACATTGTCAAAGAGGCGGTTGGGGCGAGAAAACTTATTCGGGCGATTGCGTATGTGGTGCGAACCGAATCAAAAGATGAGCAGCCGTTTTTTGAAGCGCTCTACAACTTGGGAATTGAAACGCGTGAAAAAGATTTGCAAGTGTTTAATACCGGTATGAAAAAAGCTGATTGGGACGTAGGTCTGACGGTCGACGCAATTCGTCTCGCGCCAAGTCTCGACGCTATTGTGATTGTCTCTGGTGATGGTGACTATTTGCCATTGGTTGAATACTTACAAAAAAGTTCCGGCAAACAAGTGGAAATTGTTGCTTTTGGAGAAACTACTTCAAGTCGGTTGGTAGAAGAAGCGGATGATTTTGTGGATTTGAGTTTGGAAAAAGAAAAATTTTTAATACAAGATCCGCGATTCAAACGAAAATTGTAAAATAAAATCCCAAGATACCTGCCTGCCGGCAAGGCACGGCAAGAAACAAGAGACAAACAAATCCCAAATATCAAACTTCAATTTCCAAGTTTATGTATTGAAGATTTATTACTGAGATTTGTTTGGAAATTGTATCTTGCCGTGCCTTGCCGGCAGGCAGGTATCTTGGAAGTTAATTTATCGGTTGGTCAAGAAGAATCTAGGTCTCTCGCGCGATGAATATGACAAGCAATCCACCGTGAACGCAGATCTATCTCATCTTGATCAGCCCACAAGTATTATATCTATGTTGGATATCAAACAATGGTCCACCGAGTGGGGTGGTCGTACCTTGACCGTGGAGACTGGTCGGTTTGCGTTGCAAGCCAATGCCTCTTGTACGGTTCGCTATGGTGACACTGTCATGATGGCGACTGTCGTACGTAGTAATAATGTTCGAGCTGGAATTGATTATTTTCCGCTCATGGTTGATTTTGAAGAAAAATTGTACGCGGCCGGAAAAATCAAAGGCTCTCGCTTTATGAAGCGAGAAGGTCGTCCGAGTGACGAGGCAATTTTGACCGCACGACTCATTGATCGGGCGATTCGTCCTCTATTTGATGATCGGGTACGAAATGATGTACAGGTTATTATTACCGCACTTTCAGTAGATGGTGAAAACGAAGCCGGATTTATTGGTTTGGTAGCCGCCAGTACCGCTTTAGCAATTTCCGAGATTCCTTGGAGCGGACCTATCGGAGCGGCTCGCATTGGACGTGGTACCGATGGGCAGTTTGTATTGAATATGACCGATTCGGAATATGAAACACATCCTGAGCTTGATATGATTGTGGCCGGTACTCCAGAAAAACTGGTTATGGTAGAAGCCGGAGCAAGTGATGTGGCGGATGAAGTATTATTTGAAGGAATGAAATGGGGATGTGAACAACTTCAGCCGGTTATTGAACTGATTACGAAGATTCAAACTGAAGTTGGAAAACCAAAAGAACTGGTGATAACTGATGAGGTGGTGGAAAAAGCACCGGAACAACACGCCAAAGAAGCGGTTGAGAAATTTGTTTCAGACAATGCTGAATCCATGATATTTAATTCACCAAAAGTATCTAAGGCGGAGCGGGTTGCCATGACTGAACAGATGAAGGAGGCGGCCAAAGAAATGCTCGTTGCTGCCGGATATGATGACACAGTGATCAGTGCAGCAGTAGCGCCCATGAAAGAGTTGGTAGCAATAGAAATTAGTAAGCGTATTTTAACGCATGAACAACGACTTGACGGTCGATCATTGAAAGATATTCGTGAACTGACTTCCGAAGTTGATCTACTGCCTCGAGTACACGGTTCTGCTATGTTTATGCGGGGGGATACGCAAGTACTTTCGGTTGTTACACTGGGAGCGCCGGGTGACGTCCAGACTCTTGATACCATGGAAGAAGAAGGAACCAAGCGGTACATGCATCACTATAACGACGCACCATATACGTACGGAGAAGCCGGACCGCTTCGTGGTCCTGGTCGACGCGCAATTGGGCACGGAGCGTTGGCAGAGCGCGCGCTTGAACCAGTATTGCCGGCACAAGAAGCATTTCCGTACGCAATTCGGGTGGTGTCTGAAGTACTTGGATCAAATGGTTCGAGTTCAATGGCTTCGACCTGTGGTTCAACCTTGTCTCTCATGGCAGCCGGAGTAAACCTCAAAAAACCGGTCGCCGGTATTGCCATGGGTTTGGCGTCTGACATGAAACATGGTCAATGGAAGGTGTTGACAGATCTTCAAGATGTAGAAGACGGTCCGGGCGGAATGGATTTTAAAATTGCCGGTACACGTGATGGTGTAACGGCAGTTCAAATGGATACCAAGACGGAAGGATTGACATGGGATATCGTCGAGCAGACGATTAAACAGGCTAAAGATGCTCGATTGTTTATTTTGGACAGTATGGCGAAAACCATTGCCGAGCCAAGAGCGGAATTGTCACCATACGCACCTCGTATTGAAACGGTGGTGATCAATCCGGAGAAAATAGGTGATGTTATTGGTCCGGGAGGAAAGACGATTAAGAAGATTATTGAAGAGACCGGTGTTGATATTGATATTGAACAAGATGGACGTGTTCTTATCACCTCTATTGATGCTGAGGCAATGCAAAAAGCAAAAGACATGGTTCTTGCTCTTACCAAAGAAGTGGAACCGGGCGAAACGTACGAAGGAAAAGTGGTGCGTCTCGAAGACTTTGGAGCGTTTGTCCAACTTCTTCCAAACAAAGATGGTTTGGTGCATGTAAGTGAAATTGCTTGGACGCGTGTCAATAAACCAAGTGATGTGCTGAAACTTGGTGATACCGTGAAAGTTTTAGTTAAAGAAATTGATCAGCTTGGACGAGTAAATCTTACTATCAAAGGACTTCTTCCAAAACCGGAAGGGTATGTGGAACCGGAACCACGACAAGGTGGATTTGGTGGACCTCGCCGACCAGGTGGAAATCGTCCGGGTGGAAATGGCGGATTTCGAAAGCCGTTTGGTGGGAGACGGGATAGTTAGTGGAAATATTGAAGCAGTCAATTAGGAAATAACGAAATAACAGTATTATATTTCCTTTTGCAAAAGTACGGAATAACACACGATCCACAGGAAGTGTGTTATTTTATATCTTGCTTTTTTCTAACATTATGCTACACTATTCCTCATGCCGCGGTGGCGAAATTGGTAGACGCACTTGCCTTAGGAGCAAGCGCCGAAAGGTATGAGAGTTCGAGTCTCTCCCGCGGCACTCCTCCTACGCTCTTACTTCATAGAGCTTCGGAGGATCGCTTTCTATTACGCTCTTACTTCGTAGAGCTTCGGAGGACTGCACTGTGATGGATTATTTTTTTGTAAAACACGGAGAGACGCCAGGCCTGGCGTCTCTCCGTTTTTTTTGGGATTTTATTTGCAGTGCGGCTGATTTCCCTGTAGAATAAACTGGAAATTAATTATTATGGTATGTCCACTCTCACTCTCAAACAAAACCCAACCCTAAAAGATTATCAACAGTACATTCGAGATATGATCGTCGAGCGAGGGTTTGATAATGAAACTATTCCACAGATATTTATGTTGTTTCTCGAAGAATGTGGTGAGCTTGCCAAAGCGGTCCGAAAAACCGAGGATATAAAGTTTGATAAAACGTCGAAAGAGTATAATATCGCACACGAAGCGGCTGATGTGTTTATGTATCTTCTCGATATTTGCAATCATTTTGATATTGATCTTGAACAAGCCTTTCGGGAGAAGGAGGAGGTGAATAAGAAAAGGGTTTGGAGTTCGAAACAAGTAACAAGTAACAAGTAACAAGTAACAAGTAACAAGTAACAAGTAACAAGTAACGTAGCTTCTTCTAGGTAAAAAAATGTTATCTGTTATTTGCTATCTGTTATCTGAACATCAGTAGAAAATATGAATAATGTATTGGAGAAACTAAGAGAAGCTCATGTTGAATTCCAGTTGTTCGAACATCCGGCTGTCTTTACTGTAGAAGAAGCTGATCAACATTGGGGAGATATCCCGGGTGGAAAAAGTAAAAATTTGTTTCTTCGCAATCGAAAAGGTGATACACATTATTTGGTTGTAGTAGAGAGTAATAAGCGAGTAGATGTGAAACAGTTGGCAGAACGTTTGCAGGTGACCGGGGGATTATCGTTTGCTTCACCGGAACGTATGATGAAGTGTTTGGGACTTACTCCAGGATCTGTATCACTATTAGGATTATTGAATGACATAGAGCGAAAAGTGCGAGTGGTTGTTGATGAAGATTTGCTTGAGTATGATTACTTATCCTGTCATCCGAATGTGAATACCGCAACGGTGGTATTGAAAAGAGAGGATTTGTTGGGATTTATTGAAGGGTTGGGGTATGAAGTGCGGGTGATAAAATTTTGATTTTTTTTCAGATAACAAATAACAAACAGCAGATAACAGAACGAGTTTATATTAACATATGCTATTTACTATCGGCTATCTGTACACATGTCATTATGCACACCGAATACGAAGCCTCATTCCTCAATATCAACAAGGAAGTACTACGCCAGAAACTTCGTGAAGTTGGCGCTCGTTTGGTGTATCCAGAATACATGATGAAGCGAGTGGTGTTCGATCCGCCAATTGATATTCCCGGTGGTTGGATGAGGGTAAGACAGGAGGCAGAATCGATTACTATGAGTTTGAAGATTGTTGATGGTACAAATATTGATAATCAAAAAGAAGTAATGCTAGAAATTACTGATTTTGAACAGGGTGTTTTATTTCTGGAGTCGATTGGGGCAAAACGAAAAGCTTATCTAGAGACATTGCGGGAATTGTCGGTATTTGATGACCTTCAGGTTGACGTATGTATTGACACTTGGCCTGGACTTGCGCCGTTTGTGGAAATTGAGGGTACCAGTGAAGAAGTGGTAAAAGTGGTAGTCGAAAAATTAGGCTTTGACTACTCTCAGGCTATCTTCGGTGGAGTGGATGTAAAATACCAGATTGAGCTGGGTATTCCTACCAAAGTGGTAAATGCAATGCCTTTGATTACCTTTGATAAACCGCCCCAGGTATGACAATTGACCGCTTCTTTTCCGCTTCTATAGATCACTATATTTCCGTGATAGATCTCCATGAAACTGATTCTGTGCATGAAGCACTGGATCTGCTGGAAAGACAATTATTTCGTTTGGTACAAGAAGAAAAATTATATTGTCGGGTTGTGCATGGTATCGGTGAGGGTATGTTGGCGGAGGCTGTGCATCGGGCTTTGAAAAGTCATCCGTTGGTGACGAGTTGGCGGGAAGAACCGGATGGTGGAAGTTGCCTTGTACTATTGTAGCGTAAAGATTATTGATTTTGTATTAATTTTGTGAGAATTAAAAATAGATAAACAAAAAATCATTCACACAGTGAATGATTTTTTGTGAAAGAGAAATACAATGAATATTTTATTTCTCATGTCGAGCCCTCCTTGTTTTTCTCCTTGTTGTTGATTGCTTTGCGGGCCCGACTTTTGTTCTACAACAACTGCCTGAGGACCTTGACGGCATCCTCGCGGATGCTGCCGTCGCGTCCTACTAGGCAGTGGGGGGTGCCCTTGGGTAGGTGGAGGATGATCTTGTTCGGATCACCTCCTGCCCGCTTGATCGCCTTCTCGATCTTATCGCGCGGGATGAGCGGGTCATCCGGCGCGAGCACAATCCGGTATGATGGGCACTTCTGCACCATCTCGCGGAAATATCTCATCCCGCTGTACCAGACTAGCAGACCCAAGAAGGCGAGGCCGCTGTCCGCCACCTGGTACTTCTCGATGTGACCCTCGATGAAGTACCGGCGGTCCGAGTTCAGGAAGGCCGCACCGACGGTCTTCCACCCGAGCCGCATCCCCTTCCAAGGGAAGAGGAGGGAGACAACGAATTGTGGGACGGCCGTCCATGCGTTCTTCCAAAACGAGCTGTAGAATGTCATCCCCAGCCACTGAGGTGTGACTGTTTCATGGCTCATCGGTACCACTCTCTTTCTTTCCTCATCGTTCAGGTGGTACCAGACATACCACATAGCGATGTTTCCGATCGAGTGCGCGTGAATTTGGAAGTTGGAGTCTGGGTACTCGATCAGAAGTTCCCTCACTTTTCTCAATGAGCACTGGTTCGTGTACCAGATGGGGAGCCATCCTACGAACCAGGCTAGCCACCACGGCAGCAGCATGTTTCCGGGGCGGTCCACAATGTGCACCAGCTCTTCCTCCTCTGGAAGGAGGGGTTCAAATCCCGGTACTGCATTGTACGAAAATCCGGGAAAAAGAATCGTGTGAAGATCGCTCTGCATTTTGTTTTTTTCTCCTATTGTTACGGGTTGCAAAGCATCATAAAATATCATAATATACAGAAAAAGTCAAGCGGCGGGGGGTAACCGTTTTCATTAATCAAAAAAGACAACAGATCAGCGTATAACTTGCTAACTTGCCAACTTGCTAACCTGCTAACTTGTAAACTCACTATGAACTATTGGCTCCTCAAAACCGAACCCTCTACTTATTCTTGGGATGATCTTGTTCGAGATACCAAAGAAAAAGGTGGTGAAGAATGGTCGGGTGTGCGCAATTACGAAGCGCGCAATAACATGCGGAAAATGAAAAAAGGTGATCAGGTATTTATTTATCATTCAGTCGATGAAAAGTGTATTGTTGGGATTGGGAAAATTGTAAAAGAAGCTCATTCGGATTCAACCGATCCTACTGGTGTTTGGGATTGTGTAGATGTGGCTGCTGTGCATCCATTGAAACAGCGGGTAACACTCGGTGAAATAAAACATCTCCCTGGCTGTGAGGAGATGGTGCTTTTGAAAAAAGGGAGACTTTCGGTGCAGCCGGTGACGGAGGGGGAGTGGGAGGTGATTGTGAATGTTGATGTGCAATAAAAAATTGTAGAGACGCCAGGCCTGGCGTCTCTGTGTATTTATCAATAATGATACATCTTCCCCTTCAAAATCGTCACCGCTCGATACAGTTGCTCCAATAAAATTGTTCGCACCATTTGGTGAGGAAAGGTAAATTGTGAAAGTGATAGTTGATGATGAGCCTTTTCGAGAATAGAAGTATGTAAACCGAGCGGTCCGCCAATAATGAAGGTGATTGTCTGTCCTTGTTCCGATTGTTTTTCGAGGAAGTTTGCAAACATCGGAGACGTATATTCTTTGCCATATTCATGAAGGGCAATGACGACACTATTGTCCGGAATCTGTGACAATATTTTTTTTGCTTCGAGCTCTTTTATTTTATCTCGATCATCGGATTCACGAAACGATTCTTCCTTGAGCTCAGTAAATGTTATTTTGACGTATGGTTTGAGACGTTTCAAATATTCTGTTTCCGCATCGGCCCAGTAAGATTCTTTGAGTTTACCAACGGTAATGAGGTGGAGATTGAACATAAAAGTAAGAAGATAATAAAGCATGAAAACAAATAAGCAACTGATTGGATTGGCGGGTTGATAAGTCGTTGTGTTGCAAAGTGAAGGATTTAGCAATATAGCAATGCAACAATATGATAATTAAACAGGAAATAACTATTCTAACCGACGCACGTATATCCTATCTAACCTCCATCAATCTTTTTTCCTTCACATGTTTCAAATTCGCAATCAAAATAAAACTAATAATCACTAGAAGCGACCAAGAACTGATTTTGTGAAATGATACCAGTGTCCAGGTGGTAAGCTGATCTGGATATTTCCAGGCACCGAGATAGGTGGAAATATTTTCAGCAATCCAGATGAAAAAAGCAATAAGTACAAATGATACTACGAGCGGCAGGTGGTATTCTTTTTTGGAAACAGTGAAGTAGACGAGTGTATTTCCAAACAATAGAACAACCAAGAAGGCAAGAATCCAACGAACGTCGGGAAGAAAGTGATGAGTAAAAAAATTGAGATAAATAGCAAGTGACAGGATGGCGCTTAGTTTGTAAGAAGGGACATGCACTAGTCTTAGTTTCATGATACGCCAGGATTGGCTGATGTAGCTCCCGACTGCTGCATACATAAATCCGCTATAGAGCGGTACGCCAAACAATTTCAGATATCCAAATTCTGGATAACTCCAAGAACCAATTGCTGGATGGGTTTTGAATACTTCAAGTAGAAAGCCGAGAACGTGAAATAAAAAAATTGTTTTTACTTCATCGATGGTTTCAATTTTGGTAATAACCAAAATACCTTGTAGTGTGAGTGCACTCAAAAACAAAAAATCATATCGGGGTAAAGGGCCAAGCGGAAGTTGGTGTGACAAAAAAAGGAGTATGAAAAATAGGCCGGCAAAGACACAGGCGCGAGCTTGTTTGAGTGTAAAGACGGCGAGTTCTTTGGTGTAGAAAATGAGTGGCTGTTTCCTAGTTTCCGGCATACCTGTGAATGATATTATGACTTATGCACCATGTTATCCTGAGCCAAAGCGAAGGATCTGTCAGTAGTTTCGTTCATGTGATTTGCAATGTACAGTATAGACATATTTCATAGTGACACTGTCAGATCTTTCGTTGCTTCCGCTCTTCATGATGACAGCTAGGTAAGTCCTAGATATGATGTTAATTTAATATCAATATCATAGCGAAAAAACGATGTTCTGGCTAGTGAGTACAGCTTTTGTTCAAGCCAAAAACTGGTATGTAGAAGAGTTATCCACATCTTGTAAAGGAAATAAGGGATAAGGTCTCTTGACAAACTTTTTTTTGTGGTATACACTGTGGAGGCATTAAAAATTTAGATCATATACATCCCGCCATTCGGGCCACGTCCTAGCTACGCTTCGGACCTCTGGGAAACGGATTTCGAACATCAGATTCATAGATGTCGAAAACCGAAGAAGTTTCTTCTTACTACACTGCCATGTTGTATCAATTACTTCACAGAGAGTTCTAAGCCGGTAAAAGACCAGTGCCCTGTTCTGACCGCTTAGAGGCGGTTTTTTTGAAACGTAGATTAATACAAATCGAGACAAATTATACAGAGAGGAATTAACCGAACGAATCATTATAATATTTTGTAATGACCCGTGCGGATGATTCTGACCGATCTTGACAATTCAAACCATGTAAAAAATAGAGGTATAAGCATATTCAAAGAATACAAAGCACAATTATGTGTTTTCGTAGTGCGCAATAAGGGCGTACGGTGGATGCCTCGACACTGTTTAACGATGAAGGACGTAGCAACCTGCGATAAGCTTCGGTGAGGTGGTAAGCAACCTTTGACCCGGAGATCTCCGAATGGGGAAACCCTTCCTGAGTAATGTCGGGAAATCATATACTGAATACATAGGTATATGAGGAAGACCTGGTGAAGTGAAACATCTCAGTAGCCAGAGGAATAGAAAATAACAAACGATGTATATCATCGAGTAACCCGACTCTGTCGGGCTATCGGTGATATACGTTATGATTCCCTTAGTAGTGGCGAACGAACGGGGAACAGCCCAAACCTATAGTGTGTTGTATAACGGAAGAATACGTCTTCGGACATATTTAGACGTTATACTTAAAGGACAGGCCGTTGCACTATTGGTGTTGTAGGATATACTGTCGACTACCTGTGATGTCGACTATAGAATAGATCATGTATAGTTGAAGACTCCTGGAACGGAGCATCAAAGAAGGTGATAATCCTGTAAACGAAATACGTTCTATCCTATAGAGTATATTCCTGAGTACGGCGGAACACGAGAAATTCCGTCGGAATCTGTCGCGACTATGCGATAAGGCTAAATATAAACAGTGATCGATAGTGAACGAGTACCGTGAGGGAAAGGTGAAAAGCAGCCCGGAGAGGGCGATGAAATAGTATCTGAAACCGTATGCTTACAATGAGCTGGAGCCCCGCCCTCCTCGGAGAGCGGGGTGACAGTGTTCCTATTGAAGAATGAGCCTGCGAGTATGTTACATGTTGCGAGCTTAAGGACTTCTGGTCCGGAGGCGTAGGGAAACCGAGTCTGAATAGGGCGTTAAGTAGCATGTACATAACCCGAAACCGGGTGAGCAATCCATGGCCAGGATGAAGTGACGGTAAAACGTCATGGAGGTCCGAACCCACGCGCTGTGCAACACGCGGGGATGAGTTGTGGATAGCGGAGAAATTCTAATCGAACTCGGTAATAGCTGGTTCTCCTCGAAATAGCTTTAGGGCTAGCTGTATGTGTTCCCCTTGGGGGTAGAGCACTGGATGAGACTTGGGCGGTTCGCCGTACCAGTTTCAATCAAACTCCGAATACCAAGGATTCACAGCATGCAAGTTAGACTGCGGGGGCTAAGCTTCGTAGTCAAAAGGGAAACAGCCCAGATCGCAAATTAAGGTCCCTAAATCATCACTAAGTGTAAAAGGTGGTGTTAATTCTTATACAACCAGGAGGTTGGCTTAGAAGCAGCCATCCTTTAAAGAAAGCGTAATAGCTCACTGGTCAAGAGTTTTCGCGCCGAAAATGTACCGGGGCTAAGTGATGTACCGAAATTGCGAATGTCGTTTTTTCTTCGGAAAAGACGACGTGGTAGAGGAGCGTTCCTAACTGCGTTGAAGTCGATGGCGTGAGCCACGGTGGAGCGTTGGGAAGTGAGAATGCAGGCACAAGTAGCAAAAATGCCAGTGAAAGTCTGGCACGCCGAAAGTCCAAGGTTTCCAGGGCAACGAGAATCGTCCCTGGGTTAGTCGATCCTAAGGCCAGGCCGAAAGGCGTAATCGATGGAAGAGCAGGTTAATATTCCTGCACTTGGTATAGTTTGTTTCAATATGCGCATCTTAACGGTATGAGCGTTGTATGGCTACACGTTCCGCAAGGAAGAGACTGCGTCTTCGGACAAAGTCGATTCATACTAGAGAGGTGCCAAGAAAAGTATTGAGACGCTAGGCTATATCAAATCGTACCACAAACCGACTCAGGTGGACAGGTCGAGAAGACCAAGGCGCACGAGAGAAACATGGTTAAGGAACTCGGCAAAACAGCAGGCGTAACTTCGGGATAAGCCTTGCCCGTCGCAAGACGGGCCGCAGCTAAAGACTCCATGCAACTGTTTACCAAAAACACAGCTCCCTGCGAAAGCGTAAGCTCATGTATAGGGGGCGATGCCTGGCCAGTGTCAGAACGTTAAGGGGAGAGGTCAATCCTTCGGGAGGCAGCCTTGAGCCGAAGCGCTGATGAACGCCGGCGGTAACTATAACCGTCCTAAGGTAGCGAAATTCCTTGTCGGGTGAGTTCCGACCCGCACGAATGGCATAATGATGTGGAGACTGTCTTAACCATGTACTCGGCGAAAATGCAAGTGTCGTGAAGATGCGACGTACCCGCAGCTAGACGAAAAGACCCCATGAAGCTTTACTACAATTTGACATTGGTACACTGCTTCACATGTTCAGCATAGGTGGGACCCTTCGGGGGCCAGTGAGATACCACCCTTGTGCTGTAGTGTGCCTAATCCATTCCCGTGATCCGGGAAAGGAGACAGTGTCTGATGGGTAGTTTAACTGGGGCGGTTGCCTCCCAAACTGTAACGGAGGCGTTTACAAAGGTAAGCTTAGTCCGGATGGAAATCGGACTGGACGTGCAAACGCAAAAGCTTGCTTTACTGCAAGGGCTCCACCCGCGCAGTCATGAAAGTGGAAGTTAGTGATCCGACCGTACGATATAGGACGGCGGAAGCTCAACGGATAAAAGTTACTCTGGGGATAACAGGCTGATCGCGCCCAAGCGTCCACAGCGACGGCGCGGTTTGGCACCTTAATATATCGGGGTGCACGCAAAGTGATTTGCTTTCTAGTTTTTTCGTTTATACAAAAAATAGTAAGATAGGATAAATAAAAATCGGCTTATAACGGTGAACCCGTAGTAGTTTGCAGCAAACTACCGGCAATACCGTGGGAAGTTTCCCGACATAGTTGGGATAACCCCGTAACGACTGACCCGAAAGGGGAGACTCTCTGAGTTTATCGAAGAGGGTAATACGCCGACTCTTGTCACAAAACACTGAGATTATGCTCGTTATTTTAACGAGCTACCATCCAGGACAAGATGAAGATATAGTCTGCCCCATACGAAAGTATGGAACCATGTACGATGTCGGCTCATCGCATCCTGGGGCTGGAGAAGGTCCCAAGGGTTTGGCTGTTCGCCAATTAA
>DYFM01000001.1 GCA_020725175.1 Candidatus Paceibacter sp.
AACTATTGAGTGTAATATAAGACTGTATGAGTAGAAGTTTAAAAAAAGGGCCGTACGTTGATGATAAGTTGCTAAAAAAAGTGGCAGCATTACAAGCGTCCGGGACAAAAAAGCCAATCAAAACTTGGGCGCGTGCCTGTACTATTGTCCCTGCGTTTGTTGGAGTGACATTTTCAGTACACAACGGAAAAAATTTCATCGATGTATTGGTCGATGAAAACATGGTAGGTCATAAACTGGGAGAATTTTCTCCAACTCGTAAGTTTATCAGTCACGGCGGAAAGAAAGCAAAGGAAGCCGGAAAATAATACTCGCGTGAATAATCTTATATTGGTATGACACAACAAGCAACTGCAACCCTTCGATATTTACGCATGGCACCACGAAAAGTCCGCTTGGTCGCTGATCTTATCCGTGGCTTATCCGTTCATGATGCTCGCATCCAATTGCAATATTCTGCGAAAGATGCCTCAAAGCCACTGTTGAAACTTTTGAATTCAGCTGTAGCCAATGCACGACACAATGCCGGACTCGTGGAAGATAGTTTACAAATTACAAAAATTACTGTTGACGGTGGACCGATCTTAAAACGCTGGATGCCACGGGCAATGGGACGAGCAACTCCAATCCGAAAGCGCACCTCACACATTGAACTGGTTCTAACAGGTGTGGCAGAAGAACAAACAAAAAAAGCAAAAAAAGTGAAAGAAGCAGAAGAAGTGACTGCGGAAGTAGTGGAAGAACCTAAAAAGCCGGGAAAAAAGACAAGTGCGAAAAGTAAGAAATAATAAACCCGCTTATTTTTTCCGGAGCTTTAGCGGGTAAGATAACAATACTTGGATAACATAAAGGAGTTTAGAAGTGAACAGAACGCCAATACATATTGGAACTGGTAACTTGTAACTTGGAACTTACTATATATGGGTCACAAAGTACATCCGAAAATTCATCGAACACAGGTCATCTACACGTGGGATTCCAAATGGTTTTCCAAAGATGACTATGCAAAATGCGCGAAACAAGACGTGGAGATTCGAGCGTATTTGGAAAAGAAATTCAAAGACGCGCACATCGATGCGATTAGTGTTGAGCGTGGCCCAAAAAATATGACGGTGACTATCGCGGCGGCAAAACCAGGATTTATCATTGGTCGAGGTGGACAAGGACTTGATGAAGTACGCAAGTATATTGAACGCAAGCTCTTACAGATGTCATTGAAAGTAAAAATAAACGTACAGGAAGTCGCTGATCCGGCTCGTTCTGCGGCAGTTATCGCGCAGGCGGCTGTGTCAGACATTGAACGACGTCTCCCGTTTCGCCGTGTAATGAAACAATCAATTGATCGAGCAATGAAAGGTGGAGCGCTCGGAGTAAAGATTAAAATGTCCGGACGATTGAACGGTGTTGAAATTGCTCGTACTGAAATGCTGTCTGCTGGAAAAGTGCCATTGATTACTTTACGAAGTGATGTTGATTATTCTTGGAAGGAAGCACATACGATGTACGGAAAGATTGGAATCAAAGTGTGGGTATATCGTGGTCAAGTATTTGGAAGAAAGGATGACATTCAAGCTGAAGCTACACCAGCATCAACAAAACGAGATGAAAGTGAAAAACGAACCAACCGAGCACCACGACAACGAACTCGTAAACAGAGTGCTCCGGCTGCCTAACTTATAGTGATTACTAGATTTTAGAAGAATGGTATGTTGTTACCTAAAAAAGTAAAACACAGAAAATGGCACAAGCCACGTCGCCGTAATAAAGGGGTGGCGACGCGTATGACAACGGTTGCGTTTGGAGACTTTGGTTTTCGTTCGGAAGATCATGGTTGGGTGACCAGTCGTCAGATTGAAGCGGCCCGACGGGTATTGACTCGTTACGTTCGTCGCGGTGGAAAAGTGTGGATTCGAATTTTCCCAGATCGACCGGTTACCAAAAAAGGTGCCGAAGTGCCGATGGGGGGAGGAAAAGGTTCGCCGGATCATTATGTAGCCACCGTTAAGCCCGGAACAGTCCTGTTTGAAATCGGTGGTGTCCCTGAAGATAAAGCACGAGAAGCTATTCTCCTTGCCGGACACAAGATGCCGGTCAAAGGAAAGGTTGCGGCAAAATTCTAATTACGACAATAGGATCCGAATCTGCAAATAGTATCCGAATCGACAAATCTACTAATAGTACGAATTAGCCCTCTGAAGTTAATACAAACAGTATTCAGAAGTTCGTAGATCTGTAGATTCGGATACTATTCGTAGATTCGGACAAAGTAGTTTATATTCTATGGATTTTAAAGAATTACAAACCAAGACTGAGCAAGAATTACATGATTTGCTTGCTACCGAAAAGCATCACTTGCGTGAGCTTCGATTCAAAGCAAGTGAAGGGCAGCTAAAAGGTGTTCATGCTATTCGTACAGCACGTACTACGATTGCTCAGATTTTAACCGTATTGAAAAAACGCCAGCAGGCGGGCTAATTGTTTGATACTATGGTAAAGGTTTCCCAACAACAAACGCAACAAACACCAGTGAACCAGGCACTTACGCGTCAATTTGAAGGTGTGGTAGTTACTGCTCCCGGACAAAAAACCATTAGTGTTTTGGTGAAGACGGTAAAGTTGCATCAGAAATATCAGAAACAGTATACCGTTTCAAAAAAATATGCGGTACATGATGAGAATAACACAGCAGAAGTGGGCGATACCGTATTGTTTCAAGAATGCCGCCCAATCAGTAAACGAAAACGCTGGTATTTGCTGAAGGTAGTAAAGAAAGCAGCGTAAGGCGTATTCATTCCGACGTTCAAAAGATACTTGTTATAGACATTATATGATACAGCACAGATCAATGCTTCAAGTGGCAGACAACAGTGGCGCGAAAAAACTTCAGTGTATTCGCGTACTTGGTGGCTACAAAAAACGCTATGCACGAATTGGTGACATTATTGTTTGCTCCGTGAAAGAAGCTGAGCCACGTGGTGCCGTTAAGAAAGGTGATGTGGTGATTGCCGTTATCGTGCGACAGCGAAAGGAATTAGCCCGAAAAGACGGTACATATATTCGATTTGATGAAAACGCCGGAGTAATTGTTGACAAGAAAACCAAAGATCCAAAAGGTACTCGTATTTTTGGACCGGTGGCGCGTGAGCTCCGAGGAAGAGGATTTCAAAAAATAGTTTCCTTGGCGCCTGAGGTACTCTAAGTAATTTTTTATGAAGATCAAAACCAATGACATTGTAAAAGTGCTCTCTGGAAAAAGCCGTGGAAAAACCGGTAAAGTCTTGCAAGTGCTTGAACAAAAAAAGAATGGCCGAACTTATGTGGTGGTAGAGGGAGTGAATATTTTGAAAAAACATTTGCGTGCACAACGAAACCAAAAAGGCCAGGTCATTGAATTGCCGGCTCCAGTTGACGTGAGTAATGTTATGTTGGTTGATCCAAAATCAAATAAACCAACTCGAGTTGGGTTTAAAAAAGATGGTGACCAAAAGAAACGTGTTGCCAAAAAAACCGGAGAATATATTGATTAACTTAATCTTCGCTTTGTTTATAGAACGGTATGAAATCACGATTTTACACAATGTACAAAGAACGCGTTGTTCCAAACTTGAAAGCGGCGTTTGGTCTTAAAAACGTCATGCAGGTGCCAAAGATTGAAAAAGTGGTGATCAATGTTGGGTATGGCCGACAAGTAAAAGATAAAGCGTACATTGATAATGTAGAAAGTACTCTTGGAGCGATTACCGGACAAAAACCGGTCCACAATAAAGCCAAGAAGTCTATCTCCAACTTTAAAATACGTGAGGGTATGCCAATCGGGGCATCGGTAACTCTCAGAGGAAATCATATGTACGATTTTCTTGACAAGTTGGTAAGTGTTACTTTCCCACGTGTTCGTGATTTCCGTGGTATTTCTCCAAAGATATTTGACCGTCAAGGAAATTGTACGATTGGTTTTAAAGAAAACATTGCATTTCCGGAAATCAAAGCAGATGCCATTGAAAAAATCCATGGACTTGAAGTGGTGATTCATACCACTGCTAAATCAAAAGAACATGGTTTGGCTCTCCTTAAAGAACTCGGATTTCCGTTTCAAGAAAAATAATTTCATTCATTATGGCAACTCAGTCACAGAAAGCAAAATCTAACAGAAACCCAAAGTTTAGCACTCGTATAGTGCGCCGCTGCTGGAAATGTGGTCGAAAACGCGGTTATATGCGGAAATTCGGTTTATGCCGTATTTGCTTCCGTGAACTTGCAAACCAAGGACGTTTGCCTGGGGTAAGAAAATCAAGTTGGTAAATTTACACATTCACATATGATGACCGATCCAATCGCAGACATGCTCACTCGAATTCGAAACGCGCAAGCCGCTCGCCTGGCGAGTGTTCAAATTCCTGCTTCCAAATTGAAAATGGCCATTGCCGGTATTTTGGTAGAAGAAGGATTTTTGACAGCTATGAAAGAGCTCGACGGAACACCAAAAATGCTGGAGTTGTCTTTGAAGTATGTTGGAAAACAACCGGCTATTCAGTCGATTGCCCGGGAAAGTAAACCTGGTCATCGCTGTTATGTAAAAGCCGATCAGTTACCAAGAATTTTGAATGACTATGGTGTGGCTATTGTATCCACTTCAAAAGGATTGATGACAAATAAAAAAGCGCGAAAAGAAGGGATTGGCGGAGAAATTATTTGTTCCGTCTATTAATCAGTCGCCTAAATATTGTAACGTAAACGCTATGTCTCGTATTGGAAAAAAGACAATTACTATCCCAGCTGGTGTAACGGTTGAGGTTCAAGGAGACCTCATTCGGGTAAAAGGACCAAAAGGGGAGTTGACCAGAACCGTTTCGCCATTGGTGCAGATTCAGGTTGCGGCCGAAGGAGTAATGGTTGACGTGAAGAATAAAGAAGACAAACAAGAACGTTCTTTGTGGGGTACTTTTGGATCTCATGTGACAAATATGGTGCGAGGCGTGACCGAAGGGTTTAAAAAGCAACTTGAGATTAATGGTGTTGGATATAAAGCGGCAATGCAAGGAAAAGACCTGAAATTGGATGTTGGATTTTCACATTCGGTTATTTTTCCTCTTCCTAGTGTTGTATCCGCACAAGTAGAGAAAAACGTTATTACATTAGAAAGTATTGATAAAGAGTTGTTGGGTGCTACGGCTGCCAAGCTTCGCAGTGTAAGACCACCGGAACCATATAAAGGAAAAGGAATTAAGTACTCTGACGAGACAATTCGACGCAAAGCTGGTAAAGCAGCGAAGGCAGCGAAATAATGTTGATCACATTTTCTCTCAGTAGCTATTACTCTATGAGCAAAAAAAACATGAACAACCAAACAAAACGTTTGCGCCGACATCGCCGAATTCGAGCGGTTATCTCCGGTACTGCCACTCGACCTCGTTTGGCTGTATTTCGAAGTAATGATGCGCTTTTCTTGCAACTTATTGATGATGTGGCCGGAAAAACATTGGTATCTGCCCACAGTAAAACTGATGCAACTGCCGGTGACGCAGGAGAACGAACTGGAAAAGTGAAAGAAAGTTATTTGGTTGGGAAAGCGTTGGCGGAAAAAGCAAAAGCAAAACAGATTGAAACAGTAGTGTTTGATCGTGGAGGGTATCTGTATCACGGACGCGTAAAAGCAGCGGCTGAAGGCGCGCGTGATGGGGGATTACAATTTTAGTTTTGTATTACGTTTATTGGTTTAATAGTTCATTGGTCGATTGGGTAGCCAAACCTTCATCCAGTGCATCACGAAAGACCAATTTGATATTAAACCAATAAACTAGTAAACTAATAACTTCTTTATGGCACAACAAGGCAAAGGAACAAAAAAAATGAGACCAAAAAAAGAAAAACCAGAGTTTGACCAACAGATTGTGGATTTGGCTCGTGTTACCCGTGTGACCAAAGGTGGAAAACAACTGAGTTTTCGCGCCTGTGTTGTGATTGGTGATCGCAAGGGTAGAGTAGGGTATGGAGTAGATAAAGGAAAGGATGTTCAGATTGCGGTTGAAAAAGCGGTAAATCAAGCAAAGAAGAGTTTGATCCGTGTTCCACTGGTAAATGAAACTATTCCGCACCGAGTAGAATCAAAATTTAAAGCAGCGCGTGTCATGATTAAACCTGCACCACGAGGATCTGGGCTTATTGCGGGAAGTTCAATTCGAATTGTTCTTGAGTTGGCTGGAGTCCCAAACGCATCATCAAAAATGCTGGGAAAAACCACCAACAAAATTACCAATATCAAGAGTATTTTTGACGCACTGACATCATTTCGCCCAACTTCAGGAAAGCCGTCTCGTTCGGAACGACCGGTAGTGAAATCAGAAGCTGAAGAGACTGACACACCGACAGCCGAAGTGAAGAAACGTCCTGCTCGTAAGACTGCTGCTAAGAAATCAGCAAAAGAAACCGCATAATTGATCAGTCAGTTTCCCTTTTTTGTTATCTCGTTATCAATTTACCAAATTACCTTCATATGGCTGCATTAGCTCCTCACACAATTTCACAACCACGTGCTCGCAGAAAAGCAAAGCGAGTTGGTCGTGGTATTGCTTCCGGAAAAGGAAAAACCTCCGCACGAGGTGAAAAAGGTCAGAAAGCACGTTCTGGTGGAAAAGCCGGTTTGAAAACATTTGGGTTCAAACAGTCTTTACAAAAAGTACCAAAACTTCGCGGATTCAAGAGTCAAAAACCAAAAAAAGAAACCGTTACACTTGCAAAATTAGCTGAATACTCGGAAGCAAATCAAGTAGTTACTCCACACGTGTTGAAAGAAAAAGGCGTGATTGCGCGCCCGCAAAGCGGTGTGAAAATCGTCGCGAGCGGTACGATGCCTCACGCGATTACCGTGGAAGGTTGCTTGGTGAGTAAAAAAGCGGTAGAATTGATTGAGAAAGCGGGTGGAAAGATTGTGTTCTAGTTTCCGTGATAGATATGTTGGTGAGTACTGACTCGATCAGAAATAACGAAATAACGAAATAAAGAAATAAAGAAATAAAGAAATAAGCATTACTTGGACTGGTCAAATGTACGTCTTCTTCTACAGTACACTTATTCTTTTGCGGTTTAAATTGTCTTTCCTGTTTAATTTATACCACTACCTCTGATTTCTATGTGGGAAAAACTTCAACGAATTTGGAAAATTACCGATCTGCGTAACCGCATTCTTTTTGTTATTGGGATGTTGGTTATTTTTCGGGTAGCGGCACACATTCCAGTTCCGGGAATTAATACTGCCAATTTGCAGCAATTTTTGTCTGGAAACCAAATTCTCGGATTGTTAAATATTTTTTCCGGTGGAACAATTGAAAACTTTTCGTTGGTCATGCTTGGAGTAGCCCCATATATTACGGCTTCCATTATTTTTCAGTTGTTGACCATGGTAGTTCCTCAGCTTGAAGAACTGTCAAAAGAGGGCGAATCAGGGCAACAGAAGATCAGTCAGTACACACGTATCACTACTATTCCGTTGGCTATTTTACAAGCGTTTGGGTTGTTACAACTATTACAACAATCACAACTCGATATTTTAGGAACATTAACCCCATTCCGCTTTGTTGCCATCTTGCTGAGTGTTACCGCCGGAACCATGTTTTTGATGTGGATTGGTGAACAGATTACAGAAAAGAATATCGGAAACGGAATTTCATTGTTGATTTTTGCTGGTATCGTGGCGGTATTACCACAAACAGTACAAAATATTGTGGTCAACTATAATCCGGCTGATTTACCGACGTATTTACTCTTTATTGTTATCGCGATTCTTACGGTTGTCGGAATTGTTATCATCAATGAAGGACAGCGAAACATTCCAGTAAGTTATGCTAAACAAATTCGTGGTGGACGTGGCGCACAAGGTGGTGCGCAATCTCATTTGCCGCTTCGAGTAAATATGGCCGGAGTGATTCCGATTATCTTCGCGATTTCCGTGATTCTTTTCCCACCAATGGTCGCGCAATTTCTTGTAAATAAAGCCGGCATCATAGGTTCGCTCGCGCAAAAGACAATTACGCTATTTAATAACCAACTGTTTTACGGTATCATTTATTTCTTACTGGTTTTCGGATTTACCTATTTCTATACTGCAGTAATTTTCAAACCAGACAAGATTGCGGAAAATTTGCAACGTCAAGGCGGATTTATTCCTGGTATTCGTCCGGGCAAACAAACGGAAGAATATTTGGCTGGTATCATGCATAAATTGGTTTTTGCGGGAGCACTGTTCTTGGCACTGATTGCTATTCTGCCACTCATTGTTCAGGCAATCACAAATTCTCAAGCGTTGGTGATTGGGGGAACTAGCTTACTGATCGTAGTAAGCGTAGCGATCGAGATGACGAAACAAATAGAAGCGCAACTGACCATGCATGAATACGATCGGGTCTAATGATTGGTGATGAAGATACTATACAGCCTGCTTTCGAGCGGGCTGTGTTGTTGCCAGCGACAGCCGTACTTGAGGTCTGAAGAGTGTGTGGTATAGTAAGAATAGAGCGACTGTTTGTTCATTGGGTGAAGTGACTGTTTGGGAGTTAATCCAATGAAGAATGCGCAGAAGTGTTGTATTCTTAGCAATTTCTTATATGAGTTTCTTCTCTTATTTATTTGGTTCTAGTTCAGATCGATACTCCGACCAGCAAAAAACATTGTCTGAACAAACAATTCAAGATATCGTGTCTCGTTCACTGGTAAACACGTTGTCAAAACAAGAAGAGTTGGTTGTGGAGCGAGCAATCGCGACAGCCAGAAAAGGCAACGGAAAGATTTCTCTTCGTCAAATTGATGAGACGTTGAGGAGATTGCAGCATGCGAAAGATCCGAATCAAAGAATTAGTGAACACGATAGAAGAAAACTTATGAAAGTCTTTGAGAATTATTATGCAAAATTAGCTTGAGAATACTGAGATGATAAGCAAGAAATATTTATAAAGAAAATTACAAGACGTATAAAACAAATAAAATATATAAAATGTTTAAAACGAATAACATATACAAAACATCTAAACAAATGAATTACCTGCAGCAGACTGTAGGGAATCCAACACTCGTCCACCTAGGGCGGATGAAGCAAACAATTAAGCAAATAATCCAATAAACTAATTTTCTCATTAACTATTTAACGAATATACTATTTACCAATTACACGTACGTATGAAACACATCATTATCTTCATGGGTATTCCGGGAAGCGGCAAGGGGACGGAGGCAAAAAAACTGGCGGAGGAATTTGGTTATGTTCATATTTCTACCGGTGATTTGTTTCGGGCATTGGCACTTGATCCAAAGGCTGATCCAAATGACCTCAAACTTCTTGAAGATATGAAGGCAGGAAGACTAGTGTCTGATGCGTTGGTATATAAATTGGCTTTTCAGGCCATTGAACATTCTCTTGCAGAAGGTCATGGAGTAGTGCTAGATGGGGCGATTCGAAGTGTGGAGCAGGCAAAAGCTTTTGAAGCGTTTTTTGAAAAAAAGGGGTTAGTGGGTGAAGTGCAGGTGATTGAACTTACGCTTGATGATGAGATGGCTTATAATCGACTCACAAAAAGAAAAATTTGTTCAGAATGCGGAGCGATTTTACCATACTCATTGGATAATGAGGTGCGCACGGTGTGTCAGGCGTGTGGGGGAAAATTGGTCGTGCGTTCGGATGATAGTCCGGAAATAGCCCGAAAACGGCTTGAAGAACAAGGAAATGCCATGATTAAGCCTATAATTGCATATTATCAAACGATCGGATTGTGGAAAGCGGTGGACGCAAGTAAAAGTATTGATGAGGTTCATCACGAGGTGGTTGCGTGTTTAGCAGAAGTATAATATGCTAGAAGTATCATGAGTATCTGGTAAAACAAAAACCGACCTATCGGAAACCGCCGGCGGTCTCAACAATAGATCGGTCTATGAAATCAAGTGATCAGCTTGATCTGTGTACCGTATCCCTACGAAAGGGAGAGAAAAGCAACGATACCTAGTCGTTGTTTTTTGGTGGGCATGAGTATACCATAAAAAAAATAAATTGAATAGTAATAGAATTTGTGGATAGGTTGAAAAAAAACGATACTGTGGTACAATCAGATGGTTCTAGGAATATATGTATAATTTGATAATGGATATAATGTAACAAACTATGTATAAAAAGAAACAACACGAACTCAAGTGGATTGAAGAAGGTGGAAAAAAGTTGGGGGAGATTTTGCGACAGCTTGAAACAATGGTACGGCCGGGAGTAAGTGCCTGGGATATTGATCAGGAGGCAGAAAAGCTCATCCGGGCAGTCGGTGGTGTGCCAGCGTTTAAAGGGTACAAGGCGCATCGCTATGATCCTCCGTTTCCATCTACAATTTGTGCCTCTCGCAATGAAGAAGTAGTGCACGGAATTGCCACAAAAGATAAGATATTACATGATGGTGATATTTTTAGTATTGATATTGGGATGCAGTATCCGGCCGGATGTGGAGAGGGTAAAGACGGGAATGGATATTTTACCGATACCGCTCTTACGGTGCCGGTGGGAACTATTCCGGAAACAACAAAACAATTACTTGCGGTTACCAAAAAAGCTCTTGAAATTGGGATTGCGGCTGCAGTACCGGGGAATACTGTCGCGGAGATTGGACGAGCGATTGAAGACTATGTTGCTCCGCAAGGATATGGAATAGTGCGAGATTTGGTGGGTCATGGAGTGGGGCATGCGGTACATGAAGATCCGCGGGTACCAAATTATTACGAAAAAGATTTGGAACAGTGGGAAATTGTTCCGGGGGTGGTACTGGCGCTCGAGCCGATGATTACTATGAAAGGAGAGGATGTAGAAACTGCTGCTGACGGGTGGAGTATCTCTACGGTTGACAAAAGTTTAAGTGCGCATTTTGAACATACTATTATCATTACAGAAGAAGGGCCGGTAGTGGTGACGAGGAGAGTGGGGGAGAAAGTTTGAAGTTTTAATGATTAAGTTTAAAGGTAGAGTGGGTATTTTGTACTAGTATTAAAAAGTAATGTTATATAGGAAAAATATATACAGACGACAGAATAATAAAACTTAAACATTTAAACTTCAGCATTTTATGAACATCCTTGCTATCGACTACGGCACAAAACGTATTGGTCTTGCTTGGGTACAGCTTGGTCTTGGAGTGGTGTTGCCCTATGGAATAATTGAAAAACCTACACTTCAAGGGCAGGTACAAGCAGTGGTGGAGTTGATAGAAAAAGAAGGCATCGATACTCTGGTGGTGGGGTTGCCACTCGGCCTCAATGGAAAAGAAAATGAAAATACTGAACGGGTACACGCATTTGTCTTAGCCTTGAAAAAAGCGAAAGAGATTTCGGTTGAGTTTATCGATGAGCGGTTTAGTTCGAAACAAGCTGATGTGATGGGTGGAGACGCGAGTCGAGATGAAAAAGCGGCGATGGTATTGTTGCAAAATTATCTAGCAAATTAATATGAGGGAAAAAGAACAAACAATACATGTTGGATTAGAAAGCAATGTAAATGACATGTGGGCTCGAATAAAAAAAACACTAGAAAATAGCGATGAAAGTAAGTTGTATACTGAAACGGTTGATAGTGTATTTATGCAAATTCAAGCGATAATTATTTACGAACTTGCAAAAAAAAATAATTGTGTGAACGAAACTGAATGCTCTACTGAGTATACCAGAAGTGGCTTATCAGAGAAGTTTCGTAAACTTTGGACTGAGACAGTTGACTTGGCATATGAAGGAAAATCCCCAAAGGTTGGAGCGTGGGTAGTCTATCTTATTTCTAAACATAGAGAAAATGAAGCGCTAGAATTTCTTTTGAAACGATTATTGTAATATGGAATCAATCATTCTCTCCCGCCGCGACTTTCGAGAATTTGATCAGATTATTTCTCTGTACACCAAAGAAAAGGGAAAGATGGAGCTACTCGCGCGGGGAGTAAAAAAAGTTATTAGTAAAAACACGGCTCATCTCGAGCCATGTTCATATGTGCAGGCAGACATTGTGCCGGGAAAAGAAATTGACCATTTGATTCGCGTACAGCCGATCAATTTTTTTTCTTCAATACGACAACATGTACATGCATCACTGGCGGTTCAGTATGGAATGAACCTGTTTGATGCGTTGGTACATGTTCATGAGCCGGACCAACGACTGTTTCACTTGTTAAAATCTTGGCTACGGTATATCGATCAAGCAAAAGAATATCGAGAACTATTGCTTGATAGCTTTGTGCTCAAATTGTTTTCCCTCCTCGGGGTTCAGCCGATATTGGATCGTTGTGTGGTATGTGAAAAACCGTATAGTCACATTGTGAGAGACGAATTGAGTGATGTGCCTGGTGAGAATCGTCTTCATCCAGGTTTTTATGTTTCTGCTGGTGGTATAATTTGTCAAACTTGTCGCGCGGGGAAAGAAAAAAGTGGGGAAAACATAGTGACAGTGGGAATGAAAGAAGTGGGAGATATGGAGATCCTTCTTCGGGCTGAGTGGGTGGTAATCTCACGTATGTCTATTGGAGAACGTGATTATGAAAATCTTCATCGTTTGGTGTATCAGTTTGCGGTCTTTCATTCTGAGCGACGAATTGGAGATTGGGCGCGACTGATGAAAATATTGTGAAATAGTGCGCGTTTGATTCAGCGGAAAGAGCGGAAAAGAAGCGGAATAAAGTGGAGCTGTTTTTATCACGTGTTCTCAATCTGCTGTTCCAACAAAAAAAGGAAGGGGACAGGTGCTTGCCAACACAAGTCCATCTCAGCACCTTCCCGAGATCTCCTTCACAAGATTGCGATCAGCGCAAACACAATGAGAAGGAGGGTAAAGAAACCAATGATCATGGCACAGCCGATCCCTAGGATCACTCCCAGGAGCCGGAGAATGAATATGCCAAGAAAAAAACAAAAAGTCGCAAAAATAAGAATGAGAATAAACTCCATTTTTTCCTCCGTTTAATGGTTGTTTCTCTCTTTTTTACTATAAATCAGATAAAAAATTCCGTCGAGTAGGGTATTTTTTCAAATATTGCAGAAATGAGCGAAAAGTGCTAGGATACTTGAACAATATAACTTATTTCTATGACAAACACACGTATTACCCATATTGGTTCACATGTTGATAAGGAGGTAGCAATTTCCGGCTGGCTCTACAACAGCCGTTCTTCCGGATCAATCGCGTTTTTGGAAATTCGCGATGGTTCAGGATTTTTGCAAGCGATTGTAAACAAAGCGGATGTTTCCGAGGATGTTTGGAATGATACACAGAAACTCACTCAAGAATCATCGTTGCGGTTGACAGGAATAGTTTCAAAACACCCAAAAAAGGAAAACGTATTTGAGCTTCAGGTAAAGGATCTGCAGGTATATCAATTTGCGAGTGAATACCCTATAGCTCATAAAGAGCATGGTCCGGAATTTTTGATGGACCATCGACACTTGTGGCTCCGCAGTAAACGACAATGGGCAATTCTTCGGATTCGTGACGTGGTGGAGTCGGCGGTCAATGAGTATCTGCATCAAGAAGGATTTGTCCGTACCGATTCCCCGGTGTTTACTCCGAATGCGTGTGAAGGAACGACGACATTATTTGCGGTGCCGTACTTTGATCTTGGGGAAGCGTACCTGTCACAGTCTGGACAATTGTATATCGAGGCGGCAATTTCTTCGGTTGGGCGGTGTTATGATTTTGGTCCGGTATTTCGAGCGGAAAAATCAAAAACAAAGCGTCATTTGACCGAGTTTTGGATGATGGATGCGGAGGCGGCGTTTGTAGAACATGAAGAGAATATGCAGATCCAAGAGGGACTTATTAAACATATTGTGAAGCGCTGTCTGGAGCAGTGTCAAGAAGAATTTGCAATTCTTGAAAGAAATATTGAGCCCTTGCAAAAGGTGGTTGAGTTGCCATTTACCAAATTGACCTACGATGAAGCGATCAAAAAATTACATGAAGAAGGGTCTGATATTAAATATGGTGAAGATCTCGGTAATGACGACGAAGGACTTCTCACCCAACATAGTCCGGTGCCGGTATTTATTCACAAATGGCCAAAATCAATCAAACCTTTTTACGTCAAACGTGATCCGGAAAATGAAGACTTGGCCTTGAATGTGGATCTGATTGGTATTGAGGGTTCGGGAGAAATTATCGGTGGCGCGCAACGTGAAGATAATATCCAGTATCTGGAGGAACGAATAAAAGAAGAGGGATTGAATGAAGCTGATTATACTTGGTATTTGGATTTGCGTCGATATGGTTCAGTGCCACACTCCGGATTTGGATTGGGGCTCGAGAGAATGGTGCGGTGGATGTCTGGAGTGGAACATATTCGGGAATGTATTCCGTTTCCGAGAACTGTGAATCGATTGAAACCGTAGGAAGGATAATGTAGTGGTTAGTTGTTTAGTAACTAGTTGTTGTATTATGAAAGAATATTTAACTAGAATTGGCGAAATTGTGGAGGAGATATCTCTTCCGGAACATATTATTGAAAAGTATGAAGAAATTCGCCGTGAATACGAAACAATAAAGAGAAGTATTTCTGAATTTCCAATAGAAGATGAGATGAAAAAAGAACTATTAAAACACATTTCTTCGCTTGCACCAAATTGGAATTTTGAAAACAGAGATGTAAATGGCCTTTTTGTAGACTTAAGTGAGTTAGGTGCTATTTTAGCTTCAAAGCCATTTGAGATAAGACAGGTGGTAAAAGCTGATAGTGTTAAGGAATTGGTAAAAGCTTTGAACATGTATAAAAATTCTATAGACAAGCTTCGTAAGGATGTTGTTAGATTTGGAAAAGTAAAGTACCTAACCTTTTCCGCTTCTCCTGATACTGAATATGGTATTTTACCGGAAAACACCGAAGAGTAAGTATGAAACGCAAAAAGAGAAAGGTAGTATCTTCTACCCTCCCCACTGGTTTTTTAGAGAGGCTCGCGATGTTCGTGAGTCCTTCTGTTTTTCGTGAAATGGAAAAACTGTTTGTGGAGCGACCAACGACGCTTCGGACAAATGGCATTAAAGTAAAAAAACATGAAAGCATGAAAGCAATATTAGGAGAGTTTGGGTTTAAAACGAGGAAAGTTGATTGGTACAAGGATGCGATGATTTTGGAAAATAGGACGAAACGAGATTTGACCGAAACGAAACCGTATGAAGAGGGAAAGATATATATACAGAGTTTGGCGAGTATGGTACCGCCATTGATTCTTGATCCGAAACCAGGCGAAAAAGTGCTGGATCTCACAGCTGCGCCGGGGAGTAAAACATCGCAGATGGCGATGATGATGGAGAAGACCGGTGAGTTGGTGGCAAATGATAATAATAAAGTGAGGTTTTTTAAATTGAAGCACAATATGGAGTTGTTGGGGGTGGTCGGTGATGCCGACACCCCCCACCACTCCGGCGGGCAGGCATCCCCAACCTCTCCCCTAAACGGGGAGGGGGGATTGAGTTCTGATTGGAAATTTGTTTTACGGATGGAGCATGGTGCAAAGTTATGTCGAGAGTATCCGGAATATTTTGATAAGATACTACTTGATGCGCCATGTAGTGCGGAGGCGAGATTTGTGCTTGGTAATCCAAAGACGTTTGGGTATTGGAGTGAACGAAAAATTAAAGAAATGGCCTATAAACAGCGGCAGTTGCTTTTGGCGGCGTGGGGAGCGCTGAAGCCGGGTGGAGTGCTGGTGTATTCTACTTGTACCATGGCACCGGAAGAGAATGAGGTACAGATTTCTCGGTTATTGGAACGAAATCCTGATGCAGAAATCGAGAACATTGCAATTCCGGGTTTGAAAGTCGTCCCACCGGTGTTGACCTGGAAAGAAAAAGCTCTGCATTCTGGTGTAAAGAAAAGTTTGCGGATTATGCCAACGAAGGAAGTGGAGGGATTTTTTGTGGCAAAAATTCGGAAGAGGAAGTAAGAATGATGTTTATATGAAAAGGAGGAACAGAAAACGTAATCGAAAAAACGGATTTGATTATGCGGTGGATGGTTTTTATTTTATTACCATTTGTGTGAAAGATCGGATGTAATGTTTAGGACGTATTCATAACGGTCGCATGTGCGTCAATCGATTTGGAACAATTGTTTGGTGGCAATGGAAATGGTTGGAACGTCAATATTCGTTTGTGCGATTACATGAATTTATCGTGATGCCGAATCATGTGCATGGGGTGGTGGAAATATGTCGTTCATCCGTTCGTCCGACCGTTGGAATGATAATCGATGCGACGTCAACCGTAGGGAGAGGTCTAGACCTGTCCCTACGGTTGGACGAACCGGCGGTTGAACAAAAACCATTGTCATTGTCCAATATCATCGGCGCATTAAAAACCACATCATCAAAATTGATTCATGAACATGGTTTACCGTCATTTCGTTGGCAACGATCATTTTACGATGTTATTATCCGTGATCCGCGTGCATTATATGGTATTCAACAGTATATTCGAGAGAATCCATTAAAATGGTGGCGAGATAGAAATAATGAAGAAGGTATATTTATCTAAAATAAGCCAAAAATTATCCAAAAACTACATATTGCCAAACAGGACCGTTTTTGATATCATAATTGCGTTATTTAACGCAATTTTTTTGTATGTCGTATAGAACACATACCTGTGGAGAACTCAGGAAAGAGCATGTTGGTCAGGAGGTAACTATTGCCGGATGGGTGCACAAGCGCCGAGATCTGGGTGGTTTGGTATTTGTCGATTTGCGTGATCGGTACGGGGTGACACAGGTAGTATTTAACCCCGACGAAATGGCCGATTTTTCTTTGGCGGAAGGGTTGAAATATGAATATGTACTTTCGGTGGTAGGTGAAGTAGTGGCTCGAGAAGAAAAGACCGTGAATAAAGATTTGGCTACCGGAGCAGTGGAGTTGCGCGCAAAACGATTGGAAATTTTGAGCGCGGCAAAAGCCATGCCGTTTGAAATTTTTGAGACAGGCAAAGGCGAAGAGGATGAAGAACTGCGGTTGAAATATAGATTTTTGGAATTACGTCGTCAAAAATTGAAAGATAATATTTTGTTTCGAGCAAAAATGGTGGCGCACATTCGAAAATATATGGAAGATCGTGGTTTTATCGATATCGCGACACCGATTTTAACAGTCAGTTCACCGGAAGGCGCGCGTGATTTTTTGGTCCCTAGTCGATTGCATCAAGGAAAATTTTACGCGTTACCACAAGCCCCACAGCAGTACAAACAACTCTTGATGGTGGCCGGCTTTGATCGATATTATCAAATTGCGCCGTGTCTGCGTGATGAAGATCCACGGGCAGATCGTTCACCAGGTGAATTTTATCAGTTGGACTGTGAAACCAGTTTTCTTACGCAAGATGAATTTTTCAACTTGATGGAACCGTTGTTTGTCGAGCTAACAGAACAGGTGGCCGGAAAAAAAGTGCAGCAAAAACCGTTCCCGAGAATTCCGTATAAAGAGGTGATGGAGACGTATGGCATGGATCGTCCGGATTTGCGCTTTGGTTTGAAAATAAAAGACATAACTGAATTTGCAAAGACCGTTTCATTTTCTATTTTTCAAGACGCTCCGGTTGTTCGGGCACTGGCTATTCCAGGTGGGGCGACGTTTACCCGCAAAGAAATTGATGAAGAATTTACTGACGTGGCGAAGCGAGCGCATGCCAAGGGTTTGGCGTGGATGAAGTTTGTGGACGGAAAATTTGATGGTGGCATTACGAAATTTTTTACTCCGGAACAATTACAGACGTTGAAGGTTCAGTTGGAAGAAACACTAGCTGATTCTCGCGTTCGACCCCTCCCCAATGCTCCTCTAAAAGGGGAGGGAGACGGTGTCTCTCTCGAGGGAAGTATTGTGTTTTTTGGGGCGGACAGTTGGGAAGTGTCGGCAAAGGCATTGGGAGCGGTACGAGCACTGGCTGGTGAAAAGTTACAACTAGCTGACCCAAATGAAATTGCCTGGGCATGGGTGGTTGATTTTCCATTTTTTGAGTGGAACGAAGATCAACAAAAAATTGATTTCGCGCACAATCCGTTTTCTATGCCACAAGGTGGTATGGATGCACTCTTAAATAAAAATCCACTGGATATAGTGGCATTTCAATACGATATTATTGCCAATGGATTGGAATTGTCTTCCGGGGCAGTGCGAAATAAAGACGCGGAGATTATGTATAAGGCATTTGAAATTGCCGGGTACGGAAAAGAAGTGGTTGATCAGAAATTTGGTCATATGATTCGGGCATTTGAATTTGGCGCACCACCTCACTGTGGGTTTGCCCCAGGAATTGAACGTCTAGCCATGCTTTTGACTGGAGAAAAAAATATCCGTGCCGTGGTACCATTCCCCAAGAATCAACGAGCCGAAGAACCAATGGTGGGAAGTCCGAGTGAAGTGAGTCGGGAGCAGCTGAAGGAGCTGGGGATTGATATTAAAAAAAATAATACATAGAAGGACTGTACTGTATGCACCACCTGTTGTCATTTTCTGACATCCAACATATTTTGAGTATAAAACTGTTGTTGGTGGTATTTGTGATAAGCGGATTGTTATTTTTGTACAAAAAATGGCATCCGCTTATTTTTTTACTGCTAACCGGTACGTTGATTGCTCTTTCGTATAGTATTTTAGTTGACGATCTTGGACTCATGTTTTGGGGGCTTCGGGGCGATGAAGTAACGATTGCTGCCATGTATCAAATGTTTGCGCACGGAAGTTTTTTCTCTGACTTTGGATTTCCGGAGTTACCACCATTTTATCCACCATTCTTTTTTTGGCTTTTTGCGATTCCGGGAAAAATATTTCAGTGGAATGGTGTTATGATGGCCAAAGTTGCCACCGCTACAACCATGTTTATTTTTCCGGCTCTCACGTATGTCATTCAGTCGCGATATTGGAAAACGCATACATCAGAATCAAATACACATGAAGTAATGCCAGGAATAATTGCCTGGTTTTTAGCACCGTTTCTTATTTTTTTCTTGACTGATTGGGATGCGTTTATTTTAAAACCGTACGAAATATTGGCGGCTATGGGAAGCGTATTGTGGGTGAGTTATTTACTCAATGATTTGCACCGCGGAGTTTGGAGTAAAACACGAGTCGTTGTTTATGCTTTGACCGGCGGGGTATTATTCATGATGTACTATTTATGGTTGATTTACGGTGCCATGGCCATTGCGTTGTCTGGTCTGTTTGTTCCAAAAAAAGAGCAAGGCAAGTTTTATCTTCGTCTCATTATTCTCGCGGTACTTACTTTGTTAGTTGCTATTCCGTATCTCGGACCATTGGTACATTCATACGCAGTGCATGGAACAGAAAACTGGCCGGTTGCATTTATGAGTTTGCGTGGACTTGATCTGTACGTACAGATGGTGCAGTGGTTTAGTTGGCGAGGGATTGTTCTCCTGTTTGGGTTCATTGTATTATTGTGGTATCGACACGTTGTGTACATACGTTCACTTCTTCTTTTGTTTATTGTTGGGTACATTTGGCAAATAATGGGTTGGACGACTATTTTGTTGTTTGCCGCACCGCTGCAGGAATTTAAGCCATTTGATTTTTATCATTTCACAATTTTGGCATTTGCCGCAGCGTACGGGATAGAACGTGGATATGTGCTGTTGAAAGAAAGGTATGTTGACAGTAATAAACAATGGCAGATAGTGGTACCGATTGTTGGTTTGGTATTTATAACGCCGTCGATGATATTTGGTTCTTTTATTGATGACCCACGAGTGCAAGAACGTCGATTAGCGTCAAAAGAGGTGGGTTTACCGGTACGTGAATTGGTGGAATATCTTCAGACAGAGAGAGTATTTCCGGGATTAAAAACAGTCCATTCGAGTATCGGACAGGTACATGCGTTTGTCCCAATAAATTCATACATTTATTTCAATCAGCACAATAATCATCCGGCAACACGATTTTCAGAAAAATTTGTGTACCTTGATATTGCGTCCAAATCTTCCACTCCGGCTGAACTATATCAAGCTGTTTCGTCCATACCGGCTGGTCCAATTGATCGGTTTATATTATACAAAAACTATGATAATCCGGATTATGAACTGTATTTTCATGTTGATGACTTTCCAAACGGAGCAAAAGATCAAGGAATTTATTTTAAAAAAACATTGTTTGCAGAACCGTACTTTACTAAAAAATTGGAAAATCGGGAGTTTGTGGTGTGGGAGAGAAATGTTGATATCGCAATTTCTGAGATAGATTTATGAAGCGTCACATTGCTATTATTCTTCCCTGTTACAACGAAGAGAAAATCATTTCTCACTCTCTTCGTTCATTAACCGATTTTTTGGAAACGCAAATAGAACAACAGTGGACAATTGTGTGTGTTAATGATGGGAGTAGTGATACCACTGCGTCGAAGATTCGAGAATTTCAAAAAGAATATCAAAATACTATTGTTACGGTACATTTCGTAGACAAAACTCATAATGAAGGAAAGGGGGCGGCTATTCAAGCGGGGGTAGAAGCGGTGAGGGCTGATTGGTATGGATATATGGATGCGGATGTATCGATTGACTTCCAGATTGCCCTACCAACGTTTGTTTCCGCAATGGATTCAAGTGATATGTTGATTGCGGAACGAACTACCATGCAGAAAGAATACTCATGGTTTCGGAGATTGTCTTCACGGTTCATGACGTTTTTTCCGCGCTGGTTTTTTCGATTGTCATTTTCCGATCCGCAATGTGGCTTCAAGTTCTTTCATCATTCTTTACTTCCATTGGTATCGGCAGTGCGGCAAAGTCGTTTTTCGTTTGATATAGAATTGTTGGTGCGAGTACAAATGCAGGGAAAAAACATCAGGAGTATTCCGGTTACCTGGCAACATCGTACCGAAACGAGCGTTCGTCTGCGTGATGGCGTACGCTACCTCATAGATTTGTTTCCTATCATGGAGGTCGCCTATTCATGGCGGACGTTTTTGCGTTTGTATGTTCTCATGGCGTTTTTCATCACGATAATCGTGTATGGTTGGACAGTAGTCTACGGATATTTTTTTTCTGATGATTTTACGTGGTTGTGGCACGGGGCGAAGATTTTGCGTGGTGAAATAGGGATCATGGCACACATGTCCACGTTTTTCTCTCCGGTTATCAATGTGTTTTATACCCTTTTTTACACGTTGTTTTCCTATCATGCTTCGGTGTATTTTGGATTTGGTCTTTTGGTTCATGTGCTCACCGCAGTCATGGTGGGGGTGCTTACCCGGTACTTGAGTCGATCTCAGTTGGCCGGATTTATCGCAGTGGTATTGTTCTCTTTTGCTGGGAGCGCGTATGAACCGTTGGTATGGGTCGGGGCAAATATGCATAGTGTGGCAGCGATGTTTATTGTTTTGTCGGTACTATCGCTCGTTTTGTTTTTTGAGAAACCGAAAAGTAGATTTTTGAGCCTTTTTACTACGGTACTGGCATTACTATTCGCACTTGGAACAAAAGAAATTGCTGTTGCGTTGCCACCAATATTATTGTATGTTTCTTGGTGGTATTTGCGTGATAAAAAGGTAAGACAAGAAACATGGAAACTATTTTTTGTGGCGATTATTGTATCGGCTGTTCCATTGTTTTGGTATGTCTATTCCCAATATATCTGGCAAAAAAGTAGTGTTTGGGTGGGAAGCGGTGCTTTCTCTCTCTCAGTAGAGCGGTTGTATGGATTGCCGATAGTTCTTATGGATATGGTTTTTCCGTTAGCGCAGTTTTTACGATCTCATACCGCAATGTCGTATGCTCTTCTAGCGCTTGGGTTACTTGTTGCACTTTTATATCGATTTCGTCAGAATGCCACTGTCTGGTTTGGTTTTATTTGGGCGGTCATGGCTGTGATGCCGGTTTTATTTTTTAATCATCTACATTGGTGGGATGTTTTACCATCTCGGTACACCTATACGGCTCGTATCGGTATTGTGATGATGATTGCTGTGATACTGGTGCAATTGTTGCAACAGGGAAAATATTTGCGACTCGTGCATCGTTTATTTTGGGTGATTCTTATCTTTATTCTATACAACACGATACATACCGCTCATATTATTTCCACCCAGTATGCATATGTGTATGAAACCGGTCGGGCACTAACAAAAGTAAGTGAAGAATTGGCTACTATACAGCCGGAGAAAGTTGTAGTAGAATGGTATAGACCGTTTGAAAAAAATGTTGCGCATATTATCGGTGCATTTGACGTTATCGCCGGTATTCCGGAGGATCGGGTAGAGTTTTTGGAAAAAGATGAATTGTATGAACCGAAAGAGGGTGAAGTGGTAGTACGGTGGAATGATGGAGATATGCGATATCATTTGTTGAGGTAGGTGATTTTTTTATAGAACACGGATTGGACGGAATTTGAAAAATAGAGGAAAGAGTCTTTTGGTTCGTATTTATACGTAGAATTTATATGGTAAATGCAGAGATTGATACCCTTGCCAAAAAGATTTGGAACTATCATTTACTGCACCATTCTTTGAAACCAGCTGATATTCTTTTCGTCCTTTGTAGTCATGATTTACGGGTAGCTGACTATGCTGCTGAGTTATTTCATAAAGGGTTTGCGCCTTGGCTTGTTTTTTCCGGGGGAATAGCTCACAAAGGTGATTTGGTGGAAACTCCTTGGGATGAACCTGAGGCAATGGTGTTTGCCAGGCGAGCGAAAGAATTGAAGGTTCCCGATTCAGTAATACTTACAGAAGTACAGTCTACAAACTGTGGAGAAAATGTTCAGTTTACTAAAAACCTCTTAATACAGAAAAAAATTAGTGTTTCAACCATTATAGCGGTGCAAAAACCCTACATGGAACGAAGGACATTTGCAACATTGAAGAAGCATTGGCCGGAAAAACAGATAGTCGTTACTTCTCCTCCAATTTTGTATGAAGAATATCCAACGACAGAAATTTCTCTTGAAGATGTAATTCATATCATGGTAGGAGATTTGCAGAGAATAAAAATTTACGCCGACAAAGGGTATCAAATTTCTCAGGAAATACCAGCGGATGTGTGGCAAGCGTATGAAAGACTGGTAAAACTTGGATACACGAAGCATTTGATAAAAGACAACCATTAAAAAACAGTTGTGTATGCACCAAATCCAACTTCAACAATTTTCCGGACCACTTGATTTATTGCTTTCTTTGATTGAAGATGAGAAAATGGATATTACCACTGTTTCATTGTCGACAGTTACCGAGCAATATCTCAAGTATATTGATGAGCATGAAGAAATTCCGGCGGAAGAGTTGGCTGACTTTTTGACGGTAGCGGCAAAATTGTTATTGTTGAAATCGAAACTGTTGTTACCAAAATTTTTACCGGAAGAAGATGAGGAGCCGGATTTGGCTTCTCAATTGCGACTGTATAAAGCCTTTGTGGAAGCAAGTCGCACAGTTCATCGGCTATGGTTGAGTGAAAAAAGAGGGGTATTTCGTGTTGAACCGGTTCGAAAGGTGGAGGGATTTGTACCGCCGGAAAACGTTACTGTGGATAGCCTCCACACGCGTATGGTACAATTGTTGAAACGGTTAAAACCATTAAAAGCTCTTCCAAAGACTACTATTGATAAAACAGTAAGTTTGAAGGAAAAGATACATCACATTCGAATGCTTCTTAGTAAAGATAAAAAAGTTCTTTTTCATGAAGTGCTCGATAATACACGGAATAAAACAGAAGTGATTGTTGGGTTTTTGGCCCTTCTTGAGTTGGTAAAACAACGCAGTGCTATCTTACAGCAAGATGAGACGTTTAGTGATATTGTGATTGAGGGGTTGTAATCATCTGTAGGACGGATTACGGATAATACGGAGGTACGTACGGATACTAAATTTGCAGAGTAAGCTCGTAAGCAGAATAGGCAGAGTAGGCACATACAGTACAATAGCGTATTCTACGTACTCTGCTTTCTTGCATATTCTACTCAACACCACATCCGTACCTCCGTATTATTGTAATCCGTAAAGTTATTCTCAACAGTACATCCATATGAACTTACTTTCCCAAATCGAATCCATTCTCTTTGTGGCGTCAAAGCCGGTAACCGCTAAAAAAATGGCACAGGCCACCGGTCAAGATGTGGTAAAGATTGAAGAAGCGCTGGAAACTTTGCGTATGAAGTATAATCGAGAAGATTCTGGTATTCATTTGTTGTTTACAGAAGATAGTGTACAGATGGCAACGAATCCGGAAAACGTCACGGTAATTGATGGTTTTATTAAAGATGAAATTGCCGGCGAATTGACAAAAGCGCAGCTGGAAACCCTTACTGTTATCGCATATCACGGGCCGGTGACCCGACCGGAATTGGAACAGATTCGCGGAGTCAATTGCGCGGTAATCATTCGCAACTTGATGATTCGGGGTCTGGTAGAAGAGCAGGTAAGTAGTGATAGTGTTCTTTCTCGATATGTGATTTCTACTGAAGCACTGCGTCATTTGGGAGTTGCGTCGGTGGAAGAATTGCCGCAGTATGAAGAGCTACATCGGCATGAATACATTGAGGCGGTGTTGAATGGTGGAACTGGTGAGAGTGGGGAAGAGGAAGGGTAATTTTTTTGAGTCAGCGGAGATAACGAAAAATAAGCAGAGGGAGCGGAATTATCATTACTATTTTATGGATATTCGGAACATATTTCAAAAAAAAATACCGTTGATACGAAACTTCTTTTTTGTTTTTGCATTGGTAGGGCTTTTGGTAGGTGGTTTTTTCTTCACTTATTTCCACTATACCAAACCTGAACAATTAACGAAGCTATTGTTTAAAGTTGCCAACATTAACGTGGAAGGGCTAGTATTTGATCGTTTGGTGGGAGGTGATATTATGATTGCGCCACCGGCACAAGCGGTTCCGGAACTGCCGGAGCTCATCGGAGAATTACCTGCGCCAGAATTGTTTACTGCTGAGAGAATGTTGGTAAAAGATAAAGAAACCGGGACCATACTGTATGGAAAGAAAGAGTACGAACAATGGCCAATTGCGAGTATTACAAAACTTATGTCGGCATTGGTGCTGCTCGAATATTCCCCAACCTGGTCTTCTTCAACAGTTGTAATTGGTGAAGATTGGCTGGATGTGCATATGTATAAAGGAGATACGTACACGTTTGAACAAATTTGGAATGCTGCCTTGATTGCATCGTCAAATAAAGCTGTCAAAACGTTTGTCCACGCACTTGATATTCCTGAAGAGGTATTTGTGGCTCGAATGAATGAAAAAGCAAAGGAGCTTGGCATGACTGATACGGTTTTTTTTGAAACCAGTGGACTTGATCAGCGAAATGTTTCCACTGCTTCTGATATCGTGCTACTCTTACAAGCTGCTCTAGAAGAGGAAAAAATTCAAAAAACCTTACTTACCAGAGAATACCGTTTGTATTCAAAAGAAAGAAAAAAAGGTCATCACATGTGGAACACAAATTGGTTACTGTTGGGTTGGATTCCAAACACCTTTCCAAAAATCAATGGAGGAAAAACAGGGTTTATCGAAGCGGCACAATATAATCTAGTGATTGAGATTGAAGATGAAAAAGGAAGGGTTTTGGATGTGGTCATTTTGGGGGCAGAAAGTAATGAGAGCCGTTTTACCGAAGCAAGAGATGTGGCCGAGGCGGTATTAAAACAGTATCGTTGGCCGAAGGATGAGATTGTTGTTGAGGATGAAATAACCGATTAAAGAAATATAGAAATAACTCCACCCCCACCCGAGGCGGGTAAACAAGGTGGGTAAACAAGGCTGACAGGTAAGGCGGACACGTGCGTAGGGAAATTCATTGGGTGGAATTGTTTCACTATATCTGTATTTTGTTTTTTCGTCATGTATTGTTTCGATATTTGTTTTTAAGCGATAGTAAAATGTATGTTTCATTTGAATCCTCTCGATCTTGTTGGAAATATTCCGCCGGAGCTGGCAACGTTTTTATTGTCAATGTTGCCGATTGTTGAGTTGCGTGGATCACTTCCGTTGGCGTTAACTGTATTCCAGATGCCTATCTATACGGCATATCTGTTGGCGGTGTTGGGAAATATTTTTCCGACCATTTTTATTTTATGGCTCATGCCATATTTGCATGATTGGATTATCAAACAACGGTTTGTTGGTAATTATTTGAAACGAAAATTGCAACATGCGGAAGTAAAGTTTTCCGGTAAATATTCCAAATATGGTTTAGTGGCGCTGGTTATTTTTGTTGCCATACCGCTTCCGATGACGGGGGCATGGACCGGATCTTTGGCAGCGTTTATCTTCAATATTCCTTTTAAGAAATCATTTCCAATGATTGCGCTCGGTGTTGCGATAGCGGGTGTATTGGTCACGTTGATTACACTTTTTGCCAAAGGAGCGTTGGGGTGGTTGTTGGGATAATGCATAAATCAAAAGTCGAACATAAAAAATCCTAAATCACGGAACCTGAGTCATCTGAAAAAATGAAAAGGATTTATGATTTAGGATTTTTGATTTTAGATTTTGATTTACTGTATTTCCAAGACAACAATCTCTGGTGGGTTAAATAATCTTGCTCTTACTCCTGATTCTCCAATACCGCTCGTAACAAAAACATGGAGATCTTCATATGTGTACCAGCCTTGGTACCAATTTTTGTTCGGAACATCTCCAATTCTACCAATAGGGCCAATGAAAGGGAGTCGTATTTGACCGCCGTGGGTGTGTCCGGATAGCATGAGGTCAATATCATGTTTGGCAACTTCTTGAGTGGCTGCCGGATTGTGGATGAGGGCAATGGTTGGGATGTTTTTGGTACGTTTTTCCAGTGAAGAAAAATCGAGTGTGCCGTTCCACCATTCATCACCACCAAAAAGGTAGAATGATTCACCATTGACAGAAATCTCTTCAAGCTCATTGATGAGATACTGAACACCCAATTCTCGCATTACCTCGGCTGTGTGTTGGCTCCGGTCGGTAAATCGAAATGCCGGATTAGAAATTGATTTTCCACCTGGTATTCCGTACTCGTGATTTCCATGAACTGCGTAAGTGGGAACTGTTGAAGCCAGTCGAGCGAGTGGAGTGAGGTAGATGGTTTCATCTTCCGTGGTATATGAATTATCAATGAGATCACCGATGATAAATACAATGTCTGGTTGTAGTGCAAGAATTCTGTCGACAGATTGGTCAACAAAGTCAGTTTTTTTGTATGGCCCAACCTGATAATCAGCTATCACTACTGCGCGAATAGGCTTGGAAATTTTTGGGAGATCAATTGTTTCAGGGTTAAGAACAATAATTCTCGGTTCGATAAAACTGCCATAGATGAGGGTGAGACTGGCAAGAGAAAAGAGAATGGCAAACAGGCGGGAAAATGTTTTGTGCAATTCGTGCCAATTGGTTTTCTTTTTCCGCAGGTAGAATAAAACCACCGCCGGAAAAGCGGTGAGGATTATTCCTAGCCAAATGACTATATCAAAGTGGAGAGGTGTCATAGTGCCGTCGGAGAGAATCGAACTCTCACTCTCGCAGGGAGAACGGGATTTTGAGTCCCGCGCGTCTACCAATTCCGCCACGACGGCTTAATGTAGCAAAAATTATCCAGTGGATAACAGGGAATAGTATAGAATATATTGTGATTTTTGTCAATGTGATGTATAATTGCTCTGAGTTAGCTGAGCTAGCTAAGTTTTCTGAGTGCTCTAAGTTTTCTAAGAGTAGACTCAGTCAACTCAGAACACTCAGAAAACTCAGAACACTTAGTTAACTCAGCACCATGTCTCGCATCATTTCTGTTGTTAATCAAAAAGGTGGAGTAGGGAAGACTACTACTGCCATGAATTTGGCCGCGCACTTATCGGAGCTCGGTAAGTTTGTATTGTTGGTTGATATGGATTCTCAAGGAAATGCGACCAGTGGACTTGGAGTCGATAAAAGTACGGTGCAGCATGGAATTTATGAAGCATTGGCACGCCAAAAAAGAATTCATGATGTGGTTCGAAATACTATGCACGATGGACTTCGAGTTGCTCCGGCAACACCAAATTTGGCGGGTGCAAATATCGAACTCGTCGATGTAGAACGACGAGAACATCAGCTTTCCGATCTCCTTTCGGAAGTAAAGCATGCGTATGATTATATTATTATTGATTGCCCGCCGTCGCTTGGTTTGTTGACTATCAATAGTTTGGTGGCAGCTGATGAACTGTTGATTCCCGTCCAGGCGGAATATTATGCTCTTGAAGGACTGGGCCAACTTCTTAATACTATAGAACTTATTCAGACACATATAAAACCGGAACTCAAGATTCTTGGTGCGGTCATTACGATGTTTGATAAGCGCACTCGACTTTCTGAAGAAGTAATGGGGCAACTTTATCAATACTTTCCCGATGGAATATTTCGATCAATTATTCCTCGTACGGTGAGATTGGCTGAAGCGCCAAGTTTTGGAAAAAGTATTTTGCAATATGAACCGGGGGGAAAGGGTTCGAAAGCGTATGAACGATTGGCGAGGGAGATATTGGAAAAGCATGAAGGTTGATCGGCTATTGAATCTTACAGATAATACGGAGATACGGATGTTGGTTTTCAGATATAGTGAAATGATGAAATAAAAGCTTTTCATTATGATCAATTTACTTCGCTAATTCAATGTATAGCAAGATAGATATCTGTAACTCCGTGTTATCCGTAATCTGTACTATCAATTCTTCTTACTTATAAACAGGAAGTCATATGGCACTCGGCAAAGGTCTCAATTCACTTATTCCGCAAAAGAAGACGGCGACAGCTGTTCTTGATAAACCAACTACTAAAAAGCCGGATGGCGAACGGGTGTGGCAGATTCCTATTTCTGAAATTGTGCCAAATCCGGAACAGCCACGAAAGCATTTCAATCATCAGGATTTGGAAGATTTAATTGCTTCGATTAAAAAACACGGTATCATGCAGCCATTGACCGTTACGGAACGGGCAGATGGGGGATATGAACTCATTGCCGGAGAGCGTCGATTGAGGGCTTCTCAAATGGCTGGACTTGTGACTGTGCCGGCACTGGTGCGAGGTGCGACACAGCAAGAAAAGCTTGAACTGGCGCTGATTGAAAATATTCAACGCCAAGAACTAAATGCTATTGAAGAAGCGTTTGCTTTTCAGCGTTTGATCGATGAATTTGGTTTGACGCAGCAAGAGGTTGCCGATCAAGTGGGAAAGAGTCGTCCTCAGGTAGCAAACACGATTCGATTGCTCAGTTTGCCAGACCGAGTTCAAAAAGCCTTGGTAGATGGAGTGATTACCATGGGAAAAGCTCGCGCCCTCTTGAGTTTGAAAGATGAACAGGAACTTTTAGATGTGTTTGAAGAAATGGTTGGACAACAGGTAACAGTACGAGATGTAGAAAAGACAGTCGCACAAAAAGGTGTTCGTTCTCGAAAAGGTTCTGTACGAAGAGATCCGAATCTTCTTGCTCAAGAACAGCTTTTGGAAGATAGACTGGGAGCCAAAGTGCATATCTCTCAAAAAGGGGAACGAGGGACAATTACGATTGAGTATCATTCGAAAGAAGAGTTGAAACGGATTATGGAGGAGATAATTTGACATACTCGAAATATCGAAATAACGAAATAGCGAAATAAAGAAATGAAGAAATAACGAAATACAAAATAGTAAAGTTTACTTTTAAGAACTTTTATTCACCTGAAAAAATATGCCTACCGATTATAGTGTCGAAACATACCCTTTAACCTCTTCGGGACAACTCGCTGAAGTAACGATGCAAAGCACGATGTTTTCTTGGGCTTCTGTAGTTCTTGGTTTAATTGGTGTTTTGGTGATGGTACTCTATCTAGTTTTATGGATTTATATGATTGTTGATGTGATCCGAAGAGATGATTTGAAAGAGAGTAAGTTGTTGTGGATTGTATTGTTTTTGTTTATCGCTCCGGTGGGGATGGTGGCGTATGGATTTGTGGAAGGGAAAAAGAAGTTAGGTTGGCTTTCGCTCGCACCGATTATCGTTTTCCCTCTTTTGTTGTCTTTGTATGCTATCGCTGGGTTTGTGATAAAAAATGGTTAGAAAAGAAAAGTTCTAAATGAACTTGCCAAAAAACAGCCATCTGGCTGTTTTTTATGATGAAGATGTCTCTATTTTTATGACGAATTTCGCCTGCGGGCTCAATTCGTCACTCCACTAAATAAATAGACAAGGTTTTTTACTTCTTAGGTAAAACCATCTTCAACCAATCAGTCAAAGAAGATTTTTGTTGAGATTTAATGCGTGTTTTGGCGGTGTGGGTTTTGACAAATTTGAGCCAGTCTTGACTGGGACCTTTACGGTTTTTGTCAACAATGATTTCCACCACGTCACCATTTTTCAGTTCGGTATCAAGACTTACCATTTTATCGTTGACGCGAGCGGCGTTGCACTTGTTTCCAATGTCGGTATGAATGTGATATGCAAAATCAACCGGTGTCGCACCTTCCGGAAGGTCAATGACGTCACCCCCGGGGGTAAAGACAAAAATGCGGCTTTTCAAAAAATCAATCTTCATTTCTTCGAGATCAGACATGCGAGTGAGAATATCTTTTTGAATGTCGGCCAGTTCTTTGGCCCAGGCAATTTCTCGTTTTGGCATGCGTGTTCCACCTTCATCATAATGCCAGTGGGCGGCAATACCAAATTCTGCTTGGTCGTGCATTTGTTGGGTGCGAATCTGAAACTCAACCACTTCACCGTTTTCAGCAAATACTGTGGTGTGGAGGGATTGATAGCCATTTGGTTTTGGTTGGGCGATGTAGTCTTTGATGCGCCCCTTCATAGGTTTCCAAAGTTTATGTAAAATTCCAAGAGTAGCGTAACAATCTCCCACATCCGGAACAATAATACGAATCGCAACGAGATCGTATATGCGGGCCACTTGTTCATCTTTTCGTTGTAGTTTTTGGTATAAACTGTAGAGACGTTTGTTTCTACCGTGAATGGAAATAAACGGAATGTTGGCTACTTCCAATTCCTTGCGAGCTTTTTCTTGTACGGTCTTTATATACTTCTCTTTTCCTTTGAGGCGTTCATCTCGAATACGTTTGGTTTCTTCGTACTGTTTTGGGTGAACGTACTTAAATGAAAGATCTTCCAATCTCCCTTTCATTTCATCCATACCAAGTCGATTGGCAATCGGAGCGTAAATTTCCAAACTTTCCAGTGCGATTCGGTACTGTTTTTGTGGCGGAAGTGCGTCGAGACTTTCGAGGTTGTTTATTCGATCGGCAAATTTGATAATCATCACTCGCACATCTTCAGCCATGGCAACAAACATTTTTCGTAGATTTTCAATATAGCGTTCCACTCCGCGATACTTTAGTTTTCCGAGTTTGGTAATTCCTTTGACCAGGTTGGCAATTTCACTTCCAAAGTTTTGTTCGATTTCTTCAAGGGTAACCGGTGTGTCCTCCGGAACATCATGAAGAAGGGTGGCGATAATAATGGTAGGGTCAATGCGCATTTCCGCGAGAAGATGGGCGGCACCAAGGGGGTGGATAATGTATGGTTCACCACTTTTTCTCATCTGTCCTTCATGAGCCTGTTTGGCAAATTCATAGGTCAATTTGATCATGTCAAAGTCAGCCTCTGGGTCGTAGGCCTGTATTTTCTTGATTAGTCCGTCAATTGTCTGCTTTCTGGTTGACATAAATTGCCTACATTAAGAGAAAATACCTCCACAGGTAGTGCAGGTATTGTAACGGAAGGCGGGATAGTTTGCAAGTCCGGACGCAAAGTTTAGGAGCTTTTTTTTCTCCGTACAAATTTCCGTTTTGGTTTTTTGGCTGACTCTTCAAGAAGTTGTTGACAGGTTTCAAGATCGAGAGATTCAGGTTCGGTATCTTTTGGAATTTTGGCATTCGTTGTACCGTCGGTGATGTAGGGTCCATAGCGTCCAACTTTGACAATAATGGTTGTACCAGGAAATTCCTTAATCAGTGACTTTGCTTCGGCATCCTTTTTTTCTTGGATTACCTCCTTGGCACGTTCAAGAGTAAGAGTGTAGGGATCATCTTGTTTAAGACTGTAGTATGTTTTTCCTACTTGTACATACGGACCAAAGCGACCGATATTTACTTTAATATCTCGGCCTTCCTCATCTTGACCAAGAACTTTTGGTAAAGAAAGATATTCGAGTGCTTGTTCAAACGTGACTTCGTTTACTGACATACCTTTTGGAAGGGAAGCAAAGACCGGTTTTTCTTCATCGTCTTTCGAGCCCCGTTGCACAAACGGTCCATATCGACCCACCCGCGCGTAAATAGGTTTACCTGTTTTTGGATCAGTACCGAGTTCTCGCATTTCTATCACGTCTTCTTTGGTCAGTTCTTCGTTTTTGGTTTCAATTGTTTCGTGAAATGGCGCGTAAAATTCTTGCACCACCGGTTGCCATTCTTTATTTCCTTCGGCAATATCATCAAGATCAGCCTCCATTTTGGCAGTAAAAGAATAATCAACGATGGTTGGAAAATGTTCTACCAAAAGATCATTCACTAAAAAAGCAATGTCAGTTGGTTTTAGACGTTTATTATCGTCACGCTCCACGTAATTGCGAGCTTCTATCGTGGAAATAGTTGGCGCGTACGTAGAAGGACGACCAATACCATGTTCTTCGAGCGCTTTCACGAGTGTCGCATCTGAGTATCGAGCTGGTGGTTCAGTAAAATGTTGCTCAGGTTTAAGTTCTTGACAATAGAGCGACTGTCCTTCGGCAAGTTTTGGTAATGTTTCTTCTCGGATAGACTCCGGATAAAGTTTGAGCCAACCTGGGAACACGACCATTTGTCCGGCAGCGCGAAACGTATACTTCTTCGCGGAAATATCGATTGATGTTTTATCCATGCGTGCTTCTTTCATTTGAGTTGCTACTGCCCGTTTCCAGATAAGTGTGTAGAGTTTCAACTGTTGTGGCGTAAGGTATGGTGCAACTGTTTCAGGAGTACGCTCGGGATGGGTTGGTCGTATTGCTTCATGAGCTTCTTGAGCGCCTTTGGATTTTGTTTTATAGCGGCGGAATGTGTCAACGGTATAATCTGTTCCGTATGTTTGTTTGATAAACTGAGTTGTTTCTTGCAAAAATTGATCAGATAAATTCATGGAGTCAGTTCGCATGTAGGTGATAAGACCCACTTGACCCTCGTCTCCGACTTTAATTCCTTCGTAGAGTTGTTGCGCAAGACGCATGGTTTGCTTGGAAGAATAGCCAAATTTTTGGTTGGCGTTTTGTTGCAATGTTGACGTGGTAAATGGTGGGGGAGGAACACGTTTGGCCTCTTTTTTGGTAATTGCGGAAATGGTGTATGCCACTTCTTTGAGATCAGCTACAATAGCCTCAACTTGCTCTTGGTTTGGCAAATCTAATTTTTTGAGAGATGTACCATTAATGGCGTGTAGTTTAGCTTTGATTGGTTGTTCAGAAATCTGTTTTGATTCTGAAAAGAGAGCGTCTATGGTCCAGTATTCTACCGGAATGAAGGCTTGAATTTCTCGTTCTCGTTCCACAATAAGACGAACCGCTACCGACTGTACGCGTCCGGCCGATAGCCCTCTCGCTACTTTTTTCCAGAGCAATGGAGAAAGTTCATATCCCACCAACCGGTCAACAATCCGTCGTGTTTGCTGCGCGTCTACCAGTTGTTGATTGATGTGGCGAGGATGTTGTAAGGCTTCGTCAATTGCTCGTTTGGTAATTTCATGAAATACAATGCGCTTGGCTTTTTCCGGTGGAATGTCAAAAATTTCTGCCAAATGCCAGGCAATTGCTTCTCCTTCTCGATCCTCATCGCTTGCGAATATGACTTCCTCTGCAGTCTTGGCTTTTGCTTTAAGTTCTTTTACTTGCGCAGTTTTGTCTTTGGGTATAGTATATGTAGGAAGGAACGTGTTGTTTTCTATATCTATCCCCATCTTACTTTTTGGCAGATCTCGCACATGTCCAAAAGAAGAAGTAACAGAATATTTACTGCCGAGAAATTTGGAAATAGTTTTTGCTTTGGTAGGGGATTCTACAATAACTAACGTTTTTGCCATACAATCTTTTATTTATAATCGGAAGGTATAGTACTCAAGATACTGCCTTCTGTCAAACTATAGATATGAGTGAACAATATATTGATCCAGTAAGTAGGGATCCTGAGAGTCATGGATATGTTCTTTGTCGAACTGAAGAAGTGAGATTAGAACTTAGATTTATGGATGGTGCTGTGCTTCCATCGGATAGACCAGGGCATGTGTATGTTTTAGCTGAACTGTTAAACCTTTCTTCTGATAATTCTGATAACACTACAGCTGAAGGGGGAGAGACAAAAAAAGCTGCATAATACTTTAGCGACGTAACTCTCCACTCAAAAAAATCGATCCGGTAACTAAAATAATATCTTGTTTCTTGGCTTGAGACTTACTCCAATGAAGCGCTTCCTGTGGTTCTAGAAATACGTTCGTAGTTGTTTTTGGAAGAATTTTTTTCACAATGCGTTCCATGATAATCGGTGACATAACTTTTCGAAACGCATTACTGGTATTTCTGGTACACGCCACACTCACCGGTTGAAGACTGGTGAGTTTTTTTATCATGGATGTTGTATCTTTGTTTTCAGAAAATCCGAGTACAAGATGAATTCGTTGATTTTTCTTTTTCATAGACAAAATAGTTTCAACCGAAGATTTGATTTTATCAGCATTGTGTGCGCCATCGAGAATGATAGTGGGGGAATGTTGAACCACTTCCATGCGTAATGGTTGGGTTGCGCGTTGTAATCCGGTTTGAATTGCTTTGGTTGAGCAACCAAGATATTCCGCTACATCAATCGCCAGCGCAGCGTTGGTGGTTTGGTGGATACCGGGCGCTTGGATTGCGTATGTTTTATTATTGTACTTAAACCGTTGACCAGTGATCGTGCGAGAAATAACCGTTGGAGGGGTGGTAGGAGTAAAAAGAATTGAACGACCGGAGACTTTTCTCCATTCTTTGGTAAAAATTGATTGCAATCGTTTATTTTTTTCTCCTATAAATACCGCACTATCTTTCATAATGATCCCGGCTTTTTCGTAAGCGATTTTTTCTTTGGTATCTCCAAGTATTTCTGTATGATCAAGCCCGATATTGGTAATGATGGCGACATCTTTCCATGGTAAAATGTTGGTAGAATCGTATCTTCCCCCACATCCTACTTCTACTACCGCCCATTCAACTTTTTTTTGTGCAAAATAATACAGAGCAATGGCCGTGGTTATTTCAAAAAAAGAAACCATGTCGTATGGGCTGGTTCGAACGTACTGATCAAGAACCGGCTTAAACGTTTCAACGATCTGAATAAATTCTCGTTCACTCATGTTTTTGTCATTGGTTCTCCAACGTTCCGTTAACTTGGTAGGGTGTGGTGAGGTAGTCAATCCAACTTTTTTCCCATCCGCAACGAGAATGTTGTGCAGGTAGGTAGAAACTGATCCTTTTCCACTGGTACCGGTGACATGAATATAATGAGGAATTTGTTTTTCCGGGTTTCCTAGAAGATCAAGGAGGAATTGCATGCGCTTCAAGTAGACGCCGCACGCATGTGGATCATTCATGTATTCCTGGCGGGGGAGATTTGAGAGGGAGAGGAGGAATTGTTCGGCCTGTTGATAATTCATATAGGTGTTTTAGTTGTCAGGTTTGCAAGTTTGCAGGTTAACAAGTTGGTGTATTGAAACGTTTTACTTTTGAACATTAATCCAGCCACGTAACGTTCTGCCGGTTTCATTACAGTGTTTAGACAATTCTTGATATGTTTCTAACGGTAAGTATTTCAGATCATAGCTTAATAGAAGGAAATATTTTACTTCTTCTAGTGAGCTCATGGCTACTTCATAAAAACGAAGGCTTTCTTTTGTAGTGTTTCGGTAAAATCCTTCAACGATATTGGCTGCTACTGATATCATTGCTCGGCGCATTTGGGATGTTACACCATACAATTCTTCCTTTGGAAAATTTCTCGTAACTTTGTATATTTCAAGAACTGTCTTATGTGCCATTTGCCAGGCTTTAATATCCTGAAAACGCGTTATTGTCGGCATACTATGAAAAATTACTAGAAACATGTTAAGTTACAAACTTGCCAACCTGCCAACCTGTCAACTTGCAAACTCCAACTCACCTACTCAACACATACATCATCCCACCTAAGTTTCTCACTTTTCCTTTCATCTCCATGAGTGTCATGGTGCCGTTGACGACATGACTGGCGAGGCCGGAGCGTTTGATAATGTTATCGATGTGGATAGGTTCACGAGAAAGGTGAGGAAGAATGGTGGCTTCAGTAGGAGAATCAGGGAGAATTTCTTTCGATTCGACGAATTGTTGAATATTTTGTAAATTTAGTGCATCGAGGATGTCTTTGGCGGAGGTAACCGGTTTGGCTCCCATTTTGAGAAGATTATTTGGTCCGATAGCGGTTGGAGACGTGATGTTTTGTGGTACCGCGAACACGTCTCGGTTGCTGTCGAGGCTGCATTGAGCGGTAATAAGAGCACCGGAACTCTCACCGGCTTCGATGACAAGTGTCCCAAGTGACAGTCCGGCAATGATACGATTGCGGCGAGGAAAACTGAATTGGGTAGGAAGTGTTCCGGGGTGATATTCTGAGAGTACTGCTCCACCGGCATCAATAATCCGTTCTGCCAAATGTTTGTGTGCGGCCGGATACAGATATTGATGATCTACTCCTCCCCCGAGAACAGCAATCGTCACTCCGTTGGCGCGAATGGTGGCTTCATGAGCAATACCATCAATCCCCAGTGCGAGACCGCTAATAATAGCTACTCCTTGTCGAGCGAGTTCACCAATCAGCTCTTCAGTGACTTGTTTTCCGTACGAAGTAAACTTTCTTGTCCCTACTACGCCGAGTGGAAAATCGAGTCGAGTGAGTGAGCCACGGATAAACAGGCAAAAGGGCGGATCATAAATTTGTTTCAATAGTTCTGGGTATTCCGGGTCATCAAGTGTGACACAGTTAATGCCGGTATCGTTTAATCGTTTAATGATGAGTTCTTCATTGAGATTATCTTTCCAAATCAAAAATTCATGGATCAGATTGTCATCCCAGTGTAGTTTGGTTTTTATTTCATCAAAGTATGAGTTCCAAAACGCATTAACATCTGAAAAAGCGCTGCGGATATCTTGCCAGCGCTTGTTGGTGAGTTTGGGGAAGTGAGCGAGAAGAATTTCTTTTTTAAGCATAGTTTTTGGCAGTGTAGGCAGAATACGCAAAGTAAGTTTGTAAGCACCTTACGCGTATTCTGCCTACCAGCTTATTGTGCATAATCTGCAACTAACTATGAAATAAGATCCAACACTTCAGTGGTTGCTTTTTTGATGGTTTCCTTTACTTTTCCTCTTTCAGTCAAACCAAATTTACCAAGAACAAATTTTGGTACATCACTCATTTTTTTTTCATTTTCCGGGGCAATGCCAACTCGGACACGGGTAAAGTTTTGTGACTTGAGACATTCTATAATGGATTTAATTCCATTGTGTCCGGCATGTCCACGATCGCGTTGTACTTTAATATCACCTAGTTTGAGATCCTTGTCATCGTGTACCACGATGAGATCGTTGAGAGTGGCTTTATAAAATTGTCCAATGACTTGAACAGCGTGTCCGGAAGCATTCATGTAGGTCATTGGTTTGGCGAGAATTATTTTTTGATCACCAATGGTGCATCCGGCTACCACGGCATTAAACTTTTTACTGAGCGACCATTCGTTGATGCCATGTTTTTCAAGTTCAGTATGGAGTTCATCTAGCACCATAAACCCGATATTGTGTCGGGTTTTCTCATACTTTTTGCCTGGATTGCCGAGACCGATGATGAGTTTCATTGGGAAGGTTTTTTAATAATATGAAAAACTTTTATATATTTTACAACTGAGGGCATAGATCTAGAAAAGAAGATTTCGGCTATTTTCTCGTTCAGTGATGTGTTATTGGTCATTGTGTTTGCTTTTTCTGCTTCATTTTTTAAGAATGCCGTAATCTTCTCTTTTGTAATAATCTCTTCAATATTATGATTTTTGATTTTTGAATGTGTAAATGATGAATGAGTAAGAGATGAGCTTACGTGACCGCTTAATAAGAGAGCTAGTTCTGTTATAGATCTTTGTAATAATGAGGCTGGTATGTCATCTATCTCTTGTGAAGCAGAGTGTGTTTCTTTGGTTTGGTGGTGTTGAGTTAGTGTAGTGTCAGAAAGGAAAAGATGAGGCGATATATTCATTGTTTGGTTTCCTTGTTCCGTTTTCATTCTCTCTAATTCATCAACTAGTATCGATATTTCATGTATAATGCTTTCAAAAGAAATGATTTGTTTTTTATCATGAGAGATTATGTTAACAACTCTTTTTAAGAAGTTGTGCCATGCTAGTGCTAGTAATTTGTCAGGAATGTCTTTGGTGTATGCATTAAAAATTTGTTGCTCTTTGATACTTAAACTAGACTCTTGATCTGGTAGTAATATTTCTAGTTTTGAATTACCGAATAAAGAGAGTGACATATGTTTTACCGTTTCTGTTTTCTCAACTTCATAATCACCGGCGTACCAGTCAGATCAAATTGTTCTCTTAGTCTATTTTCGAGAAAGTGGAGATATGAGCGGTGGAGCGATGTGCGATATTTGATAAACAGTTCAATGACCGGGGGAGCAGTGCCGAGTTGGCGGATACCAAGAATTTCCGGGAAACGAGTTCCTTTGCCTCGAGCCGGGCGGTGCTGGGAGACGGATTGTTTCAAAAAGAACTCAAGTGTTTTCACCGGAATCACCAGGTGACGCGCTTGCCACACTTGCATGATGACTGGAAAAATTTGATGTACGCGATACCCGGTAAGACCACTCACAAATAAGACTTCCGCAAAGGAAAGGTGGGGAAATTCCGCCATAATCATGCGCTTTACTTCATTTCTTCTGGTGTCACTGTTATCATCGGTCAAATCCCACTTGTTGATAAGGATAATGACACTTTTGGCACGTTTTTCGAGTAAGCCGCCGAGTTGTTTATCTTGACTTGAGATAGGTTCATTGCCATCGAGAACAAATAATATTATATCTGAGGCTTCAATGGATTGAATACTTTTACTAATTCCAATCTGTTCCAATCCTTCGCCAACTTTGGCTTTGCGACGAATACCGGCGGTGTCAACAAACTGAATTGCTTGTTGCTTTGTTTCTTCGCCCTCTTCGTATTCATAGGTCATGAGCGTGTCAAATGGTTCGCGCGTGGTATGGGGCATGTCACTCACGATGACCCGATCTTCACCAATAAGTTTATTAAACAATGAAGACTTACCAACATTTGGTTTTCCGATTAAACTGATATTGATGGTTCGGTTAAGATTACGAAAATCTTCCGGTTCAATTATTTCTTCTTCATCGGGAAACACTTCTTCTATTTCTTCACTTTGTGGTTTTTTACCAACTGTCTCCAGTATTCTGTATATCTTATCCAAAAGATCTCCCAAATTTTTTCCACTCGCCGCGGCAATTAAAAATGGTGCGCCAAGTCCGAGCTTCATCCATTCATTGACTTCAAACTGTTGGGTAACTCTGGCATTATCCAACTTGTTTGCGATAAGGAGTATTGGCTTCGATGATTTTCTGAGACGCTTGGCCAGTTCTATTTCTTGTGGGAGAATACCGGCTTTTCCATCGGTAACAAACAAGATCACGTCGGCTTCTTTTACCGCTCGTTCACTTTGTTTGATAATATCTTCTTCAAGCGGTACGGTTTCATCAAACGTGAGTCCACCGGTATCGATCAGTTTTATTTCTTCTCCGCGCCATAAGACAATCCCTTCATTGCTAGTACGGGTTGTGCCAGCGACATCGGAAACAATGGCTTTATTTTCTTCAATAAGCTTGTTGAATAGTGTGGATTTTCCAACATTGACTCTCCCGACAAGGGCGACAACAGGAAGAGAGGATTGGGTTTGGGTGCGGTTCATACGGGAGGATGATTGATTCTAGAATGAGTGAGAAAATTGATTGTGGGAGGGGTTATTCGCTAGTAGAGGTAGTTGAAGTTTCTTCTTCTACAATATCTTCACCGAGAATAATAAGAATATCAGTATCAGATTTGGTAATTTCGCCGGTGGGGACGGTTTGTTTAATGGGGATACGGAGCTCATTGCGAAGGGTTTGGAGAACATCTCCGGCCTGGGCATTGCTGATAAGATAGATCCCGCTCTCTGTATACGGTTTTTTTTGCGTATTGTCAACAGAGGCGACCGGTAGTCCGAGATCTTCAACTGTTTGTTTTGTCCGGGCGGCAAACCCAGGAATCCAGGTACCATTTTGAATTTCTATGGTGACTGGTGTCAAAAGAGGGGCATTTTGTGGTGGAGTATCGTCTACTACCGCCGGCTTAGTGTCAAAAACATTGGTAAACATGTCTTTGATTTCAGTAAAATTGCCAGTACGTGGTGAAAGGATAAATGCTCCACCGGTACTGGTACCTGGAACCAAATATCCATTTGGTCCATCATCGAGGACGACCGTGATAATGTTTTTTGTATCCATCTCTTTGGCAAGACGCAGTAAGGACACCATGTCAGAAAATTGGAGGTTGGTATTGATGTGACTTTCTAGTGTGTTTAAAATGTTGTTTATCTGGACAGGATTCGCCAGTGTTCCAAATGAAAGCACTTTTTCTTTTAGTGCTAGTATGACTTTTTGTTGTCGTGCCGCTCGAGCAAAGTCTGAACCTTCGCCATTGTTTCCTTTTCGAGAACGAGCAAATTGTAGCGCGGTTTTTCCATTCATCACTTGTGGTCCTTGTTTGAATGAAACAACTTGGTACAGATGGTTGGCTGCCGGATATTCATAATCGGTAAAGGATCGCTCAACATTGACTTTTATTCCACCAATGTCATCAATTACTTTTTCAAAGCCGGCAAAATCAATGCGGGTGTAGTAGTGAATATTGATTCCAAAATTATCTTCTATGACTTTAGTAGCAAATGCTGCCCCTGCTTGTTGGGCTTTGGTTTCGCCAAAGGCATTGGCATGGTTGATTTTGTACCAACCATGACCGGCAATGTTAACTCCAAGATCACGAGGAATGGAAATCATGGCTATTTGTTCGGTGGATGGTTTGATGCTTACCACCATGATGGTATCGGTAAGAAATGGTCCGTCGTGTCCTGGTCCGCCCATTCCTAAGAGGAGAATATTGATTCGATCTTCTTCGTGTCCGGCCAACGCTTCGCTGGAACCAAAGACAAATTGTTTGATACGACTAAATACCCCTTTTGGTTTTACCGGTTCAAGCGTATCAGGGTCGTACACAATCGGTGAGGCGGTGTCGGCCGGGTGAGAGAGGGTTTGGAATATCTTTCCACCACCAAGAATGAGAATAAAGAGTATGAAGCACAAAAAAATCACGCGGCGAAATCGTTGTGGTGGTTGTTTTGGTTCAAGAGGTGTTTTGGGAAGAAAATTTATCCGGTTTTCGTACGAAGCATCTTTCATGGAATCTTTCATAATAGATATGTGATAGTATACAAGAAAAAGAGGAAACTCGCAATATCATACTGCTGTATGTGTAGCGTACCGATTGTTGTATATTTTGTCGAGAGATGGTATACTGTGGATAGCTTTAACTACATCATATGCCACAACAAATAACTCAGGAAACCGATGTCGGAGACATTTTCTATGAATGGACGGTAAAAGAGTATGAACAGTATGAACGCAATCGTGCGTGGTACATGTTTATGTTGACGGTAGGACTTTTGTTGGTGTTATACGGAATTTTTACGCAGAATTTTTTGTTTGTCCTTATTATCGCGTTGGCCGGGATTATTTTGTTTATCCAAAATAAGCAAGCTCCACCATCTGTTAATGTGGCGATTACTAACGTTGGGGTGGTTCTCAATAATCGCATATATCCATATACAGAGCTCAAAGATTTTTATCTCATCTATAATCCTCCGGAAACAAAAATGTTGTACATTGATACCAAAACAATCCTACGACCATTGCTTCGCATTCCATTGGAGAATATGAATCCACTCGATATTCGCTTTAGTTTACGAGAATTTTTACCGGAAGATCTTGAAAAAGAAACCGAGCCGTTTTTGGATGAGATGACGAGAAAATGGAGAATTCAGTAGGTTGTTTCGTAAAAAATAGCTGTATTTTTCAAGATATAGGTAAACCGTCCGGTATTGACGGTTTTCGTTTTTTCGGCTATACTATGCTGCGTGTAAGAAATTTAGGCTCTCGTCGTTCAATGGATAGGACATGGGTTTGCGGAACCCAAGATCTAAGTTCGATTCTTAGCGAGAGCACCAATAGAAGAGTCGTTTCCGCCCGAGGCGGACCCGCCTTGGGCGGGCAATGGATAGGACATGGGTTTGCGGAACCCAAGATCTAAGTTCGATTCTTAGCAGGTGCACAGTGTATAGGTGTTGGTTTGTCGGGTCATCCGACCCGATCGGGTTGAATAACCCGACGGAACCCAAGATCTAAGTTCTCCTCCCGAGGCGGATCCGTCCTGGGCGGAGATTCTTAGCAGGTGCACAGTGTATAGGTGTTGGTTTGTCGGGTCATCCGACCCGATCGGGTTGAATAACCCGACGGAACCCAAGATCTAAGTTCTCCTCCCGAGGCGGATCCGTCCTGGGCGGAGATTCTTAGCGAGAGCACGAAAAAACTGCCAATATGGCAGTTTTTTAAACTTGTAGTAAATGTGTGAAAGATATCAACTAGTTGTTGATGAATATTTATTTTTTAACATTTTCACGAGTGCTTCGGCCGCATGTTTCGCTAGTTCTACTTTACTTATGTTATTTTTTCTCAAATTATCATCTCCCAATGCTTCTATCATCGTGTAACAGACACCGGATGGCAGTTCTGATAAAAGCTGTCGCCAATATTTTTCAACTGTACTACTATAACTTTCAGCAAAAAAGTTATTTCCAAAAGGAGTATTTGTCTTTTCTCCACTTATAAGAGTTACTCCATGCTGAGTAATTGTAGCTTTTGAATCATGTTTTTGAGTGCCGGAGTTTACAGCCCGTTCTGCTTTCTGGAAAATTTCAAACGCTGTTTGTTGATCTTCGATATTTACAATCGCACTGTCTGGGGTGTCATCAAGATTATCAAGTTGTGATAAGGTGCCTTTCTTGTGAAGTTCGGTGGCAATTCTTTTCGGAATAATAAAATTATTTGTGTAGAATACATGATGCACTTTATGTTCTTGGGGATTTCCATCCTTATCAAAGGCAAACCGTGACATGTTTGGATCCATCACACGGGCATTTTTTTTGCCGGTTGTTATTGTTGTTCCTTGTATATTAGCAAACTCTTCCATCATTTTTGAGTCGGCATTTGACATGTTGCCATAGTCGCCGCGCTCTACAGGAATGGCGTACCATCCATCTTTTTTTTTTCCTCATATGAAACATATCACCGGCTACAATGCGTAAATCTACTATACTTCCGGCTTTTTTCATTCGAGTAAGTTGCTCAATCATTTCACCTTTTCCGGTGGAACTCTCTCCGGCAAATGCAAGGCCTATCCATTCTCCGCCTTTTTCTAACTGAATCTGCACACATGCTCCGTGAACAGGTAAAATAGTCTCGCCTTCCCGAAGGAGTGCTTCCGTATTCGCCATTTCGGAAATGCACTTTTTAGCGTAAGCGTGGTATCGGTGTCCTGGATCAGTATCCGTCGTCAACTTATCAGATAAAAATCCGACATGTACTCGCTTTCCCCCTACAGGCTGGTGAGTGTAGTAGAATCTGTCATTTAAACTGTTTTCTGTAATCGTTTCGTGACTGACTCCTAAGAAGAGAATATTGTCAAACGTCAGACCATGGAAATTTTTCGCCACCATAAATTGCTGCGAACAGGTGACAAGTTGTTCTAAAAACGTACGTTTATTAAAAATTGCTAGCGTATTTGTAACCCCAGTTCTAAGCGGTAAAGCAAGATAATCCCCCGGAACAATGGAGTCAAGTAGGGCTTTTATTTCCGGTTTATGTTCTTCATATTTAAATCTCCCTTTTCGTTTGTTCGAGTCGGTTGTAAATATAATTTGGTTGATGAGTGGAATAACATCTGTTACGACCGGAACTTCTCTCACTATTGTGTCCAATTTTTCGTCTCCTGTTTGTATTCGTTCTTTATCTTGATCGTTAAAATGACTATACTCAATGACAAACTCATGGGTTGGATCAAGAAAAACCGATTTGTTTTCAAAGTGGAAAGGGTTTTTTTTTGTTCCTACTGCCTGTTCTATTGCACCAAACATTTGATAGAGTGACTGTTTGAGAGTGCGAAACTTTTCAATATTCTTTGTAGTTGCTTGTTCTGTGTCTTGACTTTTCATTATTCCGTAACGAATAGAGAAGGTGGTCCAGTGATTGAATAGACTCTGCAAATCTTGTCGCAATTTTGTACGATCAACCCATCGAGGTACATTTTTATTATGTATAATATCTTGTAAAATAGGCAAATTAAGTACTAAAGGTTCATAGTTTTTTTTCCACCGAGAAAAAATAGCCTTAAATTGATTACTTCCCACAATTTCTTGGGGAGATTGACACAGTTCTTCTTCGGGAGTATCTATTGGTTCTCTTGTTGGTACCGTATCGGCTGCGGTTGCTAATGCATCTTGAGATGTGATGGGTTTGTTATATTCTGGCGCTATTCCATCATTTGTTATTATGCTCATAAAGTATTTTTATTAAACATGCTACTATGATACACCTTTGTACGAATAAGTAAATGGTTTAATGGGTTTTTTGTGGATAATTTTTTTGCTTTTGTGTATCGAGTAAGTTGGTGGGGCGCGGGACATGCGTAGTGTCTGGTAAGAAGTAGAGATGTTGGGGGAGTGAGATATGGGTTAGTAGAGTTTTTTTGCTATTCCTGCTACAATAATTCCGTATGAAGCTCACCACCAAAGTCAGTCAACTAAATCGCGTGGGGGAAGTGCTTGCTCGGCGATTGAAGCATCTCGGAATTGAAACCGTAGAGGATTTGTTATTTTACTATCCATTTCGATATGAAGATTTCAGTCAAAGCGAACAGATAAAAAAATTGAAAGAAGGAGAACAGGTGACGGTACGAGGAAAGGTGGAACTTATCGCCAATAAACGGAGTCCTCGAAAAGGAAAAATTATTACCGAAGCGGTGGTGGCTGATGACGCGGATCGGTTGCGGGTGGTGTGGTTTGGTCAGCCGTTTATCGCAAAAACAATTCATGTTGGAGATACGGTTTTTTTGTCCGGAAAAGTCTCTCGAGATATGTTTGGGCTGGTCATGAAATCACCGAGTTATGAAAAAGAAAAGAAACTTGCAAAACAGCACCTTGAAGATATTTCTTCACAGCAAAAAGATGGCGATATTGAACAGACGCACACTGGAAGGTTGGTGCCGATCTATTCTTTGACTGCCGGGATCACTCAAAAACAGCTACGTTTTTTGATTAGTCAGGTAATTTCACTCTCGTCAACACTGGAAGAATGGTTGCCGGTAGAAATATTGGAAGGGGCGGACTTGATACCAATTCAGGACGCGGTGAAAGCCATTCATTTTCCCGAAGATCGGACCGATTTGCAGCAGGCAAAAAAACGGTTGAAATTTGATGAACTATTTATTCTTCAGCTTCGGGCTGAAATGATCCGTCAGTCGATCAAACGCGAAGAAGCGCCGAAACTGGTATTTCAAGAAACATTGATCAAAGAATTTGTTCAAAGACTACCGTTTACGTTGACCAATGCACAAAAGATTGCCACCTGGGAAATTTTACAAGATATTCAAAAATCGGAACCGATGAACCGTTTGCTCGAAGGTGATGTGGGAAGCGGAAAAACGGTGGTGGCAGCGATGTGTCTGTATAACGCGGTGTTAAACGGGTATCAGGGAGTTTTGATGGCACCAACGGAGATACTCGCGAAACAGCATTTTGAATCTATTGTTAGTTTGTTGGGAGAAGCATGTGCTGTCGCGTTGTTGACTGGTTCTGAAACTGGAAATTGTCAGCCCAAGGCTGATCCGCCTCGGGCGGAGAAATTGGAAATTGGGGAAAAAACAAAAAAGGGGAAAAGAGCGGAATTGTTGAAGTTTGTAAAAAACGGAACAGCGAACATTATTGTTGGTACCCATGCGTTGTTGGTGGATGAGGTGAAGTTTAAACAGTTGGGATTGGTGATTGTGGATGAGCAGCATCGTTTTGGAGTAGAACAGCGAAAAACAATCCGCGAGAAGTCCGGGGTTGGTGGAATGACACCGCATTTCTTGAGCATGACGGCGACTCCAATTCCGCGTTCATTTGCGCTGACGCTCTACGGCGATTTAGATTTATCAATTATCAATCAAATGCCGGCCAATCGAAAGCCTATTCAGACACGACTCGTTGATCCGCATCAACGGGAGAAAGCCTATGGATTTATTCGATCTCAAGTGAAAGAAGGGAGGCAGGTATTTGTGATTTGTCCGTTGATTAGCAAGGAACAAGGAACAAGGAACAAGGAACAAGATGTTGAGCCATCGCGTTTACTATCTTTGCAGGATGAGAGAAAGACCGTGATGGAGGAATATGAAAAATTGAAAAATCATGTTTTTCCGGATTTGCGTGTGGGGTATTTGCACGGGAAAATGAAATCGGCGGAGAAAGATGTGATGATGAAGCAGTTTGCGGCCGGAGAGATTGATATTTTGGTGTCGACGTCGGTGGTTGAGGTTGGGGTAAATATTCCAAATGCCTCGGTCATGATGATTGAGGGGGCGGAGCGTTTTGGACTCGCGCAGTTGCATCAGTTTCGGGGGCGAGTAGGGCGAAGCGAGTATCAGTCGTATTGCTTTTTGTTTACCGAAAGTCAGTCGGACAGCTCGCGAGGGAGACTGGAATTTTTTGAAAAAACTCTTGATGGTTTCAAACTGGCTGAATATGATCTCAATACGCGAGGTCCCGGAGAAGTCTATGGTACGTCCCAAAGTGGCCTCATGAATTTTCGGTTGGCAAGTATGAAGGATACTGCTATAATCAAACTGGCCCGAGATACGGCCCGGGGAATTGATTTTGAAAAATACCCGTTACTTAAGGAAAAAGTAAAAGAATGGGAGGGGAGAGTACATTTGGAATGATGTTATTATGTCACCAGGAGATACGGAATATCGTATACATTCGTTTATTCCTGATACGAATGTTTCAAAGGAACAAGAAAACAGAGAAAGAAGAGTGTCACGATCTTTTGTGACACAATCTTTGCGTTCTGAGGTAATAGAGCCGCACCTTAAGAAGTTATTGGAAACTCATCCGGAGCAAGATGTGATTGATGTGTTGGTTGATACTGATTTGACTTCAGTTATGCTGATAGAAAAAGGCTTTGAATCTGTTAATGCCGGGCAGGTGATGCCAACAGGAGGAGAGGCGGATCAGGGGGAGGATTTTGAGACAGCCGCTTTACGACGGAAGTTTGAAGAAACGCATTTACGGCCGGTAGAAGGAAAGAGACTTGGGAAAATGACTTATACATTGAAACATCCATCAAAAGGTGATCGAGATTTACGTGTGCAGTATTTTTCTTTTCATATTTTACCAACCGATGTTTCGTATGCCCATGACCCAGAAGGAGATAAGATCGGCGGAGTAGTACGACTTACTATTGAGCAGGCTATAGAGCTACTTCAAAAGAATAAACTTTCTTCAAAACAAATATTTTTACTAGAAGCAGAAACTGGATACGAATCTGCCGAAGAGGTAGCATTGTTGGATAGTTTGCGAACAGTTCGTGAGGATGAAAATGATATAGTAAAGAATGTTAAGCCACATGAAGTGGAGCAAATTCAAATTTCTTTCTTACTAGATATTGTTAAAAAAGAAACTGAAAAAAAGAAATCATTGTTACGACAAATTTTGGCAATAAATTCTTCAAAATTTAGTACTGATGAGATAGAAGAATTGAATACGAAGATAGATCAAAGCAAAGATCAGGTGCAAACACGTAAATGCCTGCGAGAAATACTGGAAAGCCTGCAGAAAAAGGGATTGTCAAATGAAGATGTTTTTAATACTTATATAGCTGCTATTGATCTGAGTAACTTTGAAGAAGAAGTTGCAGACAAACACGCTGGTCTTTCAAAGATAGAAGCCCTGTCCCGGTTTATGTTTACCCTGTTAGAAACACGGTATGATTTTGATACTTATATTTCTATCGCAGAAAAGAATCCTTTTTTAAAGGAATTTATCGGAAAGTTGAGAAATTTTGCTGCCGCAGTAGAAAAGACTGCAAAAAGAAATGGATTAACAGGTAAAAGCCTTCCTCTCTCAGCTCAACTTGCTTATATTCATGAGTTAGGCGATGGACAGTTAGAAGTACTTTTTATGGACCACTTTTTTTTGACAGATCATGAGCGCGAGGGTGTAGAGCAACTGCCTCGAAAAGTGAAAGCGTCTCAGAAACAGGCTCATGATTTTTTTCGGCAGGTAAAGTTGGAGGTGAACAAATTTAATCAAAGTATTGTGCAGAGTATACGTCCAGAGTCTGGAGTGACGCACAATGTAAAATTGTTGGAACAGATGCATGAGGTGGAAGAAGCATCGGTAGCAAATCTTATTCGATTAAGTTTTTCAAATACCTTACCACCAGACGTGTTAAGGAGGTTTGTTCCTAAAGGCAAAAGAAAGACCAATGAAGAAAGAGAAAAAATTAAACATTTAATAAAACGTTATAAATTTGAATGTCGAAGAAAACTGATGGACATGTATTTATTTTATGAGCCAAATGAATTTTTTCGGCAGGTACAAACTGAGAATCGTCCGGTGCAAAACCAGGTTTGGAATAAAATTTCCAGTTTTCCAATATACCAAATATTTGTGCGACTTGAAAAAGATGGTACTGATCTGCGAGCAGTAGAGGTACTAGATTCTGATGTAAATCCTGAGGAAAGCAAGAATATTTTAGTGGTTGATGTACGCGCATACAAAACTGATCGAGGCTTTTATTATGTTCACCAAAATGGACTTCCGAAAGAAATTGAATCATTTATGAGAAAGCTAATGGTAAGAGGGTATGATAATTATGAACAGGTTGAAGATATTCATCGTCGGGCAATTGTGCTTTTTGGCGGTGAGAATGAAGAAACGAGGCAGCGTTTGCATGAAAGAGAAAACGTCGTCTTTTCAGTGAGCGAATTAGATCCGCAAATTGTAAAAGACAAGACAGCCTCGGAACAAGAGGTGGAAGACGTGGCTGCAGTTTTTGATATTATTCGTGCTTTGAAAAAAATTCCGGGCGTAAAAATAAAAAACTATCGACCTACCAACAAGCCTGGAGAAACATATAAAAGTAAAAGTGTCGGTGGTGGTGGAAAAGTAGTGTTTGCGAAGTTGTATATTGAGTACACACCTCCTGGCGAAGTAAAGACATATCATGAAGAGGTGATGCTTTTTTCTCCCACACCAAAAGAGGGGGGGTTTTCGGAGCAATCAGCCTATTTTTGGTTTGAATTCAAAAAAGCCGATGACAAAAAGTACGCTTTTTCTCGACTTCTTTCCACTAAGTCACTGCGCTCATTTATTGACCTTCGATATCCGCCACAGATATATGGAAAGCCGGTTCGGCAAGTTGTTGGAAGATTTATAGAAACACAGAAGCAAAAGAGAAAGGGAAAAGATTAAAAAAAGTCTAAGTTCTGAACAATTGAAGGAGATAATTATACTGTATGCCATCATCAATTCCTCTCACCCTCACCTACGACGATGTTCTTCTCGTGCCAAAACGCACACCGCTTGCGTCCCGATCGGAAGCAGATATTCGTAGTCGCTTTACGAAACATATTTGGCTGAACACTCCTTTCGTCAGTGCCAATATGGCAACCGTGACGGAACATAAAACCGCCATTGCTTTGGCACGAGAAGGTGGACTTGGGACTATTCATCAGTTCGGCACCATCGCTGAGCAAGTGCAAGAAGTAAGGCGAGTAAAACGCAGTACCAGTTATGTGGTGGAAGATCCGGTAACTATTCATGTCTGGGCTACGCTTAAAGAAGCCAGAGATCTCATGGAACAAAAAGAAGTAACCAGTCTCATAGTCATGAGTGGGGAAGATTTGGTAGGGCTTCTTACGCATCGAGATTATACCTTTGAGACCGATGGGAATCGATTAATTCGAGAACTCATGACCCCGCGAGAGCGACTTATTACCGCTGATTACGGTATCACGCAAGACGCGGCGAAAGATATTTTTCGTACCTACAAAGTGGAAAAGTTACCGCTACTCGAACAGGGAAAACTGCGTGGACTTATTACTACAAAAGATATCAAGCGAATGGAACACTGGCCATTGGCATCCCGAGACGCGAAAGGACGGCTCATGGTGGCCGGGGCGGTGGGGGTAAAAGATTCACTGGAGCGAACCGAAGCATTGATTCGAGCCGGGGTGGACGTTATTGTCATGGACATTGCCCACGCGCATTCTGATCTCATGATCAAACAACTTCGTGAAGTAAAATCTAGTTTTTCTATTGATGTAATGGTTGGAAACATTGCTACTGCCGCGGCAGCTCATGACCTTGTTGAGGCTGGGGCTGATGGGCTAAAAGTAGGAATTGGACCTTCGCCAGTGTGTACCACCAGAATTATGTCAGGCGCTGGCTATCCACAGCTGAGTGCTGTTATGAATGTGGTGTCGGTTGCTAAAGAACATGATGTGCCGGTAACGGCCGATGGTGGAATGAAATATCCGGGTGATGTAGTAAAAGCTATTGCCGCCGGAGCGAGTAGTATTTTTTCCGGTTCTTTTTTTGCCGGTACAGATGAGGCTCCCGGTATTATTATCATGAAAGACGGAAAACGCTATAAACGCTACGCTGGCAGTGCATCATACGAAAGTGGACATGCGAGAAAAGAGCGTGATGAAGGGCGACAGCTCAAAGAAAATATCGATGTTTTTGTGGAAGGGGTTTCGGTATTGGTTGATTATAAAGGCTCAGTTTCTGATGTTGTGCGGGGATTGAAAAAGGGACTGCAAAGTGGAATAAGTTACTGTGGTGGAAGAAATATCGAGGAAATGCAAACGAACGCGGAGTTTATCCAAATTACGTCTAGTGGATGGGTAGAGTCGGGTTCAAGAGGGATGAAGGTGATGGAGTGAGTGAGAAGCAATTAAAACGTATAAAACTAATAAAACCTATAAAACAGTTAAGAGTTTGATAACAAGTAAAAATCCCTCTTGATGTGGGATTTTTTTTACAAAAAAAACAGATCCGCCGCCATTAGTCGAATCCGTTCAATTCGAAGGTCTATGTATATGGATCTCACGAATGCTTTATCAACTCCTCAATATTCTTCACAGAAAAAATTTTCAACTGAGTCGTTGGTAATTTCATTTGCGCTTTTGACGCCATAATGACTCGTTTCATACCCAACCCTTCCGCTTCTTTCAACCTCTTTTCCGTAAACGTCACGCTTCGTACCTCTCCGCCAAGACCCACTTCACCAAAGACCAGTAAATCTTTACCTAGAGCTTTGTCTTTATAACTTGAGGCAATTGCAAGGCACACCGCCAGATCAACCGCGGGTTCATTGGCACGAATTCCGCCGGCGACATTTAGATGAATATCATATTGTGCCAAATTGAGACCAGCTCGTTTTTGAAGGACAGCGGTCAGCACATGAAGACGATTCAGGTCAAACCCACTTGATTTTCGAATAGGGAATCCGAAAGCTGTTTTACTGACGAGCGCCTGGACTTCGACGAGCATGGGTCGAGTACCTTCCATAAGACAAGTAATAATAGTGCCTGGTGTTGATTCACTTCCTTCATCAAGGAAACTCGCTGAGGGATTTTTTACTTCTTTTAGGCCGGTTTCCTGCATTTCAAAAATACCTACTTCATCGGTTGAGCCAAAACGATTTTTGACAGTGCGAAGAATGCGGTAATTATTGTGTTTCCGGCCTTCAAGGTAGAGGACGGTATCCACCAAATGTTCCAGTGTTTTTGGTCCGGCAACGGTCCCTTCTTTTGTCACATGGCCAATAATGATTACTGCAGTATTGGTTGATTTTGCTACATCTAGGAGTGTTGCGGTACATGCTCGTACTTGTGTCATACTGCCGGTTTCACCGGTCGCCTCGTCAGTTGAGATGGTTTGAACAGAATCTACGATGACAAGGGCAGGGGAGAGTTGTCGGATGGTGGCCGAGATGGCATCGACATTTGTTTCATTGGCCAGACGAAGTGTTGGCGCGGTAATTCCAAGTCGATCAGCGCGAAGCTTGATTTGCTCGATTGATTCTTCTCCGGAAACATAGAGGGTATTAGGAATGACTGTAGCGAGTTGAATGGAGAGGGTTGATTTACCGATACCTGGTTCGCCACCAAGAAGTATCAGGCTCCCGGGCACAATCCCTCCACCGAGAACTCGATCCAATTCAGTAATGTTTGTTTTCGACCGTTGTACTTCTTTTCCTTTCAACTCACTAAATGCCACTGTTTTTACTGGTGCTGCTTTTGGTACCTCGATCTTTTGTTTACTGACCACTGTCCCTTGTTCACTGATACTACCCCATTTTCCACATTCCAAACAACGACCGGCCCATTTTTTGAATTGGGCGTCGCAGTTGGTGCAGGTGAAGACGAGATTGAGAGTGGGTTTGGACATGTAGTTTGGTGTTATACGAATATCCGGATGACGCAGATATGCGGATATAGTTGTTATTATAATTTACTCCCAATTGGACATTGGGTAATATTCTTTGGTCCTGCAAATTCAGTCACTCCGAGGGATCGAATTTTCACAACAATCTTTTGAACATATCCTTTTGATGCACCGTTGAATATTTTCTTTCCAGCATAGGTGCTTCCTTCTGGCCAAAGACCATCAGGCCACTGGTTGGTATTACAGCTAAAACGATTGATTGCCGCTCCAAGTGCACCTGGTCCGCTACTGTGCCCAAAGTATAACATGAATACCTTATCATCTAGTGAGGAATTAGGACATTTTTTATTAATTTTCTGAAAGCTAGCTTGTGTAACAAGAATGCCGTAAGCGCTATTGACCTCCGGGTTTTTTAACCCGTCACGAGTGGAGCAGTGTTGGGCAAGATCGACTTTTGCAAGCACGGGTCGACATTGCCATCCACCTGTTTTTTTACCGATTTTTGGAAATCCCCACATTGCTTGAAACAAACCGGTTGCGCTAGACTTCGGATTTTCTGCATTTGGGTTGAGGGCTGATTCGTGGTGTGCCATAGCTTTCAGTAATTGCCAATTTATTCCAATACAGGCTGCAAATTTTTGGAATAATTGATCAAATTCTGTTGTTCCAAAAGGTTTTCCTCCTCCAGTATACGCACTCGCATCAAATTCACCTTTTTCCTCAGCATAAAAATCCATATTGTCGAGAGACTTTCCTTGTATATATTGAATTTTGAGATTGCGAAATTGAACCAAATTGGGATTGAGTGTGTAGAGTATGGTATAGGACAAAATGGCAAAAAATAATCCGATAATAGCGCCTGCAATTTTTTTCTTGGCCGAGCTAATACTGTCACTACTACTCCCAGATATCATCCATTGAAAGCCACCAAAAATAATCATGATAATTGATATGATTCCAGCAGCAGCAATGGCGTATCGGTAGAGCGCGAGTATGTAGTCACCGATAAAGGGGAGATAAGCATAGAATCCTCCGTCTACGTCACCTTCTTCAGGTATATAAACACCACCAAATTGTAAACCAGGAACAATTATCTGGGGCTGTGGACATTTGATCTGTGGTTTTGTTTCAGAGGTATATTCCTGTGTATCAAATACCGCATCAATCATACTGCCGGTTTTTGGGTCTTGATCCGAGCAAGGGAAATAACCGGTGGGGATGGGGGTAACGGTACTGGCAGGTGACTGTTGACCGAGCGTTGAGGCGTCAAATCCAGCGGAATCTGGTCCTGGGGTATATCCACCATAGGCTTGTTGCATAAGAAGCGCAAACATAACCTCTTGCCCTGTTTTGTTTAGGTGAAGATGGTCGCCAGAATCAAACTGACTATCTATGGTATCATCGTTATCTTTATCAACGTTACTATAGACATCAATGTAACTATCAATACCATAAGGTTTTCCGGCGAGCCAGGCATTATTGGCTTTGATGTTGTCTCCCCATGTTTGTGTCCAGCTATTATATCCCTTAAATGGTTGTGCCCCCATGATAATTATTTTGCTTCCTTCCGATTTTGCAGACTGTATAATCGTTGTAAGATTTTTTTGTGTATTTTGGAGACCAGTTGTGTTATTAAGCCCGTTTAGGCCGCCGTAAAGTATAATTTCACTGAATCCTTTTCCTTTTACTTTAGTATTGTACTGATCCAGAAAAAATGATGAGCTGGATCCTGATTTTGCAAAACATTCAAACGCTTTGTCCGGAAGTGCTTTTTTGAGTTTTTCCACAAAACCTCCTGAACTACATCCACCAACAAAACTTGATGACCCGATGACGGCGGTTTTGGTGGTGGCACGAACAGTATTTGGGAAATACGCAATGAATAATAGAAAAAGAAATATATATATAACTTTGTTTTTTTTTCCACGCTGAATAGATCTAATAAATTGGAATAGCTCTTCTAAATTTTTTTTCATAGAAAATTATTCAAGACTCGGATCCCAACTACACTGACCTTTAGGATTATGTTGTGAAAGGTTAAAAGAAGTACCCATATATTTTCCGAGTTTGTTGAGTTTAAAATTTGGTGGATCATGGTGAGTGCCAAGTTCACAATGTCCTCGTACTGTAGTATCATTAATTGGAAAATTATATTTTTTACTCAATGCAACAATGAGTTTTGCAATATTTTGGTACTGTTCTTCCGTATAAAAATAACCTTCAGAGTTTTTTTGATAATTTATATCAATCCCAATCGAGATTTTATTTTCACTACAACAGTGATTCATAACATGTAATTCATCTGCTAGTTGATATACTTCACCACTCGGAACAGCCGCATAATGTGAGCCAATTGGCACCTGATTGACTGTTAATGGAAGACGATAAATTTTTTTAGTTGCCTTATCTTTTTTTGCTTTACCTAACTTGTAGTCATTGGCCCACATACTAATCATTCCTGATACGTTTTCTTTTGGGAATCCGAGGTGTAATATGACCATTTTTACATCAGAAGGAGGTCTTTTCGCATTTTTTGTTCTGGATGAAATATTGCAATCAAGTTGTCCTAGAAATTTTTTATTCGTATCAAATCCGGTTAAATTGCTAGGTGAGGAGGGTACAGGTACAGAACAATTTCTTGGGGGTTGAATGGTTCCATCGGGTCCTATTATATTTGGTCCTGAATCAGAAGCAACATCATTAACATGACTATATGCTTCATCTGGTATTGGTTCAGCCTGCACATACAACACTTTCAAATTACGAAACTTTACCAAATTTGGATTAATGGTAAAAAGAAAAAGATATGATCCAACAGCCAATAAAATACCGATGAGGGCGTGTTCGATCCGGGTTTTGGCTTTTGTGATATTGTCGCTATTACCGGCACTTGTTACCCATTGAAAACCAGCTATTATAATCATAATAACTGACACAATCCCAATCGCCGCAATCACAAATCGGTAGATGGCCGCGATATATTCACCGGCATAGGGAATTGAAATGTACTTGTTTCCTTCATCATCTTCGGTTGTTAAGTTTTCAACATTTGCTTCGGTAAATTTTTCGAGTCCTGGCAGCTTGATACGAAGCTGTGGCTGTTGTAGCATTGCATTGAGTTCACTTTCGGTTAATGGTTCGGAACCGGTAAACGCGTCACCTATCGCGTTCCCTGGGCCGTATTGGGCAAGTGCTGGGGAAGAATACAAAAAACAGATCGTGATGAGCGTCAAGACAATTACTCGAAAATGTTTATGAAAGAAAGGCAACATAGGTTATAACCCAAGAACAGTTTTCCAGCCGGCAAGTGACTGCGGAGGAGTGATTTGTTTGTTGTCTATAAAAATTGCCGGTACCGCTTGAACGTTGACAGACATGGCAAGTGCTTCGGTATTTACAATATGTGTTTCTGTAGCGACATTATTGAGACACGTGGTTAGAAGTTCTTGATCCAGTTCTATTTGCGTGGCAATTTCTTGAAGCATTGTATCGGACAAGGATTCGTTGTTCGCGTACGCAAAATCCTTGAAGGTGACAAATTTTCCTTGGAGATTGGCACAGTAGGCGTATTGGTGAGCAAGGCGGGCATTATGTGGAAAACGTGCCACTGGAAGTCCTTTCCAGATTACCTTGATTTTACCAGGATATTCTCGTTCTATTTCTGATAAGAAATAATCTTGTTGTTTACATCCTTCACAACTAAAATCTTCAAACACAACAATTGTTTTAGCGGCTGCTTTGTTTCCGATAATCGGATCGCCTGGAAGAATCGGGAGTAGTGTTGGGGTTTCTGAAGTTTGTTCTTCTTCTGGTAGTTTAGGGAAGAGGGGACGATATTGTACCACTTCAATAAAAAGTGCCAGTCCCGCAATAAGAATGGCCGGAATAAAGATGGTGAGGATGTGTTTTGTGTTCAGCATACACGTACAATAGTTGAGCTTTAGAGCGGTATAGAAAAAATACCCGGTACATTGACATCGGTGTAAAATAGAGTTTTACCGTCATCACTTAGAAACATGGATTGAACGGTCGGCGGAGTCTCTACCGGGATTTCGGTTTTTAGTCCGGTCTGGGTATCAATTTTCATAATTGAATCTTGGGTCGTGTTTCCGAGTCCTGGTTGAAATCCCGCACCAGCCGGAAGGTTTTGCGGCACACCACAGTACACATATCGATCATCAGTTCCAAATCCGCATTTATTGGCCCAGGTGTTTACTTCAAGCAGTTTTCTACCGGTACCAATTTGATCTCCAGAAGCATTGACGACCCAGAGAGTTGGGTTGAAATTTGTTTGGTTACTAAAAGCACTGTAGAGAAGTTTTTCTCCGGTTGGTGACCATGCGGTAGTCAGGCCTCGTCCTTCAACGATAGTTGATTTGAAGTTTTCTTTGTTTTGTCCAATAAAAAGGAGTTCTTGTCGATATGCGCCCAGTGGTTCACCAGTGAGAGCCATGCCAACTATTTGTTTATTTGGTGACCAGTCAATGATTACTTGATCAGCATTTTCTCCAAGCGGTTCAATCAGAGAAATGTTGTTTCCGGTTGGATCTGAGGTGATGAGCCAGCGATTTTCCGGAGAAAATCCCAGGCTTTTGGCAGCGATTTTGTCCGATTGTGGAGAGAAAGAAAAGTTTTCCCAGTGTTTTGGTAGGGTAACTTGTTCTTTGGAGTCAAAATTGTAGTAAATGTTGGAGCCATCCGGATACTCTATGATTGTTTCATTTTTTTCTGGTGACCATACGACATTTGCTACATTAAAAAATGTTTGTTCGCTTAAGAGTTCGAGACTTCCGTCGGGTAAAAGACGATAAAATTTTCCATCTTGTTTATTGTAAAATTTGGCTGCACCCAGAGTGTCTTTGGTGGCAGCGAGTACCGGTACATCAATGAGCTGTACGCTGGCTGGAAGGACGAAGCTGGGTTCAGATGAACCAGGTTGTTGGGTTGTTGGGGGGGTGGTTCCGGGAGTTTGACCGGGAGTTGGGAGAGAACCTGGTTGGTCAGTGACACTGCCGCGTGTGCCACCTTGACCTGCTTCAGGAAATCCGTCAGTGGGAAGTGGTTGCCCATCTGGACCAACCGGTCGAGGAGTGGGCTTGGGGGCAAAAAATACCATCCAAAGAAGAATACCGAGAATGATGGTGACAATGAGGAACCCGATGGCGAAAAGGAGGCGACGTTTGTCCATACAAGAAAATGTAATTAATGGTTATGCTGAACGAAGTTGGTTTAATCGTTGTGATATTCCCGCTATTTTTTGTTGAGTTTGTCCTAATTGAGCGGTAAGTTGTGGGATGCCATACTCTTGTTGGAGCTGTGCTATTCTAGCGGACAGCTCGTCTTGTAATCTCGTAATTTTGGATTTCAGTCGAGCTTTTTGAAAACGAAGTCTTCCGGCCATGGCAAATAAAAATCCGGCGCCTCCGGTAAGAATGAGAATGATAATAGGGATAATGGTAATGATTGAGAAAATTACTATTATCATGATTCCATAGAAAGCAAGATTAACTAATTTCAGACTAAACTTTAGTTGGGAAATTTGTTTGCGTAGACCCGACACTCTTTCGTCTTTATCGAGTCGATTTTTTGCCTGATTAAGTTGTTGAATTGTTTGTCGTTCTTCTTGCTGGAGTGCCGCGGCTTGCGTTTGAAGGGTTTGGACTTGTTGTTGGATGCTTTCTGAATCAGGAGGTGATTGGTCTGGTTGTGTTTCCGGTGGTTGTGTTTCATCAATATCGTTATTTGGTTGTTTGGTAGTATCTTCAGGTAGTTCGTTTTCCGGAGGAGATTGATCAAACGGTTGATATGGAGGTTGTTCTGTTGGTTCTCCTTGTTCCCCTTGTTGTTCCTCAGTGGTAGCCGATTTGTTTTGAGGAGTCGGTTCGTTTTTCGGTTGGGTTGATGATGGATTTTTTTCCTCTAGAGCATCATTGATTCTGTTTCGGGTGGACGGTTGCTCTGCAGCCGGGTTGTCAAACGCTTGACTCGGTTGAGACAGTGTTTCGTCGAGAGCGGACGTATCGGCGAAACTATCGAGGACTTCTTTGTTGGTAAAATTATCAACAGCATTTTGAGCTGCGTCAGTAACGGCATCTTCCATGGTTGCTGCCGCTTCAGCGGCTGCCTGCTGTAATTCTTCTTCATTACTTACCGATCCAGGCCCTCCGGCAAAATTGAGAAACGCAGCCATGAGCGCGCCGGTTAATTTGCTGTGAAGTCCTGGTATGTTCATACGCAAACATTAGCGCGATTGAGAAAAAGCAACTACGAGTCTGGCGCATTCAGTATAGTACATTTTCGTTTCTTTCTCAATATCCTTGGCAGTCAGTTTTCCTTGTTGTTTGAGGAGTGTCAGTGAAATGACACATAGTCGGGCTCGCAGATCAACCATTCTGTTGAGACGTCGTTCGGTGTCTGAGGTTTGTTGTTTGTCGTGTGCTTGCAAAAGTTGTGTTTTTTGAAATTGTATTTCTTCAAGAATATTTTTTTGCTCCTCGTGTAACGTAAAACCGGCCTTGGAAAAGCGGCGGCCTTTTTGGGTGCGGAGTGCTGCTGCCCATTGTTGTTCTTGATCTGGGAGAGGTGAGACAGGCATGTGTAGTTTAGATAAGTCGATAACCTTGGTTGCTCTTTTTGAGCGTATAACGTTTTTTGCGTTGTTTTTTATCGAGTACTGTCATGACTTGTTCGTGAATGACGCGCTCTAAGTGGCGGGTAACATAGCGTGCGCCTGAATCGGAGGAGAAACATTCTTTGGTGAGGCTAGGAAGAATAGTCGAATCGAGTTGAATCACTATTTGTTGGACGTTTCGTACTTGTGCAAAAATCTCTTCTGTGTGTTTTTTTACAATAGTGGAAATGTGTTCTTCTGAAAGTGGGGTAAACAGAGAAATTTGATCTAAACGACTCATCAGCGCATTGCCCAATTCTTCTTTGATACGAGCGGTAACGGCCGTTTGTATTCGTGAAAGTCCGATCGGGTCATTGGTTTGTTTTTCAAATCCGATACCGGTAGTTTGAAAAAGTTCCGCTCCGATGTTGGCGGTCAGAATAATGATCGAATTTTTAAAAGAAATTTTTTTGCCGGTGCTGTCGGTGAGCTCGCCCTCGTCAAGGATCTGGAGAAGAAGTTTCAAGACATCTCTGTGGGCCTTGTCAATTTCATCATACAAGACAACGGCATACGGTTTTTTTTGAACTTCATCGAGAAATCTATTCCGTTCTTTATACCCAACATACCCGGCCGGGGAACCGAGCAGTTTTGAAACTCCGTGCGATTCAGAAAACTCACTCATGTCGAGTTTTATCAGCGCGTTTGGTGACTGATACAGTTCTTTGGCAAGCTGTTTAGCCAGTTCGGTTTTTCCTACGCCACTTGGTCCAACAAAAAGAAAAGACGCACGTGGTTTTCGTTCTTCTATTCCCCGTAATTCTCTTTGTTTAAGTGTTCGCACCAGATCGTGAATGACCGGTTCTTGACCAATGATATGGGTGCTGAGACGTGTTCCGAGTTCATTAAGAGATGTCCATTCGTCTGCAATCAAAAGTGATGAATCGATGCCAAGTCGATCAGCTAATACATTGGTAACATCTTCAGCTGTGACCGGCTCTGGTTTGGTGGAAGGTTTCTTTTTGTATTTCTTTTCAATCGTGTGCAGTTCTTTTTCTAGTGCAGCCAGTTCGTTTTTTATTTCCATCGCGCCGTCAAACTGTTCGGAAATTACCGCTTCTTCTTTTTTCTTTTTTAGTTCTTGCAATCGATCACGAAGCGTACGTAGTTTTGCGACATACGGCGGGGTAGGGCGTTTGGATCGAACACTGGCCGCGGCTTCGTCGATGAGGTCTATGGCTTTATCCGGAAAAAAATTATCATGTACATAGCGACCGCTGAGAGAAACTGCCGCTCGAATTGCATCATCTTGAATAAGTGTTCCGTGATATTCGTCAAAATTTTCTTTCACTCCTTCTAAAATTTGAATGGTTTCATTGGCACTTGGTTCTTCTACGTGAATGGAAAGAAATCGTCGGGACAGTGCTGGATCATTGGAAATGTATTTTTTGTATTCATCAAATGTGGTTGCCCCGATACAGCGCAGTTGTCCTCGGGCCAAGGCTGGTTTCAACATGTTGGCTGCGTCCATAGTCCCTTGGTTTGATCCGGCGCCGATAATGTTGTGAATTTCATCTATAAACAAGATGCAGTCTTCCCGATTACTGAGTTCGTCCATAATGTGTTTTAGTCTGCCTTCAAACTCTCCACGGTAAATCGTACCAGCTAAAAGAAGGGTAAGGTCAAGGGAAAGAATTTTTTTGTCTTTCAAAATGTCCGGTACATCGCCACTGGCTATACGGCGAGCCAATCCTTCGACAATGGCGGTTTTCCCTACGCCTGGTTCTCCAACTAGAACCGGATTGTTTTTATGTCGACGTGCCAAGATGTGGATGAGACGGCTTATTTCTCTCTCTCGTCCAATTACCGGATCAATTTTCCTCTGTAACTGCTTCGCTGTCAGATCGATGGTAAACATCTCCAGGGCAGTTTGCTGTTTTGGTGCATGTTTCTTTTTTCCGGAGTGATTGGGGGTGATGCGGGGAGTGGATTGCGGATGGTTGGTTGGCGGCTGGTCAATCATTTGTTCTATTTGATCCATTGCATCAATCACGTCTTCTACGGCTGGGAATTTACTCACGCTGGCAAAGACGGTGTGAATTTGATCTTCAAGGTCGTCAAATGATATTTTTTGTTGTTTTAGAATCGCGTCTACCAAAGGATCTTCACAAATAATGAGCCCATGGAGAACGTGTTCGGTGCCAATGTAGTTGTGCTCATGTTCATAGGCAGAAAGCATGGCTTTTTCCAACACTTCTTTGGACTTGTGATTTAATTCTGGTAAGAGATTTGCTATCGGGTTGGTGGAGGTGGTGGCTGGTACTTTTACTCGTGAACGCAAGGAATCAGCGACAATTTGGCTGTTAAATTTGGATTTTTTCAAAATTTCCGCCGCCACTGATCCTGGTTCTTCGGCCAGGGCAATCAAGAGGTGGATTGGCAAGACCTCTTGTTCATTCAAAGATGCCGCTAAAGAAATTGCCCGCGCAATACTATTTTTGAGGTGGGTAGAGAGATTGTCAAGAAATTGTTTAGAATTCATAGGGAATAGTTGTTTTTACTAATAGGTACTATGTATCTTACGGATTACGGATAATACGGAGGTACGGATAATTGTTTTGCAGAGTAAGCTAGTAAGCAGAATAGGCAGAGTAAGAGTACAAAACACCATAGCTTATTCTGCTTACTCTGCGTACTTGCATATTCTGCCCGGTTCAACATCTGTATCTCCGTATTATCCGTAATCCGTAAAACAAAATTTGCAAAAAATTCCTCCTTCACGTTATACTAATCATACATGATAATTCCTTCTAAATCAACTACATATGACAGTAGATGTTTTTTCTAGTCAACTTTCAGAACTTCGAACACTTGGTTTGGTTGATTCGGCCAGCCAAAAAATTGAAAAATGGCTCAATGAAGAATCATACGAAGCGTTTCGTTCCGAAATTTTGGCTCTCATTGAAGCAAAAAATGTGAGCGAACTCAATGACGCGTTTTATCAAGTTATTCCTTTTGGTACCGGAGGGCGACGTGGAAAAATGGGGGTGGGGCCAAATCGCATCAATACACGTACTATTGCTGAGTCGGCTCAGGGTTTTGCGGAATATCTCAAAAAACACTTTGGTGAAGAAGAGGTGAAGCGGCGGGGAATGGTGGTGACATACGATGTTCGGCATAATTCCCGACGGTTTGCTGAGGTAGCGGCGAGTGTGTTTGCGGCCAATGGAATTACCGTATACTTTTTTGACGGTGTACGAGCAACACCGCAGATTTCTTTTACTATTCGGTATAAACATGCTGTTGGTGGGGCCATGATTAGCGCGAGTCATAATCCGCCAACAGATAACGGGATAAAGGTTTATTGGGAAACGGGCGGGCAGGTCGTGCCACCGCATGATGTTGGGATTATTTCTGAAGTAGGAAGTGTTCAACACATTGTTCAGGCAGATTTTCAAAAGGCGGTAGCACAAGGCAAGATTGTGTTACTCGGGAGTGATGCTGACCAAGCTTATCATGATGCTGTTGCGAATTTGTCTTTGGGGCCCTATCGAGATGTCCATATTGTTTTCAGCCCGCTACACGGATGTGCTACTACCTCATTTTTACCGGTTCTTGAGCAAATGAACTTTACTGTTATTGAGCGAGTTGAGCCGCAAATGACGCCTGACCCGGAATTTTCGGCTGTGGAAAAACAAACGCCAAATCCGGAAGTACCAATCGCTATGCGTCAAGCGGTGGAACAAGCCAAAGCAAACGGTGCGGATTTGGCTTTGGCAGCTGATCCGGACGCGGATCGAATCGGGGTAGTCGGAAGAAAGAGTTTTTCAAGTGATGAGTATGTGTTTTTTAATGGCAATCAAATTTCCGTCTTATTGTTTGATTATATTACCAGCGAACTAAAACAGCAGGGGAGACTTACAAAGAATGCGGTCCTGGTAAAAACTATTGTTACAACAGAACTGTTGACCAAAATTGCGCAAGATAATGGTGTAGAAGTTATTCCGGATTTGCCGGTAGGATTTAAATATATTGGTGATGCGATAGAACAGCGATTGACAGGAAAGGTGTTTTTGTTTGGTGCTGAAGAAAGTCATGGGTATTTGTATGGTACTTACGCGAGAGAAAAAGATGGAGCGGTGGGGGCAATGCTTATTTCCGAGTATGCTGCCAAACTAAAACAAGAAGGAAAAACTTTGTATGAGCGGTTGGAGGAAATTAAAAAACAGTATGGATATTTTCGAGAACTGTTGCAAGCGATTTATTATCAAGGAATGGATGGGATGGAAAAAATGCTCGCTATTATGAACAATTTTCGTGCGCAATTACCTACTGAGGTGGATGGAAAACGAGTACATATTGTACTCGACCAACTTGCCAAGAAGTTCATTGATCCACATACCGGCGAAGAAGTAGGTGAATATGTAGGGTTTCCGGATAATGCGTTGGTATTCTATTTAAATGAAGAACGAACGAAACGAATTGTGGTGCGACCTTCGGGTACTGAACCGAAGATTAAATTCTACGTTGCTATCGGTGAGGATGTTGGGCTTGAGGTAACCGAAGAGAAATTTGAACAAGTAAAACAGCAGGTTGATGCTACCGCTTTCGCGGTGTTGGAAGATATCGTTAGTCGGGCGGAAAAAGTTTCTAATGGAGGAAAACGATTTGAGGTGTTGGGTTGAAATCAGAAGTTGTCTCCTCCTTTTTTGTAAGGAAAGGAGGTTGAAAGGATTGGTTGTGTTAAGAGGTGTCTCGGTCACATTTACCGGTGTTTTAGTATAGATGACAACAACAAAAAATCATCCGTCACAGCGGATGATTTTTGAGATACTCAAGTATGTGTTGAAGACTAATCGTTTTTGGCAAGTCGCCCATTTCTTGTATTGTAAACCAATCAAGCAAGTCACATTTGTGTGGTTCCATAATCTGAGGAGTGCCCTTGGAAATGGTACAAATATAGGTAGTGGTTACCCAATGTTGTTTTTCTTCGGGAATGATATGGTTGAAATTGTGAAGTTGCTGAATTATTTCAACGTCTACGCCAAGTTCTTCTTTGGCTTCCTTTTGTACTGTCTTTTCAAGCGTATCGCCAAACTCTACCATTCCTCCTGGTAGGCTCCACTTGTTGGGTTCATTGCGTACTTCTTTACCACGTTTGAGAAGGAGAATTTTTCTTTCTTCATTCATAATGAGGATACCTACTCCAACGCTGATGTAGTCTTTACCGGGGATCATAGGGAATTGTTTGGTTGATTAGTTTATTGGTTTTTTGTTGAGGATAAAGGTTGGGGTAGTTGATGAGAACTGTTTCATCAGATAATGTAGAATGAAAAAAATGGTATTACGATTCAAGGGATGTATTTATTCCTGTAACCTACGTACGATAGCGGTTGCGACTGTTCTTGGTACGAAGCGGTTGAGGAAGGTGAGAGTAGTGTTTTTCCATCCGGGTATAACAACTGTTTTTCCTTTCATGAGTCCACTGTAGCCTACTTCAGCTACAGATTTAGCTGTAGGGATGTTGCCGGTAAACAGTGAACCGCTATTCATCTGTGATCGTTTTTGAAATTCCGTCTCAGTTGGTCCAGGGCAGAGCGTGGTTACTGTGATACCGGTTCCTTTGAGTTCGTTTGCGAGCGCTTCGGAAAAAGATAATACGTAGGCTTTGGTAGTAAAATATACAGCCATGAGAGGCCCGGGTTGAAAGGCGGCGGTAGAAGCGACATTGAGAATTTTACCAGATTTTTGAGTAATCATTTGTGGGAGAAAGAGTTTGGTGAGAGCGGTGAGAGAGGAAATATTTACCTGAATCATGTTCAGTTCTTCTTGTAACTTTGTATCTTTGAAAAAACCATAGGTTCCAAAGCCGGCATTGTTGACAAGAGTGTTAACCTGAAGATGGTATTCTTTGGTCAGGTGGTACAATTCTTCCGGGGCCGAGGGCTGCGAGAGATCTTTCGGAAACACGTGGACAGATATGTTGTGTTTAGATTCAAGTTCACTTTTTAATTGTAGTAATTTTGTTTCATTGCGAGCCACCAAGAAAAGGTCAGATCCTTCTTGCGCAAAAATACGGGCGAGTTCAAGGCCTATGCCACTGGATGCGCCGGTAATGAGGGTTGTTTTTTTCATGCTTGTTCAGTTATAGCGAAAAAAAACCACAATAATAAGTATTTTCTTCGGTACTTCATTTTACGGATTAAAGTTTCTTTATTTTGCTATTTCATCATTTCGTACCGGAATGAACTACAACATCCCCCTCAACTTTGCAATTCGATCTTCAATCGGAGGATGAGTGGAAAACAGTGATGAAATTTTCTTTTTCTTGAATGGGTTTGAGATAAACAGGTGGGCTGTGGCTGAGTTGGCGGTTTCGAGAGGTTGGTTTGATCGAGAAATTTTTTCGAGCGCTCGTGCCAAGCCTTCCGGATAGCGGGTCAATAGCGCACCGGAAGCATCGGCCAAGTATTCTCGTTTTCGAGAGACGGCCAGCTTGATCAGTTCGGCGATGAGTGGGGAGATAATCATAAGTACAATACCAACAATCATGAGTATTGCTCCCAGTTGTCCGCCCTTACTGTCTGAATCTCGTCCACCACCAAAAAAGCGAACACGGAAAAACATATCGGCCAGAAGTGTAATCGCGCCGACTAAGACAATGACGATCGTCATAACACGAATATCATAGTTTTTGATGTGAGAAAGTTCGTGCGCGACAACTCCTTCCAGTTCTTCATTTTCAAGAGCATTGATGATACCGGTAGTAAAAGCAATAGACGCATGTTCCGGATCACGACCGGTCGCAAAGGCATTGAGAGCGGGGGAGTCGATAATGTAGACCTTTGGCATCGGCATACCGGCGGTAATGACTAGGTTTTCGACCATGCGATATACGTATGGATTGTCTTCTTTTTTAATTGGTTTGGCTCCGGTTGACGCAAGAGCGATTTTGTCGCCTTGAAAATACGAGACGAGGGTCATGATAAAGGAGAGAATAAGCGCAAAGCCCATGGCACCGTAGCCATAATCAAGATACTCGGCGGCGATATATCCAAGGACCATGATGAAGGCGATAAAAATCATGATGAGGAGAACTGTTTTTCGTTTGTTGTGGGTGATTTCTGAGTACATATGACAATGATATGTTGTTAAAAATGTTAAGATTGTTAATGTCCTAAGTCTGAGGATATTTCTATTCCGTATTTTTTAAGTACTGTGATTTGTTCTATTGTTTTTTTTGTATATCCATGGACTATTAAGTGTAACTCATTTATCTCAGATGCTTGTAATATTCTTCCAATTTGAGAATAATCCGGAAGTTTAAAATTTAAGTAATTATATTCAAATCTGAGTGTGAACCACTCTTCATCCATTGTTACGCTTACAGTATTGTTGTTTAGGGTATAAAAGTGATTAATATAAGTTGAAGCTTGAATAATATCTGTTGCCACTAACGTAATATCCCACATTGTGCTACTGCTAACAGGAGGAAACTCATTTTCAGGTAGTTTGCAGTTTTCTATTTCAAAATTTATTTTTCTTGTTTTAGAAGTTACTTGTTGTGGCCAGTTTGATATGGATGAGTTTTCAATTGTAATTTGGTTAGCGTTCGGAAAAAATTCTAATAATTCCGGAAGTGAAATTGGGGTGTTGGTATGTTTTATGGTTACTTTTTTTACTTTTTCTAGAATTTTTTTGTCCAGCTTGTCTACTACCGTTTTGTAATCATTAAAAAAAGCAATACTTATATCATCAAAAGAAAAACCAAATCGATTTATTTTTTTTACTATCTTGTCATATAGCTCTACCTTAAAAGGGATGTTAGGAAAACCGGTCATATCGATTACCAACCTTTCCTCCGTTACTATCCTATTAAGAGTTGAGTCAATAATGTATGTATCACCTAACTGTCGTTTTTCTTCAGGGGTCTGTGCAATATCAATTTTGTGTGTATCATTTATATATAGAAAATCTTCAATGTTTTTATCTCTGTAAAGAAGTAGGTTTTCATGGTTGGGTAGTAGGTGTGAAACAATTGGCGTAATATCTGTACCTTCTTTGTGATTCGCTATGACCATGACTACTTCTTTGTGGGGATATTTTTTTTTCTGCAAATCAAGAAGTTTTCTTATTTTGTACAGATCAACGTTGGTATCTAAAAAAATTTTTTGCAAAGGTATTTTACTCAAAAGTTCAATGCTTTCTTCGGTTAGCGAATTGCTTGTATGATGATTAATCGAAATAGTAAAAGTAAAGTCGGGTTCATTTATTAGAAACTCATCAACTTTGATGAATAAGGTTTTAAGATCTTGGAGAAGATCTTCAGGTGAAATAGGTGTGTTTATGTCTAAGGCAATTACCTTTTTTATCGCAAAGAATCCAATCACTCTGTCTAGTCTGTTTTCTTTGGAAAGTTTTTTATACGCTTCTATTTTTTCTAGAATTCTTTCGGCAATCCTTGATTGGGTTTTAAAGTATTTACTTCCGGTTTTTTTGTTTTTGATTGGTGGTTGTAGAATTTCTTTTTCCGTATATTCCATCCATCCTTTTTGCCAATAGGTTATAGCCCGGTCAAGCTCACCAGCTTCATCAATTTTTTTAATAGCCTGCATGATTGGATCGTTGAGACTTGGATCTGCTACTCCTTCTTTTTGATTTTCTTCTTCTTGCACTAGACGTGGTAGAATCATTTGTGTAATAATGTACCGTGCATGGAGTTTGTGAGGCTCACTCTTTGTTTGTTCTTCTGTCTGAAAGTCTGTATTTTTATTTATACCCAATTTTTCTTCTACTTGTCTTTCTATGCTTATAGTGGGGGTGGTAATTATTTCTGCTGCCCTATGTAAAGAGCTTGTATTTTTCACTGCTTTACCTGTCAATTCCTTGGCTAATTTTTCTCTTGCTACTTCAATACTTTTCTCTAACGGTTTTGCTGGAAATCCACCCTTTTTTTGTTGACTAGGTCTTGGAGGGGCTTGATGTTCATTCGTGTGAACCTTATTCTTTAATAAGTCTGGATCATACTCAGAAGCAAAACTGTCGCCTGGCTCTGAACTTCCTTTAAAGGTTTTTGTTGGTTTTGAATCACTAGGGTAAGAATAATTATCTGTTGATGTCCTCTCTTCCTTTATGTCTTGTATTAATTCGGTGTTTGGTTCACCGTACTTCTTATCCAAAATTGTATTATTGTTTTGCTCATTGATAATTGAAATTTCACTATATATTCCGAGCAATCCAAGGTGTGCGATTCGAGCATCTTGAAATATTGTAGTTCCTTCTACCTCTGCTTCTTCTAATTCTTGGACATGTATTCCTGTTTGTACATTATAGTGTTTAGACTGGAATTCAATGATTGTCTGTACGTGACCTATTCCTTTCGTGTCAGGTGCATATAGTTGTAGCTTTACAGGTAAAGCTGGAAAAAGTGAAGAGAGTATTGCGGTCGTGAATTTACTTCTAGATTCACAGCTTGAAGTTCCGTTTAATAACAATTGTGAGAGTCTTGGACTTGTAGGGTTATAGTCAAAATTATTTCCCCTTTTTTTGTGTGTTTTGATAGCGTAAATTTGTGGTTTTTTTATCTCCTTCATAACTTCCTGTGCAATATATAAAGGATCGGGGTTTTTTTCTTTCAACTCTTCAAACGTTTTTAACTTTAATAGATAGTTTAAATACGCATCCCTGGCTTCTTTGGCCGTAATTTTATCTTCCAAAAATTCTACTTGTAAAAAGTAAAGACCTAGATCAATTTTCTTGGTAAGTTCAGTATTTTGCTTTACTTCCTCAATATTTTTAACGCCCATTTGTTTCAGCAGGTCATCAATCAATTCCTCTTTGGATAGTGGTAAAAAAAGAAATTCTTTCACCGATTCTCGATCATGTTTTTTTTGTTCATATTTATGCTCTGTTTCATCTTGCATTCTTTTTTCTAAAAGCTTTGTTTGTCTTTCATTGCCAACTGTCCTAACTCCTATCCCTGCCCCAACATGAAGACCGAGAGAAAGAAGTAGTCCTGTAACAAAACGTTTCATGTTTCTTCCACGAAATCGTTCAAAGGGGCTTTTGTATTCAGTAGGTTGTTCTCCTCGCATAAGGTAAAAATAAAGTACTTATAGTATACAGCATTTCTCGCTCTTTGCAAGACAAAAAACCCTCCAATCGGAGGGTTTACGTATCATTTTTAACTTCTTTGGTCTTTCAGACATGTTCAGACACTCATTAAAACGAAACCTTCACATTCTCCCTCTCACTCGCGTCTTCAATCTCAAAGAACTCATACTTCTCAAACTTCAGCATGCCGGCAAAAATATTGTTTGGAAATGATTCGATTTTGGTGTTGAAATCACGTACCATACCGTTGTAAAAGCGGCGAGCGGCTTGAATTTTGTTTTCTGTGTCAGAGAGTTCATCCATGAGTTGGGCGACATTGGTGTTTGCTTTTAGATCAGGATAAGCCTCAACAGCAATCTGAAGTTGACCGAGCATTCCGCCAAGCATGCCTTCGGCTTGGGCAAGACCCTTGGTATCACCAGCTTTTTGTGCGTCAAGAGCTTTTGAACGATACTGGGTAATTTTTTCGAGAAGCTCACGTTCATGCTTCATGTACCCTTTGACACTTTCGAGTAAGTTTGGAATCAAGTCATGACGACGTTTGAGTTGGACATCAATGTCACTCCATCCTTCTTTTACTTGATTACGCATGCGAATAAGGCTGTTGTATAGAACAATGAGCCAAAGAGCGAGGAGTACTATGACCCCAAGAACGATAAAGAGACCGAGCATAGATAAAAGGCTTACGAGGCTTCCTAGGCTTATTAAGCTTACGAGGCCGATTGAATAAATTTATCAATAAATGAATGTTAGGTCGAGAATTTTCTGAAAAACTTGCCAACTTGCAGGCTTGTCAACTTGCTAACTGTGTACCAACAAATATGTGACGCTGGTAGATATTGAGAGCTGGTACTCTCTAGACATTAGGATGAATATGTGTCATAATACTAGCGTTATTTTACGGAATAATTAGATTATTGTCAATATTATGCTGATTACTATTGTCGTATTTATCCTCATCCTGAGTTTGTTGGTGTTTGTTCATGAGTGGGGTCATTTTTATACAGCGAGAAAGGCGGGGATGAAAGTATATGAGTTTGGGTTTGGATTTCCTCCACGCGCTATTGGTTGGTACAAGGATCCGGCTACTAAAAAGTGGATACGAGTGCTTGGGGCCGGAAAAGGTTCGCTCAAAGAGACGGTCGGTGGGGATGAGCGAATTCAGGAATTTCCCTCAACTCTTTATTCCATCAACTGGCTACCGCTCGGTGGATTTGTAAAGATAAAAGGAGAAAGTGGAGAAGCGCGTGGTGAAACCGATAGTTTTGTGTCAAAAAAGATTTGGCAACGACTGGTGGTTTTGGTGGCTGGTGTCACTATGAACTTCTTACTGGCTGGGGTTATTTTGGCTGGTGTCCTGATGGCAGGGGTAGATAAAGATTTGGTAAGTTTTGATCCGTATGCATCACGTTTGATCGAAAATCCAACCGTGAACATAAAATCTGTTCAAGAAAATACTCCGGCGGCTGAGGCTGGCTTGCAATCAGGAGATATCATCCTTTCACTTGATGGAACACCGGTGACCAATAACATACAAATGATTACGTATGTTATGTCACAGGGAGAAAAGGAAATCGAAGTAGTCTTGAACAGAAATGGTGAACAGCTTACCAAGACATTGACACCACAAGTAGTTGAAATTGAGGGGCAACAAATTCCTCGCCTTGGGGTTGAGTTGGTTATGGAAGATGTGCGGTTACCTTGGTATCAGGCGATCTATCAAGGATTTGCTTGGGCAGCCTTTTTGATACAGTATATTTTCTTTGCAATTTTGGCTTTGATAAAAAGTTTGGTGTTGGGACAAGGCGTGACACAGGATGTTGGTGGTCCGGTAGCGATTGCGTCTGTGGTTGGTCAAAGTGCGCGAATGGGGTTATCATATTTGGCGTATGTGACAGCGCAGATTTCTTTGAGTTTGGCGGTCATAAATATTTTGCCAATTCCGGCGCTTGACGGTGGACGTGCTTTATTCGTGATTGTAGAAAAAATTATTCGACGACCGGTGCCGATGAAATACGAACAAGCGGCCCACACGATTGGGTTTATTCTTCTCATGATCTTGATTGTACTTGTGACGGTGCGGGATGTAAGAGGGTTGTTTTAGTATGGTAACTGAGCCTGTTGATTTTGATAAGCAAAGAGTAATAAAATTTTTAAGTGAAGTATTTGATAATGCTTATCCTAAATCCGAAGTACGTGGTGATGCTATTTATGGTGTTAACAGAAAGATGTTGTTTGATGAGTATCAACAAATTGTTGAGAAATGGTATGAACATTTGAAAAATCAAATGGATGAAAGATGGTTGGAAACAAATGAAAATCAAGCGTTGAAGCCTTTAACGTTCATAGATAGGATTCAAATAGTTTTTGAAGCAGTTACGGAAGAATATCTTTTGCCAATTATTGATACCTCGGAAGAGTCTATTGTAGATGAAGATCGCGAAGCTCAATTAGTTTTATTGGAAGAACTAGAAAAAGTTTTTTTAGAAAAAAAGAAAGGTTTAACAGCAGAGCGATCGGAGCCTTTTCTGAGTGAACCCAGTTCATTAAGTGATTATAAGACAAAGTAAGAATTATGGCTAGTAATTAATATGGCAATCGGAAATTTAGAAAAAATAGAGATAAAAAAACAGTTAGAAACAATTGTAGATGAAGTCTTCCGCGGTTTTCCATCTGATTCAGAAGGGGGGGGGAAGATTTTCTGAGTTTGGAAACACAAGGGGATTAAAGGAGGAGATTTGTAAAATTGTTGATCAGGGCGAATCTTCTAATGAAATACTTGAAGCACTCAATAAATGTATCGATGAAGAAAAGATTGGATTAGGTGTAAGAGGTGATTTTTTCAAGAATAATAATCTTGAAAGAGATACTGTAAAATCAATATTGGAGTTACTTAGAAGTAGGCTTCAAGAGACTGTGAGAAATTGTGAGTTGAGTTTACGGGAAGGTGCGTCACGTGAAAAGGGTGGAAATGTAATACATATTGATTTTAAAAACAGAACGAAGAAATAAATAGTTTTTGAAATTAACCTTATATGAATGTAGAGATTAAAAATTTAAAACATAAATTTCAGCAAGCAATTGATGAGGTAAATGATTTTATAAAATTGGAAGAAGTATACCAGTTATTTTTTGGTCGCAAGTCTGGCGAGCTAACGGAAATCATGAAAAACTTGAAAGAACTGTCCGGAGAAGCCCGAAAAGAAATGGGGAAACTCATTAATGAAGTAAAGACTGAACTAGAAGATATCTATAGTAAGAAAAAAGTAGCACTCCAGGCTGAATCATGGAAAAATATTGCAACCACCGAAGCGATTGATGTGACCCAACCAAAAATTCCGGCAACAGAAGTTGGGCATATGCACCCGATTACACAAATTCAACAGCAAATTGAACAATTTTTTATTTCCATGGGATTTATGATTGTTGATGGACCGGAGCTGGAAAGTGATTATTACAATTTTACCGCTCTCAACATGCCACCAGACCATCCGGCACGAGATATGCAGGATACATTTTACATCAAAGGCCATGGGGATTGGGTCATGCGCACGCAGACCTCTCCGGTGCAGGTACGGGCCATGCAAGACTATGGTGTGCCACTCAGAATGTTGGTTCCGGGGCGAGTATTTCGTAATGAGGCAACTGACGCGCGACATGAACACACCTTTTATCAGGTGGAAGGTATGGTGGTTGATCGAAATATTACCTTTGGTGATATGAAAGGAACGCTGGAAGCCTTGGCAAAACATCTCTACGGCGAAGAAACAAAGATGCGCCTACGACCAAAACTCTATCCGTTTGTGGAGCCGGGAGTCAATGGAGAGGTAACCTGTTATTTGTGCAAAGGTGACGGGTGTCGTGTCTGTAAACAAACCGGTTGGCTCGAAATTTTTGGTGCCGGTATGGTGCACCCCGAGGTTCTAAAAGCCGGTGGAGTAGATCCGGAGGAATTTGGCGGATTTGCGTTTGGACTTGGATTGAACCGACTGGTTATGTTGAAATATGGAATTGAAGATATCCGGCATTTTATGTCAGGTGATATGAGATTTTTGGGGCAGTTTTAACATTTACACGTGGTACATCATGGTCATCTTGGGATATCTGTGTGCCATAAATAAGGACACAGATTTGCCGAGATTACCTAGATTGCCCATGATTATGTTTTGATTATGTATATCAGTAAACAATGGCTCAAACAATTTATTCCCGAACTCGAAACTATCACGGATGAAGATATTGCTCGCAGTCTCACCATGAAAACAGTTGAAGTGGAGGGTGTGGAAAAACAGGGGGAGTTTCTTCATAATGTCGTTGTGGGACAAGTACTGTCATGTGAAAAACATCCTGATGCGGATAAACTGAAACTGTGTCGGGTGGATATTGGGACTGAAACAGTGCAAATTGTGTGTGGTGGGAGTAATGTCCGTGAAGGAATGAAAGTGGCATTGGGGAAAATTGGTGCCAAAGTTCGTTGGCATGGAGAGGGGGAGCTTGTTGAGCTAGTTAAAGCAAAAATTCGTGGGGTTGAATCCTACGGAATGATTTGTGCGGCCGACGAAATAGGGCTTGGAGATATATTTCTCAAGCAAGATGAGGCAGAGATCTTGGATTTGAGTTATATAGAAGCCCCGGTAGGCACTCCGCTTGCAGACGCTCTCGGTCAGAATGATGTTATTTTTGATATTGATAACAAATCATTGTCCAATCGGCCAGACTTGTTTGGTCAATACGGCATAGCACGAGAAGTGGCTGCAATTCACAAACTGGATCTAAAACCCTATGAGGTTCCGACTATTCCAAAAGGCAAAGGACTTGACCTATCTGTTTCTCTTGAGGCACCCGAGGCGTGTCTCCGATATATGGCGGTGGCGATTGATGGGGTTGAAGTCAAAGATTCACCGGTATGGATGCAGGAACGCCTACGGGCCGTAGGAATTCGTCCGATCAATACTATTGTAGATATTACGAATTATGTCATGATGGAACTTGGTCAGCCTATGCACGCGTTTGATGTTGCGCAGTTAGCAAGGAATAAGAAACAAGGAGCAAGTGTTTTGGTACGAAGAGCGGTAGAAGGTGAAACGTTTGTGACCTTGGATGAGAAAGAGCATGTGTTGAGTTCTGAGATGTTGGTGATTGCTGATCAAGAAAAACCAATTGCGATTGCCGGGGTGATGGGTGGAAAAAATAGTGAAATTTCAGATACGACCAAAACAATTATTTTTGAATCAGCTACATTTGACGCAAAATCTATTCGTCAAACATCAACTGCACTTGGAATCCGTACCGATTCTTCCACTCGTTTTGAAAAAAGCCAAGATCCGATTAAAGCAGAGGTTGGTTTGAAGCGAGCGGTTGAATTGACGCTTGAGTTGTGTCCAAACGCAACGGTGGTAAGTTCAGTTTTTGATGAAGGGGTGTGGCAGGTAGCACATGGACCACTTCAAGTTTCACTCAAATTTATTCAAGAAAAAATTGGTGTCGAAATTCCTCGAGCAGAAATTTTAGACATTCTTACTCGACTTGGATTTGACGTGAAAGAAAAACAAGATGTTTTTACTATTACCATACCATCGTGGCGGGCAACCAAGGACATTTCAATTCCGGAAGATGTGGTGGAAGAAATTATTCGTATGTATGGCTATGAACAGGTACCGTCTACTATGCCGGTAGCGAGTCTTACTCCACCGCCAAAAAATGCACTTCGAGCACTGGAACATCGTGTGAGAGAACTGTTGGCATATGAGGGGTCATTTACAGAAGTGTACAGCTATTCTTTTAATGCACCGGAACTATTGAATGGGGTCGGTGAAAATTTGGATGATTATCTTGAGCTTGAAAACCCAATTGCTAAAGATCGACCGTTTATTCGACGTCGGCTGGTATACGGACTGCTTGAACATGTGGAAAAAAATGTCCATCGATTTGATACTGTGAAAATGTTTGAGGTTGGGAAGGTGTTTTCCAAACATGAACCAGGTGATGCGGTAATCAATGGAGAGCCCGAGCGACTACCAAAACAAGATACACTGCTGGGCGCGGTCTATGCCAAAAAGGGCGATGATCTGCCATTTGCCGAACTGCTGTCTGTGTTCGAGCAACTTTGTGAACGACTTGGGGTGTCGGCTCAGACGCAAAAGTCGCCGGTTTTTGAAATAGCTATCGCGCATCCGGGACGATACGCAGATATAGTGGTCAGCGGTACCGTGGTTGGGTATATTACCGAGCTTCATCCGGCGCAACAAGAGCGGTTTGGAATTCCGTACCGAGTTGCTCTTTTGGAAATCAATCTCAATGATCTCCTGTCGCTTGTTCAAGAAAAAGAACAATATGAACCGCTTTCTCTGTATCCGGCAGTAGAGCGGGATATTGCAATTGTTGTTGAGAGGTCAACTGAACATGCTACACTCCAACAGGCAATTCAAGAGGTAAATCCGCTGATTGTAGCAGTAGAATTGTTTGATGTGTATCAGGGAGATACCGTAGGAGAAGGAAAAAAGAGTATGGCGTATCATGTGGTCTATCAATCAAAAGAAAAGACGCTTGAAGCGGGTGAAGTGGAAAAGGTGCATAGAGAAGTGATCAGTATGTTGGAAAAGAAATTTGGCGCGGAAATGCGGAAGTAGTATGCACCATATTCCCCGCACCATGAGTACACAACATCCCGACAACGCGCATCAGCCGTTTTTTGTTGAAGATACGCTTATCGGGGGAGAAGATGAAATTCAAGAAGCGTACTATGCCTACTCACACCTTGGGTGTAATGAGCAGATGTGGGATTTTGAAGGAAAAGAGGTGGATAACTTTGTTGTTAAAAAACTGCTTACTAATAATGAGCAGTTTTTTCGTGAGCATAAACTCGGAAAAAAGGTGTTTCTAACGTTTCGCGTACCAAATCCGGAGTTTGAAGCGGCTGAGGGAAAAATTTTGCTAGAAACACTGGAAAGTATTCCACGATCATATGATGCGGCCAAGTTGTTTTATGGAGAAGACATTGCACCTATTTTTGAGGTGATTTTGCCCATGACGACAAATACAAAAAGTCTCAATCGCATCTATCGTTACTATTCAGAACGAGTAGCCGGAAAGCAAGATCAGCGGTTGTTGGAACATGATATTACGATTGGTGAATGGATTGGGGAGTTTAATCCCAAACATATCAATGTAATTCCATTATTTGAAGACAAGGAGCACATGTTGAATGCTGCCAACATTTTGCGAGAATATGTTTCTGATAAACAACTAGAGTATCAGCGCGTTTTTCTCGCTCGCTCGGATCCGGCGGTCAATTATGGCTCAATCGGTGCGGTCCTCATCAATAAAATTGCCTTGCAACGATTGTGGAACTTATCGCTCGAAGTAGGAATTCCTATCTATCCTATTCTAGGGGCCGGTTCGGCTCCATTTCGGGGAAATCTTCGACCTGCCACGGTACAAGGAATACTCAAAGGGTATCCTAGTGTTGAAACGTACACCATTCAGTCTTCGTTTAAATTTGATAGTGCGCCGACAGTTGTGCAAAAAGCGATCGAACTACTGAATGCTCATGAACGTTCAGCACCAGTTGAAGTAGATGAGAAAAAAACGATTGATATTATTGAACGATATGCGGCGGCGTATAAAGCGCAAGTTCAGGCCCTGGCGCCCATGATCAATCAAGTCGCGCAGTTTATTCCGAAACGAAGAAAGCGAAAATTGCATATTGGATTATTTGGGTATTCGAGAAAAATGAATAATGTTACCCTGCCACGAGCGATTACGTTTACAGCGGCGTTATATTCTGTAGGACTTCCACCTGAATTGCTTGGCTTAAATGCATTGACCACAGAAGACATTCGGTATATGAGAACAGTATATACCAATTTTGACAATGATCTTCGTGATGCCTATCGTTTTTTTGATCCGGATTGCCCATTTGTACCACCTGAACTAAAACCAGCCTTGCGACAATGTTGCACACAGTTTGCTATCGATACTGAGCATCAGATACTTGCAAAACGTATTCGTGAGCGAATGCATCATCCTGAGTCGGATGATGCACGAACTGCTGTACTACAGGCCGCAAAGGTGCGCGGGTTTTTAGGGTAATCTGTATCATTTTTATGAAAAAGTATCCTGATTCATTTATTCCTTCTTTACGTGAAAAGGAGAAATTGACTGAATGGTTCAAACACTATCCTTATTCTAGTGGTATAAATTTGAAAACTATCGATGGTGATAATTGGATTAAACAAGGGAAAGATACTTTCTCAGAAGAAATCACGGATCAAGATATAGAAAATAAACTTTTTGAATTTTGTTTAGAGAGACTTTGGACAAATATGGGTGTGCTGGTTATTGTTAGTTTTGGTGGTGGTTTTATGTATGGGATGTTAGATTTAAGAGAGAGGTTGATGAAGAAAGGGAAAGAACTAGGGATGGATCAGGTTGATGTACGAATTGTAGACTACTCGTTGACAAAGGACTTGGGTCGAAAAGGTTTGGAAGAGAAAGAAAAAAAAAGTTTGTTGACTGAAGGATATGTAAAGCTGAATGGAGGACCTCTTGAATTAAAAAACATTGATGCGATGCCTCCAGCCGACTTTATGTTTTCTGTCCTTGGTCCTTTTTTTCATGCATATTCTCTGGTGCACACAAAGGAGATGATAGAAAAAGTTGCTTCTCGTCTTAAAAAGGGCGGTCAGGCTTTTTTTGAAATTAGTTTTATAACTAATAGTCCAAGTAATAAAACCCTTTCTTATTGGTTTGACGGAGAGCAAAAAAAAGAGTTTGAGGAATTAATGAGTAAAAAAGGTTTTACAGTGACTTTTTCAAAAACAACCGACCGCTTTGATACCTCAGGGTATGTTTCTATTATAAAATCTACGTAATTTTTTTTCTATTGTATTTTTTCTTAGGTGTGTTATCATATGTATAGTACAATAAGTTTACGTGTAAAAAAAATATCCAAACAATAAACCTTTTTAAAAATTGAATCATGCCTGTCATATGTTTGAATCAAGTCAAGATCTTTTATATATCGTGTTAGCACTGGCAATTTTGTGGGTGACGGTATTTCTCTGTTGGCTCTTATATCAAGCCGCGCGAGTTCTCCGCAATGCTAATAGAATTGTTGAGAGTTTGATGCATAAATTGGAACTGATTGTGGATGCGGTGGAATTTATGAAACACAAGGTAGATGATCTTACGAGTGGAGTTGGTGCAGTGCAACGGCTTCTTGGAGGGGCTATAGAACGATTTATTGTATCAAAAGTAAGTAAAAAAATGACTGCCGATGAACCAAAGGTGAAACGGAAGGCGAGGGCTACGAGAAAGAGGGGGGATAGTTGAGAATTTGGTTGGTTGGGCTTTATACGAAACTGGAAATTAGAAATTTGAAATTGGGGATTGGGTTTTGGCGATGACATATTGTGGATGAGTTGTTGGCACTACACGTAGGAGAAATAGCAAAACACCGCTTACATTAGCGGTGTTTTTTTGTGTGGCATGTGACGTGTGTTATTGGATGCTTTTAACACTGGAACAAATTTTTTCTACGACGGATTTGTTTTCAGAAAATGATTCGGTCGGAAGGGTCGAACGACAGAGGATATACCTTCCGTTTGTTTCTGTAATAATGTCGTATGAAGTGTAGAGATTGTTTTCTGAATTACTAAGGAGAAGGTACGCGCCACCATTTAGCAGTGTTCCTTCTTCAGATATTCGTGTTTCCGGATAATAGCTCAAATCAATTTTTCGATTAGCTACGGCATCAGCCAAATCGTTGGCAGAAATTTCGTCAAAGAGGACTTCAGCTCCTGCTAACCCGGTATGAAATACCACCGGAACACCAAATTCGTCATCTCCACAGCTCCACCCGGTCGGGCAAGTAAATTCAATAGACCATTCGCTGTTGGTGACGGTGGTGTCAGTTTTCATTGCGGGGACATTTTTACTCACATTGTTGGTGCTACTGCCACATCCGGCGCCAAGTAACAGAACAGCGACTATACTGATGAAAAATGTTTGGTATTTCATATTCTTGAGATATATAAGTAAAAAATTATTGTGCAGAAATGCCTGAACACATCGACTGGAAATCGGTTTTGACTGTTTCAAAAGAACGTTCGGGACTGTATCCGCTACAGACAACATACTCTCCGTCAGTTACTTTTTTTATGGCGCGGAAAAGATAGTTGTTGGAGTAGGTATTTTTATTGATAAAAAATTTTCCTTCGTCAAGATCGCCTTCCTCGATTAATTCGTTTCCGGGGTACTTGTAGACCTCGTCTTTTTTTTCTATAAAAAATTCATCGATGGTTTTTGGTGAGGTAAATTTCTCCATGATGAGATTTGTTTCACCGCCGGTTTTGGGAGTGATTTTTATTGAGGCATCTTTTTTGTCGGGACAATTCCAGTTGTTCTCATCACAAGTGATATTGAGATTTTGTGAAGTAACCGTCACTGATGTTTTGCGGGTCTGAGCACAACCTGAGAGGAGGAGGGGTGGTAGCATCAGTAAAATAATAACTTGCAGTCGCATAGGAAAAAGTAAGTATTCATGTCAAGATTTTATCATATTTGCTGTTTCTTCGCAATGATAGTAAGGGTTGATTTTCTCGGGTTGTTCAGGTATTATGAGGACACATATTATCAGTACTATTCGCGCATTTTCGTGCTATATCCGCATATTCTGCATTATGGAATTTGTTCACCTCCATGTTCATTCTCATTATTCTCTTTTAAACGGCCTTACGAAAGTGAAGTCGTTGGTTAAGGTTGCAAAAGAACGAGGCTTCAAAGCTATCGCGTTGACAGACTATGGATCCATGTATGGTGCGATTGAGTTTTATCAAAAATGTTTGGAAGAAGGGATAAAACCGATTATTGGATTTGAAGCATTTCTAGGTCCGCGCAGCCGTCATGACAAAGATCCACAGTATGATAAAGAACTGTACAGTATTGTTCTTTTGGCTGAAAACTACGATGGGTATCGCAACCTGATGAAACTTTCTTCCATTGGGCATCTCGAAGGATTTCATAATGGTAAACCACGGGTAGATAAGGAACTATTAGCAGAGCTCGGAGATAATATTATTGCTTTGTCTGGTTCTATTGACGGTGAAGTTCCGTCTCTCCTCAAGGCAGGTAAAATCGAAGAGGCTAAACAGGCGGCATTGCAATACGCGGAAATTTTTGGCTTACAAGATTTCTTTCTTGAGTTGCAGGATCATCCCGCCATCCCGGGGCAAATTGATGTGAACACAAAATTGATTCAGTTATCAAAAGAGACTGGTATTCCATTGGTGGTGACGCGGGATGTACATTATATGAATCCAGATGAGGCAGAGGCGCAGGATATTTTGCGCTGTATTTCAGAAGGATGGAAAGTAGATCAAGTGGATCGTGAAGATTATCGTCAAGTAGACCGATCAATGAATTCGGCAGAAGACATTGCTTCTCGATTTCGTCATGTTCCGGAAGCAGTCGAAAATACGGTGAAGATTGCGGAGCGGGTCAATATTGAAATTGCACTCAACGTGTGGCATTTCGCGCCGGTAGATTTACCGCCAGGAAAGACGGCTGATGAGGCATTACGAGATGAGACGTTTGAGCGAGCACCGATGTATTATCCGGAGATGGGGCAGGAAATTATTGACCGTATTGAATATGAGCTTGATATTATTAAAACCAAGGGGTATTCACCGTACTTCATTTGTGTAGCTGATTATGTGCGATTTGCCAAAGCGAATGGTATTGTGGAATCTACCCGTGGGTCGGCCGCCGGATCACTGGTCTCATATATTCTTGGTATTACCACCGTTGATCCGATGCGATTCAAGTTGCCATTTGAACGATTTTTGAATCCATTTCGTCCGAGTGCGCCTGATATTGATACTGACTTTGCCGATGATCGGCGTGATGACATGATCAAGTACGTGACAGAAAAATATGGCGCGGATAAAGTTGCTCAGATTATTACGTTTGGAACGATGGCAGCGAGAGCGAGTGTCCGAGACGTAGGTCGGGCGCTGGGTTTTTCCTATAGTTTTTGTGATCAGGTGGCCAAGCTCATTCCGCCCGGAGCCCAAGGGTTTCCTATGACCGTCTCGCGGGCACTAAAAGAAGAGCCGGATTTGGCAAAATTGTACGAAACAAATGCAGACGTAAAGCGTCTTCTTGACTTGGCGCAAAAAGTGGAGGGGTGCGCCCGTCATACCTCAATTCATGCTGCCGGAGTAGTGATTTCTCCTACGCCGCTAACAGATTTTTCTCCGGTGCAACGTGAAACCGGGGGTGAGCGTATAACCACGCAATATGATATGAAATCGGTCGAGACAGCCGGGGTATTGAAAAATGATTTTTTGGGAATTCGTAACTTAGCGATACTGGGAAACGCTGTGGAAATTGTGGAAAAAACCACTGGCGATAAAGTGGATATTTATAATCTCCCTCTTGATGATACCAAAGTGTATGAAATGTTGGCACGCGGAGAGACTATGGGAGTGTTTCAGCTTGGTGGTTCCGGCATGACCCGTTGGCTCAAAGAACTCAAACCCAACCGGATTGAAGACATTATGGCGATGGTGGCGCTCTACCGTCCGGGGCCAATGGAATCAATTCCTGAATATATTAAGCGAAAGTACCATCCGGAATTTGTTTCATTTTTGGATCCACGATTAGAAAAAATTCTTGACGCGTCATATGGATTACTTGTGTATCAGGATGATGTGATGTTGACGGCGATTGAACTTGCTGGTTATGACTGGATGGAAGCGGACAAGTTTCGAAAAGCCATGGGTAAGAAAATTCCTGAGGAAATGGCGAAGCAGAAAATTCAATTTTACGAAGGTTGTGAAAAAATCGGGAAACTCAAAAAAGAAACGATTGATGAATTGTGGCGACAGATTGAACCGTTTGCGTCGTATGGGTTTAATAAAGCTCATGCCGCAAGTTATGGAATTGTGGCGTATCAGACTGCGTACATGAAGGCGCACTATCCGGTACAGTATATGACGGCGGTGTTGCAGGCAGAAGCTGGAGATGCCGATAAGGTCGCGGCTATTGTGCACGAATGCCGTCGCATGGGGATCGATGTCTTGCCACCGGATATCAATGAAAGTTTCCGCAACTTTGCCATGGTGTCAAAGCCGGGTGAACCGGGACGTATTCGCTTTGGGTTGACTGCTATCAAAAACGTTGGGGAGCATATTTGTGAAGTACTCTACCAAGAGAGAAAACAACATGGCCGATATCAGAGTCTCGAAGATCTGCTTGAGCGAGTGACAGATAAAGATTTAAACAAAAAATCGGTTGAGAGTTTGATACAGGCTGGAGCGATGGATAGTTTTGGGTATGACCGGGGGCTTTTGCTGTCAAATATCGAACAAATTTTGGGATATAGTAAACAAGTGAAAGAAAAAAATGTTACTAATCAAGATTCACTGTTTGCCGGCACCAGTATTGCGCTTGAAAGTAAGGTGACGCTCAAAGACGCTCCAAAGGCTACCATGGATGAAAAGTTAACCTGGGAAAAAAACTTGCTTGGTTTGTATGTGTCATCTCATCCGTTTGCGTATTATGAACAGGTGATGGGGAACACGATTACGCTTCTCAAAGATTTTGAAGGACATCCGCGTGATGAGTGGATTATTATTGGTGGCGTGATTCAAAAAATGAAAAAAATGTTGACCAAAAAGGGAACGCAGATGCTCTTTGCGACAATAGAAGATCAGACGGGATCAGTGGAAGTATTGGTTTTCCCAAAAACGTTTGAAGCGACAAAAGATGAGTGGATCGTCGGTAGAGTGGTATGTATTCTCGGAAAAACTCCAAAGGAGGAGGGGGATAATAAAGTGTTTGTAGAAAAGATGTATGTGCTTTCAAAAGAAAATGCCGAAGCCTTGGCACGACAACTGCATATGGGTTCAAGTCAGGTAAAAGCGCGGCAAGAAGATTTGGAGGAGGTGGTAGCGATTGAACCGGAGAAACAGGTGCGGCTGGTGCTGACTTCCAGTGATGTAAAAGAAAAAGCCGTCGAACTGAAAACCATTTTCGCTCAATATCCCGGAAAGTATCAAGTGTATATTCAGGTGGGAGCAAATACCATCAAGGCAAATGCGAAGGTGCATTGGAACGCGGAGGTAGAGGGCGCGTTACAATCTATTTTTCCAGGTCGGGAGATTGTGGTTAGTTGAGTGGTATGAAAAATAACATGTTGACAATAATCGCCGGACCATGTTCCGTTGATCAGGAAAATATCGAAGACTTGTATCAGATTGCCACTCTCAACGATACAGCTCCAGTGTCTATCGCCGGTGTTCGTGTAGTGGGAGTAAAATCTCGGACCGCGTACCAAACAGATGGTTCGGGAATGGGGATTGATGTTGCAGCGATAGAAAAAAACGCCGAGATTCTTCGTCGCGGTGGTTCGGTGGCTGATTTTCTGCCATTGCCGAGTGTTCAGATAGCTAAACGGTTTGTTCAAGATACCGGGCTTCTTGTTGCTACTGAAATAGTGAACCCGACTTTGCAGCTTCCTTCCTATGCTCAAGTAGAAGATTTTCGAGATAAGCTTCTGATCTGGAATCCAGCCGTAAATCAGCTCGGGTGGTTACTTCATGAACTAGGACGGTACGCAAATGAGTATGGCTGGCAGGTAGGTATAAAAAATGGAAAGTGGGTAGGAGAAGACGTATCCGTTGCTGAGGCAGGGGAAAAAGAAATCCCACTCGAAAAGGTTTGGTCAGGGTTGGTGAGTTATACCGGTCTTTCGTCTGAACGAATGACGCTTATTCATCGTGGGGTGGATGTTCCGGGAAAAGGAAATTACCGAAATGTGCCGGTGCATGGCCTGGCAGGGAGAGTAAAACAGGCTACCGGAGCGCGCCTTTTGTTTGATCCGAGTCATGTGTATGGACCAAAGATGCGGGGAAGTATTGTAGAGGAGACGGTGAAAGCGATGGCGATGAAATTGTCTGAAGAAGAGTTTTTGTACGACGGAATGTTGATAGAGGTGGGACGATCAAAGACAGATACTGAGCAGCATATTACGGTTGCGGAACTGCGGGAGTTGGTGGAGCGGGTGGGGGAGTTTCGGGGTTTGTGATATTTGTTCTGTAGATTCCATATTCATCTAGGTTTTCGGCTATTTCTGGTGGAATATTTTTTGCATTAAGAAACGATGCACCTTCCAGACTACAGTTTAAGAATTGTGTGTTTTTTAGGTCCACAGCCCAAAACTGACAGTTATTCATTTTACAATAGGCAAATTTAGAATTAGTAATTTTACCGAGACTAAAGGCACTACCTTTTATATCCATATTTTCAAAAGTGATGTCACTTCTTTCCATACCCATAAAGTTTGCGTTTCTTAGTACTATACCAACAAATCTAGAACCTTTACCTTTTTTAATATTTTCAATGAGGAGAGATCTTCTAAAATATGATTGGCTGTCTATTCCATGGGTGAAAATATCAGTATTTGGGTGATATTTTATTTCGAGAGGATCAACGATAATTTTTGCATTATCTAATCTAGTATAACATAGGTGTGCTCGGTATAAGTTGGAACCTTCAATTGTTGCCTCTCTTAAGTCTGAACTTGTAATATACGCGTCATTAACATTAACATCTTTCATTTTTGCCTTTCTGAGATTTGCTGTGATAAGTGCTAAGTGTAAATCAACGGAATAAAGTTTACCTCCTGCGACATTACCAAGTAAATACCTTGTTGAAGCATTCTCAAGACGTAAACCAGACATTTTCTTTATTTCTCTCTTTGCAATTTTTGGAATAAGTATCTCTTGCCTATATATACTTTCTATGTCCAAACCCTGTTCTATCCAAGCAGGAATACCTTTTGCATTGCGAAAGCAGGTTCCTTCAGGATTTATTCTATCTAAATTTGCTCCGGTAAAATCCCAGTCACTAAGGTTTAATTTTCGTAGATCCCGACTTGATAGATCTTGATCGGCGAGGTAAAAGCCTCGGGCATTTTTTAATACTGCAGCTTGCTCGTCAGTAAGATTTTCAGAGTGGTACCTTATTCTCATGATATACAGTCGACAGTCTTCTGCCGTCATATCATGCATATTGTAATCCGCCATACCAAATACTCCTTTGACTGCTGAGGTAAACCGGTTAAAGTTCGTCCCCATTTCTCCTTTGGGAAAATCATTCAGAATAAAGCAAATATTTTGCAATAAGAGTTGCACTATTCGTAATGATCTAAACATTTCTTGTCTCATTTCTTCTACTTTTTCTTTCTCTAGTGCTCGTCCTCTTTCAAAGTACTTTTTAGGGAGAAGAAATCTGGCAGACTTCGTTTTTATAGTTTCACTCAGTAAATGTTTTTCTTTTTTGTCAATTATTCTTTTTAACTCAAAACTATATTCAAATAACTCTGGAAGTACTTTCTGACAGAGGGAAAATATTTTTTTTCTTTGTTCTTTTGTTATCTTTGGAAATACATCTTGTTGAAATATGTTTAATGCTTCTCGGACGGCAGTAGGATTCGTAATTAATTTTTCGATATGCTTGTATTGTAGTAGTTTGAAGAGGGCGGTTACTTTCTGCTGTTCAATCCCTTGCATCATTTCTTCGATCCATAGTTCATAGAGAAGGCTTTCTTGATATGTTTTATCTAAGGACTGATAGTTTGTACCATAAAATTTTTTCAGTATATCTTGATCTTCTTGTCCGACACTCTTTATTTCAGACCCTACTAATCCTTTTTTTGAGTATGATAATGCTATCGCCAGCACATTTGGTAATTTTTCATACATTCGCGCCGTATACACTTCCATTTCTCCGGCGGTTGGTGTTGGTCCGGTAGGTTTTCCGAGAATGTGTAGTAATACTTCCTTGCCTTTTGAACTGTGAACTAGTGTTAATAGTGATTGCCAAACGCCTGGGTCTTTCTCTTTGATAAACAAAAGACTAGCTGGTTGTAATGAACTTTTGTCTCTCATTCTCTTCTTCAGTTCAACAATCACAATTGGGTCAAACAAAAAACGAACAACAGCATCAACGTGAGCTTTAAGTTCTATGTCCGGTCCGATGAGTTCTTCAAGATCCACTGCCAAGAGATGGTTAGCTTGCTCAATATCCGCTTCGCTATACCACTCCGGATGAAAAGAATCAGGAGGAAGAAGAGGGGATTCCTGTGAGTTTTCCATGTGTTCTCCTGCCTCATGGAGTACTCCGGGCAGAGCCTCTTCAGAAACGGCTCTTTCAATAATGGCAACGAGGTGTTGGAGATGTTTGAATCGATTGTCTTCAATAAGACGGGCAAGTGATGCGTGTTCTTTATGAATGTATTGTTCCATTTCAGCCACCAAATGATCAGCCCGCTCTATGCGAACAATGATTTCCTGGATTGTTCGTTCTCGTCTGTGTCGTTCTTCATCATGTATTGTCGGGTCAAGCAAGGCCGCATGTAAATTTGGGAGCACCTCATCTCGCAAGGTATCAATCCGAAGAATCAGATCATGGATAGTGGTTTGAACCTGTTCTTGAGACGGAATGTCTGCTTTTCGTGGTTTGTATTCTCTTGGATATATGATGAGTCTATTTTCTGACATACGTAACTATGTTGAGTCAGCGGAGAGAATGGAGAATAAACGGAGGAAACGGAATTTTGTTGGTATACATTTCTGTTTTTTTGCTTGGTTTCAGGTTATTTCGCTGTTTCAATAATGTTATCCGTATACTTTCCAATTCGGATCAACTACCAATTCATCCCATTTCGTAAACTGCTCCTTCTTCGCTTTGAAATATCCAGCGACCCCAATCATCGCTGCATTATCCATGGAGTATTCTCTCGGACAAAGTCGGTATTGTATGTCAGCATCGTATTCTTTTAGCTTGACTTCTAGAGTATCACGAAGTTTTTTGTTGGCGCTGACTCCACCGGCTACGATGACGGTTTTTGGGCGAATCAGTTTTACTGCGTTCATGGTTTTTGTCGTAAGCACGTCGACAATGGCTTGTTCGAAACTGGCGCAAAAGTCGTGGATGTTCACCTCTCCCTGCCCCTCCTCTTTTAGGAGGGGAGATTGTAACTGGTGGTCGCGTAGCCAGTAAAGAGCAGCGGTTTTTAGTCCTGCAAAACTAAAATCAAAATTGTCTGAGTCAATCATTGGGCGAGGGAAGTGAATAGCTTGTGTGTTTCCGTCTATCGCATGTTGGGAAATCTTTGGACCACCCGGATATTCAAACCCAAGAATTTTGGCTACTTTATCAAAACATTCACCGGCGGCATCATCTCGGGTTTTGCCGATTAGTTCATACTCACCGTGATCTTTCATGAGGATGAGTTCGGTGTGTCCCCCGGATACAACTAGACAAACAATAGGAAAGTTTAAAGGTGTAAGTTTCAAGTTTAAAGGACTGTTTGGTTGAGTTTTTGGAGGTAGTAAGATCGAATGAATGTGTCCCTCAATATGGTTTGTTGAAATAAGCGGAATATCCCAGAGGTAGGATAATGTTTTCGCGACTTCAGTTCCTACCAAAAGACCGGTGACAAGACCGGGGCCGGAGGTGACGGCTATGGCTTCCGGCTTCGGTTTATTTTCTAGAACAGCTTCAATGAGAGGAATTATTTTTTCCGCATGTTTTCGGCCGGCGATTTCCGGTACAACACCACCATACTTTTTATGTACATCAATTTGGCTCGCGGTTGATTCGGCGAGAATGTTGATTGATGTTTCGGTAATATCAAGGAGAGCGACAGAAGTGTCGTCACAGGAAGATTCAATGGCGAGGATGATCATAGGATTTTACGAATTGCGACAGTCATGTGAATATACGAAACAGGTATAGTGTATCAGATAATTTTCTTTTTATCTACTTAGTGGGGCATGTAAACCTATAGGTTGACAAAAAGGGCAAAATATGCTATACTTTTGCGTTATTTTTAGCTTCTTTATCAATATGATAAAAAAGACGATTTCGCTTATTATAGCACTTTTAATTCTTCAGACCGTCATGCCAGCAGGGTTTGCCATGGCTACGGAACGAGGTACTTCTTCTGTTTCACGTTCATCTACAGCTCCTGTGGCACGGTCTACTACGCCTACTCCAGTGGTTTCGCCAATAGTAAATACCCCTGTAATTTCTCGGGAAAATAGTCTGGATAGAGCAGTTGTTCGTTCTTTGACCTCTCCGTTTCCTGGGTCTAACTCTTCGGTAAATGATGGGCGACCAGAACCTATCACTCCACCAACTCGAGGTGGAGGCATTGAACCCCCTCCTCAAGATCCTGGGACAGATGTATATTGTGGAGGTGAGTTGCCCGATGTGTACATTAGTGACTACACAAAAACCGGCGTTATTTATGCCGACCCTTCTTCAGAATATGATTATCTAACTTTTGATGTGACAATTGGTATTGCGCAAGCGGATTTGTATTTTATCAACAATGATCATCGATCGTTTCAGTTGGGGGCAACAGATAGTTATGACGCGTTGAAAAAGATTTTTTGGGTGAAAAATCCAGTAGTGTCATTGAGTGGGTATTCTCTCTTGACGCCGTTTGACGATGTCTTGTATCGTGTTTCAGAATATGAAACCGATGTTGAGAGTGGGAAGAAGTTTTTGCCTTGTGGAACCACGTATACATTTACCGATGTGAAGGTTCCAGTTAACAAAGCCGCTTCATATTCTGGGATTACATTTATTGCGGATTTTTATAATAAGTACCAAGAGGTGGATGAAATTAATCTGACATCTGGAAGTTTGTTTACCAACAATATCCGAGAATATTCGCACCAAAATTATTCTGCCGCGACAATGATAGAACAAGTAATCGTAGATGAAAAAAATAAAACCTTATCAGTAACATTGGTTTATTATGGTGGTGAGCCGGTAACTGTGCGTCATTTGGAAAACTTCCAGCCGGCTTGGAAAAAACCGAGAGCTTTCAATAAGAATAGCTACCATAATATTATCAATACGGAAGGAAAGTATATTGATGGAGATTTATTTCAGAGCATTTCCTATCTTCCTCCTAAGTATGTTCCGCAAATTGAACCTCTCCGAGAATTTATTTCTGTGGAAGGTAAAAATTACGTAACGTACACAAACTTGCCAATAACCAATCACACGTGGGTCTTGTATTCACAAGATGGTCAGCAGTCGATCGCTCTTGATCTTATTGTTCCTCCTACTCTTCCGAAATATCTTTGTGAATTAACCGAATGTAATATCCCAAGCAATCATATTCGTGTCACACGGAAAACTCCACAGATACAAGATATTTCGCCTGCAAGTATCAGTCTAAATCCTCAAACAGCTGTGGTATATGAAGCCTGTGTCTTTGGCTCAAAAAGTGCTGATATTGAAAGTATTGCCTTCAAAACCGCAACCGATGCCTCAATGAAGATCAATGTGTTTAAGAATTCTTTGGCATTGTGGCCATATCCGATAGCGGTAGAAAGTTATTGGCCGGGAGATTTCCCATTTGAGAAAAAAGTAACTGTACCGGCAAATACCTGTGTACAATTTTCGGTGGATATTTTAGAACTTGAAGCCGGGAAAGACGGTACAACTGGCAACTATGCCCGATTTGACATGAAGGGGATGGCTGCTTCTTTGCCGGTATACTTCAAGCCGGATAATCAGGTTGGGTGGAAAAATTTGGCCACAAGCGAGGAAAATGTAACCGGTACATATGATATCTTTTCCTATCGTTCCGCAGTCATGATGCCACTGTTTGGCAACCCAACTAATTTAACGGAAACATATGTTGTTGGAAAGCAGGTTTTTGTTGGAGTGGCTGAAGTGAGGTCTTTACCGTACACAAAAGCAACGTTAGAAGGCTTAACTCTCCACACATCCTCGACCTTCAGTATTGAGTTGCCATTTGAAGTGGATGTTTATGAATATAATGAGTTTGATAGTACATTACTTACAAAAATTAACACCGTAGTTCCCGCGCACACGGGTGAAATAGTCTTACCACTCGATTACGACATGGTGTTTGGGAAAAATCTGCAATTTATTTTTCGAATGCCAACAGGTGCTCCGAGTAAGGGCGAGATACAGTTTTATCTTGAAGCGTTGTCGGGTGCCGAAACAGTGTATAAAGCACAACTACTTCAATACATGGGAGGTAATTTCAATGAATTTACGTTCCCAAGCCTTATTCTTCACGCGAAGTTTATTGATGAAATAGAAAATATTTCGGTGGCTAAGTTTAGTTTTTCACCTCTTTTGGGTAGTGGTGGTACCCAAACATTGTACTACACACCAAAGATGCAAGAGCAAGAATTGACAAGCGCCGGAGGAACACTGCTTTCTTCACTTCATATTTCCGTTCCAAATACGCAAAAAGAGTTTGTGGTGGAAGACTTCAATGTGGTTTTTTCCGGAACATTTTCAAACGCGCCGGTAAAAATTTTACTGAAAAACCACTGGTCGGAAGTAGTGGGTACTATTGATGGTACTATTTTCCCTGGTAAGGAGATAGTCATTCCGCAAATGACTGTAGGACCGTATGCCTCCATGCGCGTGGAAATATATATGTCCGGAGTAATCTCAACAAGTTATCCGGTATTCATAACAACGGAATTGCCAGGAATTACGGTGAAAGATAAAATGGGAAACGCGATTGATACGGTGTTTACCGGGTATAACGCTCCCGCATCGTTCCCGGCCAAGAGTCATCCGGTGTTCTTTGGTCCGGCGAAATTGTTTGAGGCGAGTAATGGGAATTCAAACAGTCCAGAGTATGTGTTTCTTGATTTGATTCCGGAAGGGGAGGATGAGTTTGTTATGAATCAGGTTTGTTTCAAAACGCAAGGTCCGGTACAGATTAAGAGTATGACCTATCATCACTTTTTACATGATGATTCGACGAAAGCACCGTTTCAAGAAGCTATTCTCGATACCGGGAGTAACAAAATTTACATGCAAGACAGTCAGTGGACGCAAAAACAAATCCTGGCAAAATTTCCGTTTACCAAACCGATTAGCTTGGGCAGTCAACAAACATTTTGTGCCGTGATGAAAGTGCGGACCCCACAATTTGATATTGACAATGCTTTCTTTGACTTAATCGGTATTGAAGCGGAAACGCCAGTTGGAGAACCGGTACTTACGTATCTAAAAAATAGTAACGCGGAATTGTCCAAGCAGTATCCGATCAAGGGAACGGTCTATTCATTTGTGAAGTAAATTTATCAGCAAAAAAACTCCTCGATATATTCGAGGAGTTTTTTATTAATCAGATAAACCACCAGCGTCAGCTGGTGAGTGCGTTTAAAAGCGTAGCTCATGGTACACTATCACCACCTCTCACAGAAAGGAGGTGATAGTTCTATGAGCATCAGGACAAAACTCTACCAATTGGATCACTGCACCTACGACTGCAGTTATCATGTCGTGTGGACGCCACGGTACCGAGGAAAAGTTCTTGCCGATACCTACATTAAACAAGAACTCAAGAGAATGTTCAAGCAGATAGAGAATTGGAAAGGATTACAAATCTACGCTTGGCACATTGGGGATGAACACATCCATCTGTATCTAGGTATCCCACCAAAATACTCAATCTCCTACATTATTCAAATTCTCAAAGGTAAAACCTCAGGATGGATCAAAAAGAAAACCAAGAAATTCCCCAAAGGAGCTCTCTGGGGACGAGGGTATTTTGTTTCAACCGTTGGTATCAACGAACATGCCGTTAAACGGTATGTAGAAAACCAATCTCACCATCAAGTAACGATGGAACAACTCAAACTGCCTCAGCTGCCGTAGGCAGCAGGCCAGAAACCGCCGGCGATTAAGCCGGCGGTTTTCATTGTAGCGCCAAGGGGAATCGAACCCCTGTTCCCAGGATGAAAACCTGGTGTCCTAACCACTAGACGATGGCGCCATGATGAAACTGATTGGAAAACAGCAACAGTATAGCACTTTTTATTTTGTACGTCAAGAGAGAGTGGTGCAAAAGAGACGGAGATAATGATATACACAGGAATCCTTGACTTTTTTCACGTGATTGTGTAGTATAGCGACACCATAGACAGTAGGTTCCCAAGCATGGGAGTAATATCCTACCGAGGCAAAAGAGTTTATTTGTTTATTAGTTTATTTTTAGCTAATAAATGAGCTTTTCAAGGTCGAACTCAAACGCATATGTCTGTGGTGAATAGCCACTTTTTTTATTGGTCAGCCAATAAACTAATAAACCAATAAACACTTTTATGGCAAAAACCAGACAGGAAAAAGAACAAGCTCTTTCTACCTTGGTGAGTTCCATGAAAGAGGCCAAAGGCGTTGCCTTTGCCAACTTTCAAGGACTCAAAATGGAAGAAATCAATGAGCTTCGTTCCAAATGTCGAGAAGAAGGAATCCAAACTGTAGCCAGCAAAAAAACCCTCGTTACCTTGGCGCTCAAAGAGCTCGGTATCGATGTGGATGCAAAACAGTTTGGTGGTGGTGTCCAAGTATTTTTTGGAAACACCGATGAAGTTGCTCCGGCCAAGGTCGTCGCAGACTTTGCTAAAGCACATGAAGCCGCTTCATTTTTTGGAGGAGTTCTCGAAGGAAAGTTTATCGATGCCGACGGCATGAAAGCCTTGTCATCACTTCCAAGTAAACAACAATTGCTTGGTCAATTGGTGGGCACGATCAACGCACCGGTATCAGGATTTGTAAACGTCCTCGCCGGCAACTTGCGTGGCTTGGTAACTGTGTTGAATGCAGTGAAGGATAAGCAGGCGGCGTAATAAAAAAAGTTTCAACCGATGCAACCTATAGCATTCGGCTGAGCTCACGACTTGAAGTCTCTAGCCGCTTTCCATCAGAAAAGGAAAGGGGAACTTGGAAAACATGTTTTAACTAATCAACAAATAAATTAATCAACTTCAATATGTCAGAAGAAGCAAAAAAAGATGTTGTAGTGCCAGAAAAGTTTCAGGCACTCGTGGAACAGATCGAAAAAATGTCTGTCCTTGATCTTTCAGAACTGGTAAAGGTTCTTGAAGATAAATTTGGTGTATCAGCAGCTGCTCCAGCAATGATGATGGCTGGTCCAGTAGCAGGTGCTGCAGCTCCAGCGGCAGAAGAAAAGTCTGAATTCAATGTAGAATTGACTGACGCCGGCGCAAACAAGATCGCGGTGATCAAAGTGGTCAAAGAATTGACCGGCCTTGGTCTTGCGGAAGCAAAAGCCCTCGTTGACGGTGCTCCAAAGGCTGTTAAAGAAGGTGTGAAGAAAGAAGAAGCTGAAGCGATGAAAGCAAAAATCGAAGAAGCTGGTGGTAAAGTTGAATTGAAGTAAGAACCACACCACTCAAGGCGGACCCGCCTAGGGCGGGGAATTGACACATGTGTGTTGATGAAAAAATCAGTCCGGAAGGGCTGATTTTTGTGTCATGATAGTTGGGTGATTAAGGTGGATGTATTATTGTAATGGGAGGGAGTATACAATATTATTGTCGGTGACATATAGAGTTTGTCTCTCCACATCAATCACCATATCACTCGGCTGCTGCCACTCAGTGGCGGTGAGTTGTTTGATAAACTTACCATCTTTGGTAAAGAGGAGAATTCGTTTGTTGGTTGGTTCTAGGATGTAGAGCGTGTTATTTTCAGTGTTAGTCCAGATGACGGTAGGGTTGGTAAGTGCCGGGTCAACTGACGCGAGGGAGAAAGGTTGGATTGTTCCACGGTGTAATTTTAGTACATCTCCACGAGATCGAAGAACATATACATCACCATCAATTGTGAGGGAGACTGCGTCAGTCAGGTCAGCGGTTGTGTCTTGCACCCAGGCCGTACCTTTATCATAACCGATTTGTGTGCGGTTGTGCTTGTATATTTGATTGTTTGTTGGGTCTACAGTATATAATTTATCATTGTATATATCAAAAGTAACAATAGAAGTATCAGTGTTTGGAAAAGCGATATCACGAGGGGCTACGGTATTATTTGCTTTAGAATAGCCGGCAATGGTCATTGGGCCGGAAAGGAAGATGAGCTGCTCAGTTTCTTTGGCATATACACTGTCTGTCAAAGTCGGAATGATGTCATGCGATACGGTATCAACCCGCTCAATACTAGGTTGATACATATACAGTACCGGGTCATGTACTCCAAAGAGTACGATGTCTGAGCCGATTCGAGCGATACTTGTTGCCTTGGCTTCAGGATATTGTTCTGACAGGGTAAGAACTGGGGTAGGGGTTACGATCTCTTGTTTTCTTAGGCGCTGAAGCAAGGACTCTATTTCTGCGGTTAAAGAAGTTATCTGGTTTTTTTGCTCTTCGGTTTGGGAAGGGAGTTCCGTTATTTTTCCTTCCGCTGTCTGAAGAAGAGATAGTGCTTTCACGTTGTCATTGTACACCAGCTTAGTATCGGCTTCTTCTTTGAGTTGTCGAATTTCATCAACCAGTACCAGATACGCCCGTTCTTTTGCTTCTCGTTGCTCTTTTACCTTGAGATACGCAATACTTCCGACAAACAGTACGGCAAAGGTTCCAATAGCGACTAAAAGGATTTTACTGACAAGAGACATTTTTCTTACCGCGCGTTTTCGATATTCCAGACGTTCCTTGAATCGTCCGACTATTTCTTTTCGGCTGTTGTTTTTGTTGGTAATTAAGATAACCAGCATAATGGCCCCACGACCAATCATCATGGCTAAATACTTGAGAGCGGTACCGATTCCAATTGCGAGGTTTACCAATCCTCTTCCGATAATGACGAGGATCCGATTGAATAGAGTTTCGGCTGGTGTTGATGCTCCTTTTCGATAATTGGTTTCGGAATTTGCTGTCGTTCGGTGTGGAGTTGGGTGTGTAGACTTGAGCAACTGTTTTCGAGGTATTTTTTCTGGCGGAAGGGCTTCTTCTTGTTGCCAGCGATCTTTAATACGAGAACGCATACCTTTTAACAGTGGAGGGGAAAGTGTTTCTTCGGTGTGTTGTTGGGCGGAAATTAAATTGTTGAGAGAAGTGACTGAGCCTTGGGTGTGTTTTGGAATTGGTTTTCCGGTACGTGGGGAAACCGCGTGTGTGGAAACGTGGAAGACTATGCCGCCAAAAGATTTTTCATCTCCAATATCATGCAATACTCGTCCGATGTGTTCGGCACTGTCTCGAGGGCTGCGTGAAGAAAGGATTTTTTGCAATCGGTCGTAAGCAAAGTGATCGGTAACGCAGGGTGTACCGATAAACACCACATCATGATCACCCAGATTACCCTCAAGGGTAGAAGAAAACAATTGCCGTTCATCTTCAGGATTATGCTGATCTAAAATATTTAATCGCTCAACCCCTTCTTGTCCTTGATAAAAAATGAGCGCATGAACATCGCCGCGATAAGAAAATGTCAGTTTATTTTCCAGAACATTCCCAATAACACAATGAATGCGAGCATGATGTGAAGGGTCGTTGAGGTGCGCACCTTTTCGGTTGGCATACTCAAGAGCTAGTTCAAAGGCGCTTTTGTCGGCGGTATCATCCATTTGGTAAAAACCGGTTTCTATTTCATTGATAATTTGCTGCAATTCTTCTATGTGTTCTCGTGTTCCTTCTTCAATTTCCACCAACGCAAAAAAGTACCCTTTTTGTCGCTCTTTTGGGGTAGACGGTTCGGTAATGTGGAGGAGAACATGCGACAAATCGGGATTTTTCCCTTCCACAAAAAATTCACTCAATTCAATGGACCCAGGCATAAAATCTTTTCGCTAGGCTTTGACATTTTTTACTAAGACAAGTATACTATATTTGCATAATTTGGACAATAGCAATCTGCATATGTATATGCGAACATACGAACTGTGAGTACGAACATACGAACTACGAACTGACGAATTTTATATTTCGGTTCGTAGTTCGTATGTTCGTACTTGTTTTTCGTACGTTCGTACATAACATTATTCTGATTTTCTTTACTTCTCAACTTGATGTAATATGCTTGAACACCTCTTTGGTTCAAAGACACGATTAAAGCTGTTGAAGTTATTTTTTGCTGAACCAGAAAAGTCGTTTTATGTCCGTGAATTGACTCGATTACTGGATGTGCAGATAAATGCCGTACGAAGAGAGCTCGAACTTCTGATAGCAGCAAAATTACTGATTGAAAGTGAAGGAGAGACAGAAAAAAAAGAAGAGGCAGATGATAAAAAAGCCGGTCTAAATTTGCGAAAGTATTATCGATTGAATACTGAGTCAATTTTGTATCCAGAGTTACAAGCACTTCTATTGAAAGCACAGGTCTTAGGAGAGCAGAAGTTTATCGATGAGTTGAAGGCAAAAGCCGGCGATATGAAGCTTCTTTTGGTCACCGGGCGTTTTACGAATGATGAACGAGCAAAGACAGACTTGTTGATTGTCGGGGATATTGAAGAAAAAGCGGTCGCATCGGTAGTGGCGCGTCATGAAAAAGAATTTGGATTTGAAATTCGCTATACGATCATGACGGAAAAAGAATTTTATGAGCGTCGTCATATGATGGATAAATTTTTGTACTCGTTGTTTGAAGCGAATCACATGCGGGTAGTGGATTTGTTGAAAGTTTGAAACTATACGTCATATGTATGTACTCATCGACATGTCAGAGCAAGACCTTATCCGGTTGTCATTGTTCAATGAAGTAGAGGTCTATACAAGAGAGTTCTCAGAACGGAATCGGGAACTTCTTTTTTGTATTGATAGTTTTCTGCGTGAAACGGGTGTTCAAAAAGATGTGTTGCGAGGGATTGGTGTGGTAGTTGGAAGCGGATCGTTTACAAGTACGCGAATCGCGGTAACGATGGCGAATACGTTTGGATACGCACTCAATATTCCGTTGTTAGCAATAAAAAAAGAGGAGCTTGGCTCGTTACCTTCATTGTTGAAGCGTATTCAAGCGCAACCGGTGGGACAGTATATTTCTGCTACCTATAGTGGGGAGCCGAATGTTGGTTCTCAAAATAAAGAAATAGAGAAATAAAGAAACAAAATGTGATGTGTTTAAAGTAAACGGAAGACTGCTAGTTATTTCATAATTTCTTTTATTTATTTGTTTCATTTTTTCTAAACAAAATGCATTACTGGTTGATTAGTTTTTAGGTGTTAGTGGTGATAGCTTTTTGTATGTCATACCTTGTTATATAGTTTGTTGTTTTATTGTTTTTTTACCTCGCTTCACTTATCATTATGTCCGACTACCTCCGTTACCGAATGTATGAAATACTCCCCGGACTCACCATTTGGTTGACGTTAATTTTGAGCATCTATCTTTCTTTTGCGCACCCCCTCATCATGATTTACTTTATTATTATTTTTGATATTTACTGGGTTCTAAAAGTACTAAATTTTGCATTCTACTTATTGATTTCATGGCGACGGTATTCTGTGGTAAAAAAAACTAACTGGCGGAAGAAGCTCAAAGAAATTACGGCGGATGACACGAAACGCCATGTGGTTTTTTTAACATTGTACAACGAGTCTTGGGAGGTGGTGCAGTCGGCGATACAGAGTATATGTGACGCGGCTTTTGACGCGAGAAGGTTTGTCATCGTCATTGCCGGTGAGGCTCGACAAGAAGCACACTACCTGGAGATTTTCGCAAACGTACAAAAAACCTTTGGTCATTGTTTTGGCGATATTGTAGGAACACTTCATCCTGTAAACTTACCTGATGAAATTCCAGGTAAAGGGTCAAACCTTCATTATTCAGAACAACAAATGAAGCAGTATATAGACCAAAAAGGGTGGAATTATGACGATGTCATTGTAACTATTTTTGATATTGATACGATTTGTCATCCGGAATATTTTGCATATCTGACCTATCTTTATGCGACACATCCACGTCCAACTCACACGTCATTTCAGCCGATTGCACTTTACAACAATAATATGTGGGAATCACAAGCGCCTCTTCGCACAATGGCGTTTGGAACGACATTTTGGATGATGATGTCACTCGCTCGACAGGATTCTCTCGTCACGTTTTCTTCTCACTCTATGAGTTTTACCGCTCTGGTGAAGGCTGGATTTCATGATAAGCGGATCGTGAGTGAAGATTCACGGATTTTTTATCAATGCTTTTTGGCCTACAATGGAGACTACGAGGTTTCTCCCATGTATATTCCGGTTTCGATGGATACCGTGCGAGATGATAGCTGGTGGAAGAGTATTAAAAACTTGTACAAGCAACAACGTCGTTGGGCTTGGGGAACGGAGCATATTCCATTTTTACTGTGGGAGTTTCGTAAAAAGAAACATGAGATTCCGCTCTGGAAACGGATCAAGTGGATTTTTATTGAATGGGAAGGGAAATGGTCATGGGCAACGGTTGCTATACTCATTACAGTACTCGGGAGATTGCCAATGTATTTGGCCGGGGATGAAGTACGGCAAACTGCCCTTTATTTCAATGCTCCACATATGCTACAATGGCTTATGACGATCGCCATGCTCGGGCTATTTTTATCGGCAGTTCTCAGTTTTCCACTCCTCCCGAAACGTCCCAAAAGCCATCCGCGACATCGGTATATTATGATGGTGCTCCAGTGGCTGTTGTTGCCAATTTCCATGATTTTTTTGAGTGCAATTCCGGCGATTGATGCGGTGACACATATGATGTTTGGAAAATATCTTGGTTTCAATGTTTCACAAAAGAAAAGATGAATTGGGAAATTCCAAATAATAAGTTCCAATTTCCAATGGTTATAGAATGAGAACAGTACGGCAAAAAAGATATTACTTGTTGGAAATTGTAATTTGTAATGTGGAAATTATTTTTACGTTGTATGTTTGTCCATCGTCAAGAAAAAAGGAAATTGTGGTCGTATGTGTTGGGTATTTTTCTGGTTACTTTAGTGGCTATAGGTATTGGTGGATATTTGTGGGTAAAAACATTGACATTTGATTCGGTTCTCAACTCTTCGTTTGTTCAAGAGCAGGTGAAACAAAAGTTGGGAACGAATGAAGCGGAACTGTTTGATCTTCTGCCGCGGGTATTGGGTTTTACCGAACCACAAACGTATTTGTTGTTGTTTTTGAATAATACCGAAATGAGACCAGGTGGCGGGTTTATTGGTTCGTATGCTACCATACATGTTGAAAAGGGACAGGTGCAAATTCTTGCTCTTGAAGGTTCGGAAGTATTGGATAAACAAACGCCAGCTGATTGGCGACCGACACCGCCACTGCCAATTAGCCAGCATCTCGGAGTAGATCGATGGTATTTTCGGGATAGTAATTGGTCGCCGGATTTTTCGGAATCGGCTAAAAAAACATTGGAATTGTATTCTGGTGAAGGTGGGGTAGCAGCCAAAGAAATTGATGCGGTGATCGGGGTAACCACTTCTGTGCTCGAAGATATATTGCGTTTGACCGGTCCGATTGTTGTACAAGGAATAACATTTACTCCGGAAAATGTTACCGAGACGCTACAATATGAAACAAATTATGGGTTCGGTGACCGCGGGATTGCGTTTATTGATCGAAAACAAATTTTAAAACCCTTTGCAGAGGTGGTTATGAAAAAAATTCGACAAGATATTTTTTCTTCTTATCGTACCTACATAGACACAGCCTTTCGATTGGCCAACGAAAAACAAGTGATGGTCTATACAACAAATGCGGAAATAAACAAGCTCATAGAAAAACAAAATTGGGGCGGTAAAGTACATAGCACAGATGGTGATTTTCTTATGTGGGTGGATGCTAATTTAGCTGCATTAAAAACCGATCACGCGCTTCGTCGGTCATTACTGTATGATATTTCGGTTGATCCGGAGGGGAAGTATCTTGCTAAAGCTGCAATGACGTATCAACATACAGGAACGTTTGATTGGCGGACCAGTCGATATCGAACCTACACGAGAATTTTTGTCCCTCCCGGTTCGGTATTGCGAGAGGTGCGTGGACATGTACGCTGGGACCGAACAAATGATCCGGGGACGGTGGAGCAGGGAGAAGAGCTGGGGAAACAGTGGTTTGGAACATTTACCGCTATTGAGCCTGGTGAAACCAAAACACTAGAGTTTATTTATGAACTTTCTCCTCAGATAGTTAACGACATAAAGGCCGGTGTGTACCAGCTGGTTGTACAAAAACAACCAGGAACAATTGCGCATGGTTTGACGCTCAGGCTTGATTTTGATAAGCTATTAACCGGCGCAAAACCGGCTGAGTTTCCGGACGAGTGGGGGGATGATAGATATGTGGTAGAGTCGGATTTGCGAGTGGATCGGGAGTTTTTTGTACATTTCTAATTCCTCATTCACTTAGTTTCTAAAGTGTCAAATACTACAGTTGCTCATGCTGAATCTTACAATAATTATTTGTTAGAACCGTAAGTTCAAACAGAAGAAAAACAGATATGGTCAGATCTTTTAATCCGCCCACAGCCCCAGGCGTGCACAGCAAGGCGGACGAGGGTCTTATTCCCACTAGCTTGCTACGGATTTTCCCATAGTGATACCCTGTCCGCTTCCACCCTAGGCGTACATGTGTGGCGGGGAAATTCATTATGGGAATTTCATTAGAAATTAGACAGTAGATGAGTTAGGAGTTAACAATTTTCCTATTGTTACTATGAAGATTTATACTGATCAGAAAGACTCTTTTATTCTATGTTGATCAAAAAGGTAGCCATCGACCTTGGTACAACCAATGTGCTTGTCCACGTTCCCAAACGTGGTATTGTGATTAATGAGCCTTCGGTGGTGGCAGTTTCAAAAGAGGATGGAAAGATTTTGGCGGTTGGGGCTGAGGCAAAAGACATGATTGGTCGAACTCCGGATACTATTGTAGCTGAAAGACCGCTCAAAGATGGAGTAATTGCCAATTATCGTACCACAGAAGCTATGTTGCGATATTTTATTAACAAAGCAATTGGTGGAATTCGCTTATTTCGACCGGAAGTAATGGTGGCGGTACCGGCCGGAATTACTTCTACCGAACGACGTGCGGTAATAGACGCGGCTATGATGGCAGGAGCGAGAGCGGCGTATATTATTAAAGAACCGATTGTGGCTGCGATAGGGGCTGATATTCCAATTGGTTCTGCTTCCGGGCACATGATTATTGATATTGGAGGAGGGACAGCGGAAATTGCAGTGATATCTCTCGGAGGTATTGTGTCTTGTGGTTCGGTGCGTATCGGTGGAACTCGTTTTGACGCGTCTATTTCTGAATACATCCGCAGAAAATACGGTGTTGCAATAGGTGATCGAACGGCAGAAGACATAAAAATAACTGTTGGTTCAGCTATGTTCATGGACGAGCCATTGAAAATGGAAATTAAGGGACGAGATATGGTACTTGGATTGCCAAAAATTTTGGAAATTTCGTCTGACGATACAACGGAAGCACTCCAACATGATCTCGAAGGGCTTATTGAGGCGGTGAAAGAAGTGCTTCATAAAACTCCACCGGAATTATCGGCTGATGTAATGGATAAAGGAATTATTATGTCCGGTGGTTCAAGTCAGTTGAGAAATCTGGATGAACTTATTGCGCAAGCAACCGGGGTACCTTGTTATGTGGCCGATGAGCCATTACTTTGTGTGGCAAAAGGAACCGGTATTGCACTTGAAAATTTAGAAAATTACAAGCGGTCAATTATGGCAACGCGCTGAGGCGAAATTTCAAGAAACAAGTTACCTGTCTGCTGGCAGACACGGCAAGATACAAACAAAGTTCAAATTCAAAATCTGTGAAAAAATCCTGAGTTTTCTCAGGATTTTTTCTCTCAAGTTTATTTTCTTGCGTTAATTTTATACTAGAGACTTTTAAGCCCTTCCCGCATTTCAGGCATTTTATGCCAACTCTTTCACATCTTGCAATACCTCATCCACATGGTTCTTCGGATTTACATTTTCGTAGTGTTTTACAATCTTTCCATTAGGATCAATCAAAAAAGATTCCCGTTTGATACCGATATATTTTTTTCCAAACATGGACTTCTCGCCTAATACTCCAAATTTTTCCAATACTTTTTTGTCGGTATCTGCTAAAAGCGGGAAATTCAGCTCCTGTTTTTCACAGAATTTCTTATGTGATTCGACAGTATCAGCACTCACTCCTACCACCATCACTCCTAGTTTGGAAAGTTGTTTCATGTTATCTCGAAACTGTTTGGCTTCAATAGTACATCCGGGGGTATTGTCTTTTGGGTAAAAATACAGTAAAAGCCAACTCCCGGCAAAATCTTTCAAGCTGTATTTTTTTCCATCTTGATCGGGAAGGATAAAAGACGGAGCTTTTTTGTTTACAAGTGACATAGGGAAAATTGAAAAAAGATGAATATACAGGTATAGTATCGCAAATGGTTTATTTGGGCAAGGTTTATTGTTTTAGATTGAGAAAGAGATAAAGATTGAGAATAAGATTAAGATTAAAATTGAGATTGAGATTAAGATTGGGATAGAGATTAAGAATTGAGGGGTGTGTACAAGAATTAAGAATTTAGAATTAAGAATTGAGAATTGAGAATTGAGAATTGAGAATGTAGAACTATGAAGGTTGAAAACATGAAGAGTATTATGTATGAATAAGAGAATTATATTGTTGGTTGCACTATTGTTTGGTCTGGTGATGCAATTTTTTGGGGCGTTGGGATATTTTGTGTTATATCCAGGAACGTCGGTTGCGTACGGATTATATGTTGCTACTAAAGTGCTACTAGTTATTTTGCCGTTGTATTTTTTGCGTGATGTCGGGGTTTGGTGGAAAACATTTTTTTCTTGGGATAAGTCGCCTGTTCAGCATGGTTTTTTGTGGGGAGGTATATTGGGGTTTGTTGTATGGCTGACATTTTTTGTGTTTCAAACAGAGTTTCTTTTGGTAAAAGAAACTATTGTAGACAAAGTGTCAGCGTATCGCATTCAAGCGTTTTTTATTCCTTTTGCGTTGTTTGTGAGTATTATTCATTCTGGAATAGAAGAATATTACTGGCGAGGATTTGTGTTTGGAGGTTTGAAAAAGTATTTGTCGGTACCGTATGCAATGACTGTCAGTTCGTTGGCATTTGCGTCCCATCACTTTTTAATTGTCAATGAGTTTTTTTCAGTTTTGGTTTCCCTTGGATTGACTGCGGCGGTGATGGTGGGGGGGTTGGTGTGGTGTTATTTATATCAGAGAACTGGAAAATTGGTAGCGAGTTGGTTGAGTCATGCGATAATTGATGGAGTTATTTTGGGGATAGTTTATTTTTATTTTTTGTGAGTTAATAGACCTTCGGATAAAACTGATTTAACGGATCAGAGCGGATCTGTCGAAATCCGTTTTATCCGTTTTATCCGAAGGTCTATCAAAAAAGTAATATTTATATTGTATGCCAGAATTACCCGAAGTCGAAACCGTAAGAAGGGATCTGCTCACCAGAATTATAAAAAAGAAAATTACTTCGGTGGAAGTATTCAAAGATAGAATGGTGAAGGTTCCAAAAAAGAAATTTATTAGTGCTTTGCTCGGGCGGAAAATTGTTGATATAGAGCGAGTCGGTAAATTGCTAGTTCTCACTATTGATACCGGTGAGTATCTTTTGATACATCTCAAAATGACTGGTCAATTGATTTATCGGGATAAGAAACAACAGATCGGCGGCGGACATTCTCTCTCAAAAGAAGAGTCTAATTTTCAAGTTCCAAATAAGCATACCTATATTATCATCGCTTTTGCCGGTGGTGGAAAACTGTTCTTCAATGACCAACGAACTTTTGGATATATGACAATAGTAAGTGAAGAAGAATTAGGCTTGATAAAAAAACGTTTTGGAGTGGAACCATTGTCATGGAATTTTACTTTGGAGCACTTTACGTCAATTATTAAGAATAAAAAAACCAGCATCAAGGCGGCTTTACTGGATCAAAGATTGATTGCCGGTATTGGTAATATTTATGCCGATGAAAGTTGTTTTTTGGCCGGTATAAAACCGACTCGGTTGGCAAATTCATTGACTGCCAAAGAACGACAGAAGTTATTTACGGCTATTCGTGATGTTCTAGATCTGGCGGTGCGAGAAAGAGGCACAACATTTAATCATTTTGTGGATGGGGAGGGTAAAAGAGGGAACTTTTTATCCTTTTTGAAGGTGTATGGACGTAATGGTGAGAGGTGTTTGGTTTGTAAAGATGGAATAATTGAGAAGAGTCGAGTGGCGGGGCGGGGGACGCATGTTTGTGGGGTTTGTCAGAAGTAAGTGTTGATTAAGATGCGTCTAAAATCCAATTTTTAGATTCTCAATTTTCTCTTTTCTTTCAAATTTCTTCATGCAGGAATTAAATTCTTTCTCTCCAGTAAGCACACAACCATTTTCAGTTGCAATACATCTAACAGATTCACCAGCACAAATGTCACCGGTGGTTAAATTCATTGTGCACGTCATCATTTCAGGTCGCTTCCCACAGCTGATATTACCTACCTCTGGATGGCACTGTTGGATTGTGCAGTTTTTGCTAGGATTTTCTTTTATCTTTATTTTTTCAATTGGGATAAGCGCCGACTTTCTTTCGTGCCAAAGAAGTGTAATTGTTATTGCAAGAATACAAAACAGAAGAGTATAAATTTTTTTTCTACCATGTAACATATGAATAGATGTGAATTCTCTTGTAGAAGATTAGTTTTATTTAGATTTGGTCAAACATCCTGCGTCTTCCCCAGAGTAAGTAAAACACAATCACTCCTACACAACTCAAAATCAATATCCAATAAATCGGCACATACAAGTTTATAGCATCTAATATACTTATCCATTGCAAAGAGATTGTTCCTTCAACGGTTTCAACATTATTTAGTAATTCAGTGTCTTGTTCGTTAAGTTCGCTTAGTTGATGTTTTTTTGCTTGTATTTGTGTTTCAGTCTCTTGAAGAGAATTGTCAAAAGAAGTATTTTCTTTTTCTAACAATTGTTTTAGTGAGTAGTACTTATTATTGAAGTAGGCTAACTGGGCTTTTATTTCAGATTGCCTTTCGGTGCTGGTAGTGGTTTCATTTTTTAAAGCATAAATACTATTGGAGTATTTTTTCATTTCATTTTGGATGTATTCCACTTGTGAATTGTGCTGTTCTATTTGGTTCTGACGTTTTGCTTCTAGATCCGTGAGACTTTGTTTTTGTACTTCGGTATCTATTTCAATCACTCTTTTTTCCGGCAAAAGATTTTGAGCACTTATTCTCTCAGTTAAAAATTTAGGATGAAACAGATCTTGAATCTCCGTGGAAAACTGACTGAGAGAGGATTTTGGAATCACAAAACTTATAGAACCGTATTTTGGATTAACTGATAAATAATCAATTCTACCGCCATGTCCTTTGATGATGGTTTGAAGGCGAGTGTGAATCCGTTCAACTTGGCGAGTTTTAATATTGATACCGTAATCTGTTTTGAGGAACTCGCGGGTATCTTCGATCGAAGAATTGTTTTGTTGTTTAAAGGAGTGTGAAATTTCTTCTATACTATTAGTAATAGGTTGTAATATTTTTGATAGTTTGTTGTTATTATCACCAAGTGATGCTTGTCTTAAATTTTCTCCCAAGCCTGAAGCACTTCTGAGCTGATTGTTTAAATCAACTCGTTCTTCATTAGATAAATCGTACTCGGCTGGGTATGAAGAGGTATTCGTTGCTGGTTGAATTGCCGGTAGAACAAATTGGGTAACAAAAAGAATTACGATAAAAGTACCTGTTATAGAAAAAAGAAGTGGCCAAAAAGGACGCGGTTTTTTTACTGACACAACGGTTCTTGAACGAAATACACCCAGTACTGCCGCTTTTTTTGCCTCAGAATTAGGAGGAAGAGTTACTTGCTGTTTTCCCCACGTTTTGAATTTATCCGCTAATAATTTTTGACGAGACATACAATATTATTTGTTGAGTATGAGATTGGCGCGTTTAAGGGCGCGGTGAGTTCGAACACGAGCGCTGATAGCTGAAATTTCAAGTACGTGCGCTATTTCGTTGAACGATAATTCAGAGATATATCTCAGACACAATATTTCATGATCATCAATTGGTAGTTGGGCCAGGACCGTATCAAGGGTTATTTTGTTTGTGAGTTCAATCGGTGAATGAACCGCTGATTGTGTTTCATTATCTTCATCAATAGAGACTTCTCGTCCGTTTTTTCGCCAGTGCTGACGGCATTCATTGCGAGCGATGACAAATAACCACGCACTAAAACGAACACCCTTTGGTCGAAAGCTCTCTAGGGCATTTATTGCTTTTAGCCAAGTATCCTGCAAAACATCATCGGCCAGCTGTCTATCTTTTAAGGTTTTTACCAGGTAGCCGTATAATTTTGGAGTTATATCATCCCAGAGTAAGCCTATGGCTGCTTGTTCACCAGCTTTAGCCTGAGCCACCAGGCCCAATTCTTCCTCAAGAAGCATAATGAGTAATTAATTCTTGCTATTTCTGTATAGATAATACATGAGATTGCTAAAATGTTACAGATCAATAGTGAAAGGGTTGAAAAATATGCTATTTATGTTATGGTTACACGTAGTATTACTTAAGTAAAAAATGCCTTATGATACGAGTAAAAGAAATGTTGTTACAATATGCTTTATGGGAAAATTCACTGTATGGTATTGTAATTGCGATAGGAATTTTTGTCGGTGTACTAATACTGTTGAAGGTGTTTCAATTGGTTATCATGAATCGTTTAAAAGCGTGGTGTAAGCGTACAGAAACAAAAATTGATGATACGTTACTCGGCATAGTTGAAAGTATTAACACTTTTACCTACGTTATTACCGCACTTTATATTGCGATAGGAAGTCTGCAGTTACATTGGTTAATATACAAGATCATCCTATTCGTATTTCTTTTCATGTTGGTGTATGAAATTGCCAAAGCCGCTGGTCGCTTGTCGGCGTATGGAGTAAAAAGATATGTAGAGCGACAACATCAGACCAAAGACGAGGGAGAAATTCATGTAAAAAACTTAGCGCGGATCGCTGCGACAGTGGCTAAAGTTTTGGTATGGTCAGTTGGTTTACTTTTTATACTATCAAATATTGGTATTAATGTTACCTCGCTCGTGGCTAGTCTTGGAATTGGTGGTATCGCAATAGCTTTTGCGTTACAGCAGATCCTTGGAGACATGTTCAATTCTTTTTCTATATACTTTGACCGACCGTTTGAAGTGGGGGATTTTATTGTGGTGGGGGATAAAAATGGTATTGTAAAAAAAATAGGTTTGAAATCAACGCGTCTCCAGACACTTCTTGGTGAAGAACTAATTATTTCAAATAATGATATTACCGCAGCACGAGTACAAAATTTTAAGCGCATGCAGAAACGTCGTGAGGTGATGGTATTTGGAGTTGTTTACGAAACTCCGGCCGAAAAGTTGGAAGAGATTCCGGTCATAGTAAAAGAGATTATTTCCAGTGTGGAACATGCTGAACTTGACCGGTGTCATTTTTCTTCCTATGGAGATTTTAGTCTCAATTTTGAAACCGTCTATTTTATAGATTCTCCAGATTACAACCTGTACATGGATGTGAAGCAGCGGGTAAATCTGGAGTTGTTCAAGCGATTTGAGCGCGAGGGGATTGAATTTGCGTATCCGACACAGAAGGTGTTTGTGGGGAGGGGATAAAAGAAAAAAAGAACCGCCGACTGTTTCGGTGGTTTTTTGTGAGCCGTCAACCAGGATTGAACTGGTGACCTCGTCCTTACCATGGACGCGCTCTACCAACTGAGCTATGACGGCGTAGTGAGAAATATCTAATTTCTAAAAGGGTATTGATCTTGAGGAAAAAGTAGCGACAGTATACCGAATTATCCAAAAAACGTCAAGCCAAAGCCTTCAAACGTCGCAAGGAGAGGAGTTTGGAGCGTTTGGCTCGTTCAAATGTCTCATTTTGGGTACTCGATTCATGAATTTCGGTCCATTCTTGCTCGAGAAGTGGCTTGTCAATCTCATTTATCAGTATTCTTCCTTCAGCAATTCCGTGATCTATTACTCCATCACTTTTCCATTGAATGGCATGGGTATAGTGAAATAATTCGGGTGTATCTCCGTCGTACTGCACAAAATGAACGAGAAGGACATGATCCGGGTTACCAACTGTATCGCCCTCCAGCATGGTAATAATATCACCTGGACGGATGTCTTTGAGTGCAATTTCTGTGCTGTTTTTTTCATGAGCCAAAGATTTTACGCCGGTATTTTCAATTGGACGTAGTTTAACCAGTAATTTTCGAAGTGGATTTTTGGCATAGGGGAAAGATAATACCGAACGAAGATGTTTCTTTTTTTTCTCCCATAGTTCTTGCTCAAGTATATGGTACACAAATCCGGAACATTCAATACCAAGGGAGTTGTCAATCAAAAACTTCTTAATTTGATAACTGTTGAGACTGGTAAGTTCAATTTTTTCGCGAAACGCTATCAAAGCCGCTTCTTCTTCTATATCACTCGGACTTCCTTTTCCGACCAGCACACGAAGACCGGCACGGACTTGACTGCGGCGGTTATTGAAATACGGGCAGACGACCTCGTGATTTCCGAGTTTGAGATGTTGGTAGTGATCGATGAGGTCGAGCGCTGGCTTGGTGAGGGTTTTGCTGGTTGACATATGTATTGGGACAGCAGATTTGAACAGATAAAAAGCGGATGAAAGCAAAAAATTATTTTGAAAGCATGTTTTTTATTTCTTCTCCATAGTGATTGAAAACAGTGTGCTTTAACATAAAATTTTTTTTAAGATTTTGAATTCTTAGTACATCGGAATTTGGTTCAGTATTTTCATAATTGGTGACAGTATATCCTAACGCTTCAATTTCTTTCTGAATTTGGGTTGATACCTCTTTTATTTCGCCAGTCACTCGCTGAATAATTTGCGCCCCTGTCTCAATCGGGATCAGTGTTATATCCTTAACTTTGTTGTTCAACAGACTTATTAGATGAGCTTCAAAGGTACTCAACCCAATTGTTCCTTGTTCCTTGCTCCTTGTTCTTTGTAACACGCTTTCAAACGTTGTCGATGCCGGTTGGCGGGCGTTTATTTCTATTAAATACAGTTTTCCGGTAGCTGCTTCCAGTACCACATCAATCCCAAACAGTCCCTTCCAGCCCGATTTACGAAGTTTCTGGCCAACAGCAGTAACCATTTTTCCATATTGCTCTTTTTGTTCTGAATTAAGTATGGAGTGAGGTAATTCCCAATCATTTCCAATCGTAGCGAATGTATTATCAGTAAAAGGTGCTAGCCCGGTGATCTGATAATTAATATTTCCCATCAAAACTCTGTCTTTCAATACAACATTATTGCTAGTAAACATCGGCCCGGATATAAAATTGGTAATCCTGACATCTCGATTGGGAAATTGTTCTTGAATTAGTTGCAAGTGTTCTAAAGATTCAATCAGGATAGTCCCTGATCCGGTATGAGCACGATTGAACTGGAGTATAAAAGGAGCGCCAGAAAACATGACTTCTTTACATGGCCTGACGTAATGTGGCGGAAGTAGCGATGATAATTCATCGAGCCAATCAACCTGGGAAATCTTTTCTTCGATTTGCGCGCTTAATTTTGCAGAGGGATTCAAGAGATTCCAATTGTTAGCCGAGCAAATTCTCTCGATTTGAGGAGTGTTTTTGAACACAAGTAAATTGATGCGTGATACCTGATACGTGTTACGTACGCTTTCTATAAATTGCTTTGTTTCTTCTCTTTCGAGTAGCTCCCAAGTATCAAGCAAATCTTGAGTTTCGATTAGAAGTATATTTTTTCTTTCCTCAGCGATTTTTTTGCCATATTCAGTTGCGTTGGAAATAATAAAATACCCTTCGGTATCTAGAGATAGACCAAGAGCTCGTTCAATATCCCGTGAAACATAAACCACGGGTGTTTTTTTGAGTTGTTCGAGGAGTTCTTGCATGGGTATAAGTATAGGAGAAAAAGGTTGTTTTGGCAATATTTGCTGAGTTTGCAAGTTGGCAGGTTGGCAAGTTCACAAGTTGGTAAAGTTATGCACAGAAAAGTGGGGGAAAGGGGTTGCAAAAGCTATAAAAGTGGGATAAAATGGGAATAGGTGGTGAGAAGTGGGAAAAATGCTTGTCTTCCTACGCTACTAACCAAATGCCTGTGTTTATCGGAGAATACTCCCACAACATTGACGAAAAAGGACGGTTGTCTGTCCCAAAAAAATTCCGCGAGTCTTTGGCTGGTGGAGTTGTGGTCACTCGTGGTTTGGATTCTTGTCTTTTTCTTTATACGAAAGAGGAGTGGAAAAAATTGGCTGAAAAGTTAGCGAGTTTACCATTTGCTCAGGCAAACAGTCGAGCGTTTTCTCGTCTGATGTTGGCCGGAGCGATGGATGTGGAGGTTGATAAGCAAGGACGTATCATGTTGCCGGAATATCTTCGTCAGTATGCCGGGCTTACAAAAGAAGTTACCGTAGCTGGTCTGTATAACCGGCTCGAACTTTGGGATAAAGAAAAATGGGAACAATATACTGCGGAAGTGGAAAAAGGGAGTGGGGATATTGCGGAAAAAATGGCGGAATTGGGGGTTTAATTATGTTCGAACATACGAAAGGCAAATACGAACATACGAATTACAAACTGGCGATTAATCAACTGTGTCCGTAGTTCGTATTTACTGTTCGTACGTTCGCACATCAAATATATTGTTGTATGCGACACGTTCCAGTGTTAATAAATGAAGTAATTGAATCATTACAACTAAAACCCGGTAAACATATTATCGATTGTACGCTTGGTGACGCGGGGCATTCGGAGCGAATTTTACAGGAGATTGGGTCAAAGGGAACATTACTTGGCATTGATGCTGATCCGGAATCATTGATGAGGGCAAAGAAATTTCTACATCAGTATGAGGAACAAGTAATTTTGGTTCGTGATAACTTTGTTAGATTAAAAGAAATAGTTAAAGAAGAAAAGTTTGGGCCGGTAAATGGCATACTTATGGACTACGGTTGGTCTAGTCCGCAGTTTGAGGAGAGAGGTAGGGGATTCACTTTCTTGAAAGACGAGCCATTGGACATGAGGTACGGAGGTAAAGGTACAACAGCGGCAGAACTGATAAACAGCAGTGAACCTGAGGAGCTGGGAAAAATATTCAAAGAATACGGTGAAGAAAAATTGAGTAAAGAAGTTGTTCATAAGATTATTGCATATCGAAAAGAAAAAACCATAGAACGAACCGGAGAATTGGTAGAACTGGTTCTCCAAGCTTATCGAGAAAAATTGAAAACAGATAAAAAAATCCCATGGATCGGCGGCCTCCATCCGGCTACAAAAGTGTTTCAGGCAATACGAATAGCAGTAAACGATGAGCTTGGGGTAATTGAAAAAGTGCTTCCGCAGGCAATAGATGTGTTACAACCAGGTGGAAGATTGGCTGTAATTACCTTTCATTCTCTCGAAGATAGAATTGTGAAACATTATTTCAAAGAACGAGTAAGTAAAGATATTACAATTATTAGTAAAAAACCAATTGTTGCCTCCAAAGAAGAATTTGATTCCAATCCACGCGCTCGATCAGCAAAATTGCGCGTGGTTGAAAAGAAGTGACGTCAAACATGTGAAATACGAATAAACTGGTGGTCTCAGAGTTCGTAGTTCGGATGTTCGTATCATTTCGTATGTTCGTACACAATTATGCCTGTCTATACCTCTACCTATTATCCACAACTTCGTCAAAGTCGGGTTGCTCTTCATCAGGAAGTGGCAAATAAAAGTCTGATGATTTTGCTTGGTGTGCTCATTGCTGTTATGTCGGTGTTATATATACTAAAAGTAACTACTGTGGCTACCAAAGGAAATGATTTTGCCAAGCTGGAGGCTCATAAAAAAGCTTTATTAGTAGAAACCGAACAATTAAACATTGAAATTGCTGAGCACCGCTCGATGAAAAGTATTGAAGAGCGATTGAAAGATGTTCACATGGTTCGAGTTGATGAAATGCAGTATATTACTCCAACGGGTGTTGCGGTGGTAAGACGATAAAATTTGTCACGAAAAAAAGATTATTGTATGTAATTTATAAAACGTACAAAATCTATAAAACAGACAAAACGGATAAAACTAAAAAACGGATGAGATGAGTAGTAAAATATTTAAAACGAGTAAAATTGAATCCGCCCACAGCCCTAGGCGGGCAGGCAAGGCGGACGAGGGTTTTATTCTCTCCCGATTTGATCGGGAAAAACTACCTATAGCGATACCCCGTCAGCTTGCTGCGGGGTAATTCATTCAGGTCTATAATTCAAACTCCCTTTGATTGGGAGTTTTTTTGCTTTTGTGGTATACTTAATTTAACTTTTTTAAAATGATTACGTCAACTGACTTGTAAATGTTCAGCACAAATTTGGAAATTGTTATTTGTCATTTGAAATGTACCTTATGTGGTTATTGGTATTTCAACGCATGATTATAGAATTCGCTCTCGATGTGGTTTATTTTCCATTGTGGTGGTATACAGATGGTTTAAAGCGAGTGGCTGTTGGGTGTTGGCATTGGATAGAGGATGGGAACGATCATTTTGCGCCCGGGCTATGGTTGAAGAATATGTTTGTTCCTATGTTTGGACAGTATGACTGGCAAGGAAGATTGATGAGTTTGTTCATGCGGTTTGTCAATGTAGTTGGGCGAAGTGTTGCGCTAGGAATTTGGGTTGTTATTATTGCACTTTTGTTTCTGTTGTGGGTGATTTTTCCTGTCTTTGTGATGTATATGTTGGTGCGATCGCTTGTGATTTGATGAGATAGATTTTTTTTGAGCAACAGAGGGGAACGGATTACAAACGGATTAGAGCAGAACCTACGTATAAACTGCGCTCATTATGAATCATGAAAAATTAAACAGTAAAAATTTGAACTTACTTACGGTATGCAATTTTTGAAACAAGCGCCGTTATCTATCTTATCTTGTTTGGAATGTCGTGGAACAGGTTATGTCGCTTATAAAAAATGTCCGGAGTGTGACGGAATGATTGCTGGGCGGTGGACGCGCGGGAGGTTTTTGTATTGGGGAGAATCGGTGACGTCGTACCACATTGCTCTTCGAAAGGCGCGGGGTTGGCTTGATCGGTTTCATATTATTGGTGCGCTCTTGTTCGGGTTTGGGTTTTTGGGATTATTTTTTTGGGATATAGGAAAAAGAAACGTGGGAGATCAATTGTTCACGCTTGCGTTTTGGTCTGGATCGGATGGTAATGCTCAACCGCTGTTTTGGATGGCGGTGGTATCAGGTAGCTATCTTTTGTATCGTGTGATAGTGATGTTTCCAAAGAATGAATATGTTGAAGCATCTTCCTACGAACAGGCGGCACAGATTGAAGATGTCCCGCGATTACTGACGTGGTCACAAATGACACGCTTGCGAAAGGCAAAACGTGTGTCTATTTCCGCTACGTTTACCCTTCAGGCAAAACAGGTCATAGAGCAGGCTTTTGTGGTGGCACGTCGTCACCAGGCTACTGAAGTGACACCAATTCATTTGTTATACGCACTTGCTTCGGCTGATTCAGTGTTGAGTGTGTTTTTGCGTCTTGGAATACCGGGTAAAACGGTGCAATCTCGCCTCGCTTCGCTGTTTTCAACCGAAACAAGAGAGGTTGAACCGGTATTTTCGGAGGACCTGTTTCAAATTCTTTTTCATGCGTATGAATATGCTTACGAAGGAAAGCAGGAACAAGTTCAGGTCACGGAACTTTTGTGGGCAACAGTGAATCAGTCGGAAGAGATTCAAGAGCTATTATATGATATGGAAGTGGATCGTGATAAACTTGAAAACGTCATTGAGTGGATGCGGATTCGCGAGCGGCTTCGTAGACAACACAGTCGTTTTTCTCGAGCTGCGGCTGGAAGAAGTAAATATGGCATTGATAAAGCCATGACGGCTGTTGCTACACCATATTTAAATAATTTTAGTAAAGATCTTACCCTCATAGCTAAGTACGGAAACATTGACACCTGTGTGGCGCGTGATGAGGAAATTGAAGAAGTGTTTCGCATTGTAGAGGGTGGGAGGCAAAGTGTGGTGTTGGTAGGGGAGCGAGGAGTTGGCAAGCGAACGATTATTGAAGGAATTGTAGAGCGTATGATTGAGGACACGGTGCCAAAACGTTTGCGCGATAAGCGGCTAGTCCAAATTTCTACCTCAGCCTTGTTGGCTGGAACAACGGTGGCTGGCGCACAAGAACGATTGATTCGGATGATGAATGAAATAGCCCATGCCGGAAACGTAATTGTGTTTATCAACAACATTCATGATCTCATGAGTATTGGGACTGGCAACGGGGACAGTGGAATGGATGTGTCGGAGACGTTGGCGGAATACTTAAATTCCGGAAGATTTTTAACATTTGCGACGACAACAGTAGACGCGTATAATCGTTTTATCCTTCGTTCCGAGCTTGGAAAAACGTTGGCCCGAGTAGAAGTAAAAGAAATGGACCAAAATCAGGCTATTCAGGCATTGGAAGCAAAAGTGGGATATGAAGAATACAAGCACAATGTTTTTTTCTCTTATGATTCACTCGCTGCTTGTGTTCGGTTATCAGGGAAATTTTTACATGATCAAGTGTTACCACAAAGTGCCTTTGCTGTTATGAGTGAAACAGCAAGCTTGGTCAGAAGTACGAGAGGAGAACATCAGTTGGTTGATCGAGATGATGTAGCTGCGATTATCAGTCAAAAAACCGGTATTCCGGTGACCACTATGACAGAAGATGAATCGGAAAAATTGTTGCGACTTGAAGAAGAAATGCACAAGCGTGTTGTGGGACAAGATGAGGCGGTCTATGTGATTGCAAACGCTCTTCGTCGTGCTCGAGCTGAGATTCGTTCCCAAAATCGTCCGATTGCCAACTTTCTTTTTCTTGGTCCAACCGGTGTAGGAAAAACAGAGCTGGCGAAAACGATCGCCGAGATTTATTTTGGTGGTGAAGATCGAATGATTCGGCTAGATATGAGTGAATATCAGGATACCGCGAGTGTGTATCGTCTCATCGGTCAACCAGGTCAACAAGGAACCGGAATTCTCACTGAAGCGGTGCGGCAACGTCCCTTTTCGTTGGTCTTACTTGATGAAATGGAAAAGGCTGATCCAAATATCTTGAATATCTTTTTACAAGTGTTTGATGATGGCCGGTTGACGGATAGTACTGGACGAGTAATTGATTTTACCAATACCATTATTATAGCAACTTCAAACGCTGGAACAACGGTTGTCACGGAGCAGGTAAAGGCTGGTGTGCCACTTGAAGAAATAAAAGAACAGTTGATTCGTGGAGAACTGAAGCAATACTATCGTCCGGAATTTCTCAATCGGTTTGATAGTATCGTCTTATTTAAGTCTCTCAATCGAGAAGAAATCAAGCAAATTGCCGGACTCATGTTGAAGCGTATCGAAAAAGAACTGGAAGACAGAGGGTATTTCTTGCGCGTGGAAAATGGTGCCCTGGAAGTCTTGGCCGATATTGGGTTTGACCCCGAATTTGGCGCTCGACCGATGCGACGAGCGATTCAAGATCGGGTGGAAAATACGTTAGCGGAATTGTTGATAAGTAAATATCTGAAACGTCGGGATACTATTATTTTAGGTGATGGGCTTCGGCTGTGGATAGAGAATCCGGAGGGGAATGTGCCGGTGAAAACTAGGTGATGAAAGAAGGAGATGGGGAAATCAGTCTCCGCTTCGCTACGCCTGACAAGTTGCGAAATAACGTAATAGTGAAATAGGTGGTTTGGTTTGTTGGGACAGCGGATGGAAACGGATTTGGAAGCGGATTGGAGCGGAGGGGGTGTTGGGTGATGGTGATAGGGTGAAATTTTTTTTAAAGTGCTTCTTCTAGAGGTCGAAAAAAGTGAAGGCGGTCGGTATTTCCGGCCGCCTATTTTTTTCCGCCGCGGATCAGCTCGAACCGAGCCTTGCCGCGGCGGATCATCCAGCGTTGGACTGACGGCCACCCCCGTACCCAGTCCACCAGAATGGCCAAAGGCCACCATGGTGTGAGGGTAAGGAGGACGAACGCCAGCACGAGCTGGATGATGTCCCATGTACTGTTTTCCATGGGCCACCTCCTTTGGTTTCATATTGCCATAGTGCGAAAGAAAATCAAAATATGGAGATGACAATCTGTTTTGATAGAGGTGGATATTGTTTTCTGTCTTTTTTGTGATATACTTTCGGTAATTTCTTTGAGAGAAACAGATTGACATTTCTCGCTCTGTTATTTACCTTCTCTCTTTAGGTTTCAGGTCTGAAGACTTGAGTTACATGATTTCTTGTTATGTTTTTCATTTATTTTTTCGCCACTTTTCTCCTTTCCTTGTTGTTTACTGCTTGGACACGGCAGATGATGAGACGGCTGAGAATCGTCGATCGAGCGAAAGCAAGTGAGCGGAAGATTCACAAAAAAACAGTTCCGCTCGGGGGTGGAATTGGTATTTTTGTCAGTTTTTTTCTCGTGATATTTCTGGCGTTATTCGTTTTTCACGATATTGGTATCGATATTGTTCCTCGATATGTATGGGGATTGTTTATTGGTGGCTTGGTGTTACTCATTGGTGGAATACTTGATGATAAATACACCTTTAAAGCTCGATATCAAATCATTTTTCCAATTCTTGCGGCAATCGTTGTCATTGGTTTTGGTATTGGTCCACACGAAGTGACCAACCCGTTTGGCGGAGTGGTACGGCTGGACAAAATAGAAATTCCAATTGACGGACTTGGAACATGGGTGGTGCTTGCTGACATTGTGGTATTTTTTTGGCTCATGGGAATGATGTTTACAACAAAATTTCTGGATGGTCTCGACGGACTGGTAGCCGGTATAGTGACTATTGGAGCGATTATGATTTTTTTTCTGAGTCGTCAATCACAATGGTTTCAGCCCGAAGTTGCGCTGATGTCGTCGGTGTTTGCCGGGGCGTGTCTCGGATTTTTGGTTTGGAACTGGCATCCGGCCAAGATTTTTTTGGGGGAAGGAGGAAGTTTGTTTACCGGATTTTTACTTGGATCACTGGCAATTATTTCAGGTGGAAAAATTGCGACTACTCTATTGGTCGTTGGGGTGCCAATGCTGGACGTTGCGCGGGTTATTGTGCGGAGAATTCAAAAGAAGCAACCGTTTTACGTGGGAGATAATGAGCACTTACATTTTAAACTACTTCATTCGGGCTTATCGCAACGACAAGCAGTATTATTACTATATACCATTTCATTTTCTTTTGGAGTTACGACATTGTTTTTACAGAGTAGTCAAAAATTAGTCGCCCTATTATTTTTACTTGTTCTTATGTTATTGGTAGGAGTATGGTTTACAAAAAAAGAAACCACACAGACAAGTCATTTAAGTACGTGAAATGAGGTATTTATCGTTTCAAGATATGTTTTTTCGAAAAAAGAACAATGAGAAATCAAAAGAGCCTAAACCATGGCATTATGCGGTACTTCTTGGTATTGTGGCAATCTCTTTTGTTGTTTGGATGTTTCAAGACAAGATGGATGTTGTTACTCTTGAAGTGAAGGATGAAAGGCTGCAGGTATTGGTTGCTTCAACATTTCAGCAACAGTACCGTGGACTTGGGGGAAGAGAATCACTGGGTGAGTATGATGGAATGTTGTTTCCGTTCGGGTATGAGGGGCGACATGCAATTGTGATGCGGGATATGCGATTTCCTATTGATATTGTATGGTTGCGATACAATGAGGTGGTTGATATTGCCCCTATGGTACCAATTGAGCCTGATGAGTCTGAACATGCGTTATTTCGTTATACGCCACGAACAGATGCCACGACTGTTCTTGAACTTGAAGCCGGGCGAGCCAGTGAGTTGGGTTTACGTATCGGAGATACAGTGCGTTTGATTGAGAATGAGTCAGTTTTGTGATACCATGGATGTGTGATGTTTTATTTATTTCAATATCATTATGTTAAATCAAACTCCAATTTTTGAAAAAAAGAATGTTCTTGTTACCGGTGGTGCTGGTTTTTTGGGTTCGCATTTGTGTGAGCGGTTGCTCAAGGAAGCAAAAGTGATTTGTATTGATGATTTATCAAATTCCACGATTCGTAATATTGATCATTTGCTGCAATATCCGGATTTTGAGTTTATCCGATATGATGTCAATCAGCCAATTCATCTTGATGATTTTCCGGAATTAGCGAAATTTAAAGTGAAGTTTCAAGGAATCCAAGAAGTGTATCATCTAGCATGTCCTACCAGTCCCAAGAATTTTGAACAAAAGAAGTTGCATTCCTTATGGGCAAACTCAAGTTCCATGATTTCAACCCTTGATCTTGCTGTCAAGTATCATGCCAAATATGTGTTTACTTCAAGTTCGGTAGTGTATGGTCCGGCGCCAGCGAATAATACTACATTTACCGAAACTGATGAGGGGAAAGTAAACCATTTGTCCCCTCGGGGCTGTTATGACGAAGGAAAGCGGTTTGCGGAGACGTGTGTTGAGACCTATAGACAGGTGTATGGCTTGGATGCTAAGATTGCTCGAGTATTTACCACGTACGGTCCTCGGATGCGTTTGCGTGATGGGCTTTTGATTCCGGATTTCATTTTAGACGCAATCGAAAATCGAAACTTGGTAATTTATGGCGGGCCCGAAGCCAATCAATCCCTCATTTATGTAAGTGATATGGTGGACGGACTAGTGCGTCTCATGCATACGGGTCCGGATGTGCATTTGGTAAATCTTGGTTCCGATCAGGTGGTTAAAATGAATGAAGTGGCAGAGATGATCATTGCCATGACAGAATCAACGTCTTCAGTGCATTACGAAGAACCGCTTGATTACGTCTCGCAAAAAGGGATCCCCGACTTACGTCGTGCCAAAGAACACCTTGATTGGTTGCCATTGGTTCGACTTCAGGAAGGACTGAGAAAAACCATTGATTATACGATAGCGCATAAGGAGATTATGTAGATTCGGATTGTATGATTGTAGCCATAGTTCCAGCCTACAATGAAGAAAAACGCATTGGCTCCGTGGTGCGGAGTCTTTTGCAACAGGTTGATCGGGTGGTTGTGATAGATGATTGTTCGAGTGATCAAACCTATGAAGAAGCATATTCTGCTGGTGCTGTTGTGTTACGTCATAAAATAAATAGGGGTCAGGGGGCGGCACTTGAGACCGGGCATGAGTACGCGCGAAGAGTTGGGGCTCAGTACGTGGCTCACTTTGATGGCGATGGGCAGTTTGATGCAGCTGATATCCAAAATGCGTATCAACATCTACAAAAAAACAGTGTTGATATTGTGTTTGGGTCTAGATATTTGGATGAGAAATCTACATTACCTTGGTTCAAACGGTGTATCATTCATCCAGTGGGAAGGGTTGTCGATCGATTATTTGGTGGGTTGCGGCTAAGTGACGCGCACAATGGGTTTCGATTCATGAACAGAACCGCTCTCGAGACGCTAAGGCTTCGGCAAGATCGAATGGCACACGCGTCAGAAATTCCTGTACTGGTGCGAAAACACCGTTTGCGATATAGTGAGATTCCAGTGACGGTGACGTATCATGAATACGGTCAATCGGCACTGAGCGGATTTCAGGTGGTACAGGATTTAGTTGTCGGGCGTTTTCTAAAATAACTTAACTTTCTGATTGTACAGAATACGTATGATTATTCTTTTTCAAATCTTATTCTCATTTTTTTCGCTCTTCGCGATTGTCTCCGTCATAAAAAAAAGAAAAGACGGTTTGTTGGGGGTAAAAGGAATGGTGTTTTGGGTGTTGTTTTGGTTGGTAGCGGTAGTGGTAGTACTTTGGCCAAATAGTGCGACCATTATTGCTAACACGGTTGGAATTGGGCGAGGGACAGATTTGACGTTGTATATCTCAGTAGCGGCACTGTTTTTTTTACTGTTTCGCTTGCATATCAAAATTGAAGCAGTGGGGAGAGATATTACGAAGTTGGTGCGAGAACGGGCGATAGAAGGTGTGGAAGAAAAAATTAAATAATGAAATAATGAAATAACGAAATAACGAAACAAAGAAATAGTCAAATAATGATGTAATTTTGTTTTGTGTTTTGAAAAGATACCTTGCTGTTGTTTTGCGGTGAAGTGGTGAACTGTTGCAGTGTAAAAGCGTATTCATTTATGAAGATAGCACATATTGTCTGTACGTATCCACCCTATTTTGGAGGAATGGGAAATGTGGTGTTTCAAATGGCCACAGAACTCAATCGACGGGGGCATGACGTACAAGTATTCACCCCGGATTATTATGATGCGAATGAAGTGCGATCGGCGAACGCACCTGAGTCTGGTGAACACGCAGCGAAACTACAAGAACAAATAGACTTTGCTAGGCGACTTCGTCCAAGTTTTTCCTATGGGAATGCCGCGCGAATGCCACAATTGTTGGAAGAGTTAAACGCTTTTGATCTGGTTCATCTTCATTATCCTTTTTTTGGAACAGCCAACATTGTTCGGAGATTTAAACAACAGCATCCGGAGAAACCACTCGTGGTCACGTATCATATGGATAATCGAGCGGCTGGCTGGAAAGGACTTATTTTTTCTCTATACGCCAAGTTTTGGTTACCAAAAATTTTATCGGCCGCGGATCTATTGATTGGGAGTTCATACGACTATATTGCGGTTAGTGATGCGGTTGATTCGTATCGAACTAACCATAAAAAATGGCGAGCCATACCGTTTGGAGTTGATATTGAAAGATTTCAGCCGAGAGAAAAAACATTATCATTACTATCAAATCATGGTTTATTGAGTAGCGTGCCTACTATCCTATTTGTTGGCGGGATGGATGAGGCGCATTATTTTAAAGGTGTACCGGTATTGCTGAAGGCATTTCTTTTACTGAAGAAACGAGGCATCCCTTTTCAGGGTTTGTTGGTGGGAGATGGAAGTCAACGGTCATCATTTGAAATGACTGCCGAGGCGTACGGACTATTAGGACAGGTAAAATTTGCGGGGAAAGTTACCGATGAACTGTTACCACGGTATTATAATTTGGCAGATGTGCTTGCTCTACCTTCTACCACAGCGGGAGAAGCTTTTGGAATGGTACTTCTTGAGGCGATGGCAAGTGGGGTACCGGTAGTGGCGAGTGATTTGCCAGGTGTTCGCTCTGTTGCTTCTCAAGGCGGAGAAGTGGTACCACCAAATAATCCGGTAGCACTGGCTGATATGCTGGAACTACTTTTATCATCAGAAAAAGATCGTGGAGAGTATGCAATCCAAGCCCGCCAAGCTGTACAGAGTACGTACAATTGGAATAGTATTGGAGATTCGCTGGAGGAAGTTTATTTTTCTTTACTGAACAAATAACATATGAAACCGTTTACCGGTACTGTCATTCATGGTGAAAAAATTGCTCAATCCCTTGGCTACCCTACGGCCAATTTGGATGTGCCACGAGAAAAAATTAAGCTGCGTTCCGGTGTGTACGCGGCTGAAGCGACTATTGGTTCGAGAACATTTCCGGCGGCGCTTATTTTGATGGATAAGCCGAATAAAGTGGAAGTGTATTTGTTGGATGTAACCATGAATTTGTATGGGAAACGTGTATCAATTCGACCATATCAGAAAGTGAGTGAAATTGAGCGTTATGATTCTGCTGAACTATTGATAAAAAAAATTCAACATGATGTAGAGATGGTGAGAAGAATTTTAACTTGATTTTTTGTTGCCTCGTTTGGATTCTCAGCACTTTTTTATGTGGGCAGTGCGTTGACGTTTGTGGGCGCTCTTATTCTTTTGTTTATTTATCCTGTTTTATCTGAAAAACAGATGTAATGTTTTTATATGAAAACAGATTCAGCTCTTCCAAAAAAAGACGGCTCGTCTCTCAAAGTCGGTATTGTTCGGGCGCGTTGGCATGATCGGTATACCAATTCTCTGGTTCGGGGATGTAAAAAAAGCTTACGTGCATGTGGAGTGAAACATAAACAAATAACAGTACTTGATGTGCCGGGTGCGTACGAAGTCGTGTATGGTGCGCGACATCTTATGGAAACGACAGATGTTGATGTGATTATCTGCATCGGTGTTTTGATCAAAGGTGACACGATGCATTTTGAATATATTGCCGATGCGGTAGCGCACGGAATAATGGAACTCAATGTTGATGAAAAAGTACCGGTGATATTTGGTGTGTTGACGTGTTTGACCGATGAGCAGGCAAAGATTCGTTCAATAGGAAAACATAATCATGGACTGGGTTGGGGGCTGACTGCCGTGGAGATGGGACTACTTCATAAGTCTAACGTCTAAAGTCATAAGTTTAAAGTTATTGGTTTGCTTGATTTTTCTTCTTTCATAAGGTAGTCTACAGTCACAATTGGTCAATTGTCGACTTTAGACTTTTGACGTATGACTTTAGACTAAAAATCATGTCCGATACTCAACTCATCAAAGATAAGCTCGATATCGTCGACTTTATTGGCGAATACGTGCAGCTCAAACCGGGTGGTATCAACCACAAGGGTCTTTGTCCGTTTCATCGGGAAAAGAGTCCATCTTTTATGGTAAATCGAGAACGGCAGAGTTGGAAGTGTTTTGGGTGCGGTAAGGGGGGTGATATATTTTCCTTTGTACAAGAAATGGAAGGTATGGAATTTGTAGAAGCATTGAAATATCTTGCCAACCGTGCCGGCGTCATGTTGACGAATACTCGTTCGGAAGTGAACAGTAGTCAAAAAAATCGAATCAAAGATATCAATGTGCTGGCGGCTCGATTGTACCATCATATTCTTCTTAAAACTTCGGCTGGAAAACCGGCGTTAGCGTATCTTGAACGGCGAGGGGTTACTCGTCAGACGATTGAAGAATGGCAAATTGGTTTTGTTCCGGATCAGTGGGATGTGCTGACAAAATTTCTTCTTAAAAAAGGACACAGTATTGATGATATTGTTGCTGCCGGACTAACTATCATGCGAGATGGAGCGGATCAACGTACCGGTCGCGGATTTTATGATCGGTTTCGCGGACGTATTATGTTTCCAATTTCTGATATTCATGGTAATGTGGTTGGGTTTACCGGTCGAGTGTTGGTGGAAACCGAACAATCCGGTGGAAAATACGTCAACACACCCCAAACGCTTGTTTATGATAAATCTCGCGTGGTATTTGCGCTTGATAAGGCAAAACAAGAAATTCGTACCAAAGGGTTCGTAGTAATGGTTGAAGGGCAGATGGATGTCATAGCGTGTCATCAGGCCGGTATGAAGCAGGTGGTAGCGACGAGCGGTACTGCCATGACCGACGAACAGATCAAACTTCTCAAACGCTACGCCAACGAACTTCGTATTGCTTTTGACGCAGATTCGGCTGGAGAGTCAGCGGCAAAGCGGGGGATACATGTGGCCATCAAACAAGGTATGGGTGTCAGGGTGATACAAATTCCGGCTGGCAAAGGAAAGGACCCGGATGAATGTTTGAAACAAAATCCGGAAGTGTGGTTTACGGCAGTAGAACAGGCGCGAGACATTATGGAGTGGTACTTTGAGCGCGCGCTACTCAATGGAGATTTGTCAGACCCGAAACAAAAACAGCAGGTGGCCGATGTGCTTATGGCAGATATCGCGCTTATTCCCTATGCTATAGAGCGAGACCATTGGCTGGGAAAACTGTCCGAAGCAATTCGTGTTGATATAGGAGTATTGCGAGAGGATATTCGGCGTTTTGTGGGGAAACCCTCAGCTTCTTCTGGAGCTCAAGGAAAACAAGGTGGTATTGAAAATGTTGTTTCGGAAACAAGTTCAAACAAGAAAGCGTTTGTACCGCAGGGAAAAGTGGAAAGCCTGCTTGAACGGTTGTTTATGTTACTTCTTCGACACCCTTCTGAACTACCCAAAGTTTGGTCACAGGTACAGGCGCTTGAACCGGCAGTGTGTACAACTTCCTTTCAGGGTCTTTACGAATTGATAAAAATGCAGTATACTACCAATAATTCATTTTCTATTGATCACATCCGTGAATCAATATCAGAAGACAATTCAATCGATTTTCTTGACCACTTACTCATGAAGAGTGAGCTGGATTTTTTTTCTATTTCAGAAAAAGAAGTGCCACAAGAACTTGAGCGTATTATCGGTCTTATTGGGACCGAATGGAAAAAAGAGCGTCGAACTGTGCTGCAGCAAGCAATTGAGGCAGCCGAACGCTCGGGTGACAAAGATCGCCTTCAACTTCTTCTCGCTGAGTTTCAGGCACTGTGATATGTAGTACCGTGTTTCCCTGTGCGGTACAACATGCTCAATACACAATGAGCTGGTTTGAGATAGGGGATGATAGTTGAAAAACAGGTGAAAGTTGATGTTTCAAAGAGGAATTGGAATTTGTACGTTCTATTTTCCGGCTTATACTGACCCGTTCATTGATAAAGAGTATTTGCACAGGTATTGTAACTCATACAATTATTTACTTATTTTTCTATGCCACCAAAAAAAACTCTCGTAAAAAAGAAACCTACTTCATCTCGCGTGGCAAAAGCAACTTCCAAAACAGCTCGCTTAGTCAAGAAATCTCCGAAAACAAAAAAACCGGTTTCATCCAGAGTGAAAAAGCAAGAACGTTCTAAAAAAAGAGCGACTTTTAAATCTTCTGTGAAACGGGCACCAAAAAAAGTGGTACCACCTCCGCCAATTTCTGCAGCTGAACTGCCGACAGAACCAATGGTCGAGGAGATCTGGAAGTTGATTGATAAAGGCAGAAATAGAGGTTTTCTGACTGAAACCGAAGTTTTGCGCATTTTTGATCGATTTGAACATTACCTTGACTTATTTGAAGGGTTTTTGGATGCCCTGGATAAAAATAGTGTGGCCATTGTAGAAGCTGGTAGCGGTGGATTGCTGGGTGGACCGCCACAGGCACAGCAAAAAGCCATCCTTCAACAGTTTCAGGGAAGTCAGCCCGATACCGAGGGAGCGTTTGATCTTGGATCTATTTCTCAGGATTCTATCCAAATGTACTTGCGAGAAATTGGTAAGATTCCATTATTAACGGCGGAAGAAGAAATATCTCTTGCCAAAGCCAAAGAAAAAGGTGATAAAGCGGCCGAGAGAAAAATGATTGAAGCAAATCTCCGTTTGGTAGTTTCAATTGCAAAAAAGTTTGTTGGAAAACAATTATCACTTCTTGACCTCATTCAAGAAGGAAATATCGGTCTTTTTCGGGCGGTCAAAAAATTTGATTACCGAAAAGGGTATAAGTTTTCTACCTACGCAACATGGTGGATTCGGCAAGCAGTGACGCGTGCGTTGGCAGATCAGTCGCGTACGATTCGTATTCCGGTTCATATGGTGGAAACCATCAACCGGTTTCAGCAAGTATCACGACGACTGCTGCAAGATTTGGGTCGAGATCCGACGCCAGAAGAATTGGCGGCCGAAATGGGAGAGGAGCTTGATAAAATCAAACAAATTATCAAGATTTCTCAAGATACGGTATCACTTGAAACTTCAGTGGGTGATAGTGATGATGACGATACCTCATTGTCAGACTTCATTGAGGATGTGAAAAATGCTAGTCCGTCTCATGTAGCCGGTGTGCAACTGCTTAAAGATTACATTTCAGAAGCGATTGAAAGTTTGTCGCCGCGTGAACAAAAGATTCTTGAAATGCGGTTTGGTCTTCGTGATGGGGTAACACATACGCTCGAAGAAGTGGGGCGTGAGTTTGATGTGACTCGTGAACGTATTCGACAAATTGAAGCCAAGGCGCTGGAAAAAATTCAGACGTTTGACATTGTGTCAAAGTTGCGAGATTATTAAGATTCAGGGGTCAGTGAACAGTGACCAGTGATCAGTGGGTTAAAACTATTTTTCATACGAAAAAGAACTGTATTCCTACAGTTCTTTTTATATTTCATCTTCTGTTTCCATTTGTGGGTTAATAGAACTTTTGGTGGGGCTAAATATCAATTAATATGGCATAATATACAGTAAAAAACTAATACAACTATATATGCCTCATAAAAAAATGTCCCAAATGCGGTACATCTGGTGTAAAGAAGAACGGAATAAGAAGAGGGGTTCAGACATACAGATGTTCTCATTGTGGTTTTAAGTTTCAAAATAAAAGAAGAAAACAAAAAATACAAAGCAGTATACTCAAGCAGTATATATGGCAACGACAGACATACTCAGATTTAGCTACAACGTATCAGAAAAGCACTCGTTGGGTACAAAATACCATTGACAATTACCAAACAAAACAAATTGTTCGTATTACTCTCCAACCAATTGTACTTGTCGCTGATGCTTCATTTTTCACCAGAACCGATGGTATTCTCGTATTCCGTGAACCTATCCGAAAAAAGAATATTTGGTGGCAAGAAATGACTCATGAAACGATTGAACTGTACCGAAAAGGAAAAGAATATATTGAACAACATGGGTTTGTCATTACAGCTGTCGTGTTAGATGGAAAACCGGGGGTACGAAGGGTGTTTGGTGATATACCCGTGCAAATGTGTCACTTTCACCAAAGACAGATCATTAATCGTTATCTGACCACAAAACCAAAGTTATTGGCCAGTAAAGAATTACGGAAGATCGTTTCCACGCTCACCAAAACAAATGAAACTACTATTACAAACTCACTGAGTGGTTGGTATGAAACATGGAGAGATTTTCTAAACGAAAAAACTATCCACCCAGAAACAGGAAGGTGGTACTACACTCACAAACGAGTAAGGTCTGCTTATCGAAGCTTACGGAACAATCTACCATTCTTATTCACCTATGAACAATATCCACACCTACACATTCCAAACACAACCAACTCCTTGGATGGTTTTTTCAACCGGTTGGAGAGTTTACTAAATGTTCATCGAGGAATGAATCGAAAAAGAAGAAGGAAAATTATGATAGAAATTTTGAAAGGAAAAGGGTAAAATAGCCCCACCAAAAGTTCTATTAACCCCCATTTGTTGTATATCTGCTAACATCTGCTGTTCCAACTCACATTATTTTGAAGCAGTAGATGTAGTGGATCGAAACGGATGGGAGGAACATGTGTACTATTTCAGCAAACTACCAACGTGTTCCCAATTCACCACTCCCCAAAACGCATCAATATACTTTGCTCGATCATTGCGATAGTCTATGTAATAGGCGTGTTCCCAAACGTCGAGGGTCAAGAGGGCGGTTTTACCTTCGGTCATGGGTGTGCCGGCATTTGGAAGGGGGAGAATTTCCAATTTTCCTTCAGGGGTTTGTACAAGCCATACCCAGCCGGAGCCAAAGAGTTTTGTTGAGTAGTCGGTAAACTGTTTTTTGAACTCTTCAACCGATCCAAAATCTCGTTCAATTGCTTCTCGTACACGTTCGGTAGGTTCTGCTCCACCTTCCGCAGAAAGAATGTCCCAAAAAAACGTATGGTTCCAGTGCTGGGCGGCGTTGTTGAACACACCTAGGTTTTGTTCTTTGTGAGAATCGAGGATAACCGTCTCAAGATCTTTTTCAGCGTATTTTGTGTTTTCAATCGCGGCGTTAAGTTTGTTGACATACGCGGCATGATGTTTTCCGTGATGAAAGTCAAATGTCTCCGCGCTACAAAATTGCGGCATGGAATCTTTGGGAAAAGGAAGGTCGGGAAGAAAAAACATATGAGTAAGAATTAAAAATAGATTGGAGGCAATTTCTTTTTTCTGTAAATATGCAATATTGTATACATCGAAATAAGGAAATAAAGAAATAACGAAACAGATTTTTTGTCATATTTCGTTATTTCGAATTTCGTTATTTCGGGGTTTAGATCTTTCCTACCAAATCTACTCCCGGGGTTAAGGTGTCACTGCCTGGTTTCCATTTCGCCGGACACACTTGCCCGTGATGTTCAGCGACAAATTGAGCGGCTTGTAGCTTTCGAAGCGTTTCTTCGGCACTGCGACCAATGTTGTTGTCATGAATTTCCACGGTTTTTACTTTTCCTTCCGGATCAATGATAAAGGTACCGCGCAGTGATAGCCCTTCGTCTTCAATGTAGGTGCCGTACAGGTGGCAGAGAGTACCTGTTGGGTCTGCGGCCATCGGGAAGTTTACTTTTTTGATCGCCGGAGAGTTGTCATGCCATGCTTTGTGAACAAAAGCGGTATCTGTGCTGACAGAAAGTACTTCACAATTTAATTCTTGAAACTTTGGATATAGTTCTGCCATTTCTTCCAGCTCTGTCGGGCAGACAAAGGTAAAATCGGCCGGATAGAAGAAAAGAATAAGCCATTTTCCTTCATAATCGGAAAGCTTTTTCTTTTCGATGTTGTTGTTGTGGTACACGTCAAATTCCCAGTCTGGAGTGCGTTTGTTGATAATGTTTCCCGGGAGTACGGAGTCATGACCGTGATCATGCATATGTTCATGGTTTTGCATATTGTTTACTATACAGTATAAATAAGTAAATAGTATCACTCTTGAGGAGTGATTGATAAGGTAGTATAAAAAATCCGCTTGATTTCGTCAAGTTGTGGAAAAGAAAGCGAAGAGGGGTGTTCTCCTGAATAGTCAATGTCTCAACTACCGAGGGGAATGGACGACCGGGAGGTGGGGTTAGTGGCGGTCGTCGTCTATGAGGTGGGGGGAAAGAATGATGAAGAGTAATACAAAAGTTGCGAGGAAAACGTCCTCGCGGGCGGGACTCTCCCCCCTGATTACCTTGCAGATCAACCATCCTATTAGTACTAGGATGGCCACGATCGCGAGGGCGATCGCAAGCCTGTTTCTCATCAAACACCTCCGTCCGCCGTGTTTGACACCAGACCACGCTTTTACGGGAACTTCCCGTTAAACGTAGAGCCTGTGCCGGTGGGCGAACGGGTGATACTAGCAAAGAGAGAGTTGTCAAGGGAAACAGAAAACGGTATACTGTGGGTAGTTGTGTTAGCTTTGGGAATGGAGAAGAAGGTGAATTGTTTAGAATAATCATGTTATATGACAGAAACCATACACAAAGGAAAAATTTTTGCCGATACCAGTAGTCTGGAAGAGATTGCTGAGATCAAAGCATTGCTTGGTTATCTTGATGGTGTCACAACAAATCCAAGTAATTTCGTAAAAACATTGATGGACGGAACGGAACGAGTGTATGATCAAGATGAACTTTTGGAATTATATAAAAAACGTATTCAGGAGATTCGAAGCATTCTTCCAACTGGCTCTATTTCCGTTGAGGTCTATGCGGATCATAAAACCTCGGCAGAAGAAATGATTGTGCAAGCAGAAGAAATGAATACCTGGATCGAGGGTGCACATATCAAGCTGCCAACCATTCCGGCTGGCTTGGTTGCTGCCAAAGAATTGGTTGGGAAAGGAATGAACGTAAATCTCACGCTCGTTTTCACCGAACAACAAGCAGCGGCTGTTTATGTTGCGACCATTGGTGCGCGTCGAGGGCAGGTGTATATTTCGCCTTTTATCGGGCGACTTGACGATACTGGCATGCGAGGTTTAGATTTGGTAAAAAACTTGGTGCAGCTGTATCAAAAAGGGGACAGTCACGTAGAAATTTTGGCTGCCAGTATTCGCACAGGCACACAACTCGCTGCCGCCATTTCTGCTGGAGCTGATATTGTCACTTCCTATCCGGCTGCCATCAAGGAATGGGTTGGGTTAAGCAGTTCTGATTTGCAATCTAAAACAGAAGATGGTTTGAAATCAATTCCCTATGAAGACACTCCTTTACATCAGTCATTTTCTGTGTATAATATTTCCCATCCTCTTGTTGATAGCGGACTAAAGCGGTTTGCAGATGATTGGAGAGGGCTGATAAAATCGTAAAACGTTTAAAACGATAAAACGGATAAAATATGTTGTCGTATATAGCAAGGAAACGATACAACAACAAAACAATAGAACAATACCATTATGCTGAACGTTATGAGTGTTAATGCAGAAAAAATAATTAACTAATAAACCGTTTAACCATTTAACCATTTAACAAATAATCTATTAAACCAATAATCTATTAAACTAATCAACCATTAAACCAATAATCCTATATGTTTGAAATCTTCGGTCATACCAGCGAAATGGTTGGTACCGTTATGTTAGCCTTTGCGGCGCTTCGAGTACATGGGCGAGAGTTGCAGGAAGGAAAAATTGACGCGGCTGTTCGGCGCGCGATTCAGCGTGAGCGTAGGGTTGGTATGCTAGGGGTTATGCTCATCGTTTTGGGCTATCTAATTACGATGATAGCAAAAACATAGTTTTCCACACTAGACAACTGAAAACAGGTGTGGTATAATCTATTCACTTCGTGTATTTACTTTTCAATTATATTACGATTATGGAAAACAATATTCCAAACAATTCAGGAGGAGATATGAATCAGTACATGACTCCGGGTAAAATGATGGCATTTGGCTTGGTTCAAGGGCTTTTACTCGCTTGTACAATTGGTTTTTTTGTATTACTTAGTATGATGTTTGGCGAGGGGGGAACAACACTTGTCAGGGGTACGTCAGACACTGTTCAACCTACGCCAAGTGTACAGCTACCAACTGATGATGCCCCAGCCGAGATTGTGGTAAAGCCGGTAGACGAGAAAAAAGACCATATTCGCGGTGCAAAAAATGCAAAAGTTACTATTATTGAATTTTCTGACATCGAGTGTCCGTTCTGCCAACGTTTCCATGATACAATGAATCAAGTGATGGAAAAGTACGGTGACGAAGTTCGCTGGGTATACCGCCACTTCCCACTGGAAAGTATCCATCCATACGCGCGCCCGGCAGCAATTGCGTCGGAATGTGCGGCGGAACAAGGGAAGTTTTGGGAATTTGTTGACGAGGCTTTTGCGGACCAATCACAGGTTTCTGACTTAAAAGCTTTGGCAAAAAAAGTAGGGCTTAACTCTTCAAAATTTGATACCTGTCTCGACAGTAAGAAATACGACGCCGATGTGACAGCTGATATGCAAGATGGAGAGGCTGCCGGCGTTCAAGGTACTCCATTTAGTATAGTGCTTGGACCAAACGGAGAAAAGATTCCAGTCAACGGCGCACAGCCATTTGGCAATATTGAAGCTATCTTATCACAGTTCATTAAATAAGCATTCCGTACATACACAAAAAAGACCTGGTCATCCGGGTCTTTTTTTGTTATACTGTCTTTATTGAAAAAATTGAATTGACGAAATAAAGAAATAAGGAAATAACGAAATAACGAAATAACAAAATAACGAAGTAACAAAATAACAAAATAACGAAATAAGTTTGGTGGTTAATAATATGTTTCGTTATTTCCTTATTTCTTTATTTCCTATTTTCCTTTTTCTTATTTCTCTCAATTTGTCATAGAGTATACTTTTTGAACATATGCCAAGCCCTCATCATCGACCAAAAGGTGCCGAACAGCAACCAGAAGAAATTTGCCTTTTTGCCCAAACCAATTTTCGTAATCAAATGCGGCGTTTTGGGGTAAAGCTTGATGATCGACGACGACACATGTACATCATTGGAAAGACCGGTATGGGAAAAACTACCATGATGGAAAATATGGTCTTACACGATATTTATGCTGGACACGGAGTGGGGGTGGTCGATCCTCATGGAGATTTTGCGGAAAAAATTCTTGATTATATTCCCTCAAATCGTATCAATGATGTCGTATACTTCAACCCGGCTGATGTTGAATTTCCAATCGGGTTTAACATTCTTGAGGTAAAAAGTGAAGAGCAAAAACACTTGGTTGCGTCCGGACTTATGGCGATTTTCAAAAAAATCTGGCCCGATGTGTGGAGTGCTCGCATGGAATACATATTAAATAATACGCTTCTTGCTCTTCTTGACTATCCAAATTCTACGCTACTTGGTATCAATCGATTATTGGCTGATAAAAAATATCGCAAAAAAGTAGTGCGTCAACTCAAAGACCCGGTCGTGAAAGCGTTTTGGGAAAATGAATTTGCCAACTATCCGGATCGATACATGACCGAGGCTGTGGCGCCGATTCAAAATAAGATTGGGCAGTTTTTGTCTGCTAGTGTGATTCGAAACATGGTGGCACAAGTAAAGTCTACGATTGATATACGTGAGATCATGGACAGTAAAAAGATTTTTATCATGAATCTTTCCAAAGGAAGAATTGGGGAAGATAATAGTCGATTGCTCGGGGGAATGCTCGTGACTGAAATTCAGCTGGCCGCCATGGAACGGGTTGATACTCCGGAAGCGGAGCGAAAAGATTTTTTCTTGTATGTGGATGAATTTCAAAACTTTGCGACCCCAAGTTTCGCCAACATTTTGTCGGAAGCTCGCAAGTACCGGTTGAGCCTGATTTTGGCACACCAGTATGTGGCTCAACTGGATGAAGTGGTATCAGACGCGGTATTTGGAAATGTAGGGACGATTGTCTCGTTTCGAGTAGGAGCAGCCGACGCGGAAGAACTTGCCAAGGAATACGCGCCGGTGTTTACGGAAGAAGATATCGTCAATCTCGCTAAATACCAAATTTATCTTAAGCTCATGATTGATGGGGTTGCTTCTCAGCCATTTAGTGCTATGACCATGCCGCCAATTGGTTCTCCTACCGGTTCACTTGATAAAGTTATTCGTGTTTCGAGAGAACGCTATGGTAAACCCCGAGCCGATATTGAAGATAAGATTATGCGTTGGAGTGGCTTTGGTCCGCAAAGTGAAGAGGGTGATGATGACGAACACAGTGAGACTCCTGGAAAAGAGTCGGGAACAAAAGAGAAGAAGAAAGAAGAAAAAAAGTCATCAGATGGTACTTCAGAAAAAAAGAAACCACCTCATGAGAAAACTTCTGAAAGTTCTGTTTCTGATAAAGAAAAACATTCACAGAAGAATGATGAGGTAAAAGCTCTCCCACCGGCGCCAGTCAATGAAACACAGGTAGAGAATGACGTGGATGCGTCAGTATCTATCTCTCTTCAAGATCTTCTTCCACAGGTGGATGAACATGAACAGGTGCGTGAGGAGGAAGTATCGGAAGAAGATGTATCGCATTTACTTGAGTCAACCGTTGAGCCATTCTCTCATAACGAGCCGGAGAAGGCGAGTGAAAAGGAAAAAGAAGGGGAAATCCTATCGGAAGAGCCAAAGAAAAAGAAGCGGAAGAGAAAGAGAAAAAAGAAAAAGAAAAAAAATGGAGAGGGAGAAGAAAATCTGACAGGTCAGTTAAATGAAAATAATAATCCTATTCAACAGCCAGCTTCTTTAGAAAAACAGTCTGAACAAAGTAGAGAGTATTCCGAAGAGAAGAAAAAAGAAGAAAAACCAAAACCTATTGATCCGGATGATGTGATTTCGTTTGAGTAGCATACCGATAGTAAAAAAATAGCTATATATAGCTATTTTTTTACTAAAGCCGTGGATTCGATATTGTATGATGTTTTTTACAACCGTTTTTTAAGGAAGATACAAAACAGTATATATGTATTGATGATTACTAGGTATCACTCTTATCCCTTGGTGTTGATTGACTTCTTTGCTAAAATATGATATACTCTTTTTGCAAATATCTCATCCGGTTTCCGGCTTGAGACGTGGCTATGGTCACCAAGGTGGTCATAATAAAAAAGGTCGGTTAATTAAAACAGTCAGTTACAATTATGACATACCAGCAAGATGACAGACAGATGTTTGATGTCAACGTGGACTGTGGAGAATGTGGTGTACACATTTCACAGCTTCCATTTCAACCATCTGGTGATCGTCCGGTGTACTGCAGCAACTGTCTCAAAGCTCGACGCAACCAGCGAATGCAAAATCGCCCACAGCGTCAGATGTTTGATGTAGACGTTCAATGCGCAGAATGTGGAAAGCAGATTACTCAGCTTCCATTCCAACCATCAGGAGATCGTCCTATCTACTGCTTCGACTGCAACAAGTCACGTCGAGCAGCGATGGCAGCGTAAGATTTTCCAATCTATAAAATACCTCCGGATTTCCGGAGGTTTTTATTTAAACTTTGTATGTGCTCACCCGCCACTTCATCTCTAACTTCATGGTAGGGTTTTTCTAATTTGGTCACGAACAGGGTGTTTTTAAAAATGTTTAAGTACATTCCGGAACATTTTCCCAGGAGATGCGTGTTTTTTATCTTTATTGTCAATTTGTTTGTGTATAGCTGAGAGGGGTAATTTGTATGGAACTTTTTATTTTTCAACTATTTTGACAGAGTTGATTCCACCACCTTTTGCAACATTTAGTATGGATGATTCTGATGTTCTGGCACCCATATTACCAAAAATAACCTCACCATCTTTCCCCATAAAAATGTGAATCATGAGGTCAAAATATAGTTCTTTTTCAAACTTTTTGCCATCTTTTGTAACTCCTATTATCTGTTTTTTTGGTATTGGGATTAATTCTTGGGCAGTCCAACCATGAATTTCAGTATCAAAGACGATTTTACGCCAGGCATCATCAGATGTATCTTTGCCGATGTAAACCAAATTTCCTTCGGAGTCATCGTTTGGTTTCAAAACAATTTTATTTTTTTGTGAAAGAAAGTTTTCTCTTTGTTCTTTGTTGTGTGAGTCGACAATCCATGTTTTTGGAATTGTTTCTTCTATAACCATTTTTTCTTCTTCCGAAAAAAGGTAAGAGAAATTTTTATCATGAAGTATTGCGAAAAAAGTTTTTATCCCCCACAATCTATTGTGTAAATCATTCACCAAAAGTACCTGTCTTTTTTTGTAGGCTTCTAATATGGGTTTTGCAAATTCATTTTCACGAAAGTATCGCATCTCACCTAAGCGACGCACTATGTGTATGGATTCACCATTGTAACTTAACCCAGTTTCTGTTAAAGATAATTCCTGTGGTTCAACAAGGAAAGCCTTATGTCCTTTGTCGAGAAAAAATTTTGTAAGAAGTTCATATTCACTGATGAATAACCGATCTATTGGACCAACCAATGCAATAGAAGGTTTTTGTTGTTTTCCTCCATTCATTTTATATAGAGCTACGACATTTTCATAAAATAATTCTTTATTATCTATTGTAGAGACGTGGTTTGGTTTCAGAAGTTTCCAGGCAAGAAGTGTCTCATCATAAGCTTCGCAACTGTTTTGAAAAATCACAACTCCTTCTGGATAGTCGGAATTTAGTTCTACAAATTTAATCTGATCTCCATTATAAAAAGCATCTAAACGCATCATACCAAAACCTTTGGATGGTGTTGTAGAAAGAAACAACGTCTTTTCTGCAGGATGAAGGAGTATTTTTGCCTGGAGTTCGGGAGATATGTAATATTCCTGAACAACTTTTTTAATACATTGAATAATTATGTTGCTTTTTTCTTGTAAACTTTTTTGTTGTTCTTTCGTTAAAAAAAATGTATTTAAGTGTACTGGTATCGGAGATGTTTGTCCTTTTAAACAAAATTTTTTTTCTACCAAGGCTTTGTCCAGATCTATTTTAAGTTGCAAAATTTCTTTTTCGGAAAGACTTTGGATATCTTTAAGCTGCTCCTCCTCTGTAGTGTTGAACATATTTTATAAAGTTATGTCTGGTTAATTCAGTTGGTTTTTTCTTACTTTCTAAATAAGGTTTTTTGTCAAATTCATAGATCATGATATACTTTTTCTACAAAGTTGTCCATTAATAAATAAAGCTTATCTTTGATTTCGTTTTATTTTAGTTAAAATTTATTGAATTGAATGTCTTTGAGGTGTTTTTGTAAATTTCTTAGCTTAGAAACTGTTGAAGATAAAGACAAAAGTCAGGAACATTTAATCCGCCCACAGCCCCCACCCCCACCCAAGGCGGGTAAACAAGGCGGACAAGCAAGGCGTGCAAAGCAAGGCGGACGAGGGTTTTATTCTCTCC
>DYFM01000014.1 GCA_020725175.1 Candidatus Paceibacter sp.
TACTTGTTACTTGTTACTTGTTACTTGTTACTTGTTACTTGTTACTTGTTACTTGCCAACTCATACACCCCAACAATCGCCGCCGTCTCGGCTCGAAGTACCAATGACCCAAAACTCACTGTTCTACATCCTTTTTCCTTTGCAAGCATCCGCTCCTCGTCTGTCCAACCACCCTCCGGACCAATAAACAGAGCAATAGAATCCAAATGTTCTTTTAGAGCTGAACCCATGGGCTCTCCCCCCATATCACAAAACAAACGCACCGTACAAGCGTTCGCCTGCTCAAACGCTTCTTTGAGAGACACAACCGGCTCAACAGAGGGAACGGTGCCGCGCCCACATTGTTCAGCTGCTTCACGAACAATAGATTGTAAACGATCGATACGAACACTTTTTTTGATAGTCCGGGCAGAGACCACCGGAACAATCGTCATGACACCAAGCTCAGTAGCTTTTTCTACCACAAGATCCACATGATCATGTTTGATAATTGAAAGATACAACACAATTTTTCGCTGTAAGACGTGTGGCGCCTGATATCGCTCCAACACCTCAACCACCACCTCTTTTTTCGTAATGGTCGTTATTCGTACCCGTGCCTCTTGATTATTTCCGTCACACAACAATAATTCATCACCAACATTCATTCGAAATACCCGTGATAGCTGATGACGTAACGATGAATCAACAAGAGAAATCTGTATAGCAGTGAGATCTATGGGTCGAATAAATCGATGTAGACGCATACAACACCATTCACTTTAAAAACAATCCTCTGCCAACTGACGACGATGGGTTTCTACATAATACACTACTGCCAGTGCCAATAGAACAACCGCAAAGGCAATCCCCGTTCCCCAATTGACTACCGTATCAAAAACAAAAATAACTTCCCGAATAATAGAAGTAATACCAATTCCAAGAATTAAGTTGAGACTGATGTGTCGTGTGAGAAGATAGTACTTTAATATGATGACAAATTCCATGAGGATCAAAATAAACAAGCCGTTTTTTATAGCAGTTTTCGTATCACTCGACAATAAATCCCCTGCCATCCCAACGAGCTCTCTCACCATGGACCACCCTAACAAAATGATAAAAACAATAATAACCCCAATAATAAACCAATCAATAATTTGCTCTACCGGTGCAATAAATGGATATTGTTTGCTTCGAGGAACAACCGGTTGATTGTCATCTGATGAGGAAGAAAAGCTCTCTTTCATAACGCAATGGTAAATAATAACACCACTATCATACGGAAAAAACCGCCGAACGTCAATACAACCACCTATACACATTACTCACTTTTCGATCTTTCACGAACTTGTTATACTATCTGTATTATGTTGTAAATATCTTTTTATGGAAATAAACATTCTTGCTGTACTTGTTGCGGCGATTATTGCAAATATTCTCGGTGGTATCTGGTACTCTCCACGAGTTTTTGGTACAACCTGGATGAAACTCTTAGGATGGGATCCGCACAACCAGGCACAAATGGCCCAGATGAAAAAAAACGCCGGTAAGTCATACACTATTAATGCTTTTGCAAGTATTGTACTGGCATATGTCTTGGCGCACTTTATCATCACATCAAGAAGTGCTGCCCCAGACACTTCACCGCTTTTCATAGGAATAGAAACAGCTGTCTGGTCATGGCTCGGCTTTGTAGTTCCGGTTTCTCTTGGTTCTGTTCTTTGGGAAGGAAAACCGTGGAAACTATTTTTCTTAAATACCATGTACTACCTGGTTTCTCTCGTTAGTATGGGTCTCATACTAGGAATCTGGCAATAATTTCTTAATGAATGTCCCCCAGCACGTGTCCGCCTGGGGTGGAAGCTGACGTGGTATCGCTATAGGTAGTTTTTCCCGATCAAATCGAGAGAGAATAAAATCCTCGTCCTCCTTGCTTTGCACGCCTCGGGCTGTGGGCGGATTCAAGTTAATCTTTTTTTACCTATTAACTATATTTCTATGCAAGAATGTACCTCATGCGCTATCGAAGTAGAGGAAAGCGAACTTTGCGAACAGTGCGGAAGTTGTGGCTTATGTAGCTGTGGATGTGAAGAAGAGATGTAGCTATGGTCATATTGACATACACTGTATTATCCTCAGTCAAAATAGGTTTGTATTCAGTCTAGACAAAGAATAAAAAGAAGAATACAGTACCTATAGAGGTGATACTATGCCAAATGATATTCACACCCACATTTATCACCACGTGCGCGAGAGTGTTTCTTTGCTTGTCTTACGAATTTTTGTTCCGCTTGTTCTTTTGGAAACCGGATATCTACTCCTCATCATTATTCTCTGGTCTAGCCAAATAAACACAACATTGTTTTTAGCACCTTATATCTCCACTACATCCAGCTACACCATTCTTTTGGCAGCACAGATCATCATTACTATTTTTCTTCTCTATCTTCTCACCAAACATGTTATCAGTTGGGCAATGACCGAATACTATCTCACTGAACACGAACTTATTATCCTACACGGAACTATACGGCAACACCAAGATATATTTGATCTCTCACATACTCGCACCATTAAGTTGCATCAATCATGGTTTGGAAAATTATTCAACTACGGAACCATTGAGGTAACACTCGCCGGCTCCGGATATCATGAAACAGCACTCTTGAAAGGAATCGTCGATCCAAAGCTTTATGAAAACACTCTTCGACAACACATTGCAAGACGAGAAGAGAAAAAATGAAAAACAGAGAATCGTGATTCTCTGTTTTATTTTTTACTGTAGTAGTGGGACTGTTTGATGGTTATCAGTTTCATCTAACTCAGTCACCGAATCCCAGGTATCAACTTCTACACGCACCCGATCAATTTGTACTCCGGGCGGCAATTGTCGAACACTTACATACGTCTGCTCTTTTCCCGGCAATGTATCTATTACCCGGCTGTAAGTTTTATTTGTTCCAACCTGATTCCCAAATTTTTCACCAATAGAAACCTTTGGTCCAAAAAGTGATTTTCCAATATTTTTTACCGTATACTTTACCTGTACTTCATTTGGATTCTCTGTGAATTGAGTAAGTACATCGGTAACAATTAAATTCGGCATGTTTGCGTCTTGCAATATGGTTTTTTTCGAAAATACATAGTCATAACTTGCCTCATTATCATGTTCATTTGACTCAGGCACTTCTCCGCTCGGATCCAACTTAAAAAATATCGTCTGTGGTTCATCAAATAAAACAAATGGTAAAGAAAAATGAAATTCATACGACTCTCCCGGCACTATTTTTTTCAACGGAATATTTGATGTTTTCCACTCTTCATTCACATCTTTCCATCTCACTTGTAATGTAACCGGAACAGTAGATAGTGATGGAGCAACCTCCGGATTATCAGTATTTGCAACCGGAATTTTTAGAAGAACATCTTTATCTTCTGTTATTTCGCTCGTTATTTCTCCATTAAAATATAGATTTGGTAAACTACTCGCGCGCACTTCTCGCTCTGCCACAATAGCGGGCTGCTCAGTCAGTGGCACAGGACCATTTTTGTTTCCGAAGATAGACTGTTTATTGAGCTGTATCCCGGCAGCAGCGGCGGCCATAGCAGATACCCCCAAAAAAGCAGTGGCCAGTGCCATTTTTGTGGATGAGACGGTTTTAGTAGCAACCCGTGAAGCAGAAGGCATAAACTTCATTGATTAAAAGTAATGACTATAGTATACAGCAAATATGCTTCAGACGCAAAAGAAGAAGGAAATACCCTCTTCTTTTAAACGTACAACATCATACCACTACAACCGCTTCCGTTTGATTCGCAAACTATTCATCACCACACTAACATGTGAAAATACATCGTTCGAAAAGAGAATGTACAGACTGAACAGGTACTATATCAACAGCATAAAAAAGATGTATTCCCACAACACTTGACAAAATAAAGTAAGTATTCTATATTGTCTATACCTACACCTATGGTATAGGTATTACTAAATAATATACTTCTATGCTCAAACCATACCACGACAAAGTAAGCCTAAACCTCAAAAAAACTCTTGGCCAAGTCCAACGGATCCAAAAAATGGTCGACGAAGAAAAATACTGTATCGATATTGCCCAGCAAGTAAATGCCGCCATCGGCATGTTGAAGCAAGTTAATACCTATATATTGGAAAGTCACCTCCTCTGCTGTGGAACCGATAAACTAAACTCCAAAGATGAACAAATTAAAGCTGCATTTGCCAAAGAGCTGGTGCAAGCCTTTAGTATTAAAAATAAATAACCAACATTTCTGATATGGAACATAAAAATTTTACTATCACAAACATCACTTGCGATGCTTGTATAAAGCTTTCTACCATGGCATTAAAATCATTACCAGGTGTTAGTAGTGTAACAATAGAGCAAAATGGCAAAGGATCAATCACCTCTTCCACACCTATTTCTAACGAGATGATTGAGCAAGTGCTTGTTGAAGTAAAAAAACAAGTTGCCTTTAACTAACCAATACTATGACCAATAAAATCTACCTCAAAATCCAGGGCATGCATTGTGAGTCCTGTGAAAAATTGATCGGATCAGAACTTGAAGAAATACCGGGTGTAGCAGATATTTCTATCAACTCTAAAACCGGTGATGGAACACTTACCATGTCTAATGAGAATAGCGATGAGACAATTCTAGAAGCCGTAAAACGAGCCGGATATAGTGCAGAAATAGTAAAGAAAGAAACTAACACCAAAGAAGAAACGACCTCCGGAAAAGAGGCCGAGATTGAAATAACTAAAAAATCAGTTTCCAACAACTCTCCAGTAAAAATTACGCTAGAATCTACGGTTGAGGCTGAGGGTAATTTTTCTGTATCCGACAACAAAGAACCAATTTTTTCTGGAAAAATGACCCAAAAAAAGAAAGGTGAAATAGAGATCCCGGAAGGAAATAATGATGTTGAGAAAGTAATAGACCAAATGGTTCGCTCAGCAAAATTTACAGCGTTATTTGGTGCAAATTTACCCACCAAAGATAACTCCCAAATTGAAAGCTCCAACCTTATCTCATCAACAGAATCAAAACCACCTAAGGCATCTAATACAGGTGAACAAATAGCTGACCTAACACTGAGTGGAATGCATTGTGCATCCTGTGCCGGTATTATTGAAAAAAATGTCAAGAAAATACCGGGAATAAAAACTGCTTCCGTTAATTTTGCTGCCCAGAAAGCAAAAGTAGTTTTTGACGGATCGCAAACAAATCAAGAGCAGATAATTAAAGCGATCAATAAAGCCGGGTACGGAGCCGAACCGAGTGATAACAAAGACCCTGATGCCGATAAAAATAGAAGAGAAAAAGAAATCAAAGGATACTTCAAAAAGTTTCTTTGGAGTATCGGCCTAAGTTCACCGATGCTTTACTTCATGTTCTTTGATTTCTTTTCCTGGTGGCCAGGCGCAAGTTTAATCCCGTATGTTGGAATAATATCATTAATTTTAACAATTCCGGTTCAATTTATCATCGGTGCCGGATTTTATAAAGGCATGTGGAGTGGTCTTCGCATGCGTGTGTTTAACATGGATAGTTTGATAGCGATTGGAACCACCACCGCCTTTTTATATAGTCTCGTGCAGTACCTGATGTACGTTGCCAACAATAATAGCTTGATAGGGTTAAATGGTGGAAAAATTCATGATTTGTATTTTGAAACCGCCGCCTTTTTAATTACCTTTGTCATTCTTGGAAAGTGGTTGGAAGCAAAAGCCAAGGGTCGCACATCGGACGCGATCAAGAAATTGGTAGGGTTGCAACCAAAAACCGCTCGTTTGGTAAAAGATGGCATAACCAAAGATATTCCGATTGAAGAAGTTGTTTCCGGCGATATTATTATGGTACGTCCAGGAGAAAAAATTCCGGTTGACGGTGTTATCGTAAAAGGAGAATCTTCGGTAGACGAATCAATGTTGACCGGAGAAAGCATTCCAGCGGAAAAACATGTGGGAGACTCTGTCATTGGAGCAACCATAAATAAACATGGCAGTTTTGAATTTAAAGCCACCAAAGTAGGCAGTGAAACAGCTCTATCACAGATCATTCGCTTGATTGAAGACGCGCAAAATTCCAAAGCACCGATTCAAGCCTTTGCTGATCGTATATCTTCTTGGTTTGTTCCGGCAGTACTAGTGATTGCCAGTCTTACTTTTGTTGTCTGGTTTTTTGTACTAGGCGCAAGCTTAGCATTTAGTTTGATGGCCTTTACTTCAGTGATTGTTATCGCCTGCCCCTGTGCGCTCGGCCTGGCTACACCGACAGCGATCATGGTTGGGACCGGAAAAGGCGCTGAGCACGGAGTATTGATTAAAGGTGGAGAACCTCTCCAAGCTGCTACCGGACTAAACGCAGTTGTGTTTGATAAAACAGGTACTCTCACTAAAGGTAAACCAGAACTCACTGACGTTGTTCCTTTTGGGGCATACGATGAAGAAGAAGTCATTCGGATTGCTGCAAGTCTAGAAAAAAGTTCAGAACATCCTCTAGCCGAAGCAATAGTACAGTATGCTGAAGAAGAGGATATTGCCATGGTTGATGTTTCCGGTTTTCAAGCCATTCCAGGACACGGCGTAAAAGGTTTGGTTGACGAACAAGAATACTTCATTGGAAATAGAAAGTTAATGTCCACTCTCAATATTTCTGCTGAAAAAGTAGAACGAAAGTTACGAAAACTTGAAGAAGCCGGAAAAACCGCCATGCTCGTTGCCTCAACCACCGAAATAATCGGTATAGTGGCGGTAGCTGATACGATCAAAGAATCTACCCAGGCAGCTATTCAACAACTTCAGAAACGAGGTCTTACGATCTACATGATTACCGGCGATAATCGACGCACGGCTGAAGCGATTGCCAAACAAGCCGGCATTACCAACGTATTAGCGGAAGTACTACCGGAAGACAAAGCCAATGAAATTAAAAAATTGCAAGATACCGGTCTCAAAGTGGCTATGGTTGGAGATGGAATAAATGATGCTCCCGCTCTCGCACAAGCTGATCTAGGAATTGCCATGGGGAGCGGAACGGATGTTGCTATGGAAGCCGGTGGAATTGTTATTATCAAAAATGATTTGCGTGACGTAGAAACGGCTCTCGACCTGTCAAAAGAAAGTATGAGCAAAATTAAACAAAACATGTTTTTTGCTCTTATGTATAATGTAGTTGGTATTCCGATTGCGGCACGTGTTTTTGCCGGCATTGGTCTCGTACTAAAGCCGGAATTGGCCGGACTAGCGATGGCGATGAGTTCTATTTCAGTAGTAACCAATTCTCTCATGCTGAAATACTTCCGTCCCGGCAAACGGAATTACATATCAATAATAGCGCCGTTTGTAATGGCAGCGGTGTTCCTCATCATGTTTATTCAGTTCGGCCGATGGAGTAGTGCAAACATGACTGAAACAAGTGAGACGCAAAACAGGATGGATGAGGTTGTAGTAAGTGTTGAAAGTGAGATGTAAAAAGTAAGTAGTATGAAAAAATAGAGACCAATCGGTCTCTATTTTTTATTAACGTTTATTAGTTGCCCGTTATCCAAAAAACTTTCTTAATCTTGGATACTTCAAACAGACCGGCAATTTGGAACACCAATTTTCCAAGCCCATTACTCTTCCAGCTCGAAAGGCCCCGAGCAGTAACAAAGCACTCGCGTATATAACATGCTGATCTACAATAAATGAATTTGCGTCCGGATGCGGAAATACCAAACGGGGAAAGTAATACAACATCATCAGAATCGCCCCCAAAAAGGAACTCAGCCGTACAAACACACCTAGAATCAAAGAAACTCCAAGCAACGCCATCCCCCACTGGTTTAATATATCAACCACCGGTAACACAGATCCACTCGCCAACCACTGATAGAACTCCGGAAAAGTTTTGGCGGACTTCAAAAATCCAGCCGATGTCCAGTTTGGGTTCAGTACTTTTGTAATACCAGAATACAAAAATAACCAGCCGAGAGATATTCTAAGAAGAAACAAAACGGTTTTTTGCCAACGGGACATAGTGATTATAATTATTCAAGCCTAACCTTCGGCTTGAGACCACAGCGTGAGTTCAATCGAACGCTCAGGTCGAAAGCAGGGATGAGTTACATTATTTCTAATTTCTCAATTTCCTCCTTACTCAACCACTGTAATCGCCGCTCCATATGTTCCCATACCCATTGAACAACTAAATTTGAACACCCCGGTCTTGGTTGGTGTAAAACGAACTGTCTTTTTTCCAACTCCTAAATATTCATTTATTCTTAATCCGGGAACCAGCAAAGATCTCATACATCCGGATGCTTCTGTAGAATCTACATTCCATTGTACCGGCACACCTTTTTTTACAGTAAATTTGTGTGGCAAATAATCAATGAAATCAATTTTCATGTCCATTACCTGCACCCCATTTACCAATCGAACATTTGGATCACTCACCGGAGTTGAAGAGACAGCTTTTGCTGAATCCTTTAACTCTGAACCGGAATCAAGAAGCACCCAACCATTTCGGACAGTAGTAAACCCAACTAAAATAATCAACACGGCGACGATTTGAGTAAAGTATAACTGAAATCTACCCTTGGAAAAACTGGTAACAGCCCCAAGCGAAACCAAAGCCGGAACAGTACCAAGAGCAAAAAAGAACATCGTTAATGCCCCGATAGATGCACTACCGGTTGAAAGCGCATAGAGCTGTAAAGCTTGGGTAAATCCACAAGGTAAAAAGAAGGTTGCCGCACCAAGGATAAACGGCGTTGACTTTTTATTACTTCCACTTAAATCATGAATTTTGTGTGCCAAAGTCTTTGGCATTTTTGGTTGAAAGCGGCGCAGACTAGGAAAAATGCTCAACATCTGGAATCCAAGTAGGACCATAACCAAACTCGCAACAATTGTGATGAGCCCGGTAATAGCAGGCGATAACGTGAGGATTGAACCGACGGCTCCGACTACTCCACCTAAAACTGTGTAAGAGATAATTCTTCCAATATTAAAGTAGATGTGGGGGCGGAACCTTTGAAACCCTTTCAACTCAGGATGTGCTTCCGTAAACTTGGCAGTAATCGCCACCAAGAGTCCACCGGTAGTAGCCAAACAAGTTGACATCGATGCTACCAATCCGATAAGTAAGATAAATCCATAGCTCATCGAATCTGTGACACCAATGTCCGGTAACCAACCAAATCGACGTGATAGCCAGAAAAATCCTAAGACAATGGCGATGATACCTATGATACGCTTCTTATCTTTTGGATTGATATGTTGTGGTGAATTTATGTTTTTTTCTTGCTTAGCAACTTTTTTCTTACCAGAAGATACTTCCGCAATAAAGTGAGCGTTGTAACCATGCTCCTTGATCGGAAGATTCAACTCGTCCAACGTAGGTTGTCTATTCACTTCCATTTCAGCATATCCATTTGCACTATTTACTGACACTGAGAGAACGTCAGGCAACTTCTTCCAGGCTTGTTCAATCATCACTTCGCAACTTCCACAGTGCATTCCATCAATATGAACTTTAATTTTTTTTCTCATACAATAAAAACAATAATATAATGAACTATACATGCATATTACAGTATGTTACTGCCTAATATATTTTTGGGTGAAGAAGTCCAATTCGAAACAAACGAATAAGTGGAGTAAACAGTTGAAAACTCCCATAACGATCGCGGACATGATGATAATAGTATTCAAAACGATCAACTCTCACTTTCAATGTCCGCCATGCAAGAAAAAAAACAAAAGTAAAGACAACAACAATACTCAACAATCCAATACTCGATGGTAAGACCGCCTCTGTTGTGTGCTCCATCAGCGTCTCCCCTGACTCCGATGTACCACAACAACTCATCTGCTCATCTACCTGAGTCGTGTCATGATGTGAACGTACTACATCCAGATCATTTGCAAGTACCGTTATTTTGAGCCCACGGCAAAACAAAAGAAGACCTATAATCAGGCTGAATAGAGCGATTTTTTTTACAAATACAGGTGTTTGTCGCATAGTACTAAGAACAGTATACGTCAAAATATTTCCTTTGACAAGATGGGAATGTTATCCACACTTGTATTGATCTCTCATCCATTCTACACTATCCCCGACTACTTATGTACTACACATATTCTATGAAAACAATTACCCCGCAAGAGCTTCTCGAACTTACAAAAACAGAGGAGCCGGTTATCCTCGACGTACGTGATCCCGATGAGCATGAAACCATGTGCATTCCTAACTCAAACTTGATCCCGCTTTCGGAACTTGAATCCAGACTCAGCGAACTTGATCCAAACAAAAAAACAATAGTCTACTGTGCCAGCGGCGGAAGAAGCTGTGCCGCATGCGATATACTTGAAGAACATGGTTTTACCGATGTATACAATCTTCAGAATGGCGTATTAGGGTGGATGATGAGTGGGTTGCCGACAGAATAATATTGAACAAAAAAGAGTGAGGTTTCACAGTTAACCTCTCTTTTATTTCGTACTAGTTTAAGGATATACAATATGACAGATAACTATCAATCTTTTTTGCAACATTCACAATAATTTCTTTTGAAAATGCTGATGCATCTCTTTTTGAATTCAAGTTTACTTCAGCCAAAACCTTACCTTTTTGAATGAGACACCCTGCTTCAAACGTACCATTTGTATAATAGGCTCGGGTACAACTCACAATAGTATCTGGTACAAATATGTCAGAGTAATCAACCGAAATAATCTTTGTTCCGTCTACATCCTTAGACTCCCCATCACCGGTTTTCATTGTTGTTGCAACATGTTTTGCAGACTCACTCGTTGAATAAATATATGTATCAATATTCATGCTCGCTGGAATTGAAACATTCAAAGATTTAAGAGAACCAGAAAATGATTGTGAAAAATAGTAGGAAATTGAAGTAGGGTCAAAAATAGACATCACATTTATTTTTTTATCTACTATTGGTGCATTAGCAATAAGACCAGACACATCTTCATTCTGTGCAAATGATAACGCGTTCAAGAAATTATCAGAACAACTCATGGTTGAAGAGCTGGTAGATGTATTATCAATTAAACAAGCCCCCTCAAAACATCCATTTTCACACAGTACTTCCTCGCTGTTAGCGTAAAGTGAACCGTTACTAGTACAAGAAAACTCATTCAATGTTGAAGAACTCACGCAGTAATCTGACATACCGTAGTTTAGCGTACCAGTAGAAACAACTCCTTTTGTAAAAAAATCGTTCCCACTGTCTGAATCAGTACACGTAACTTGAGGTGGCGTGTACGGAAAAGCTTTTGTCAATTCATTATTTTTTTCATCTATCTCTCTTACTCTTTGAGTCGGATCTATGGCAATACGCATACCTGTCATACCTGCATCAACTATAGATTTTGGAATAAATCCCTCCACCTTCCAATTTCCATCTGGAAGAGTCGGAACAGGTTTTGTTAAAGCCAAAAGAACACCTTTATAACCACTCTGTTGATACTGCACCCAGGGCGCTGTATCAATGTCATTCACAGTAATAGCGATTGTTTTACTTTCTTCGACATTAATAGGATGTAATTGTATATAAAAACCACCCGGAGTTGCTTTGGTACCTTTATTTTGAAAATAGGCCGTAAAAGAATACCCGCTGTCTTTTTTATCAAAAGTTAATCCGCGTACTGTAAGATCCGGTCCACTGGTCAACGCACCAGCCGCAGCTGCTGCCACCGCCGCCACCCCCATAAAGACGGTTGCAATAGCCATTTTGGTTGACGAAATTGTTTGGGTCGTCACTCCTGTTTGAGTAGGTATAGAGAAGCCAATATTAAAAATACTGAAGAAATGTTTTCTTTCGTGACTAAGTATAGCATATGTATAAATATTTTGCGATAACGTAGTTGGTTTTATACACAGACATGCCTCAAGCATGAAAAGCACAGTAGCACAAAGATATTCTGAGAAACAAAAAGAGAGGCGTCTGTTCACCTCTCTTAAAAAAACGGGTTCTTACTACTATATCATATCTTGCACTTTCGTAATCCACTCACTTACTTTATTTTTTACCGGCATCACATCTTTTGTTGAACCAGGCACCAAGTACGGGGCTTTCATTTTCCCCCCGATGAATAAAACAAGGTTTTGATCTAGCGCGGCACAGTAATAATATCGCTGTTTATTTTTTTCGGCATAGTAACAAGTCTTACCTTTCCCATTTTCCATAGCCATTTTCTCGGTAAAAGTAAAATATGTTGCTCCAGCCAAAAATCCTTTTGTCCAAGTTGTCACAGGATCCACATCATAACTATCATAATACGCTTCCGCAACCTGGACAGATGCATGTCGTTGATACACAATGACCGGATTTTGAAACAGATCACTCGCGTCTACAAAAGAAAATATTTCTTGTTCGCAAGTACTAGGACATCGCACTTCTCCTTGATCCCACACACTCATCAGGTGTCCTCCAAAAAATTTCTCATCCGTAGCCGGAACTGTGTTGATTCTACTCACCTCTGGTAATGATTCTAATATACTCTCATCAATCTGGGGCTTATCCATAATAGGAGTAGAAGTCACCGGTGTTGTGGTAGCACCAGTAAGGCACGCGCCATCAAGACAACCAAATTCACACGCCGTTTCTTGACTGCTTATATACGGCGCATCCTCCCCAGTACAGAAAAACTCATTCAACGTTGAAGTGCTCATACAATAATCAGGGATAGCAAATTCCGGTGTTGAGGTTGATACTATCCCTTTGGTAAAAATATCATTTCCACTATCTGTTTCCGTACAAGTGATTTGAACCGGCGGAGCTGTGACAAACACAGAATGAAGATTGTTTGATTCGTCCAACTCTTTTACTCGATTTAAAATATCTAAATTTATATATAGCTTATTATAGGTAGCTTCTGTATTAAACGTCCCGGCAAGCAAAACTGACTGTCCTGCTTTCAGATATTTATTTGGAATTTGGATTAAGAGCCCATTAGCATTGATATTTGGATATTTTGCAATGAAAAAATTCTGCAAAGTAAGATCCTCCTTCGCTAAGTTTACGGGTGTGACACCGGAATCTTGCTTTTCAACAAGAGAAAAAGAAAGATAAAACGGTCCTCTAGCTGGGCGAGTGCCGACATTTTTTACTTCAAACGTAAATTCTCCAGGAGAAAGATTATTTCCTCCTGTCGCAGATAAATTTTGAACAACCAAATCCGGACCGGTAGTTAAAAGTCCGGCCGCAGCCGCCGCCACAGCCGCCACCCCCATAAAAGCGGTTGCAATGGCCATTTTGGTTGACGATATAGTTTGGGTCGTCACGCCAGTCTTATTGGGCATAAAGAAGCCAAGTTAAAAATAACGAAGAAATGATTTCTTATGACACTAAGTATAACATATTTATGGGCTATCTAAAATATTTTATCCACAGTTAGATAAAATATTGTTGTCGGTTGCACAAGAGAACACACAAGGTATACTAATTGATATAATCAAACCAATATGAGTTTTCCTTTTCTTCAATTTCTAACAAGTCCTTGGTTTGTTGTTCTCTGGTTTGTGACTGGAACTATTTTGGCAGTATACACCCTATATGATGAATATGTCATAAACACAAACGTAAACAAAGCATTGAAATGGGGTTGGCCAATTCTTATTACTTTTTTATCACCCATTGCATTTATTCTCTATCTATACACCTGCCGACCACCAGGAATCCAAAATAAGACGGGTGAAACAGAGAAACATCTCCACCATGAATACGTTTCTCCCATGTTCAAAAAAGTAACCGGTTCAGTCATTCACTGCGTTGCCGGCGACGGTCTTGGTATTATGAGTGCCATGGTCGTGAGTCGAATATTCAACTTTCCGTTTTGGACAGAGTTTTGGTTTGAATATGCCGTTGGTTTTTTATTTGGCTGGCTCATTTTTCAATATGCTGCCATGCGCAACATGGGAAACAATAAAAAAACCGCTCTCTACAAAGCGTTTCGAGCGGAATTTTTTTCCATGATCACGGTTATGCTGGGTATGGGACTTGTCATGCGTTTTGTCACCCCCGCAGTAGTCGGCCATCCGCCAGATCCAAACACCGCGGCGTTTTGGGGCTTTAGCTCACTCGGGCTACTAGTAGGAATGATCTTTACGTATCCTATGAATTGGTGGCTGGTAAAAAAAGGCTGGAAGCATGGCATGAGCTAAGTGTCACAGTCTTGGCATTTACACCCGTAAGGAGCAATGTACATGTCCACATATTCTTTTCCATAATCCACCGTCAATTCTTCCCCCGGTTCAATTCGACGTTTCGCATATGCCCACACCTCATTGTTATCTTCTATATAGTACACACAATTTGGTCGACACGCATGATTGATATATCGAGCAATATTACTACGTGCCCGACCATCGATACACTGTGTTTCATCAACATACATAAGATACTTTCCCGCTCGCTGATCAGCTTCTTTATTTGAAATTATATCTCCCGTATACTGAACAATTGGTTGCCCCCGTTTAAATGGTTGGGATGCAAATAGGCCAAGACCAATTTTGGATTTTTTTACTACCACAGGCAATGAGGGTTTACTATTTTTCATAATAATGAATAGTGTACTAAAATTCATGATAAAAATAAAGAAGAGACACATTTTATTCCCCTTTTCCTTACCCAAACAATTTCAGCAACTCTTATTTGGTTTTTTCTAATCTCCTCTTTTGAAATGTCGAGAGATTTGTTCCTGCTCGATTGATGTAAAAATTGAGCATTGACATCGCTGATTGTAAAGGTGTTCCTTTTCTTTATTCATTTTTTCTGCAGATCGCTTCAATGATCTAGTAATACGTCTTGAATCGTCCAAGGTAAAACCCCCTCTTCAAGATCAAGGGTATTACTCTGCCGAGTTACTTTATGTAGCCAACTTTGATTTTAGGTTGTTTTCTCATTGGCATATACTTGTAGTGTAGAGATAGAGGTAAAAAATGTTTCAAGAACCAAAAAACGACTGCTTCCAGCCGTTTTTATACTTGTTTTACTCACTCACCACACCTCTCGTCACCGGCCCGAAGTATCCAACCGCTGGAGTGATACCTTTGGCAGTCTGAAAACGGATCAGTGCCCTACGCGTCAACTCACCAAAGTAGCGAGTTTCTTGTCCCATGGAACCAACCCCTGATTCAGCGAGGGAAAAACCATTTGTATTGAGATACACCTGAAGCGCTTGCACATCTTCGCCTTGCATCCCTATCCGCAAATCGCGCGTAAAGCTAAATTTTTCTTGACGCGGTAAAGAAATCAGGGTTATCGGGCTTCCTTCTGGCAGCAAAATGTCGGATGGGATCACTTCAATCGCTTGCCAATCATATCCTCGTGCCAGAAAGGTTTCTTCGTCAACAATCCACCGCTTCACACTTCCTTCAACAATATACACTTTAGGATCATGTTTGTACTGTATCAACTTTCCTTCTAACTGTGGAATTTCAACAGGAGGCGCGACATATGGTGAACTTTGTTCTCTTGAAGGACTAATTTCAAACACTTCACTCACTCCACCTTCCGGACTACGAAACTTTACATACAGCCGTTTTTCCGTACTTTGATATAATTCATTGTACGGTTCCCAACTGGCTCCCAAAAAATCTTCGCGCTCAGAGACAGCCATTTGATATACCCGAGTAACAGAAGAATGAATCCCTCGGAAATTGAATGATGGTGGAACCACTACTTGAGGTGCGGGAGGCGGAGAAAAAGCTCCTCCAGACGGTGCTTGGGCTACGGAAAAAGAAATAGCTGTCTGTGAACTTTCATTTCCGTCCGCATCTTGACACTTCACATAATATACATAACTCGTTCCGTCACTTACCACGACTGATGTTGAATGCGAGGTGCCGCCGGTCGTAGAAAAACTCGTCATTGATGCAAAGGTTACACCTGAATTAGTACTATATTTACAAGTAGCAGCCTCATCGGTCACCAAAGATATTGTTACAGCACTTGTACCAGCACTTTGTTCTCCGCTTGGAGAAGCACTTGAAATCGTTGGTGCCACCACATCAGCGGTGGTAAAACTCCAAGTGGTCGAAGCCGTAATGCCGGCAAAACTATTGCCTGCAGTATCATCAACAGCAGTAGTTGCGATTGTTACATAATACTCGGTTTCACTGTCAAAGGGCTCAGATGGGTTGATGACGAGTGCGGTTGTACCCGAAGCTGTTACCAGTGCTCCGGAGATATCTATTGTTTCAAACACCGCATCAGCTGACGCGGTATAAATAACAATGTTTCCGGTGCTGGTAGCAATATCTTCGTTGAAGGTAATTACTAAGTCTGCGTTCACACCTACACCAGTTGCATTATCAGCCGGAGATAAAGAAGAAACTGTCGGAGCTTGCACATCGGCAGTTGTGAAACTCCAAGTAGTCGAAGCGGTAATGCCGGCAAAACTGTTTCCCGCGCTATCATCTACCGCGGTAGTCGCAATAGTGACATAGTACTCTGTTTCACTGTCTAAGGTGACACTTGGGTTGATAACCAATGCGGTAGTCCCAGAAGCTGTAACTTGACTTGAGCCAATAGAAATTGTTTCAATCGTTGAATCATCACTTGTTTTGTAAATAACAATATTCCCGGTACTGGTCACAATCGTTTCATTAAACGTAATAATCAAATTATCATTCACCCCCACTCCGGTAGCATTATCCGCCGGAGACAAATTTGCGACAGTTGGAGCGGTTTCATCAGCCAACGCACCATATTCATAGGCACCAATATCAACAGTAGATACCCGACTCAGATTTCGTTGATCCACCGAAGGAACACTGACCGAACCATTTGTTCCACTCACACCATTGTTAACCGCGATACTCGATGCTGAAGTGATCGCAAAGGTTTGTGTTCCAATTGCGGTTCCATTGTCAGCCAAACTGGTATCAAGGTTTACTGAACCGGTCGTGGCCGTATTGTACAAAGTAAACACATTATCACCAGTGCTGTTTCCATATCGATCATACCAAGAGGTTGCACTGAAACTCACCCCACTATACGCGGTATTTACTTTACCATAGATATTTCCACCATTATCATACAAAGTTCCACTATTTGTAATATCAAAATTATTCCCACTCAAAGTCGCAACATTTGTTCCGTTCATTTCATTATACACAATAATTGAATTTTTGAGATAAACAGTTGTTCCACTCACAATATCAAGTCCCGAAGTATCTCCGGTACTACTTCCATCAGCATTTTGATTAGTGGCATCATTATAGGCAATCGTTGTGTTGGTAATATACGATGTTCCCGAACGTTGATACACACCAGCCCCACCCACAGTTGCCAAGTTTGCTGCGGTGGAATTGAAGGCGATCGTAGAATTGGTAATTGTAAGAACATTACTATTTGCCGCGGTATATGCATTCAAAATACCCCCACCTTGACTATGTGCAAAGTTGTTTATAACGGTACTATTGTTCACCGTAAGTGTGCCGACGTTAGAAATTCCTCCTCCATATCCACTTGTTGACTGCTTTACATAATTATTGGCGATTGTAGCACGATTCACGGTTAACGTTCCTTGATTTTCAATACCACCACCATTTGATCCGCCGGTTTTATACCCATACCGAATAGTAACGTCATTGATAGTCGCAGTTACTCCCGATGAAACAGTAAATACACCACTCGCTGCCGTATTGGCTGAAGATGCTGCTTGGATAATTGTAGATGAAGCCAACTGACCTTGAATGGTAAGATTTTTTCCGATAGTGTATCCGGAATTTGCAACGTCACCGGTCTCGTCGGCATCTGTCCAAGTAAAGGTACCCGTCAAGTTGAGAGTATCTCCGGCACTGGCCATGGTATATCCTTTATGAAATGTTTTATATGGCGCACCACTGGTTCCGTCTCCGGTCGAGTCATTCCCGGTAGAACTATTTACATAAATCGTAGCCGCGTCTACTGCTTGTGTGATTCCAAACAGGCAAAAAGAAAAAAGAATGGAGTAAAAAACACGTTTCATATAATATGTATAAAACTACGCAAACAGTATACACAATTTTTTTTTTGAAACTCAACAACTTACACCAGATTAGCATGAAAAACAAAAAACCCGACTCTATTGGTCGGGTTTTGATCTTTTGCAATTATTTTTTTGATACCACATTTATACTCAATACAAATTCATCATCAATCACATTGTTTCCCAAGTTGTCAAAGAAATTGTCTGACCCAAAACGAACATCCCACATTGTGCGATCAACAGTAATATCCGCGGTAGTCACCAAACTTTCTCCTTCCATCACAGTAACGGCTGGAAATTCAATTGGTTTGGTAATTCCTTTCATAGTGAGATCACCTCGTACTAAATATGTATTTGTTTGTCCTTCCACCGGAGTTGCTGAGGTAAATGCAAATGTGGCAGTTGGGTATTGCTCAACATCAAAAAAATCGGCAGACTTTAAGTGTTTGGCCAATTTATCTTGCCCACTACCGGAGCCGGTTGTCGCTGCAGAAATTGAACTCATATCAAATACCACTTGTCCCGAAGTAATGGTATTGTTATCCACTACAAATGATCCTTCTTTCATTTGAATGGTACCAGTATCAACCCACTCTGCGATTAATGTTTTCTTTCCCGTCCAAGTAGCGGTACTTTCAGCCGGTACGACTGTATAAGTCCCGTCAGCAATTGGCGTTGCCTCTGGCATAGCCGGTTCATTATCTTGATCTACCGCAACCGTAGGTTCGGTTATAGCCGGAGTGTTTGTATTGGCTACTTGTGTTGGCTCTTCCTTTTGCATAAAGGCAATCGCGCCAATGACAATAACAAGCGCGACAATGAGAAGTGGAATCCCAATTTTTTTGTCCATAGGGTATAAAAATAAAAAGTGAATAAATAATACTTATTAGTCCCATATCATACCAAATTGGTATCAGTTGGTCAATCTGTGGATAGTTATGAAACTAGCACTTGCTCCCATGGATAATCACCCCTACTGAAATGGCCGTACGTGGCGGTTTGTTGATACATAGGTCGCAAAAGTCCTAAACGCTCAATTATGGCTCGCGGTCGAAAATCAAACTGCTCACGAATATACTTTTTACCTTTCTCGACATTACCCGTGCCATATGTTTCAAGCACAACCATAAGCGGTTCTGCTTTTCCAATCGCGTACGCCACACTGACCAATGCTCGTTTGGCAAATCTTTGCGCAACCACCTGCTTAGCCACAAACCGACAAAAATAGGCAGCACTTCGATCGACTTTTGAAGGATCCTTGCCGGAAAAAGCACCACCACCATGTGGAATCAATCCTCCATAGGTATCCACCATAATCTTGCGTCCGGTAAGTCCGGTATCAGCTGCGAATCCTCCAACAGTAAACCGTCCAGTCGGATTGACAAGTAATTGTCGATCTTCAATACCCCCTACAACCGGCCTCACTACTTCATCACGAATAAACGCATGCAGTTCATCTTGTACTACCGCTGAATCATGTTGCACAGAAACCACCACCGTCTCTACCTTACGATCCTTTATAGTAACCTGCACTTTTCCATCCGGAAGAATATATTGTTGTCCAAAAGGATGTGTTCGCCGTAAATAAGACAACCTTTCAGTTAGTTTTGAAGAGAATACCACCGGCACAGGAAGAAGTTCCCTCGTTTCATCGGTTGCATAGCCGTACATAATTCCCTGATCCCCCGCACCGCCAGTATCAACTCCACAGGCAATATCAGGTGACTGCTGAACGATTCGGGTGACGATCTCAAGATCATCGATGTATCCAATATCACGATAAACTGCTCGAGCAATGGCTGCGTGATCCACGGTTACTTTACTCGTAACCTCACCCCCTAATACCAATAACCCATGCGCCCCAAATGTTTCTACCGCCACTCGAGCTAATGGGTCTTGTTTCAAATACGCGTCAAGAATCGCATCAGAAATTTGGTCACAAACTTTATCCGGGTGACCTTCAGTTACGGATTCAGTTGTTGTATAGAGAGACATATAGTGAAAAATTAAGATTGAGATTAAGATTAAGATTGAGATTGAGATTGAGGTTAAGATTGAGGTTAAGATTGAGGTTAAGATTGAAATAAAACAAAAAAATTCTTCCCGATTAGAAAGAATGTTTCGACCTTTATATCTTTCCCAAAACGGGATGGAATGACCACCTTATCCCGACTGAATCGGAACAGGTTGGTGGCAGGTCAACGGGCCATTTCCCTCGCTGCACTCTGGATATAGTGAATTGTTTCTGAAGTATACCATATGAGAAGCATCAGTCAACCCATCTTTCCGATCACCCTCTTGTATTTCCTTAAATTCCCTGATAGACTCCAGCCACTCCTCAACTTATGAGGATAATATTTTTCCTATGGGCGCATTCAACAAGAAGCGACAGTTTGGTGGCAAATCATCATTTGGTGACGGAGGTACACAGTTTAATAGAAAAGCATTCGGAAAGAAAAAATTTAATCATCAATCCTCCAACGGAAAACCAGGTATGCACGCGGCAACCTGCAGTGACTGTGGGAAAGCGTGCGAAGTTCCTTTTCGACCAACTGGAAACAGAGCCATCTACTGCAGCAGTTGTTTTGAGCACCAAGACAACAACAAACGCCCATCTTCATTTCGTCAAAATACCTATCGCGATAAACCACGACATGAAGACCGACCACTTCATGATGCTACCTGCGCGACCTGCAAAGACGATTGCCAGGTACCATTCCGCCCTACCCCGGGAAAGCCAGTCTATTGTAATAATTGTTTTGACAAGGGAGCAAGTACGGGAAGCAAGGGTGGAGCAGACTACAGTGAACACTTTGTCCTCTTGAATAAAAAACTCGATACTCTTATTGATTTACTAACCTCAAAAACAGTGGCTGCCGAAATTTTAGAAAAACGTAGCCCAAAAAAAGTTGTTACCCCAAAAACAAAACCAGCAACGAAAGTAAAAACGACCACCAAAAAACTCCCAAAAACAAAAAGTCCTGCCAAAAAAGTGACGAAGAAAAAATAGTGTAGACAAAAAAAATCCACCACATGGTGGATTTTTTATTTCTTTTTTACCTATAGCCCCAAAACTTCTTCAAGTAATAGTTTGCCCTTTTCTGACCACTCGGGATACCCTAAATACTTCATTTCCAATACATAATCTCCTATCAACTCGTGCTGCTCTTTTGTATCCGTTACCGTTCCAAGATGGTACACCAATACGTCATATTGAAACATCAACCGTTTTTGTTCGTCTTCAATCTGAAGCCATAAATCATTATCATACGCCCATCGCATAAATTCATCACTACCCCGTTGTTGTTCTATGGTATCGAGAAGACGCTGTTGCACGTCATCAATAGTGACATCACGATAATCTTCTGGAGATAACCAATGTTTAATCGGTTCCAATCGTTTCTCCACGTACGCTCCGGCATGCTCCGGATCATACGGAATATCTTGCACCGGATACTTTGGCCGCATAAACAAACGTATGCGTTCTGGATGGTTTTTTACATCCATAGCAATGAGAGCCGCAACAATATCTTGTGTTTCAGAAAACGTGAGATCGGTATGTACCATTTTATACAAGATATAATACAACGGCACATCAAACGCAGACACTTCAGTAGGTAACCGGTCAATCATCATCTGTTTGATAAACGTGGAATGATTCCTCGCTCGCTGTGGCTCGCCAATGGCATAACTTTTTCGATGTCGAAGCCACTGCAATGTTTCTGTTGTTGGTAGATCAAGATTTCGAAGTAACCCAAGGGTTTCTGAAAACCCAACCGTCACCAAATAATCCGCTTGCTTTCCCAAGATACGTTCTATTTGTTTGATTCCGTATTCAAGTCCTCCAATACCACACGCATTTGAGACATAGTACGAACTTGAGGCATGCGGTCCGCCCGGTAATGGTGAATAGGTTCCGCGTGGAACTGCCGTAATATCCACCAGTTGCTGTTCCGTATTGATTTCTATAAACTGAATTACATCACAATGACCACTCGATTGACCAGCCCGATTATCAAGCCCCAAAAGTAAAATGTGTACCTGTTTATCATCACCAAATGGATCGGTTGATGTACTTTTCTCCAATGAAGCTTGTCGACGCTCCAAAAACCATTCCGCGACAGCTGTTTCTTCCGCCAGTACCTGCTCCACTTGTGAATTGGTTCGAATAGTGAGGTACGTATACCCAAAAACTACCAGTCCGACAACTGGCACGAAAATACTGATAAGTAACAGAAAAAAACGTCTCGACATAAAAACTTTTTTGTCAGCCTACTCTTTTTTTACCCCGATGTCAAGAATAAACTGATTAACTCTTTTTTTTCTTAGGCAAATTTTTCCTCTTTGTTCGAGCCATGTCCTCAAGTTGGGGTTTACTCATGCTTTCATACATACTTTTTGATGCACCTTTCAACGAAGATTTCTTTCGTTGCCCTTTTTTGGCTGATAAAGCTGCACCGGCCGCCATTTGTTGTTTTTTACTTTTTGCTGGCATACATGTTTTCAAAATAAACAAAGATATCTCTCGTATAGATAGTATAAAAATCATGCGCCCACTCGTCAAATAAAAACAACTTCCTAATACAGAAGTTGTTGTCTTTCTAAAACAACCCACTTAGATCTTCCTACTATCATACGCCCAGTGAAGCAAGGCTTGCCGTTGCTTTCTCCGACACGTCACATCCCCTGTTTTACAATGCATTCGTACTTGACCAATGTGCCGCCGAATCGCTTTCCACCGCTTGATCTGTCGTTCATCTTCTCCAGGCAATCTCCGACCAAGATAATACCGACAGTACCATTGAAACCATCCGTGAGGATCTTCAAGACAAATCCAACCTTTTTGTTTCCAAACGGAGAGTGGTTGACTAGCATTCAGGTGAAAAAAATTGAGTTCTGCTTTCTTTTTTTTATCTGAAGAAAGATGAACCCCGCGAAACCAACTTTTGGGTAAATCACTGGGAACTAGTCCATCAACACCTATAAAATACGCACCACCAAACACACCGAGTTGCAACATTTCCTTTGGTGTCAGTTCCGGCTGGAACTCCGGATGGAACTGCTTCCCAAGCGGAGCAGTCAATTGATATTGATAGCGTGACTGAAAGTTGTCTGAATACAAAATCGTTTTACTTCTACGCGGCATATACGTATACAAGGTAATATGCAAGTAAGAAAAGTGATCCCCACCAACCAACATCTGAGACAATTAGACTACCAGCAATCTTTCGTTGCCAAGAGCGAGGAAGTATTTCACCCGCTTTTCCTTCTTTTTCTCGCTCAAGTAAAAAAGGGCTTACGCGAAACGAAAGAAATAATCCATTCAAAATCAAAATAATGACGACAAGTAAATGAACAAATGGTATACCAAACAGCGATAACTGGCGATAAAAAACGGTTCCACCAACAAGAACAAGAAGAATTCCAATCCAAATCAATGGTTTCGTTACCTTATGGGTTCGTACCGTTGCTTCGGTCCAGTATGAAGAGTATCTTCCCAAAAAACCATGAATATCAATGACGGTTACCGCCCCTAGTCCAATGACAAATCCGGCGAGGAATATAAATAATCCAACGACATCGATAATTTCCATAATCACGAATAGCTACTTTTTATAAACACAATACCAGTATAGCAAATACTGCAGAGTTTGTGGATAGTTTGACACAGCTATCTCGCACAATAAACTACCGATAGCTACCCGAAATCAAAAAATGTACCGAACAGAGAAGAAATGAATGTCCCCATAGCAAGGCAAGCTGACGTGATGGTAGATTCTCATCGCTCTTCTTTCTAGGGATTGCAATGCAAGCAGTATTCTGGATTACCATGTGAAGGGGCGTTGGGGTTTTTTCTTACTTCTGACTCACTACAAACTGAACAGGTAAACAAATAATCATCTGGTATCTGGCTCGGTGACAAGCACACACGACACAAAACAAAATGAACTGGACGGTGAGAAACAAAGCCGGGACTTTGACATCGCGGACAAAGAGATTGAATACGATTGATCAAATCACCGGTCGCTTGTCGGATTGCTTCTCGGCGAAGTGCGTTTCTATGCGCACGAAGATCGGTTTCCAAGTACACAGATCGCGAAAACGGTTTTGTGAGATAGTTGGCTACCACCACTTCAAACTCTTCAAGACTGTCAATATCTTTTTCTATTAGCCACCGACTGTGTTTTCTTTTTTTAAGAATAATACCGTTCGCAGGAAAATCCCACTTTTTTGCCAGCTCCACTGCTTCATGGACACTTGTGGCAATACCACAATCCATATGCACTTGGCAAGTACTATGCATCCCAGCGATTTCTATCCCACGCTCAGTATCAAGAAACACCACCAACTCCTGATCACACGGTGCAAAGGGAATGGTCGGATGCGCGCCAAAACTTCCTTCACTTGCGATACCAAGAGAAATTCCCGTTTGTCGTATCGCAGCCATAGCTTTTGCTCGAGCGGTCTCAAGCTGATCACCGCGCCGTTTTTTTTCACCAGTAAACGCACCAAACCTATCTGTGTCAAACTCTTTCGGCACGACTACCTCTATCCCCAGTGACTCAGCAAACAAAGGAGCCATAATCTCCTCTTTTTTATGTTTGGTAGCAAGTACGGCCTGTCTCCCTTGATAGATGTTCATATACATTTATTATCCTCCTGAAATCATTCGCTCTATCCGATTTTGTAGTGCTATACCAAGCGCGCTCGTTCCATACTGCTCATCCACCAGGTAGATACAATCAAGTCCTTTTTTATCAAGTTGATACAACAAATGATACAAATTTTTTGCCACATCTGTCAGTCTTTTTCTGGTTCCCAAACAATGTGCTACCCCCCTCAATTCATTATCACCAAAAACTGTTTCTTCCAATCCTTCTTCAGTTCCAAGTACCACACACTTTTTTTTCTTATCCACTTCCCATGCGTTTTTCATGAGTAACAACGGAGTACATGGTGCATAGTGTCGATACCTTGTTCCCGGCACCGGATGTTCTACCCCTTCAGCATACAAAACAGAGTAAGATGAGCCAACCCGATCCAACACCTCACGAATTTCTTGTATTCCTATTGAACCGGGACGAAGAATGGTTACGGTTTCATTGCCAACCGAAACAATTGTCGACTCTATTCCAATAGTACAAAGACCACCATCCACCACACCATCAATCTCTGAACCAATGGTTTCATCCACCATTTGCGCGATTGTACCACTCATCGTTCCTGATTTATTGGCCGACGGAGCGGCTATCGGTACCTCAACTCCTAGTAATAGTGATAATGCCATGGGATGATCCGGAACACGACAAAGAATTGTTTCTCTTCCCCGAGTAGCCGGATAAAGAGGTGATTGTTTCGGCAGTGGAAGAAGAATACTCAAAGGACCGGGGGTCAAATATTGAAATAGTACCCGTGAAACAACGTCAACGGTAATCCCGTAAGATTCGATGTGCTCCAAGCTATAAAAATGACAAATAAGCGGATTATCTTTAGGCCGCTCTTTTACTGCATAAATTTTCTCTACCGCTTCTGCATTGTTCGCCAAAGCACCTAAGCCATACACGGTTTCAGTAGGAAAAGCTATCAAACCACCACGCTGAAGAGTGGTAATAGCTGCCTCAAGAGAAATCAACATATTATGATCTTGTCCTCCATCTTACGACGAATCTGTGTTCTTGTCTAGAGAAACAATCCCTTACCACTAAAAAGACACATACAACGAATATCGCCCTGGTACATCTAAAACAATCACATCTGGCTTTCTTTTTGATATTCTAATATATCCCCCGGCTGACAATCGAGGGTACGACAAATTGCTTCCAATGTAGAAAACCGAATGGCTTTGGCTTTACCATTTTTCAAAATCGATACATTCGCCATAGTAATTCCAACTTGGGAAGCCAGATCCGTCACACTCATTTTTCTCTTTGCCAACATGACATCAAGCGTAATAATAATAGCCATACCTAAATAGTGAGATCATTTTCAGATTTAAATAAAATTGCGTATTTCAATAGCTGTTCTAAAAGCGAAGAAAAAGCTCCTATTACGACTGAAGCAAATATGATAATAAGAGCGATAAGTACCATCCCTGGCGCATCATCTTGTTCGGCAAGAAAAAAAATGTACGGCATTCCTAAACAAAAACTACCAGCGATACCTATTGCACTATTTCGAATGCGATGCAGTGCTCTCGTTGATAGTTCAGAAAATGCACTGTTTGATTCAATATAGTCAAGAAGTTTGAGTCCTTGATACAACGCCACAAAAAACGGAATGGCTGGTATGTACAGACCAAGGAAAAGCGGTAAATAGTCCCAATCCCCCACCAACTCCATCGTGATGAGATAAGGCAACCCGATGATACATATTGCAAGAACAATAGTTCCGATGAGAAATATAACTAGACGGAGAAAACGTGTAGGACCTGGATGCATATGGAGATAAAATTATAAAATAATTTATTGATATACGATAAATATATATTGTTTATCATATATTGTCAATACCACTTGTGCATAAACTACCTGACTATAAAAAAACAGCCTAGGAAATACCTAGACTGTCTCTTAATTGTGAGCTTACACTCGTTCAATGTTGCTTGCGTATGGCCCTTTTGGTCCGTCAGCAACTTCAAACTTTACTTTATCACCTTCCTGAAGTTCGTCCCAGGTCACTCCTCGAAGTTCATTCATGTGGAAGAACAGATCTTTTTCACCGTCTCCCCGATTGATAAAGCCGAAACCTTTATCGGTTTTTCGGGCAATTGTTCCTTCTTGCATAGTATAGAAAAAACTAGTAAATAAACGATCAAACACTACGATATGCAGAAAAAACTCGACGTTGTTCTTTGTACACTCTGCTATTTGATACCCTCATCATGACACAACACGACCTTCTTGTCAAACAAAAAGGTAAAAAACTACCCTTTCCCTCTCCGCGTTTGTTCTCCAACACCCTGTTTTATCAAACGTTCTTTTAAGACCACAAAATTTCCATCAATTCGTCTAAGAGTCAATTGCTTTTTTATTGAGTGTTGCAGTGTATAAGAAATTTCCGCATTTCGATACCCTCCCTTCAACCAACGAAAGTTAGAAAATTTCCTTGGTTGTTCATATGCTTCAACAAACGTTTCCAACTCATTTTGAACCTCAATGGTTGCGTTGGTAGTAATCATCTCCCCCTTTTTTATGGGACGGACAGCAATGTCAGACATCAGATGTAGATCTTGTCGCGTATTAGGCTTTGGAGAATGATTGACAAAACATGCTGGCTCGGAAAACAAAAACATCTCTCCCCAAAACGAGTGCACATATGGTTGTTTTTCTACAAGCAACAATGCAAATTGACGAGGATTGACTGGTTTAAGATGATACGCTACCACTACCTCACCTATATCAAAATCACGAGCAGCATAGACCCTCTTCCCTTCATACAATTTTTTATACTTTCCTTTTCCAATGTATACCTCATTCATAGAAAGTAGATAGAAAAAACATACTAGCCCCCTCAATAGGAACTAAACGTACAATACTCATGTTTCCGCACAAGACGGACCAGTCTTGAAAAAAGCTCCCAGACCAGGGCTCGAACCTGGAACCTACTGGTTAACAGCCAGCCGTTCTACCATTGAACTATCTGGGAACACTTACCAAGATTGTACCACTCCCTGCCCAAGACGGGTCCGCCTCGGGCGGAAACTATCCCGGAATAAACAAAAACCCGCCTTGTCGCGGGGTTCATGAGCACTGTTGCAGAGCACAAACTACTAACCGCAAACGGACGGGTTATTATTGTTATTGTTTCGAATTGCGAAAGTTAATAGTTGCATATGTTGACTTCAGTATACGCCGGTTTTTTTAAAGGGTCAAGGGAGTTATCCACAAAACACAAACCACAGTATCACTATACTCATCACCACCAACCCACCTCCTTCTCTATTTCAGAAAGGACAAGGATATGACCCCCCTGAGATGAAATTATCTCAGAGGGTAGAAAAGGTATGATAATACTAACCGCAGTACCGTACCCAACAATATAAAGCATAACGCCCTTTATTTCTCTATTTCTTAATATTCAATTTCCTTCTTCTCTTGACAAACCAAATGAAACTTGGTATCATTTACTATATAAATTAAGGTAGTAGCAATGAAACTTAATACCATTACTAGCTTTCTAAAAGAAACCGGCTATAAGCTGACCAAAAATCGTGCCGAAGTAGCTCGCTATCTTGAAAACAATCAAGGAATTTTTTGCGCCAACGATCTTTTGCGCAATTTTTCCAACCTAGACAAAGTATCTTTGTATCGTACCCTAGACCTATTTCAGAAACTCGACATTATTCACCCGGTTATCACTCTCAACGGTGAACAATATTATGAAGCCCATGAACTCACCAATCATCACCACCATGCCGTCTGTACCAAATGTCACAAAAGTGAATGTATTAGCTGCGATTATACCGATAAACCGGTACCGGGATTTAAAGAAATTCATCATTCAATTGCTGTCACCGGAATCTGTTATAAATGCGCATAACGAACTATAAATAAATATCTTCTAATCTCTTTCAACGTTTAGCATAACATCTTAAATATTATATGAAAAAAATTCTCACATTTCTCTCAGTTGCAGTCCTTGCTCTTGTCATCGGAGCTGGCTGTAGTACTAATTCTCCGCAACCATCACCAGGACAAAGTGCTAATCAACCTGAACCATCGGTTCGAGTAGCGGCGACTATTTTTCCGTTATATGATATTGTAAAGACCGTTGGCGGTGAACATGTGGCAGCAACACTCATTCTACCTCCCGGAAACAGTCCCCACACCTTTGAATTGACGCCAAAAGTAACGAAAGAACTGGCAGAGGTATCCCATATTTTTTCTATTGGACAAGGAATTGATACATGGGTAGCCCAAGCAAAAAACATTGCCCCAAACGCCAGCATTTCAACTGTTGATCAAGGTATTGCTTTACATGAAACCGTCGAACACGCCGAAGAAGAAGGGCATACCGAAGAGGAAGAAGAACATGGTCCAATTGATCCACACTATTGGCTAAACCCAATGAATGGTATTACTATTGCAAAAAATGTAGCAGATCAATTGGCAAACCTTGATCCGGAACACGCGACTGAATACCAAGCAAACGCCGCGGAACTTATCACTGAACTTCGTGAAAAAAATGAAGTATGGAAAGAAACGCTTGCGAATGTGAATAAAAAAGAACTTATCACATTTCATGATTCATTTTACTATTTTGCCGATCACTTTGGACTTTCTGTGGTTGCGACCTTTGAACCGTTTCCCGGAAAAGAACCAACACCACAATATCTCAAAAAAGTGCAGGAAATCATGCAAGAGCATAACATCTCAACCCTCTTTCTTGAACCACAACTTTCGGAACAAGCCGTGCGTGCGTTCGCCAATGATACTGGCGCTACCATTGCGGTACTCGACCCACTTGGTGGAATTGATAATCGACAAGGATACATTGATTTGATACAATACAACGTAGAAACGATCGCAAATACTCTTCGATAACACTGTAACAATAATACGAGTTGTATGGCCATTATTGAGGTTCACAATCTTACAAAACGCTTTGGACAAGTCAATGCCCTGGAAGATATTAATTTCAAAATTGAATCGGGCGATATTGTCGCGCTGGTTGGTCCAAACGGATCCGGTAAGTCAACGCTTGCCAAATTGATTGTCGGCCTTGATACACCTACTTCAGGAACCATTCACATCCACCATGAACCCCCAACAAAACCAGGAGTGCCTCGCGTCGGATATGTCCCACAACACTTTGCGCTCGATCGCACCCTGCCTATGACCGTGTTTGAGTTCCTTCACCTATCATTACCCGGAACTTTTTCGAGATCTGTTGAGGAATCCATAGTAACCTCCGCACTTACTCGAGTTGGTATTGCCGGACTTCAGTCAAACATTCTTGGTACCCTTTCCGGTGGACAACTCCAACGCGTCCTTATAGCACGCGTACTATTGCAACCACACGATATCCTGGTGCTTGATGAACCATCGGCCAGTATTGATGTAGGAGGCGAAGAAGAATTATATAGTATTCTACAAAAACTAAATAAAGAAGATGGAACCACACTCATTATCATCTCTCACGAACTTGATTTTGTTTTTCGTTTTGCCACGCAAGTGATTTGTGTCAATCGTCGACTGATGTGTAGAGGAATACCAAAAGAAGTGTTAACAAAAGATTTGCTTGAGTCGCTGTATGGTAGTCACACCGCTCACTATCATCACGATCCAAACTGTGACCATCACCACCACCAATGAATGTCCCCGCAGCACGTGTCCGCCTGGGGTGGAAGCTGACAGGGTATCGCTATAGGTAGTTTTTCCCGATCAAATCGGGAGAGAGTAAAACCCTCGTCCGCCTTGCTTGTCCGCCTTGTTTACCCGCCTCGGGTGGGGGTGGGGGTTGTGGGCGGATTTAATCCATATCGTTTTGAAGCCAATATATAACACCTCATCCATATATGCTCGAGTTATTTACCTATCCGTTTATGCAGCGTGCCCTGGTGGCCGGTATCATTATCGCGCTACTTTTGGGCTGGCTCGGGGTATACGTCATTAGTCGCAACATGAGTTTTGTGGGAGATGGGGTAGCTCACGCGTCACTTTCGGCGGTTGCTCTCGCAATTTTAGTCGGGTTCACCCCTCTGCCAACCGCGATTGTCTTTAGTATTCTCCTCGCTATCGCTATTCACGCGTTAAAACAAAAAAGCAGCATTTCATTTGATGCTGTTATTGGAATTTTGTTTACAACAGGAATGGCGCTTGGTATTGTGCTCTTACAATTTCATGAGGGCTACGTTCCCGACTTGATGAGCTATCTGTTTGGAAACATTTTGACGATCAACACATCAGATCTCTGGTGGATGGCTGGAGTTGGAACACTCATTATTATCTTTTTGGCTACCGCCAGACGGCCGTTGGCTTTTTTGACCATAGATCCGGAAGGTTCTTCTCTTGCCGGAATCCCGACCAAACGAATTGACCTACTTCTGACAATCATGATTTCCCTCAGTGTTGTATTAAGTATTAAAATGATTGGTATCGTGCTTGTCAGCGCGCTCCTCATTCTTCCCAGTGCATCCGCCAAACTTCTCGCCCGGTCATTTCATCAGTTTTTAGTTTCCTCTATTATTTTGGCAGTCATCATGGTGCTGGTGGGAACTATCTTGTCATATGTACTTAATATGCCTACCAGCGCCATTATTGTTCTCTCCGGAACATGTATCTTTTTTGTGTCACTGTTCCTGGCACACCTTCGCTCTCTCGAAAAAAAAGAGAGTACCACTTCTTCATCATGACAATCCGCACTTGTTGTTGTGCTACAAACAAATAATCTATTCACGTGAATAGACCGCGGATTAGACAAATATAAATGGATTCGATCGAATCCGTTTATTATCTGTTTAAGCTGTTTAACCCGTATTTCTATTACGTTTCACCTACCACTCAACTCCGTATCCCCACCTCCGCCACCACCGGCACAAACAGTTCTCGAATATCATACAGTTCAGATTCTGAAAAACCATGATAGTGTTCAAACGCCGGATCCAACGTTTTTTCCGGACGAAAATTTTGGAGAAAATATCGCCGCGCTCCTTCTACCAACACCGCCATTCCCTGAAGCACGTCTGGAGTGTGTACTTCTTTAATAATCGTAGAGCGAAACTCATGATCAATCCCATGATCTTTGATGAACGAAATCGCTTCTTGAATATGTGCCTCTCGAACTCGTGAACCCACGAGTTCTTTGTATTTTGGTAAAATCGTTTTGATATCCATTGCAACATAATCAACGAGACCGGTTTCTACAATCTTCTTAAGAATCTGTGGTGTGTTTCCATTGGAATCAAGCTTTACCAAAAAACCCATCTCTTTTATTTTCTCGATAAACGGTAACAAATCACCCATAAGTGTTGGCTCTCCCCCGGTAATAACCACACCATCAAGCAACCCCTGGCGTTCTTCCAAAAACCGAAAGAAAGCTGCTTCCGGAATAAAACTATCTTTTATTTGCTCAATTTCTTCGGGCAAAACAAATTCCGGATTATGACAAAATCCACAACGAAAGTTGCAGCCAGGCGTGAAAACGATACAGGCTGTTTTATCGGGATAGTCGAGCAGAGTGAATTGTTGAATGCCGCTTATCAACATAGTGAGTTAACAAGTTAACAAGTTTACAAGTTAACAAGTTTACAAGTTGACAAGTTTGTAAGTTGAAAATTGGCAAGCATCAATACTTGCCAACTTGCTAACTTACAGACTTGCGAACTAAACATCAGCATACTGTGCCATAAACGACTGATTGGCAGTGGCACATTCTACAAAATGTTTGCGAGAATAGTGTTCTGATTTTTTTCCAACATTAAAATGTGAAACGGGACGAAAATAGCCCATAACACGAGTCCACACTTCGCAGCGAGTGCGTTGTGATTGAACTACCTGAAGATCCTCTTGACGTGTTCCTGTTTGCATAAGCAAATATATTATATGAATAAATTTTTAGTAATCATAATTAATCTTAGAGAACAAGCTACGGACAAGTCAAATAACAAATAGCAGATATCAGATAACATTTGTTTTTTAATTAACTAAGAAAAGCATTTGTTATTTGTTATTTGTTATTTGTAGAAACTTCCCACCACCTCTGCAATACTTCCATGCCCATCTCTCTTCATCAATCGCACCAACCCTTGATTAATTTCAGATATCACTTGCGGACCACGATAGATCATTCCAGTAATGAGTTGAACTGCGTTTGCCCCTCGACGGATTTTTTCATAAGCATCTTCAGCCGTAAATACTCCGCCCACTCCGATAATAAACATTGAGCCATTTGTTTTCTGGTACACGTGGGAAATTAGTTCATTTGCTTTATTCTCCACACTCTTACCACTCAATCCTCCATAGTTCGGTAGGATGTTTTTTTCATCATCAGACAATTGATCACGCTTTTTTGTAAGGTTTGAACACACAAATCCGTCAACATGGTACTTTTTAGCAATCTCAATATTGATATCAATATCAGACAATGGAACATCCGGAGAAATTTTCAAAAAAACCGGTTTTGTTTTTTCTTCTTTCGAAAGTGCTTCAAGTAACAGTTCCAATTTGACCGGATCTGTAAACGGTTCACCACCAAAGGTATTGGGGCAACTGATATTGATAGTAAAGTAATTACCGATTCCGCGCGTTTGAAACGCCTTGTACACAGCCACGTAATCTTGAATCCCTGCTTCGGTTTCAACAGTCGCAGCACTATTCGTTTTTGCAACACTTATCCCAATTGGTATTTGAAACTTCTTCCGAGACAGTCGCTCAGCAATTGCTTCACAACCATCATTTTTCAGACCGTAATACACCAGTAACGATTCTTTTTCTGGAACACGCCATAGTCTCGGTTTCGCGTTTCCCTCACACATCACCCCGGTGACTGAACCAACTTCTGCAAAACCAAACCCAACGGACGGAAGAATATCTATGAGCTCAGCATTTTTATCAAACCCCGCTGCTAGACCAACTGGATTTTGCAATTCTAAATTCTTCCATTGCACATGCAACATCGGATGTTGATAGAAAAAAAGCCACATTACAATCTTTCTTCCCAAAGCACACCGACCCAACAACTTACCCGTTCGAATCATGCGATCATGAACAACTTCCGGATCACGCTTGAAGAAAAATGGTTTGAGAATATGTTTATACATTGAACCAATGAACTTGTTTCGGATTGTGATCCATTGTTCGTACATATTTTTACGTTAGCACTTTGGCACCTGAGCACAAGAACACTTCAAAACCCATTTTCAATCCCCTTCTCTTTCAAAGAGAAGGGGCAGGGAGGTGCATGCCCGCCTTGAGTGGGAGTTGCTTCGAAGCACAGAAAGGAAGTAACTGCCAAACCTTATTCATCCTCTGTAAAACAACTACCTGCCACTGAACGACCCCTTGCGTCCCCCTAGTAAGGGGAATTTTGTCCACGCTCAAACCTAAAGGCATGGGTTGCATTTTTTATTTCTCCGCCACTGCACTAATATAATCCTTTCGATATTCATCATCAAATCTTAATCCATCCACAATCCCAAGTGCCTCATCACACTTTGGACAAAAATCCCATTCGCCGGTCAGGTAGCCATGTTTTGGACAAATAGAGAAAGTCGGTGTGATCGTAATGTATGGCAACCGGAAATTGGTCAACACTTTTCGAACCAAATTTTTACACGCTTCAGTACTGCTCACTTTTTCACTCATGTAACAGTGTAAGACTGTTCCACCAGTGTATTTTGTTTGCAACTTGTCTTGCAACTTCAATGCTTCAAATACATCATCAGTATAC
>DYFM01000015.1 GCA_020725175.1 Candidatus Paceibacter sp.
ATCGCCGATTCTTTTGATAACACGGCAAAAGCAAACGTAATAGCGCTAAACACGGCCGAGCGCAACAGCAACGGCTTTGTTAAAAAATACAACGAAAGTAAAAACCAAAAGGCCATGATATTGTCAATGAGCACTCGTCGATGCAAGACTATTGATAACGGCGAAAGGCTAAAGATAAGGGCTGCAACCGCCGCTACAGATCGATGCTTACTCATATTCATGGTAATACGGTACACCAACCACGTCGCAATACCCTGCAAAATCAACATAAAAAAACGTCCATTATCAACCACCATCTCCGACGCAAAACGCCCGCCAAACAACACATCCCAGAGCGCAATAAATATCCACCCACCCGGAGCGTGGTCATACCAATACGTATAAGGCGCGAGTTGTTGCTGATGTACAAGTGCCCATGCCTGCGACATATAGGTACCCTCATCTTCTCGATACGATGGAAATCCGGTAAGGTTTACCGCATTGACAACGACTGAAACAGCCAGAATAATCACGAGAATCCAATCTCGCTTAGCGTGAACAAATTTTGAATATACCGAAGTAAACATAGACATATATACAAATGAGAACATAAAAAATACTAGGTTGTCACCACCTGTTTGGTTGGTGCACGATGGGCATTGGCATGCTCGGTTTTTTCCCATGTAGTATTATTTTTGATTTCACGAACTATTGCTCGAATCGCACTGTACCCAAGGACAAACTGATACGGAATAAACGTCAACAACACCTTGAGCGGCATCCACTTGGGATAGAACCTGTGGTACTTTTTGGCAAACTCATACAATCCAATATTAAGCACAATAATACTGAGTAAAAGAATGTATAGTGGCAAGACGGATATAAGTGCCAAGACAACCGGCATCTTGACAAAAACCATCATAAAAACTGAAAACGCAATAAAGATAAAGAACAAGGCTTGAATTTCCGGCCATAGGAGGATATAGCCAATAAAAAATCGCTGGGATACCTTTGGTAAACGTTTCCAATCCCCCTTTTTGTAAACTTGTAAAAAACCTTGGTTCCAACGCGTACGTTGTTTAATAAAACTGTTTAAAGTTGGTGGTGTTTCTTCTTGTGTCGCGTGCACTTCATCGTAAATAATTCGCATACGCGCCCCGGCAGTACTGAGTGCCACCCCCAAATCAGCATCTTCTGTGAGGCAATCCGCATCCCACCCCCCGACCGTCTTCAACCAGTTTTTTTTAATAAAGACCGTGTTACCACCAAGAGGAATAAATTCTCGATCAGCAAAAAAATGTAAAACAGATTTAAACCAGAAAAAATATTCGAGAACGTTGAGCGTGGAAAACCAGGTGGAACGATAGTTGACAAGCTGAACTCCGGACTGAACCACATCAACCCGATCTCGTACCATTACCGTATTGACTACCTGCAAAATATCCTGGTGTGGACTATCTTCCGCGTCAAATACACACACTACCTCATTGTTGGCAAACCGAAGTGCGTAGTTGAGTTTGTCCGGTTTATTGCGCGGAGTAAAGGGCGGAATGAGTAGACGAATATGTTCTTTTCCTAAAGATTTAATTGTAGCTTCTGCTGTTCGAATAGTCACTTGATCATCCCACCGACAGATGACAAATACTTCTTTCAATTCTTCCGGGTAGTCTAGGGCTGCTGCCGCTCGTATGGTATCCGCAATTACCTCCTCTTCATGTAATGCCGGAATAAAGACACTAAAAGAATGTTGTGGTGATTCGTATGTTCGTGGAGAGCGATTTTTTTCTACTCGAAGTGGCTCTTCCCACGCATACATCATACCAATCAACGTAAAGATGCTTTGAAAAATAATAAACAAGGTAATCATGGTAAAGATAATCCACCCAAACATCGGCGGTGTGATCACACCAAACGCCACCATGCCCCCGAGACCAAACATCATCGCTACAAATGTAGTCATAACCAACTTTCCGAGAATACCACTCAACCAAGAAGAAATAACCGTCTGAACAGTGTCCATACCAAGTAAAAATGACATTACAGCAAACTCGACCACATCTTTTAGACGCATTTTTGACTCACCTTCTGTGCGGTCATAAAAAACAATTGGCACCTCCACCACTTCCGCGCCTTTTTTTAGAGCAGTATGGAGAAGACTCATTTGAAAACAGTATCCAGAAGCAAATACATCTTCCCAATCAATGGATTGAAGCAGTGTCGCATTGATTGCTTTATAGCCGGCTGTACAGTCTTGTACCGGATAAAGTGCTGCCACGTATCGGGCCAAAAGATTTGCTATCCTACTAATGAGTCGTCGATGCCACGGCCAATCCGCCGCAAGACCACCACCAGCCACATAGCGTGAACCAATCACAAATCGATTTGGTGTTTGAGTGGCCTGCAAAATAAGAGCCGGAAGATATTCGGGGTCGTGTGACAAATCGGCATCCATCTGGACCACAACATCAGCCGCGAGAGAAGTAAGAGCATATCTGATCCCTCGTTTGTAGGCAGTGCCAAGGCCGGATTTTTTTCCGACCAATAGATGAATCCAGCGGTACTTTTTTTGATACTGTTCAACCAACTCTCCGGTTCCATCCGGCGATGAATCATCTACCACAAGAACCTTGAGGCGAATTGTTGGGAGGCGTTTTTTAACTTGAGCAATCTGTTGAAAGAGCGCTGCAACATTGGCACGCTCATTGTAAGTTGGGATAACAATAACTGCGGTCGTCGGCATACTGTTGTTGCTAAAAATAAACCAATCTCCAGATGCCTCTGGTCCGGTAATTATGTGTTACCGAAGCCAGCTCATCTGAGTATTGGTTTACCTTCACATATGTACCGTACGTCATGTATATAAAAAATGCAATACCTGCTTATCAACATATTATTAACAAAGTTATACACAGGTGTAATTTTTTCAACACTTATCTTTTGTTTTTCTCTCAAAAAATATTTCTTTTTTCACAATAAATACCTAAAGAAAGCGAAAATAAGAAAAAAAGGTGCTCTACCTTGACCTCAAAGCATATATTTGTCACGATAGAGATAGACATGCTGTACCCATCATGCCTGTCTTTCAGCCTATGTTTATTCTAACCCGCACTGAATATGAAAGTTTTTCGACCTTTTATTGCCGGTCTCACCCTATTCCTCCTCCTGGTGATGACTGCACTTACCCCCCTCCCAACGCACGCTGCCGTAGAGCATTGGCAACAGGGAGTGAGTATCGTTCCTCGCTGGGACACTGATTATGCGAGTGACACCTTTCGTCAATCAGTCCAAAACATTGCCGATCTCGGTGCCAACTATGTCACCCTCGTGGTCCCAATTCATCAAGCCAATGTTCACTCAACTGACATTTATAATGGTTGGAACACACCTACCGACCAAGCTCTTATTGCCGGGATCAACCACATCCACTCGCTCGGGATGCAGGTCAATCTAAAAATTCACTTGGAAACAGATGACGGCCAATGGCGCGCAAATATCAATCCGGGCGATAGAAGTGCCTGGTTTACCAACTATGGCAACCGCGTCCGAGGGTATGTCACCATTGCCGCCAATCATGGTGTAGAGCAAATGACTATTGGTGCGGAGCTGATTCATATGGCGGCCGATGATGCCAATTCCACAAATACGCAAAACTGGCGGGATTTAATCAGTTCAATCCGCTCTCTTTATGGGGGCAAACTTACCTACAGTGCCAACTGGGGCGGCCCGGGCTGGACCGATGAAAAAAATCGGATTGCGTTTTGGGACGCGCTGGATTATATTGGTATCTCAGCCTATTTTCCTCTCCCAACCAATAATAAAACAGTCGCGGCATACAAAAATGAATGGCACAGCATTAATACCAACGATATTTCCAAACTCCAAAGTCGATTTAACAAACCGGTTCTTTTGACTGAAGTCGGGTATCGCAGTATGGACTGGGCACAGTGGGCGCCATTTAATTATTGGGATGGTGGAGCCTATGACCCGCAAAACCAAGCCAATTTGTATGAAGCACTACTTTCCTACTGGAATGATTATGGCTTTATGCAAGGAGTACACTTTTGGGATTGGTCAACTGACCCAAACTATGGTGGATCCGGCAATATTGACTTCACTCCACAACACAAGCAGGCCCAGGATGTTTTAAAAACCTGGTTTAGTACTGGTGGAAGCGGTACAAGTCCACCACCGCCCAGTGGACCGGTATCATTTAACGCAAACGCAACAGTTTCTCCATCCGCACCTACCCCCGGAAGCAACACCACTCTTCAAACAACGATCACCAACACCTCTCAATCTTCAGTAAGCGATGCGGTGGTTGACATAGAAGTCTACACTCAGTCCGGTCAGAAAGTTTTCCAAGAGTTCTTTGAACAGCAGACATTTTCTTCCAATGAAACCAAACAGTATTCTCCCACTTGGCAGGCTGGTTCAGCCGGTACCTATATTGTAAAAGTTGGTGTCTTTAGCTCACAATGGTCATCGAACTATCTCTGGGTTGATTCGGCAGCGACCATACAAGTAGGCTCAAACGGAACCGAACCGCCACCGACCAGTGAACCGGGAAGTCTCAATCTCTGGTGGCCAACAGATGGGGCGACTCTCTCTGGTACACAACCACTCAAGGCCATGCTTGAAAATAGATCAATTGACACCTACACCATGTACTGGCAAGTAGATGGTGATCAACTGAATGAAATGTACACAAGTCAAGAGGATTACCCACACAAAGAAGCTTGGGTAGATTTCTCCGGCTGGAACTGGAAAGGGAGCGGTCCTTATCAACTAACATTTATCGCGAAAGACCTGTCTGGAACAACAATTACCACGAAACAAGTATCGATATCTGTCGCTCACTAGATCAAACATCTCACCTCTTTTCTTCCCATCCTACACGGAAGAAAAGAGGTGTTTGCCTTTTTTGTAGTTCTCTGTACTTCTGACATTTAGTGATACCTTGTCTGCTTCCACCCTCCACCCCCACCCCCACCCGAGGCGGGTAAACAAGGCGGATACGTACGGCGAGGAAATTCATTAACTCTCCGGTGAATGTCCCTGCTCCGACCAATTAAGAGAGGGTGTCGCTACCACAATTTCTACATCACATGCCCGCCTTGTTTGCGCATCTAACTTATTTATTTATTATATGGGTATGTATTTAAAAAACTAGAAATAAACCCGATCCCGCATTTCCAATTTCTAAATTTGTTTCTTTATTTTGCTATTTCCCCACCCAAGGCGGGTCCGCCTCGGGCGGAGTTATCCCCTTTTTCGGTATGTATAATCTCATTGTTCTGTGACCCCAAAACGAAAACAATACACTATCCTCTTAAGTATCGTCTTGATTGCACTCCTTGCTCACAGTGTTAACATGAACCAATTTCCCTTTGTTGATAACGACGAAGGAACCTACCTCTCACAAGCGTGGTCTTGGGCGACAAGTGGAAATTTGGCGCCGTATCGCTATTGGTATGATCATGCGCCGGCTGGATGGATACTGATTGGGATTTGGAGCTTTTTGACCGGAGGGTTTTTTTCCTTTGGATGGTCCTACGAAAGTGGCCGAATGTTTATGTTGGTGTTGCAGATAATAAACACGGTGCTGGTATATGCCCTTACCCGACGGATTACCCGTTCCGACCAAGCCGCCATCGTCGCCGGCCTCTTGTTTTCTCTTTCTCCCTTGGGGGTATACTTTCACCGTCGCATTCTCCTCGATAATATCATGGTAATGTGGTTTCTCCTTTCGTACTACCTGCTTTTATATAGTCCTACCTCAACAAAGACTTCGCCCCCCCAATCACAATCAAAATATTTTACTGCTTCTCGAAAAAACACACTGCCACAGTACTACAAGCGTATCCTTTCCAAAAAAACAATCCTATTTACCTTACTGTCAGGGGTTTTATTTGCCATTGCGATTCTCACCAAAGAATCCGCACTCATCTTCGTTCCCTGGTTTTTCTTTATTATGGGATATTTGGCAATAAAAAAATACCAACCATATTTGGTTGCCCTTGGTTCGATCGTATTATTTGGAATAACATTGAGCACCTATCCACTATTTGCTTACAGTCAAGGTGAACTATTTTCTCTTGATTCTCCCCGAGCACCAGATGATGCCAAGGTAAGTCTTGTAGACACCTTTAAATACCAAACTGAACGTTCTGGTGGTTTTTTCTTAACACCCGGAAGTGACTTTCGAATCTATCTCAACGAGTGGTTGGTTGGCAATCATTTTGTACCAATTTTTGATCCATGGCTAGTCGGGGGTGGTCTACTGTCTCTTGGCGGATTAATTTTTCTTGCCATAAAAAAGCAAGCCGCTCGGTATTGGCTTATTATTGTACCGGCACTCCTCTATCTGTTCTTTCTCATGCGCGGCGGAATAATATTCAACTTTTACATTATCCCCCTTCTTCCGTTTCTCAGTATGGCACTCGCAGTTATGATAGACCGAGCATGGACGTATCTTGTGCACTCCACTTCCCTACAGTACACCAACATTCTTTTTCCCGGCATACTTTTTATTCCACTGTTTCTTGTTATGTTGCAAGGAAAAGATGTGTGGCTAGCCAATCAAACCGCTCCCCAACGACAAGCGGCGGAACTACTCATGTCTACCGCACCTCGAGAGGCAACTTTGCTTATCGAAAATTATGCCTTTGTCGACTTTCGAGCGGCAAATATGCACAACAATTATTCTCCTTTCCCAAACGCCCATTTTTACTGGAAAGTGGATACTGATCCCGAAGTGCAATGGGGAGCACTCAATAATGATTGGCGAACTGTCGACTACCTTCTCAACCTTCCCCAAATGGCAGCTGATATTCGCTCGGGAAATCTACCGCTTACCGAGGCTGCTTTTGACAACTCTACTGTTATTCATAGATTTGAACAGGATGGCATGTATACTGAGGTGCGACGGGTGGAGAAATAAAAAACGTTCCAACTGTAGAGACGCCATGCATGAGGTCTCTACAGTTGGAACGTTTTTTTGTGCCGCGGGCGGGACTCGAACCCGCACGACCTTTCGGTCAAGAGATTTTAAGTCTCTCGTGTCTACCATTCCACCACCGCGACGTGGCTTGACGCAACGAACTGTATCATAGTTCGTTGTTTTTTTCAAGATGACTCTTGCCAACCACCCACTTCTTCGCTACAATATTCTTTCAGAAGCATCTTCATCTATGAAACCACTTCACCATCTCGCTATTATCATGGACGGCAATCGGCGCTGGGCCAAAGAACGGCTTCTGCCCGGAACTATGGGACACAAAGAGGGGGCGGAAAATTACAAGCGAATTGCGCGAGCCGTACTCGAAAGAAACATTCCCTTCTTTACGGTCTGGGCACTTTCTACGGAAAACCTAAAAAACAGAAGCGAAGAAGAGTTGTCTTACCTATTCCGCCTCATTGAAGAAATTCCAAAGCACCTTCAAGAACTGTTTGACAAAAATGGTCGTCTCAACATCATTGGAAATCTTACACCGTTACCGGAAAACACCCGCGCTATTCTTGAAGAAAGCACGCAAAAAACCCAGAACAACACCGGCACCGTTCTTACGCTCGCTATCAACTACGGTGGACGTGATGAAATTGTTCGAGCAGTAAACACACTGACCTCCCCCCACACCAATGAAGAACAAGTTTCTCAAGCACTTGATACACATGATCTTCCCGATGTCGACCTTATTATACGAACCGGCGGACAAAAAAGGCTCTCCGGATTTATGCCTTGGCAAAGTGTGTATGCCGAGCTTTACTTCACGGATGTGTATTGGCCAGATTTTTCTGAAGAAGAATTGGATAAGGCACTCGAGTGGTACCAAGAACAAGAGCGGCGGTTTGGAAAATAGGTTATTCACACAAATGATTGACAGATAATAAGCGCTTTGGTAAGTTACATGTAATATGAATCAATTCAACCGCAACAACTATATTATGTTTGTGATGCTCTGCCTTTGGCGAAGAAGCGGTGATTTAATGATGTCGTAAATAATAAAGAACCATCAAAATCCTCGCTTCTCCGGCGGGGCTTTTTTATTCCTAAACAGATGTAACTCATGCCTTTAGGCTTGATATATACCCAAATAAACTAATCAAGCAATAAACAAATTACCCTCCCATATGTCATCAAAACCAATCATTCTCATCGTCCAATTTCGCACCAACGCCACCCTCGCCCACGAACAGCAATGCTTTTTGGAAGAGTATGGCGATGAAGCAACATTACATTTTGTAAATGCTATAACCGATGAACTTGCCCCAGAACTTCTTGACACATCTACAGCCGTTATCATCAGCGGAAGCGGTGAATTTTATCTTACCCAAGGAGATGGAAAGGATACCTGGTTACCAAAAACCCTGCGATTCATCGGACAAGTGTTAGACCGGGACATCCCTCTTCTTGGTATTTGTTTTGGATTTCAACTTTTAGCCATTCAACAAGGCGGAGTGGTAGAGCGAGTTGAAGCAATGAAAGAAACAGGAACTCTTGAAATTCAGCTTTTTCCTTCGGCGTACAATGATGAACTATTTGAGTCTCTGCCCGATAATTTTTTGGGTCAACTTGGTCACAAAGATACCATAACAAAACTCCCAAAACATGTAATTCCCCTCGCCAAATCAGAAAAAGTACCCTTTCAGGCTTTTCGTGTACAGGGCAAAATGGCCTGGGGTACGCTATTTCATCCGGAGTTAAATCGTGAACGCATGAGATCTCGGCTGTTATTGTCACCGGAGTATGCGCTGGATCAAAATAATATTGAGAACGCATTGGCTTTGTTTCGGGATACTCCGGAGGCGACAAAGATATTGCATCGGTTTGTAGAGATAACTAGCGATTCCTTTATCATTTCTTCGTCAAATCAAGTAACAGAGGTTTCGTTGACAGTCCACAGGTAAATCAGTAAAATGGGTGCAATATGCCCCACCTCCACCACCTCCAAAAAAATAAAGACCTCCTCACGCTCCGCTTTCACCTCACTCGCCTCATCCGCGAATTCTTTTGGTCTGAAGGATTTCTGGAAATAGAATCCCCGACAATTCTCCGTCTCCCGGGACAAGAACCCTACTTGTCACCCATGAAACTCGACATCCACGACGAAACCGGTAAGCCATACGAAAGTTATCTACACACTTCTCCTGAATATACCATGAAAAAAATGCTGGCGGCTGGATTTGATAAAATTTTTTATCTGGGCAAAGTCTTTCGCGATTACGAAAGTTTTGGGGGCACACACAATCCAGAATTTACCATGATTGAATGGTATCGGGCGAATCAAGACTTTTATGCGATTATGGATGATGTGGAGAGGCTTTGGGGATTTTTGGGGAAGGAAATGGAAAATCTAAAGTCTAGAGTCCCCGCCCAAGGCGGGTCCGCCTTGGGCGGAATAAATCAAAAATCAACTGAAATTGGAAATAGCCTGTCCGCCGATGTGGAGGAGAAATTGGAAATTGGAACTTTCCGAAGGATCCACATGCGTGACCTGTGGGAACAAACTATCGATGTCAATCTCGATGAGTTTCTTACCAAAGAATCCATGTTTGCACTGTGTGAAGAACGGGGATATACCCCCAAAGAAGATGAAGGATACGAAGATGTATTCTATCGCATCTTTTTGAATGAGATTGAACCGAAACTTCCGGAACTGGGACCAGTGATTCTCCACCATTTTCCGGCTCCGATGGCGGCACTTTCCAAATTATCCGACAAAGAACCAGGGTACGCCGAACGATTTGAAGTCTACATTGACGGAGTGGAGCTCGCCAATTGTTTTACTGAACTTACAGATGCCGACGAGCAACTTTGTCGTCTCACCGAAGAACGAGAACTCAAGAAAAAGCTTGAAAAAGACGTATACGATATCGATATGGAATTCATCGATGCCCTCCACCACATGCCCCCATCCGCCGGTATCGCCCTCGGAGTCGACCGCCTCATCATGGCCTTGACCGGTTGCAAAAATATAAATGATGTGGTAGCATTTCCCATGGAAATACTAATGAACAATGAACATTGAACAATTAGCAACCTGCTCATTGTTAGTTGTTAATGGCTATTTTACTATGGAGGGAACAAGAAAGAATCCGCTTTTTATTAAAGCAGATTTGCTGGCTAAAGAAATATATAAAATTAGCAAAAACTTTCCGAAGGATGAAATGTATGGGTTAACCTCTCAACTGCGTCGGGCAGCGCTTTCTGTTATTTTGAATATTATTGAGGGTTTCGCCAGACAATCACCCAACGAATATAGAAGATTTTTACTGATCTCGTTTGGCTCACTAAAAGAAACACAGTACCTATTGTCATTCGCGCAAGAACAAAACTATCTCTCTGAAATAGAATACCGACAAACATATTCAATCAGTGAAGAAGTAGCAAAAATACTCTGGACCATTATCCATAAAAAAATGAACAACTAGCATTGAACAATTAACAACCTGCTAATTGTTCAATGCTAATTGTTAATTCACTTTACTAATTCACTTTGTTCATTGTTTATTGCTAATTGCTAATTCAATATGGGCGACACAACCGACATCAAAAAAGGTGCTATTATCCGACATCAGAACGACTTATTTGTTGTAAACTTTTGTCAATTTGTAAATCCGGGCAAAGGTTCAGCGTTTACCAAAACAAAAATGAAAAGTATCACTAGTGGAAAAGGAATCGAGATTACCTACAAGAGTGGGGAGTCTGTAGATGTTGTACAAGTGCAGCGCCAAAATATGCAGTTTCTGTACAAAAATGGTGATACGTATTCATTTATGAATCAAGATACCTACGAAACAGTAGATGTAAATGAAGAGGTACTTGGTGAAGACGCAAAATATCTCAAAGAAGGGTTAGATGTCATCGCCATGATGTATGAAGGAGCAGTCGTAGCGTTTGAACTACCAAAAAAAGTTCGTTACACTGTCAAAGAGGCGCCGCCAGCTGTCCGCGGTGACAGCTCCAGTGGTAACGTTACCAAAGATATCACTCTCGACAATGACTTGGTCATCAAAGCACCGATCTTCATCAAAGAAGGTGAAGAAATTCTCGTCAATACTGAAACGGGTGATTACGGTGGCCGAGCTGGAGAATAATAATCCAAAAAACACGTAGAGACGCCATGCTGGCGTCTCTTTTTATTCGTAAAAATTATTCGTTAAAATTCGTCCGATCCGTTCAATCTCCACCCGAGGCGGACAAGCGTGTTCCATCACTTCGCCATCATCTCCCGCACCTTCTTCACTATCCCCCCACTATCAATCCCCGCCGCTTGATATAATTCCCTCGCTGTTCCAGACGATTGGTATGTATCTACTCCCAACATTGAAAATTGATTTACCAATACCTGACTCAATTGCAAATGATACGCCAGCTGACTTCCGAGCCCACTATACGTATTGTGATCTTCAACCGTAAGTAGTCGCTTTGTTTTTTGAATCGATTCAATCAGTAGCGCGTCAAATTGTTTTATAGAACTCACAATTACAATTTCTGCAGAAACACCACCTGTTCGCAACTCTTCATAGGCTTGCAGTGCCTCAATCACTGTCGCACCCGTAGCCGCAATAGTTATATCAGTACCACTTCGGAGTACATCACACCGACCATAGTAATACTCATACTCCTCATCAAAGAAAATAGTGCCATCCTCTTTTGTAAGTACCGGAATTTTATGTCTTCCCATGCGAACATAAAAATTTCCATATCGAGATGCCGCGTATCGAATAATTCTATCAGTCTGATTTGGATCCGCCGGCTCAATCACCATAGTGTTGAACAATCCCAACATCGATCCCAGATCATCAATCGCCTGATGCGTCGGACCATCCTCACCCACCGAAAGTCCGCAATGAGTCGCTACCATTTTTACATTCGTCTGATTCAAATCATTCACCCGCGCCTGGTCTTTTGCCCGACTGGTCATAAACGCACCAAAGGTGGAAGCAAAAGGAACATATCCCGCCAAACTTAACCCCCCCGCACAAGAAACCATCTGCTGTTCCGCGATGCCACACTCAATGTGCTGTAGTGGTCGCTCATCTTTTACAAAACTTGTTTTAACTGATTCTGCTACATCCGCGGTGAGTGCAATAACCTGAGAATTTTGTTTCGCCAAATCAAGAAGCGCCTTTCCGTAGGCTGTTCGACAATCGGTCAACTCGCCCGGCTGATACACAATTGGTTTTCCGGTATTCATCTTTACCCGTGATAACGGTTTAGGAATAATTACTTTTTTTGGTTTCCACCGCACCTGTTCTTTTTTAAATTCCATTATCAACTGCTGCTGCTCTCTCGTCAAAGAGATTGTTTCGAGCATATTTTGTGCCTCTAGGATAGTCGGAGCTTTTCCATGCCACGTTGCTTTCAGTTTTTTTCCATCGTTTTCCATTCCCACCACCCCTTTTCCCATAATCGTTTTTCCAAGAAGCAGCACTGGAGTATTTTGCACCGAGTATGCGTTTCTGAGCGCGCTCCACATTGCCTGATAATCATGCCCATGCACCTCAATAACAGTCCAACCTGCCGCCGTAAACAGTTTTTTTGGATTGATCGGTATGATATTTTTAACACTATCAGATAACTGTACCCGATTATAATCCATGAAGACGATCAGATTGCTCAACTGACACTTCGAAGAAAAATTCATCATTTCATACACCTGTCCTTCCTCCGATTCGCCGTCCCCAAGGATAGCAAACACTTTTTTCTTTGTACCACGCAATTGTTCTGCCAATGCAAATCCGCTCGCGGCCGAAATTCCGGTTCCAAGCGGCCCGGTACTATACCACACACCCGGTACATGCCTTGCTACATGTCCTTCAAACAAAGAATTGAACCGGCGAAAGGTGCTCAACACATTTTTTTTCGACACAAAACCAAGTTCCGAGAGTACCGCATACACGGCCGGTGAAATATGACCATTTGAAACAATCACCGGCTCTCCGGTTTGACTGATAATAAAAGTATATAGAAGTGATAAAAAATCTACTGAAGACAAAGATCCGCCCGGATGACCGGACGCTGCGTTGGCTGTCATTTCAACTATCGACCTCCGACAAGAAGTACTAAAAGCAGCTAGAAAATCAAGTTGTTGCTTTGATAATGGTTTTCCCAGTTTTGGAAGTTTCATACGGTGGGGCAAATAGCAGATAGCAGATAACAGATAACATGTTGTTTTTGACACCAGGAAGAGTGTATATTTGTTATTTGTTATTTGTTATTTGTTATTTGTTATTTGTTATTTGTTATTTGTAAAAAAATAAATCAACCAAACCTGCAATGCCAATATCAACGCAATTCCAGCCTGAAACGACAACTTTTTCGTCTTGTGCCGAAACATCGACATACCAAATAAAGCACCTACAGAACCACCAACCAATGCCAACACCCACAACTTCATTTCTGAAACCCGTCGCTGTCCATTCCGTGACTGATATTTGTCAAACCAAAAGACAAACCATGTTACAATATTTATCAAAAGAAAATACACGACGAAAAATTGAATAGTGACGGAAGATAAATCAACCAACATGTTGGAAATTGTAATTTGATATGTGAAATTTACGCCTGAGGTGTCGTTGGCGACATACCGTTGTGATGATGTTTTCTATCTTCATCCGCCAAGCGAATCAACGCCTCTCGAACACGATTTGGATGAGGAATATCATACGCTATAATCCCCACATTCATAGACGCGGTTTTGATGCTCAAGTTTCCGTAATCTAAAAACGTAGGAATAATGCCATGAATATCAGATGTCACGTCCTGAATTTGGTACAAATCAAGCTCAGAAATTCTTCGGGAAAACAAACCCAATTGTTCTGCGTCTACCATCCGATCATTGGTAATTATCCATATATCAAGATAGTATTCAATAAACTGCGTAAAGAAAAACAGATACACACTCAGATAGTACATTGAGACAAATAACACCCCGAGTGTATATATCACTTCCTGTGCCAACAGATTCGGAAATAAAGAATTGATAAGGTAATATAGACCCACCGGCACCGCAAGTAACAACACAAACATCACCACCTGCGGAACAAACGTAATCGGATGACGACGCAGTACATACACAATCTTTTCGTATGATTTTTGCTTGATAAATCCAGACAAATGCATACAGGTAACATTAAAATTCAACTGGCGCAAATGGTAACGGTTCATTTGACCCGCCACCAAACCACTGCCCGCCAAATACGCTTATGGTTTGTGTAAAATCAACTCCTTGCAATGCTTGTATCGTCCAAAAAAGAGTAACCACTGTCAGTACACTGATAATAAAGGTAACCGTTAAACTGGCAAAGGTGAGTGAAGCGGTCGCTACGATATGATACACATGAATGATAGAAAACGTAATAAAGACCGCTAAAAAAAGAAAATAAAGAAAGAGAAAGATGTATAAAGGAATTGCCATAGAGACAAAAGAGTAGGAGTTAAAGCAGTTCTTTTTGTGTTACCTGGGTAGGCTTACCAAGGTGTTGATACGCCAAATCAGTCACTTTTCTTCCTCGTGACGTTCTCTCAATCATACCGATTTGTAGTAAATACGGTTCATAAATCGTTTCAATGGTATCCATCTCTTCAGCCACGGCCGCGGCCAGCGTGCTCAACCCAACCGGACCACCGGCAAATTTTTCCATAATTGCGAGAAGTATTTTCCGATCCACTTCATCAAGTCCGTGTGGGTCCACATTTAACATGTTGAGAGAATGATGAGTAACTTCCGGTGTTATTATACCATTATGTTTCACTTGTGCATAATCCCGCACTCGTTTGAGCAAGCGATTGGCTACCCGAGGCGTGCGTCTTGCCCGCATCGCAATCATTTCAGCCGCCTCTGCCTCAACCGGAATATCAAGAAGTGACGCATTGCGATGAATAATTTCTTCAATATCGCTTTGCTCGTAAAAGTTTAAATGATACACATGTCCAAACCGATCCCGAAGCGGACTTGAGAGTAGATTCATTTTCGTCGTAGCGCCAATGAGAGTAAATTTTTCGAGAGGCATTCGGAGTGTCCGTGCGGCCGGCCCTTTTCCTACGATAATATCAAGCGCATAGTCTTCCATTGCACTGTACAGCACTTCTTCAATGGTTTTATTCATCCGATGAATTTCATCAATAAAAAGCACATCTCCCCGACTCAGGTTGGTCAAAATGGCTGCCAAATCTCCCACTCGCTCGAGTGCCGGCCCGGCAGTGACTTTGATGTGTACTCCCATTTCATGCGCAATAATATTGGCGAGGGTGGTTTTGCCTAAACCGGGATTTCCGTACAACAAGACATGTTCCAAAGGTTCTTCGCGTTGTTTGGCTGCTTGAATGGAAATCGTAAGCGGTTCTTTAATATGTGCTTGTCCCACAAACTGCCCCAGTTGCTTTGGCCGCAAAGAAATCTCTATCCGCTCCTCCTCCGGCTCATCCCGCACTTCAGGATCCACCAACCGCGGCTCCAAATTGTCATCAAATTGATAGTGTTCTTCGATCATATCAATCCCCATTATACGGCTTTTTTTCCTTAGGAGCAAGAGCACACAACATCAAAATATTTTACTTTACAAAAAAACGAACTCTGCCTCTTTAGACCATTTCTGAAAGTAACAAAAAACAGAACGCTATCCGTGTCGTTATTTTGATTTTCTTCTATTTATTCACTATACTATACCCTATTAACTCATTTACCCAAATCATATGCTGCAGTATTGGAAAGGCTATCTTCATTCTCTAGGGCTTACGGAGAGTGAAATATCAATATACCTATTCACCCTTCAATCCGGACCCCAGGCAGTCTTAGAAATTTCCAAAAAAACCAAACTGTCACGCGTCACTGTCTATGCGGCAATTGACAATCTTACCAAACAATCCCTCATGACGAGTGTCCAAAAAGAAAAAAAGACGTATTACGCCGCAGAGCCACCAGAACGTCTAGTTTCTTTTGCAGAACAACGAGCCAAAGAGGTGAGCCTCCTCGCAAAAGAAATGAAAAGTCGTATCCATGATCTAAAAATGGTTGAAACCGGTGATAAACCGGTGGTAAAACTATATGAAGGAAAAGAAGCCTATCTGCAAATTGTTCAAGATATGATCAACTCCAAACCAGAACTGATGCAAGAATTTGGAAATATTGATGAAATTCAAAAAAAATATTCAGTAGAAGAACTATCTGTAAATTATGATAAACTGAACAAAGCAGTTAAAATGAGACGAGGAATGTTTGTATCAGCTGAAAAGAAAAATAACCAAATAAGAGAGACTGTCGAGATAAAATATATATCTCCCAAGGAATACCCCTTTCCAGGAGATATATTAATTTATGATGATAAAGTATGGCTTTCCAGTTTTAACGATAAACAAGTATCCGTACTAATCGAAAGTGAAGTTATAAAAAAAACCATACAAACATTAATTGATATGGTTTGGAAGAAATATTAATTTTGTGGGTAGGCCGACGGCCGAGCGTAAGCATTTCTGCAAAACGCTCGACCGTCGACCTTTTTTTACCCAGCGCCCATACTTCCTCCTCGCCGACAGACCGTCGGCGAAGGTTGTGCCCGACCAGAGCTGCTCGTGACCCGTCCTCGAAGGGACAGATACAAGCAAAGTGGTCGGACAGGCTTCAGGGTCGCAGTTAGACGACATCTACGGAGACAGGTACAGAAGAGACCTGTTTTCCGTTGACCGTCCTCGCGACCCCTCGTCGACCCTCAACACCGTATTGAGGGTCGAACAAAGGCAATAATAGCACAAAACACACTTTTTGTCAATAGAAATACTTACAAAATATATAATTTGTTTGTTAAAATGTATAGAAAAATACTACATAAATCTGTAGTATTTTTATTTAATTTAAAACAAAAAATAAAGTTATCCACATATTTTGTTAATCAATGACTTGACATATTTAATATTATGTGGTAATTTCTGTAAGTTCTTAATGAACACAAATTCATTCAGGAAGAGATCGGTGTGGAATATTTCTATGGTAGGGCCATGGTGATACATCCTCCGAACTCCCCCCGAGTGTATTTGTTAAATAGTAACCACCACACAAGATAGGATCAAAGGTCTCTTACTAGGCTCCTTTGGCAGATATCTACTGTGGTGGTTGGATATCGCGTCAAATGCGCCTGATAAGAGTCCTTCCGGACTCTTTTTTTCTTGTCGTGGGCATTGAAATTATCTCCTAGACTATTACGTGCCGGCCAAAAAACTTATTGATCTCCATTTACAAAAAAATACTAGAGCGGAATTAATGAGTTAATTGGTTGGCATCATAAGGTGCCAAAAAATGAGCGCCACGCTCCGAACAGATGTATGGCAGTATGGGACTTGGTAACCCCCGTAGTGTCATAACTCTCAAGGAGTGTGGCCCCCTATCGAGCGGCTCACGTGGGGGGGCGCAGCAGGAAGGAATCCCTGCACAAAAAAACAGGGGGCGGCCTTACCCGGGTCCAACCCTGAGATTCCCCGGGCGCAACCAGCGGCTTCTGGTTGTGGCGAATGTTCACATTCGCCCCTGCACACTCTTTGTGAGTATTTCATCAAAAGTGTGCAGGCACTCAGTGGTTACAAACTGGCAAACAAGTTTTGTTTCTCATTTTGTGACCACGAAAGACTTCACCCCGGCCGAATGGGTACAAGCGGCCTGGGAAGGACGGCAGGTGGATCCCACCATGCTGTCCGAAGCGCTCGAGGCACTCGGGATCTCCCCGGAAGAATTTGACCGCCTGAGAGCGGCTGTTGGAAAGGTCACTGGCAGGTCCAGTCGATTTTTCATCAGCACGCCGACGGGCGGCAAGAGACGCCGGTAGTCTCGAGCCTCGTGCTAGTCGGAGCTGGCTGTGTCCGACGAAAAAGAAACCAGCAAACCCAGCACTGAGAACAGGATAGTGCTGGGGGCGAGTATTGTGCAGGGCGCCCGCCTTGCCAATCCGTCGGTCGATAACGGTCCAACACCCAGGATCTTGTCGGCATCTCATGTTCGTGGCGTCACCCACCGCCACATTCCCCAGAGGTGTACACCATACCTGTGGAGAGTAAAAAACCGAACACTAACTGTGTCGGTTTTTTGTTTAATTGTCATCATACCTAATACGTGTCAATTTTCTTTCCTGTTTTTTTGTTTTCTTGCTTTTATAATTACAAATGTGGATAACTTCCGCACAACCTGCGCACAAAAAAATTGTACTCCTCTTTGTTGAGCCAAAATTTTTTTTGCCCACCCATTTGGTCACTGTTTCGAGATATGCTATACTATGCGCATACCCCTCAAAATACAACATATTGTGGTCTATACTCGCTATAGAACCCTATATGTAGTGGATTAAATCCCAAATAACAAGTTCCAATTTCCAATAATATGTTTGGAAATTGGAACTTGTTATTTGGAACTTCTTATTAAAGCGGTCTATTATCACTTTCGGTAATGGATCTTTCTTTCTCTCAAAAAATTGTTATTTATTTTGGAACTTGTAATTTATAACCTGGAAATTACTATGTATACCTCCGTCCTTACGCAAATAAAAAAACGCAGTGGTGAAATCGCAGATTTTAACGCGGAAAAAATTGCGATTGCGATTCAAAAAGCGTTTCAAGAAGTACGCGGTAATCTTGATCTTGCGATGGCCGGCACTATCGTAGAGCACGTTATCTCCCATTTGGAAAAAACGTATGAAGGAAAAACCCCCAGTGTTGAAGATGTTCAAAATACAGTGGAAAACGTTCTCATGGAAGAAGGTCATTTTGACGTAGCCAAGGCCTATATCATTTACCGCTACAACCATCAAAAAATTCGCGAAGTCAAACAGCAAGAGGTCCAAAAGAAAATTGAAGAAAAAGGTATCTATGTCATCAAGCGAAATGGTCAAAAAGAATTGTTTTCTCTTGAAAAATTAAAAACCAGTATTGCGTACTATATCAAAGGGTATGAATCTGTGATCAACCTTGACATGGTTGCCAACCAAGTACGATTGGAAATGCATGAAGACATTTCTACCAAAAATATTTCCCGTGCCGTGATCATGGTACTCCGCTCTTTTATCGAACAAGATCCTGCCTTCACCTATGCCGCTGCCCGAGCGCACCTGGCTGAAAATTATAAAACTGTTATTGGTGCTGACACAGCCGACTTTTCCAAGCTCGATATTCAGCTCCGAGAGGCCTTTAAAAACAATATAAAACTGGCAGTAGCGGTAAATCGACTTGATCCAAAGATGCTCATGTTTGATCTTGACGAACTGGCGAGCTACATGATCTTTGAACGAGATAATTTACACGAATACCTTAGTGTCCAAACCTTGAGTGACGCGTACTACCTCAAAGTCGCGTTTGATCAGCCGGTACTCGAAACTCCGCAAACATTCTGGATGCGTGTCGCCATGGGACTGGCGTTGAACGAAAAAACCAACCGCGAAGAGTGGGCGAAAAAGTTTTATGATGTCATGTCTACTTTCCGTTATGTGCCCTCCTCTCCAACCCTCTATCACGCCGGCACCACTCATGCGCAGATGAGTTCTTGTTACCTCACCACCACCATGGATGATCTTGGTCATATTTTCAAAAGTTTCTCCGACTTTGCCCAACTCAGTAAGTGGGCCGGTGGTATTGGACACGATTGGACCAATCTTCGTGGGACCGGAGCACTCATCAAGGGAACCGGTGTATCCAGCCAAGGAGTCGTTCCATTTTTGAAAATCGCCAACGATACTACGGCCGCGATCAACCGCAGTGGTCGTCGCCGAGGAGCAACTTGCGCCTATCTAGAAGCGTGGCACTGGGACATTGAAGACTTTTTGGAACTAAGAAAAAACACTGGTGATGAACGCCGCCGCACTCATGACATGGACACCGCCAACTGGATTCCGGATCTCTTCATGAAACGTGTCAAAGCCGATCAAGAGTGGTCACTCTTTTCCCCGGACGAAACACCTGATTTACATCATGTCTATGGAAAAGAATTTGAAAAACGTTATGAAGCGTATGAAAAGAAAGGCGGCGCCGGCGAACTACGACTCTACAAAAAAATCAAAGCGCGCGATCTTTGGAAAAAGATGCTGACCATGCTCTTTGAAACCGGTCATCCTTGGATCACCTGGAAAGACCCAAGTAATATTCGTTCTCCACAAGACCATGTCGGTGTAGTACACTCTTCCAATCTATGTACCGAAATTACCCTCAACACATCTGAAGATGAAACGGCCGTCTGCAACCTTGGATCAGTCAATCTGGAGGAGCATGTGGTGAACGGCAAATTTGATTTTGAGATGTTGCGCGAAACCGTCACCATTGGTATGCGCATGCTCGACAATGTAATTGATCTGAACTACTACCCCACCAAAGAAGCTCTCAATGCAAACATGCGCCACCGCCCAGTAGGACTCGGACTCATGGGATTTCACTACGCCCTCTTCAAGCTCGGAATAAACTTTGAATCTGAAGATGCGGTGACGTTTGCCGACCAAAGCATGGAGGCAATTTCCTACCACGCGATCTTGGCGTCTACTAACCTGGCCCGAGAACGAGGTGCCTACTCTACCTTCCGTGGATCAAAATGGGATCGCGGTATTCTTCCACTTGATACCATTGCACTTCTTGAGGCTGAACGAGGAGAAACCATTCCGGTTGATAGAAGCAGTAAGTTGGACTGGAACATTGTCCGGGAAGCAATCAAACAGTACGGCATGCGCAATTCAAACTGCATGGCCATGGCTCCAACCGCCACGATTTCCAACATTGCCGGCACATCACCTACCATCGAACCGATCTATAAAAACATGTACGTCAAAGCCAATAAAGCCGGTGACTTTGTGGTCGTCAATCCATACTTGGTAAAAGACCTAAAAGCTCTCAACCTGTGGGACGCGGAAATGGTTGGCAAAATCAAATTCCACGATGGAAAAGTTACCGAAATCATGGAAATTCCGGAACACATTCGTACCAAATATAAAGAAGTATTTGAAATCGATGCTCGACACATGGTAAAAGTAGCTGCATACCGCATGAAATGGATCGATCAAAGCCAATCATTCAACATCTTCTACTCCGGTCGTTCTGGAAAAGATTTGAATGATATCTATCTCATGGCCTGGGACTACGGCTTGAAAACCACGTATTACCTTCGATCACTCGCTGTTTCTCAGGTAGAAAAATCAACTGTTTCAACAGAAAAATACGGTGACACGCACAAACGTACTTCAAGCACGCCAGTAGCTGCCACCAAAAGTACCGTTCAACAACCCGCTCCCACTCCAGTCCAAACACCATCCATGGCTACTGCCGCCATTCCGACCACTGCGACTACCCCCTCCACCGAAGTCAATGCCGATGGTGTAAAACTCTGCAAAATTAGTGACCCAGATTGCGAAGCTTGCCAGTAGTGAACAACACCCCCTCCGACCCGGCGGGCAGGCATCCCAACCCCCTCCGAAAAGGAGAGGGAGATTGTTTCGCTATTTCGTATTTCGCTATTTCGAAACTAATTCCTGCCTCGTAAGCTTCGTAAGCCTCGGAGGCCTTGTAAGCCTTTAACCTTATGCCTATCAAAAAAACCGACATTCCTGTCGACATCAACGCTCGCCGCATTATCAATGGTGCTGACGCTGATGTGATTCAACTCTCTCCCATGAAACATAAGTTTGCCTGGGAAGCCTACAACTCTGGGAATGCCAATCACTGGCTTCCTACAGAAATAAACATGCAAATCGATGTTGAACAATGGCGTACGCCTGGGGTTCTGACCGAAGAAGAAGTGCATGCGTTCAAAACCGTACTTGGCTTTTTCACCACTGCCGACTCCATTGCGGCGAACAATATTGTAATTGCCATGTACCGCCATATTACATCGCCCGAGTGTCGCATGTATCTGCTCCGCCAGGCCTATGAAGAAGCGATCCATACGCATGCCTATCAATATATCGTAGAAACACTCGGACTGGATGAAGGAGAGATTTTCAACATGTACCGCCGGGTTGGTGCGATTTATGATAAAGCATCATTCATCCTGAGTTTCAACGAAGGGATCTTTAATCCCGAATTTAAAACCGGAACCTTTGAAGCGGATCAAAAATTCCTGGAAAACATCGTTGTCTTTTCACTCATCATGGAAGGAATTTTCTTTTACAGTGCGTTTGCGGTTATCTTCGGATTTCAGCGTCAAAAGAAAATGGTCGGTTCAGCCGAACAAATTCAATATATCATGCGTGATGAGTCACAGCATTTGAACTTTGGGATCAATCTGATCAACACGATCAAAGAAGAACAGCCGGAACTCTGGACACCGGAATTTCAACAACACGTGATTGATCTTGTAAAAGAAGGCGCTCGACTTGAATATACCTTTGCCCAAACGGTCTTTCCAAAAGGCATCTTTGGTATGAATGCGGAGGGGTTTCAACAGTACATCGAACATATTGCCGATCGCCGTTTGCAACGCGTTGGTCTCCCCGCTCAATTCAATGTAGCTAATCCATTTCCTTGGATGAGTGAAGCAGTAGATCTTTCTAAAGAAAAGAATTTCTTTGAAACGAGAGTGACCGAGTATCAGGTGGGTGGGACGCTTGATTGGTAGCATTGCTAGTATTGATTTCACAGATTGAAAAAGATTACATGGATACCATCAACTCATCTGTGCAATCTCAAATAATCAGTGTAATCAATGATAAACAAAACTTGTCGTGGGTATTCCACAAAAAACCCTGTATCACATGATACAGGGTTTTATTTTCAAGAGATTATGTTTATTAAGCGGCTTTTTTTGCCTCCGACACCTGCTGTCTGCCTTTTTTTACAAAACGATCTTCGATCATTTTCTGAGCCCAGAGTGCTGCCTCAATCGCCTTCGTTTGATCGAAGTTTTTTCCAAACACATCTTTTGCTGTGTTTATGTATGCTTGTGTAACAACTTCACCTTTACTTTGTAACTCTCTGAGGAATAAGCGAGTGTATTTACTATCAACCCCTGAACGAATCGCCTGAGCTTCCAGCTCTTCTGAGGTGTGTCTTACTTCTACTTGAACATCCTTTGGCACTCTTAGAACATCTTTTGGCTCAGGCATTTCTTCTGCTTGCTCACCAATCTCATCAGTAATTCTGTCACTCAATAATTCCAAAGCCTTTGCCAGCGTAGGATTCTGTCTACCAAGCTCCTCAAGTTCATCAATCGTATTGATCGTTCGCTCTGGGTTTGCATTCATAAACGTGGCAAGATCAATGACACTTGGTGATTTACGATCAACGGCCGGAATTGAATTCAATTCTCGTGACCCGGCCTTTGGAGCAATATAATTTGATGACAACAAATCTCGAACAGTACTCAGAAATAATTCATCTCTCTTCTTCATTTCACGTAACGTCTCTCTCCCAACCGGCACATCGGCTGCAGCCATAGCATCCTCAAGTGACACGTCCGGTAACGATGAGGTAGATGTTATATCCGGATTACCACCTCGCATACGAGATTGGACATCCAACACATCGTCTTCATTTACTCTACCACCCTGCGCGGCCAGACTTTCTAATACCCCCATATTTGCATCAACATTACCCTCCCCCCTTAAACTTGTTTGTACACTTTCATGTTTCCAAGGTCTGTTACCTAAGTTGACAGCTTCCTTTGGTAGAGGAGGTGGTGTCTGCCCTGCATTATCAGGTTGAAATTCTGGACGATCCCATGCTTTTGGTTTTTTACCAAATAACCCTTTAAAAAACCCGGTCACTTTTTCTTGTGCTTTTTTTAAAACATCTCCAGTTTTTGCAAGCACTCCTCTTGTGTCTTCAACCGCAACTATATCACTATCATCCAATTTAGTTACTTGTGATTCTTGTTTTTTTTGTGCGAGAATTGTATCCCTATTTAGAATACTTTCTAACGCATCAGCCTGCAGTCTCAGTTCTTGATATGAAACATTAGATAAATCCCCATCATCTCCTTCTGGTAGCTTATCTGGAATTGAATCTATTTTCTCTTCCACCAAGGCAATTGCCACTCCTGCTTCTTTCTCTGCCTGCTTACCTCTTTGTTCCATGAGCTGTTTCTTTGCGGCAACCTGTTCCGCATTCCAATTTTTAAATTTTTTTAACTGCTCTACCTCCTTTTGAGCTAACTCCAACTGCCTTTCTGCAGCAGCCCGCTTTTCTTTTGAGAGGGTGGGTAGATGTAAGTACTTAGTATACGCTTCTACCTTACTATTAGTCCTGGCAAAAAAGTGTTCCAATTTTTTTACATCGGCAGAACCAAAAACACTTCGCAGACTCTCTGGAAAAAGTTTATTCGCACGTACTCTATGATCACCTGTTTTACGAGCATCAGCGTTTAATAAAGCCTCTGCTTTTTCACCAGGCGAAAGACCCGGTTGTGGCTCTTGACGTAGAGCGTTAGCTTCTCCTGGCATATAATTTTAACTAAAAATAAGACGTAAATAGTGAATATAATAATATTATAGCACAGTTTACACGTTTTGTCAAAGTTCTCTCTTGACAAAACCATTTTCATAGCATATTATTATCTGTTTCGCCCACCACAGGAGGTCATCTATGGCGAGCATCGGGGAACTGCTCGCCGGACGACATGCCCGACGAGTGAAAGTAAATCCTCGGGGAGGACAGGTTCAAATCCTATTCTCCCCAAAAAAAGTGTCTAGGATCGGTGAGGTTTGGGAGCCCGCCTATGTGGGATTCTCCGACATCACCGGTACGCGGTGGCTTCAGGTGCTAGGAGTAATCCAAGCCGATGAAATCACCGCGACGGACCGCCCGGAGCTCGTAGGACACCTCTTCTTAGAGCTCCAGGTGGAAAAGCAAATTGGCACGGAAGACGTGTTGCACCCCGCAGAACTGTCCTTTGAGGACATCTGTGGGAAGTATCACGACTTCCCTGTCACCAAGGAGTAAGCGCCGACCACCACATCGGCGCTTCAACATTTTTGGATGTTTTTTGTTACGGATAGGCAAACGTTTAACACTTGCTTTTTTTATTCTTTTCTTTATAATAGAGCTCCGTAAGTCAAAAGTCTTAAGTCATAAGTCTAAAATCAATTCACTTATGACTTAAGACTTATGACTTTAGACTTACAAAAAAAATACCACCTCATCACCCTTGGTTGCCAAATGAACAAAAACGACTCAGAGCGCCTGGCTTCTGTGCTGCAAAACATGGGTTTTTCTGAAACAAACCAAGTAGGTGAGGCAGATGCGATATTTATCAATAGTTGCTCGGTCCGACAAAGCGCAGAGGATCGGATTTTTGGCTTTACCCGTAATTTTGCTAAACTGAGAAGAGAAAAGCCGCACCTTATCATTGGCGTGACCGGCTGTATGCCTGGACGTGACCGAGATGATCGTCTGCGAAAGAGTCTTTCGGATGTCGATCTGTTTTTCCCTACCAAAGACATGATCAACCTCCCCAAAATGCTCTCCGAACTCAACCCGAACCTTCGCCCAGGAGATGACATGGCAGCTGACTATCTCTCGCTTCGTCCCACGATTCAAAAAAAGTACCAAGCCTTTGTTACGCTCCAAACTGGCTGCAATCATTTCTGCACGTATTGCGTCGTGCCATTTTCTCGGGGACTGGAGGTCAACAGGCCACTTCGTGACATCCTTGCTGAAATTCACGATTTGCGAGATAATGGATGCGTAGAAGTGACACTTCTTGGACAGATCGTCAACCACTACATTGCCCCGGACCCGGAACACTTTTCTAAGGATAATCCATACCAAAAAAATCATTTTGCCAAACTGCTTTGGGAAGTAAACCAAATTACAGGAATTGAGCGCATTCACTGGACCGCTCCTCACCCTCTCTATATGGATGACGAAGCCATTGATGCACTCACCTTACCAAAACAGATCAATTTTATTCATCTACCGGCACAGTCGGGGAACACCGAGATTCTCAAAAAAATGAACCGTCGACATGACCGAGAGTTTTTTCTCGAAACCATCCGACGTATCAAAGCCAAAAAACCAGATATTGCTATCGGTACAGATATTATTGTCGGATTTTGTGGTGAGACAGAAGAACAGTTTCAGGATACGGTAAGCCTATTTCATGAATGCGAGTTTGACATCTCTTACCACGCGCAATATTCCGAGCGCACTCATACCGTCGCCGCCAAAGCATTTCCCGATGATGTACCAAAAGCAGAAAAAAAACGCCGCTGGGAAGTGCTACAGAAACTCATGGAAGAAATTGTCTTGAAAAAAAATCAAGTATATGTTGGTCGCACAGTTTCAGTATTAGTTGAAAGGTACGATCATGGATTTTGTGTTGGAAATTCACGAGAAATGAAACAAGTACGTTTTAAAAGCGATATACCCATGATTGGACAAATTGTCGAGGTAGAAATATATAAAGCGCAAGAATGGGTGTTGTATGGAAGAAAGAAAGCAGAATAGAAAAAATAGTAAAAAACATAAAATGCAAAAACGTATAAAATACAAAACGTATCAAACGTAAAAAATAGTTAAAATAAATTGGACAAAGAAAAAGGTATAGTTTTATAAGTTTTATAAGTTTTATAAGTTTTATAAGTTTTATAAGTTTTATAAGTTTTATAGTCTTCAAAACATTCCCATGACATCCCTTTCCTTTCTTCATCATCACAACAAAAAACATCCGCTTCCTAAGCTGATTGTAATTTTAGGCCCCACTGCGTCCGGTAAAACAGAGTGGAGTTTGCGATTGGCAAAAGAAATCAATGGTGACATTATTTCAGCTGACTCACGACAAATTTACAAAAAAATGGACATCGGCACCGCCAAAGTATCCGGTGAGTGGCAAAGAAATGGCCTGAGAAAAACGTACTATGTAAACGATGTTCCACATCATCTGATAGATTTTCTTGATCCAGGAAAAGCATTTAGCGTGGCGGAATTTCGAGACAAAGCCTTGAAGTACTGTAAGCTCGCCACACAGGAAGGACGAATACCAATGATTGTCGGTGGTACCGGGCTATACATTTCTTCTATTGTTGACAATTTCAACATTCCTCGCGTTCCTGCCAACAAAAAATTGCGACGAAGCTTGGAAGAAAAAACCACCACCGAACTCATGCATTTGCTAAAAAATCTTGATCCCGAAGCCGCTACCACGATTGATGTAAACAATAAACGACGGATTATCAGAGCGCTTGAGGTGTGTATTTTTACCGGAGAACCATTTTCTGCACAACGAAAAAAAGGGGATAGTCTATTTCAGGTACTGCAAATCGGCATTTCACTTCCACGAGAACTATTGTATCAGCGGATCAATGAACGTATTGACCTCATGATGAAACTCGGACTTCTCAAAGAAGTAGAAGACTTGCTGCGACAAAAATATTCTTGGGATCTGCCAAGTATGAACGGGGTTGGATATCGACAGTTTAAAGGATATTTTGAAGGTACCCGCTCCTTGGAAGAAACAATCGAACAGCTCAAACGAGATACGCGTGCCTTTGCTCGCCGTCAACTCACCTGGTTTCGACGAGACAAAACCATCCACTGGTGCGAAACCTATGATGAAGCCCACACCCTTACGACTCAATTTCTTTCTCAAGTATAACCTATGCTTCCACACCCCACTCCCCGACCTTCTACCGGCCCTATTCGTTCGCTAGTTCGACAAACCACCTCGATTTCAAAGGCAGGAAAACCGTTGGCCCGCTCTGAGAGCGCTACTACCAGTATCAGTCACGCCGGGCAACAAGCCAGCAACCGACCAACCTCTTCCATTGTTCGAGCCGGACAACCCACAACAAACGTTACTTCGATCAAGCGTTTACAAGCAGTTTCCCACTCTGTTCACGATGAGGCCGCGCCGGAAGGATACGGAAGTGCTCCACAAGATGAAAGTTATTATGCGTATAGCCGTCGCCTAGTAAAAGAACGTCTCAAGCGCGAAGCTGAAGCACAAGCAAAAAGCACCAGCACCAATTCACCATTTCAAATTTCCACCGGAAGTCAATTTCGAACAAAAAAACTAGAAAAAAGTGTCAAAAAGTTCTTCCGCACCCACAAAAGTATTTCCGGATCTCTTTCTGAAGAACAGAAAAAAGCATTTACCACAATGATCGGGAAACAAGCAAAAAGTTCTTCTACGCCAGGATCTGGTTTGACTTATCAAAAAGTAAAACAGCTTCAACGAGACATATACACTAAAAGGAAAAGTCTTGGACTAAGCACTACCCAAGCAAATCGTCTCAAACAACTTGCCTCAAAGATGAAACGTACAACATAAACACCGCTAAAAAGCGGTGTTTGTCTATGTTTTTTTATTACTGTTATAAAATCGGGCCCACCAATAAACCTACGACTATAATTGGACCAACAATTACCCTGCAGGATTTTCACGAAATAAAAGATAAAAAAGAGAGATTTCTATCCGACATGTTTTGACCCAACCTCTTCTCAGGTTTACGTGCTGGAACTGAAGGCAAAACAAAGCTAGGTGAAACAAGTTTGCTTTCTCTTACTTCTGCACGGTTTCAGCAATGGAACGGAAGTGTTGATATATCAGTTTTGTTTTTTGACGTATTTCGTACAATTTGTGTCGAACAGTGACAATCTCTTGTTTCGAAAGTTGCTCGCTTAGCAAAATTTCTTGCTGAAGCGCGTCAATCAATGATCGCACCCCTTGCAACTCCTGCTGAGCTGTATCAAACAGAAGTTGTTCTTGCTCAAGCAGTTCACCGGTTCGAGATAAGGCCTGCTCGATCAACCGAAGCCGTGCCTCGGCTCGAACAACAATACGCTCTTCAAAAAGCTGTACATGACTCAAAAGCATTGCGCGTCGCCAAGAAAGTTCTGCTTGATTTTTACTTTGATCCATTTCTCTACGAAACTGACGCAGCTCTTCGGCAATTCGTTTTGTATCGAGAATTGTTTCTGCTGTATTTACCCGATCTTTCCATGCTTGCAACCGAGAAAGATGCAAATCTGACACTGTCTCCAGGCGCTGACGAAGTGTAGCGTCCGACAAAAGCGCAGCTCTCTGCTTCATCTCTTCAGCATATCGCATCAATGCGTCTATAACAGAATGGAGTAATTCTTTTTGCTGTGCCAACGCCCGCTCATTTGCAACACGACGATTGTTGATCTCCTGATCTTGTTCAAGTTCTAAACGAGTTTTTATGACCGCTTCTCGTTGGGATTCAATAACCGGTGTGCGTGATGCCACATCCTCTCCCTGAACTTCCCGCGCTAATGATGTAATTGGAATCAGCAAAAGAATAAAAAGTGGAAGAAGTGAATAACGTAACAACATAGATGTGTAAAATTAAAAAGATGAAAGGGTATTGTCAATAGTTCTCCAGTCTAATTCAGAAACATACTCAAGCTCCAGATCATTCATACGCTCGTCCTGCAACAAGAGCTGTTCCTCTGCCTCATATCCTTGTAGCGCGGTCGTAATTTCTCGCTGATATTCTTTTTGTCTTTCAGTAATACCGGCTTCTCGCGCTACAGCTCCTGCTTCAAGAGAAAGAGAAGGAAGTGTATCAACATCATCAATCATAGCGGCGAGCGAGCGATCAATTTCGGAAAACAACGCATCGAACGCTTCATCTTCAAGAGCATACTCATCAAAATTTTCTAATGCCAAATAATCAGCTTCTATACTTTCGATTGATAATGCCTCAGAAGGAGAAAGTTCTTCATACTCATGAAGTACAAACGAACGGGAACCAGTATCAGTCGTAGGCGCTCCCGAAGGTGAGTACCAAAATGCTTTTCCAACTAACAAAGCAATCAAAAGTACTGCCACCAATCCGACCGGAAGAAAGACCGGACGGAAAAACCCCTCAAACCATCGATCAAACCAACCTATCTTTTGCTCCGACTCAGTTATGACTTCTTTTTGAATAGGCAGTGATCTTAAAATGGAAGTAAGTAGTTCTTTAGGAGGTTGAATATGTAAAGCGGTAGCTCGAATAGTATCGGCAAACTGAGTCAATTCATCAACTTCATCAACTTGACTATCGGAAAGAGAGGTATCAACAACGTCACCCAGTAGTTTGGCTTCAAGTAATTCCTCCGGTGTGTGAGTTGTGCGATGAGGGATTTTTTTCATATAGCACGAGTGGCCAGTTGTTCTTTCAGTGCCTTAAGTGCGCGATATTGAAGCGCTCGAATTGCTTCCTGAGTTTTACCAGTTATTTCCTCGATTTCTGTGTTCGTCAGTTCATTGATAAACTTCAGTGTTAAAATTGTTTGTTGTTCTTCACTAAGATGATGCATATGCTCTCGTACCAAGTCCATCATCTGACCAGTGTATACTTCATCCTCCAACGCATCATCAGTGCCATGGTCAAAGGAAACGGTAGAGACGTCTTCAACTATAATATCTTTCCTTTTTTTCCAATAATCAATAATGGTGTTGCGAGCGATACGATATAACCATGCGGAAAAAGAGTGTCCTTGGTCCTGATACGTGCCCAATGCTTGCCATGCTTTTACAAACACCGCTTGTGTAAGGTCTTCAGCCTCATCTTTCTGCTTTACCCGAAAATAAATAAAACGATAAATGGGTGTCAAGTACGTATTGTAAATAAAAGTAAAGGCCTCTGAATCACCGGATTTAGCCCGCTCTATTATCTCTTTTACCTCTTTATTGTCCCGTGATTCTTCTGACATCATAATAAACGACGATCATTGTCTTTTGTGACGCATTTTTTTGACTTATTTTAGCAAAAATATTTTATTATCTTCCAGAAGTATACCATATCTAGCAAGAGAGAGCAATATCTGTTTCAGTTTTGCTTCAACCTATAGAACAAAAACAACCAGCTGATTTGCTGGTTGTTTTCACTCTCCCTATTGATGTAATATAATTTTCATTTTTTAATAGAATTATTAACTCATTTAGTGTTTTTCACACAAATGTGCTAAAATTAGTGTAGTATATCC
>DYFM01000016.1 GCA_020725175.1 Candidatus Paceibacter sp.
AACCCGTTAAACAGCCTGTCGACAACCCTACGTGGCGGCCTTCGGGCCGCCCTGATCCTGGCCATTGTGGCCGGGGTCGCGTTCGTCGCCGCAGGTTGCGGCGACGAGGGTCGGATTTCCGTCGTGCAGGGTCCGCCCTGCACGACGGATGCGGACTGCCCGTCCGAGTCCCTCTGCTTCCTCCCCGCCGACGGCGGGGAGGAGCTCGGCACCTGCATGGTGCCGGGACCCCAGGGCGAGCAGGGGCCAGCCGGCCCTGAGGGTCCTTCGGGACCCCAGGGTCCGGCGGGCGAGGAAGGCCCGGAGGGCCCGGCGGGACCGCAAGGTCCGCAGGGCCCCGAGGGCAAGCAGGGACCGGCCGGCTCAGCCGGTCCCGAAGGACAGAAGGGCGAGGCCGGTGACCCCGGTCTCGTCCTCTGCCAGCAGGACTCGGACTGCGCCCAGTCCGAGTCCTGCAACAGCCAGGGCGTGTGCGTGCCGGTGATACCGGCCACGTGCACGCCCGACTGCGCGGGCATGGAGTGCGGCGACGACGGTTGCGGCGGGACCTGCGGTACCTGCCCGGCCGGCGAGTCGTGCGTTGGCGGTGGCTGTGAAGCCCCGCCGGCGTGCGACAGCGCCGCCGACTGCGACGACGGTAACCCGTGCACGGCGGACGCCTGCGACCCGGCGGTGGGCTGCACCCACACGCCGGTCGTCTGCGACGACGGCGACGCCAGCACGGTCGACTCCTGCGACCCGGCCACCGGCTGTGTGTACACGCCGGTGGTCGAGGAGCCGGTCTGCGGGAGCTTCATGCTCCGCGCGGGCTGGCAGTTTGCTGGTGTCGTCGGGGAGGCTGCTGTCCAGAGCAGTCTCCCTGTGGGTACATGGATGAGCTGCCCGGATGGGCAGCAGTCCTGCCAGACCCTCACGGGATGTGAGGGCGAGGTGGGGCTGCTGAACATCCAGCAGTTCAAAAACGGCGTTGGCGGCGACTGGGTGGTCGCCAACGCCAAGGGGAGTGCCCCCTGTCAGTCCAACGGGGACGCCTACCTCGCGTACAGCGAGGAGGAGGTCTTCATTGGGCTGACGCCGTCCGAAGCCGGCTGCTACGGCTTCTGTGACGGTGGGGGGTACACCAATTATTATTGCCCGAGCTCCGCTTGGGCCCTGCTGGCAGCAGCAGGACAGTAATTGGTGTGGGGTGCGCGTAGCATCCTAAAGAGCAACTTGCTCAACTACGCCCCTGGTGGGTGGCGAACCAGGGTTACTCAGTCTGAAAAGACTAGCCACCTCAGCTGAGAAGCTGAGAAGGAGGGATCCGGGGTGGGTTCAAGTTCGAAGCGGTCGCAATTCAGCGCGCGACCAATCGACAGAACCACCCCCGGGACCCAAAGGTGTAATTCAAAGGCTTACCCCGCCCAAGGCGGGTCCGCCTCGGGCGGAAAGGCTTACAACGCTGTTGTTGTATGATTGGATTGCAGCTTTGGGTTATTTTCAAAAAAGCAAATCCACCCAAGGCGGATCAGTCTGGGTCTGAAAAGCAAAAAAGCAAAAAATAAATTGTTTGGGTTGATTGTTTTATTGTTGTGTTGTTTTTCCGCCCAGGGCGGATCCGCCTTGGGCGGACTTATTCTCGTGTTTTCTTGTTTACCTGTCCGCAGCGGAGCGGAGGCGGGGCTGTCCACTGGGTGAGATTGACAAAATAAGTAAAATTTGATAGTATAAAAACATAAGGACAGTGTGCTAGTTAAACTACTAGTAACTCTATCTTCGCAGGTAAAACCTCGGAAAACTTCCGAGGTTTTATTTTTTGTGCTATACTTTTCTTCGGTGGACCAATGGGCCAGTAGTTTAACGGTAAAACACTGTCCTGCGAAGATAGAAATGCGGGTTCGACCCCCGTCTGGTCCACCGCTTAAGAGCTTCATCTGTTGATGGGGTTTTTGATTGATTATGTGCGAACATGCGAACTGTACGAACATGTGAAAAATTGTTATATTGCTTTATTGTTTTCTTGTTCTCGTGCTTTTCAGCCATCAGACGGATCCGCCTTGCTTGCCCGCCTTAGGTGGGGGCGGAGATACAGGTTGTCCACTGGGTGAGATTGACAATGATTGAATTTGTGGTATACTATATGTATTGGTAAGGCTGCTTGTGCTATACACACGCAGAACTCGAGAAGCTCCCTTCGGGGAGTTTTTTGTTTTTGAAAAAAGTGTTATACTATTGTACGGTGGAAAAGGGGCGAGTGCGTGTGGACGCAGGCAGCCTTACCATGCTCGCTTTCTGGGGTTCGACTCCCCCTCGCTCCACCACTTGAGGGCTTCATCTGTTGGGATGGAGTTTTTGATTATTGTTGACGGGCATGCGACCAATCAACAGCACCACCCCCGGGATCCAAAGGTGTAATTCAAGTGAGGCTTGGAAGGCCTAGAAAGCCGGGAAGGCTTGAGGGGTTTAGATTGGATTGTAGCTTTGGGTTATTTTCAAGAAAGTAAGAAAAAACAAGAAAGCAGAAAAATAAAGTGTTTGGGTTGATTGTTTTATTGTTTTATTACTTTCTTGTTTTTTTGCTTTCTTCTTTTTTTGTTTCCCTACTTTTTGACATTCATCGCTTGTTTTCTTCTCTTGTTTTCGCTATACTGATGCCATATGCAAAGCGTCTATTCACCCAATTTTTTAGAGGAATTCATTCATCCGATCGAATATGCCAAACGACCGGGGGCGGTGGTGTTTTGGGTGACTTTGGTGATGGTTTATTTCATTTTGATTTTGTTTGCTCCGGTTTTAGCGATATTAATTGCCGGTCTTGGACTATTTTTTTTATTTGCCCTTCGACCGGATTGGGGAATATATTCTATTGCTGGTACTAGCTTATTTCATGGTTGGGAGATTTCTTTTTCAGAATTCGAAAGTGTGCGATCGGTTCCATTTTTGGCAAATCTAAACGCGCCATTGGTAGAATTTGTCGCCTTTATTTTGATCGGGAGTCTTTTGCTTTCACTTTTACTAAATACAACATCTATATCTAGACAAAAGGTTTCTTCGATTAGATCAGGAATGATGTTGTACGTTCTTTTTTTATTAGTCGGCTTGATATCGGCCAAAATAGGACGGGGTGGTACGGGATTTTCCGCTACTTTATATGCCTGGGCTCGCTCACCCTTGTTTGTTTGGGTGGCTTTTGTTTTGTTACCCTTGGCTATTGTTTCAAATAAAAATGGCTTAAAAAAAGTTCTAAAAATTTTGTACGCAATTGGCATAATAGCGGCTATTTATGGAATTGTTTCACTTTTTGTAGTCGACCCGGGCATGCATGGTTGGCGATTTGCGGTACCATTTGCAATTGGCGGTTTTGCTCCTATGGGCATAAATCACAATATGTTGGCCGAAGTTTTGGTGATTACCGCTCCCATTGGCATTTGGTTGCTCCTGACGGAAAAGTCGTCTGATCCGCTTGTATCATGGTGGTACGGGATTACCAGTAGTATGATCATTGCGGTTGCACTGCTTACTGTTTCACGGGCGGCTTGGTTAGCTATATTAGTTCAGGCGTCCATTGTATTCATGATATATCGAGAACGAATTATAAAAACCTTGAGAAATTTACGAGCCGATGTTCAGCTGTTGGGTGTAGTATTTTTTATTATTACGGCCGGATACATGGGGTTATTTTTGCGATCAAATATCGTAGATAGTTCCAATAGTGCTCGAGTGGAAATGTCGGTCATCGCACTGGAATATATCCGAAATAACCCGTGGTTTGGTTATGGGCCGGGGTCGTACTTGCCGATACTTGAGGAAGTGGCGGCTTTTCGGCTTGACTTTGGTGAACCATTGGATGCTCATGGTTTTATGCAGAAAATCGGTTTTGAATACGGTCTTATTGGTCTCATGTTTTTTGGGTTATTTTTGCTGTGGTTGTTATATCGTTTGTGGAAATTGCGGACAGCTGATCCGCTCTATCTTACTCTACTTATGTCGCTCGCCGGTATTATTTGTTTTCAGCTTTTTAACACTTCTTATTTGAATAGCGTCATGTGGTTTCCAATTGGTTTGGGGGTGACGGCCATTGCTTTACACCCGCATTCAGCAGTATTAAAAACACCACGGATAAAACTATGAATATTCTTGTCATAACGCAAAGATGGTATCCTGATTCATTTGGCGGATCAGAACACGTGGCTTCGGAACAGGCGCGGTGGTTGGTGCGACTTGGCCACACAGTAACCGTACTTACTCACAACGAATCAAATCATTCCCTAGATGAAGAGATTCTTGTTGATCAAGAAAAAAATGGTAGCAATAATCCAGGAAAATTACGAATTGTCCGATATGGTGCGTCGAAACAATTTAAAAGATGGGGGATGTCTTTGGTGGACATTTTCTCTGTACCCAACATGGTCAGAAAACTAAGTCGATCAGAATCATTTGATGTAGTTGTTTTGCATCATCCGTTTCCAGCTTTCGGTTTTTTCTTGTCAAAAGTAAAAATACCGGCCCTATATGTTTTTCATGCCTCGACCGCTAAAGAAGCTGAAGTAGAGGGAATGACACGCAAATTTTCCGGTTGGAAAAAATTTATTACTCCACTATTAACCCTCTTTTTTATTATCTTTACCCGTCATGTCGAAAAAACCGTCCTTCGAAAAGCAAGCCGGATAGTTTTATTTTCAGAATTTTCTCAATCTTTGTTGCAGGAAACCTATCCTCAGCCGGTAAATAAAGTGTTTCGGATTGGTATTGGTATCAACAGCAAATTATTTGTTCCGGTAAATAATAAGTCTGCGATTAGAAAAAAGCTTGGTTTGATTGAGTCTGCCCCGATTGTTTTGACTGTACGGCGGTTGACGGAACGGATGGGACTTTTGGAATTGCTTTCGGCGGTGGTAATGGTAAAACAGGTTATACCCGATGTAGTTTTTCTAGTGGTAGGGGATGGCCCCTTAAAACAAATATTAAAGCAAAAAGCCGATCAACTGCAATTGGCAGAAAACATTTGGCTTATTGGTAAAGTTCCTTTGAATGGTTTGCCTGCTTATTACCAAGCGGCCGATTTGTTCGTTTTACCAACCATTGCTTACGAGGGTTTGGGGATGTCAACGCTTGAAGCCTTGGCATCTGGTTTGCCGGTGGTTGGAACGCCGGTGGGGGCTACACCGGAGATATTGAGTCAATTATCTGATGAACTAATTTTTCATAGTTCAGAAGCCAAAGATATAGCTCAGGGAATTATCAAATTTTTTCAATCATCCGAGTCGGTTCAAATATCACTTGGAAAAAAAGCGCGACAATTGATTACAGAAAAATATGACTGGCATTCTTCGGTAGTTGAGTTGGAGCATCATTTACAGAAAATTTATACTCCTTCGCCTTATTAATTTAGATTTTGCGTTTATCAAAACCTTAGCCTTTTGTCAAGATTTAGCTAAAAAATTTATTTAGCTACGGTGTATTATACGACATTTATTTAGCAATTGAATATTATTTTTTTTATGAACATCATCCAAGCACACAAATACTATTGGCATCGCGATGGGGCGTCAAATTATATGATTCAGTTGGGAGAGATGTTGGAATCTGCCGGTCACAAAGTTATCCCTTTTGCGGTTCAGCAGGAAAAAACTATTTCCTCTGAATATAGTAAATATTTTGTGGAAGAAATGGAATTGTCTGACCCCTCTAAAGTGTCATTTGCGCGAAAGTTGAAAAGTGTTGCCAATATATTTTATTCAGTAGAAGCAAAACACAAATTAGAACAACTATTTCATGATAGTGATATTCAAATTGATATAGTACATCTCCACAACATCTATCACCATATTTCTCCTTCCATTTTGCCGGTTATCAAAAAACGGGGAATTCCTATTGTGATGACCTTGCATGATTATAAACTATTAACTCCGAACTATACCATGTTTCACCACGGAGCGGTGCACGAAGAAGATGCGAAAGGTTGGTACCTGAATTGTGTGAAAAATAAATGTCTCAAAGATAGTCGGGCACAAAGTGCGATAGTGACGGCAGAAATGATTTTTCATCACAAGATCATGAAATATTATGAACGCTATGTTGATCTGTTTATTTCCCCCAGTCAATTTTTGATGGATAAGTGCCTTGACTTTGGCTGGCCCAAAGAAAAGTTTGTCGCTATACCACATCCGATAGATGACAAGGAACAAGTGACAAGGAACAAGCCTGTCCACCGAAGGAGCGGGGAACAATTTATTGATGGAGATTGTATTACATATATTGGGCGACTTTCAGAGGAAAAAGGTGTGGATGTGCTTATCCAAGCGGCAGCACTGACTCCTGACATACCGTATCGAATTGTTGGGACTGGTCCAATGGAAAAACGTTTGCAAGCTATAATTAAAGACAATAGTTTGACAAATGTTACCTTGTGTGGTTTTAAATCCGGTAAAGAACTTGATGAAGAGCGAACCAGAGCCCGGGTTTTGGTGGTGCCATCAATTTGGTATGAAAATTATCCACTGAGTATCCTTGAGCCAAAAACTGCCGGGAAAGTGGTTATCGGTGCCAAAATTGGTGGCATACCGGAATTATTACCGGAAGAATTGTTGGTGGAATCTGGAAATATTCAAGCACTTGCTCAAGCAATTACGACTTGGTATACTGCACCATCCGACCAAAGAAAAAAAATGGGTGAACGGTTGCAGCGAGAAGTACAGGTGGTGAATGATCCGGAGAAACATTTGCGCGCGATAGAGGAAATTTATGCTACATTGAAAAGCAGATAACAAATAACAGATAACAGATAACAATTTCGATCCAGAAGTATATAATATGGTTTTTAGTAATAGAAAATTTGTACAGATTTTATTATTTTTTGTTTTTTTGTTTGCTTTTTTGTTTCATACTTCGAGGGTTCAAGCAGTTTCTTATGGTCCGCATGAGTATCCGAAGTTGGTGAATTATTTTTTAAAATGGGAATTTACTGAGAAGGAGGCAAAAGAGTTGTCCAGCTGGGATGTGGTGGTGCTTGATATGGAGGTGCAGTACCGAAATCCGGAGTTGTTAAAAAAGATGAGGATGTGGAATCCAGATATTGTGCTATTGGTCTACATCACACCGCAAGAGATCCGAGCCGACGCGGCAACATCTTATAGTTTTTTGCGACGAAAACTTGTAAAGCAGGTCGATCCCAAGTGGTATCTCACTACTTCACAAGGAAAAAAACTGTCTTGGTGGCCAGGAACTTTTTTATTAAATGTAACGAACGAGGCCCCGGTGATTCACGGAAAGAGACTTAATCAGTTGGTGCCGGAGTTTGTGGTGAAAGAATTACTGTCTTCGGAGTTATGGGACGGAGTATATTATGATAATGCGTGGGATAATATTACTTACTTTACAAAAACTTCGGATATCGATTTGAACGGTGACGGTAAGGTTGATACTAATCTCGATCAGGCGTGGCGGGAAGGAATGAAATTTCTCTATCAGTATACGCGTTCTCTGGCGGGGAATGACTATATTATTGTTGGAAATAGTGATACTGAAGTATATACGGGTCAACTAAATGGAATGATGCTCGAAAATTTTCAGCAAAAACAGTGGGCAGAAATAATGAATCGATATCGAGTGTTCAATAATAGTACCCAAAACCCACCCTTTCGTTTGAATCTCATCAATGCGAATACAAACAACACTGGTCAACAACAAAACTTTCGATTGATGCGATACGGTTTGGCAAGTACTTTACTCGAAAACGGCTATTATGCTTTCGACCACGGCGACCAAGATCACTCTCAAACCTGGTGGTACGACGAATACGATACCAATCTTGGCAATCCGACTACCAACGCAATCTCTCGTGCGGGACATGAAACATACCAGCCCGATGTGTGGCTCCGACATTTTGAAAACGGTTTGTCGTTGGTAAATAGTACCGAGAAGACACAAACTATTAGCCTCGGGGGTGAATATGAAAAAATTCACGGGACGCAGGATCCAGTTGTCAATGATGGCTCAATTGTTTCTGAAGTCTCAATTGATGGATATGATGGACTGCTTCTGCTCAAAACATTTTCCACGTTGCAAGATGTGCTGTTTCCAAATGGTTCCTTTGTGCGGTTTTTTCGGCCGGATAGTGAACGGGTGCGCAATGGGTTTTTTGTCTTTGAAGATGGTTTCAAAGGAGGAGATCAAATATTGCGAGCCGATCTTGATGGCAATGGGAAAAAAGAATTGATCATCGCCACCGCCAAAAATCGATTATTGGCCTGGCGTGACGATGGGCAGCCGTTGATGAACGTGTATCCGTACACTGCCATGTATCCAGGGAAACTGGTGGTGACGGTAGGAGATTTTCGAGCTGATGGCGGGTCGGAACTGGTGGTCGCGCCGTCGGTCGGATATGATTTGCCGATAAAAATCTACAATCGGTTCGGTTGGCAGGTGCGAGCCGACTGGTATCCATTTAATAAAGGGTATACCGGTGGATATCACTTGGCTATGGGGCAGCTTGATAAACCGGACTTTTATGGGAAACAGTATGGATCATTGATTATTGGCGCCGGAGAATCGATCAAACCGGTGGTGCGAGTGTATGATAGTTTGTTTACCCTCCAACATGAGTGGCTAGCCTTTGAAGAACATTTCCGAGGCGGTGTGCGGGTAGCGGCTGGAGATCTGGATGGTGATGGGGTTGATGAACTCGCTATTGGGGCTGGAAAGGGAAAGAAACCAACGATTCAAGCCTATACCAAAAAAGGAACACCACTAGGTGCGCCATTTGTTGCCTATGAGACGACTGGTTATCCTGGTATTGATGTACGGATAATGGATGTCGACTATGATGGACGAGATGATATTGTAGGGGTAAGTGAGGGTGTTGGGTTGTAATTTGCGTATCTTGACAGAGAATTATTGTCTTCTGTATACTTACTTCATAAATTTTATCTCTTGTGAGTTACTATGGAGGTATCACAAAACGTTCTACAAGACATTTTAGAGACAGTTCAGTTTCTTAAAGATAATGCTGTCACCAAAGATGATTTAGTGAATTTTGCAACTAAAGATGATATATATCGTTTAGATCAAAAAATTGATGATTTGCGGACTGATATGAACGCGCGATTTGATGAGGTGGTAAATGAGATTTGTGATGTTAAAGCTCGTCTTGCACGACTCGAAAAACAAACAAAAGAAGACTTGGATGTATATGCTTCAGAAATTGTCTCATTGAAAGAAAAGGTAAAAAGACTCGAACAGCAGGTAGCTGTGTTGTTGAAACAGACAGCATAACATTACATTGAAAAATTCCGGTGTAGGAGTTTTTTTGTAGTAAGTATGCTAAGTAGATAAAAATATGAAACTTACATCACAACAACTTCGTGTTATTCGTCGAGTACTTCGAAAAAATGATGTAAAAAGAGCTCATCTTTTTGGTTCTTATGCGAGAGGAGATGCTCATAGAAAAAGCGATGTAGATTTGTTGATTGAGTTTCGTGGCTCAAAATCCTTATTTGACCTTTCAGGACTAAAGATCGATCTGGAGGATTCACTTTCGCTTCCGGTTGATGTGGTTACATATCGTTCTCTTCGGCAACGTTTGTTGCCGTATGTAAAAAAGGATATGAAACCATTGTTAAGAGGTCACGAGATCCATTTGTCTATTTGTTTGATATTCTCGAAAGCTGTGAGGCGATTCGGGAATATATTTTAGGAGTCTCTAAGAAGCAGTTTTTGGTATCACGTGAAAAACAAGACGCAGTCATACGTCGAATCGCAATTATTGATGAGGCAATAAAACAAGTTCCAATTTCATTCCGAGAACAGTACCCAGATATTCCGTGGAGAAAAATTGCCGGAATGAGGGATATTGTTATTCATGAGTATGCTGGTGTTGATTTAGTTTATACTTGGGAAACCGCCAAGTCTGGTGTTCCAAAGTTCCAGAGAATGATTCAGCAAATTGTGGACCAAAGTCAAAAAGAAGTACCTAAGGGTTCAAAAAAATAGTCTTAAAAACTATTTTACAACAAAAAGACCCTCAATGTGTTCGGCGTTCGCAGCGGAGTAAAGGAGGGGGTACTCCGGCTCACACCAAACACATTGAGGGTCTTTAATATTTTCAGTACGCAGTATTATACCAATATTTCTTTTGTCTGTCAAGACTGGGGTGGTGGATAGTTTTTTCTTATTTTACGGCCACTTTTTGTTGGGCAAGTGGTGAGATGGAAGAGGTTGGGGTTGCTTGTTTTGCCATTACTTGTTCATAGACCGACACAATGCGCGGCACCACGACTGCCCAATCATATTCTTCTCGAATACGGGCTTGATTATCTCTTCCGAATGCTGCTCTGTCTGCTTTTGATACTGTTACAAATTGTTTGACAGCTGTTTTGATTACTTCAACATTGTTTTCAGCAAACAAGAGTTCCGGAGCGGTCTCGAGTTCAGTATGTTCGGGAATGGTACTGAGTAAGGTTGGTTTTCCCATAGCCATTGCTTCCAATACCGTAATCGGTAATCCTTCGTTCATGGATGGATGAATCATGGCGAGGGAGTGTCCGAGCAGTTGCTGAAGCGCGTTCCCGGATTGAAAATCGGTAAAGACGATGTCGGGATTGTCTTTGGCTTGTTCATGTAGTGCCGCAACGTACGCATCGGTATCAGACGAACCACCGACAATAGCCAATTTCAGGGTTTTGAGAGATGGGTTTGACGCCAGCTCTTTTTTTATTTCTTGAAACGCTTCGATCAACAAATGCGCGCCTTTATGCGGAATAAGCCGTGAGATCATGACCAGGTATTTGTCTTTTGCAAGACCAAACTGAGAGAGGATTTCTTGTTCTTTTGGGATAGCAGTCAGAGGAACACCGTTTGGGATGTACGTGGTCGATGTATTGAGTTTGTGGGTACAGTATGATTGTAAACTCTTTGACACCGTGATCGTTTGGTGGCCAAACGCACAAGCAGCTCGTTCAGCAATTCGAAGAACGGTTTTGGCAAACCAGCCCCACTTTTGATGAAAGCGGTCGAGTGAATGAAAGGTGATTACTACTCTCGCGCGTGGCTTCAAGATGCGTGGAATCCAGGCCAAGAGGGAAGGTCCAATACCATGATAGTGAATGATGTCGACGTTACTAAACACGGCGTGGATAGTGGAAGTAAATACGTGGGTAATGGTATCAAGATGTTTGGTGTGAATGCTCGGGGTATAGACTTGTGAAACGCCTTCGACGAGAGGTGCCTTACCGCCGGTATACCAGGCGCGACTATATACGCGTACATCTTCTCCAGCCTGAACCAGACGAACCGCAAGATCATGTACATGTCGTTCAACACCGCCATACGTGGCTGGCATTCCTTTTTGTCCAATCATGGCAATACGCATATGAGTGGTGGTTATGGTTTGAAGAGAGCTGGTAAGAACAAGACATCTCTTCATGTCTAAAAACAGATAAGTATAGCATTTTTTTTCGCTTTTGTCAAGGTGGTTGTCTGGAAAAAATAAAAGCCTCCGGCGGGGGAGGCTTGTTCTTTATCTACTATAGCGTAACCAGGATTTTTGCCTATGGTCGAGCTGTGGATAAGTTTATTTTTTTGCTCTATTCAGCAACTTTTGTTCCTTTTGCTTCGGCTAGGCTATCACCAAGAAGAGAGCTGTCGAGTGCTGGAGCTGGGAGGGTGAGTAGTTCATCGATGAACGTATCTGTTCCTTGTACCTGAATATTTGATAGGAGAAGGGGGGTGGTTCCCAGTTGACCACTGGTCGGGGTAATGGCAAGTTCAAAGCCGATCTGAGCAGTGTCGTGGGCGGAGAGAGCGTGCAATGACCAATGTATCTTCCTTGAATTGGCAGAATACGTCACATCTTTTCCATGGCTAACGCTACTGCGACCGGTCCAGGATACTCCAGCGGGAAGGGTGGCGGAAATAGAAAGCGGAGAAACGTTACTGGTATTATTGGACACAGTAATCAGCGCCCAGTATTTGGTTTCTTTTCCGACTCGTGGGGGGAGAGGACCACGACCGAGTTGATCTCCTTCTTTGGTGTAGTACCGAGCACTGGTTTGAACCGAAAGTGCTGTGCCAATGGAAATGTTGTTTGAGGTCATGGTTGTGCGGTATTGTTGATCAGTGACTTCGGGTACGGTTGCTTCAAGTGTTGGTGAAAGAGTGAGGAGAAGATTGGTTCCTCCGGATGGCCAAGCGCGAATGGGGAGTTCAAACGTAATGGCGGCTGATTCTCCTGCTCGTAGTTGCTTCAGGCTAGCAAATTGAGCTGCAGTGATTCGAGCGGTTGTGCCAGAAACCGGTATATTATTCATATTGGCAAAGGCACTGGCGGAAACTATACCAGCTGGAAGTGGAAGGGTTACTTGTAATTGTTCGAGTGTTGTATTGCCGGTGTTCTCTATTATCAGTGTGACCGGGTAGGTATTTCCCGGCTTTAGTCCGGATCCATCGGGCCAGTTCCATTCTATGGTTGCTTGAGGTGATACAACGGTAAATGTGTGCGTGACAGGGACTTGAGAAAAACGGTAGCCATTGACCAATAGTTGGCTCACAAATGTGATCAGCTGGGTTGCTTGGTTGCTCGGTATATCAAATGTTACGGTTCCGGAAATGTCAACCGTTTCTTGTGGTGATAGTAGGTCGATGTTCCAGCTGTTGTCTTGCACGTCACCTTTGGTAGATGAGGTAAAAGAGAAATGAAATCCGGCTGGAAGTGTGAGTGGAAGAGAAATAGTATTCACCGGATGATTGCCCGTGTTGGTGATACTGATGATCAGGGGTACAGTCCCGCGATTCAAAATATTATGTGGCAAAGATGCGCGCAGTTCAATGACTGATCCGCGGAGAGTGGTAATCGTTCGGGCAATTTTTTGTTCCCAAACATCTTTTCCTTCTTGTTGGTAGGTGAGAGTGGTGATAACATGTTCATCGGTATCAGGTGTTCCGTAAAAGTACCCGGTGATAGAAAGAGAGCCGGATTCACTCGGGCGAAGTGGAGGGAGATCAAACAGAATGTTGGTCGGATGAGTTGTGCTTACTTCAGAGTCGGAGCGGGGGAGAGTAGAGGTGACAAAGACAAATCCATTTGGCATGGAAAAGGTGAGGGCGGTATTGGTCATCAGGATATCGCTGTTGTTGGTGAAGGTTGCTTGGTACGTGAGGTATTCACCGCTTTTTACCCGGTCAATTGGCGTGCCGGTTTCACTTGATACTGGAACCACAGATAGTTCAATCAAATCTGTAATCGTGGGGTCGTACCACCGCCAAAAGAGACCAGCTCCGGCAATGGCAACGGTAGAAAAAACCAAGATCATGTCAAACAAAAATAGTTTGCGGGCGTGCTCAAACCGGAGGTGGTAGCGGTGTTTGTAATGCATTTCAAGCGCATGGATTGGGGAAACAAGAAACGCTAAAAACCACTTGTGTGGAGCGTGGAAGAAATGGTGGGAGGTGAGGTGTTGGTTTACAAAACGCATACGTATTATGAAGAGTAGTATACTTCAGGCGGGAGAGAAAAACAATGCTTTGAGTTGTTTGCAGGTTGGCAGGTTGACAAGTTGGAAAGTTTTTAAGATTGCAAGTATGTGGGTGGTCAGGAGTTTGAGTCGCATATAGACTTATCAACTCGACACCTTGTAACGTACTAACGTACTAACGTACTAACCTACTAACCTACTAACTTACTAACTTGCCAACTTTTACACAAACAAAAACCCTCTTATTTAGAGGGTTCTTCCTGAGGTTTTGTTGTGTCTGCTTCAGTCTGCTCCGGCGTGTTTTTCTTCACACTTTTCGCACTCGGGGAATAAAGAGTATTTTTGATTTTCCAGCGGTCGACATACTGGCCGATGCCGTGGGTGTTGGATTTATTTCGGACGGTGGTTTTTACTTGTGACCACTTTACCAAACTTTCAAAGTTGATTTTGTATCGTCCAGCTACTACAACATAGGTCACTTCACCAGCCTGAATCGCTCGACGAATGGTCTGAGCGTTGACCCCAAAGAGTCTGGCAGCTTCTGAGACTGATACGCGGATGATTTCTTTTTGTTCCATATTGTTTTCTGGTTCATAAGCAGATTAGGTAGATTAGGTTAATAAGCACTTGCTTACAAACATATTCTGCTTATTTGCTTACTCTGCCGTCATTTTGTATAAACTAACCTATACAATTATAGCAGATTTTTCGGGTTTTGTCAAGGTGGTGTGTACGGTTGTGTGTTGCTGTTTGTATAGAGTATTGTAGACAATTTTTGTGTGTTTTGTAGCAGGATAAGCAGGGTAGGCTATTAGGCAGATTAAGCAGATTAGGCAGAGTAAGCTTGTACACAAATACTTATTAGCATACCCTGCCTACTCTGCCTATTCTGCTTATAAACTTACTCTGCCCACCTCACCTTGAGTGACAAATGCACGATACTATGGTATAGTGTTGGCTATGAAATATCGTCTGGCTGACAGATAGTGTAACACTTTTATCATTTCTACGTCTTCTATTATGAGCATTAAAACCGGACTTACCGAAAAAGTCCTGCTCTATAAAATTCAGACCAAAAAAGACCCGGAAGCCTTTGCGGCACTCTATGACGCGTATGTCGAAAAGGTATATCGTTTTGTGTATTTCAAAGTTTCGCATCGACAAGATGCCGAGGATATTACGAGTACGGTGTTTTTGAAAACTTGGGACTATTTGGTGCAAGACAACCAAAAGCCGGTAAAAAGTTTTAGTGGGCTTGTATATCAAGCAGCGAGGAATCAGATTGTTGATTTTTATCGAATGAAGCAAAAAGAGCAAACTGATTTGTCAACGGATACGCTCCATAACACGTTGCAGGTGGCAGATGATGGTGGGATGAAACAGGTTCTGATCAAAGCAGATCATGAGCAGCTCCTCATGGTTCTCAAACAAATGAAGCAAGAGTATCAAGAAGTGATCTTACTCCGATATGTGGAAGGATATACCGCGCCACAGATCGCTGAGATTTTGGGAAAGAGTCAGACGAGTGTGCGAGTGACATTGCATCGAGGGGTGAAGGTGTTGCACAAAATGATTCAGATGAAAAGTGGAATGAAAAATAAGATTGAAAATTAAATTAAGAATTCGGAATGTGAGATAAGAATAAGATTAAGATTGAGATTAAGATTAAGATTAAGAATAAAATTAAGATTGAAAAATAAGAATTAAGAATTAAGAATTAAAAATTTAGAATTTAGAATTCCAAATGAGAAATTAAGAATAAGATTAAGAATTAAGAATTGGGAAATTCATTAAATATGTCAAAAGAGTTGGTGCGACAATTGAAAGAACTTAAACAAGTAAACGATCAATTGACTCCTGATCGTGCTTGGGTTGAGACGAATCGGGCTGAACTGTTGCGTCGGATTACCGTGGAACAGCCGCAGCGTGTGGTTGAAGAGAAAGAAGTACCGTTACGAGGGTTGGCGAATCTTTTTTCTCCGTTGTCTATTTTTGTACCAAAAAGTTTGCAGTATCTACGTCCCATGATGATGGTGTTGATAGCAATTGGGATTTTGACTAGTGGTTGGATTGCAACAGCGAGTGCCAAACTGGGTGATACATTTTATCCGGTAAAATTGGCGGCGGAAAAAACGCAGGTGGCATTGGTAGCGGTTGTGGGTGATGAGGAGGCGAAAGCAAAGCTGCAACTTGAACTAGCAAGTAGACGAGCAGAAGAAGTAAAAGCTTCGGCTGAAGAAAAAGCGACCATAGAGTCTCCGGAACGAAAGAAAAAATTGGCGGAAGCGGAAAAGAAAGCGATTGCCAGTTTGCAAACAAATTTAGAAAAAACACAAGAGACAATTAAACATGTCACAGAAAAGGATCCGAATAAGGCGGTAGAGCTTTTGGAAGACGCGCATCAGCAAACTGAAGAGATCGTGGGTGACTTGAAGGAGGCGGCGAGTAAGTCGTCAACTGATAACGTGGAGTTGACTGAAGATATTGCGCGCACGACCAAAGAAGTGCGGGATGGAAAGCTCGATACGATTCAGAAAGTCTTGGAAAAAAATGGTGATGATCAGCGGGTAAAAGTGATTGCGGTGGAAGCAATTGACGCGGTGGTGAAAGATTTTTCAGAAGTGAATACTACTACCACTTCTACTACCGCTATTCCACTGTCTCCGCTTGCTAATCCGAGCACCACCAGTAGTCCGGCTACTTCAACCACTACTCCAACCTCAACGACCGAAATAGTCCAACCAACTTCATCTACGCCGACTGTGATTGCGCCACGGACTGTTGATCCGAAAGAATTGGAATCAAAAGTACGTCAGCCGGATGTGTCGTCACAAGAATTGATAGAGGCGATTGGTACAGCAAAAGAAATGAATAATCAAACACAGGTAGTGGCACCTGTGCAAACAACAACCAGTGCGCCAGCACCTGCCCAGGCCCCTACTCCTACTCAAACTTCTCCGGTTGTTCCTCCAACATCGACGAGTCAGTAGTTTGTTTAGTTTGCAAGTTTGCAAGTTGGCAAGTGAGCAGGTTAGTAGGTTGGTAGGTGGCAAGTTTTCAAGTTGGCAAGTGAGCAGGTTGGCAAGTTAAGGATTTGTAGTTTGGTAAGTTGGTGATGATTCATTACACACGTATCAACTTGCAAACCTGCCAACTTGCCAACTTGCTAACTTGCTAACTAAATATCGTCCGGCTTTGGTTTCGCAGGGTATGCGAGATCGGCTGCCATACGATATTCCGACACTGTCGGGATCAATTCTGCTTCTCGGGTTTTCCGAGGACGTGGAATGGCGGGATGTGTCCTCCGACGCTCATAATGAGCTAAGGCGGACTGCGCTTTTCGAGGAAACTCGGGCGCATCCCATTGATGAGTTTTCATCATGGGTACCGTTTGGTCTAAAAGGTCGAGGTTCAATACGAGCCGCCAATCGGCTGTATCTAAGAGCTTGTAGCGGTGACGTTCCGGTTTTACGGGATGCGTGCCAACACAAGCCAAAGGTTCTATTATTTATGACTAATGCAATGCAATTAACAAAAAAAGCATTTACATGGTCAGTTGTTTTGCTTACAATCGTTTGGAGTATGGGTGTGGCTGCTCTTGTGGCCCCAGCCGCTGCACAAGCTGCAGAATGTCCAGAAATTGAAGCAGGTGACTTGATCAAAGGTTCAACTGCTGCTGTTTACTATGTAGACGCAGATATGAACCGACACTACTTCCTCAACGCGGAAGTATATAAGACCTGGTACCCAGACTATTCTGGTGTTCAAGTTGTAGACGACACCTGTATGGGTGCATACAAGTTGACTGGAGCAGTTCCATTTCGACCAGGCTCACGCATGGTGAAGACCGTAGACAGTAATGCTGTGTACGCTGTTAGCCAAGGCGCTGTATTGGAACAAATTGAAAGTGAAGCTGCAGCAACCGCTTTGTACGGTTCAAACTGGGCTTCTCTTGTTCGTGACGTAGACAACTTGTACCTCCCAGCTGCATTTACACAATCTGATGACATGCTTGATGGCTCTATGCCACATGATGGTCAGTTGGTAAAAGTTTCTGGTAGTGACACGGTATACTACATGTGGGACGGTATGCTTCATGAAGTAGAAGGAACTCTTCCATCTTTCTTGAGTGCAGACGTTCGCATGGTAGCACAGTCTGTTGTTGACGACAGTGAAATGTCAGACGAAACCATTACTCCTGCATCTATCGTTGCAAACCCAGCCGCTGCTAGTGATTCTGGCGATGGCGATGGTGATGGTGACAATGGTGATGGAGATGGTGAGACTCCTGCAGGTGGGGATGTAACAGTTTCACTTGCAGCAAATACCGCTGCTTCACGTGATGTCCTTGTAGACTCAAGTTCAGCTAGTGAATATAATGAAAGTAATATTTCATTTTTGACTGTTAACTTTAAGGCAGGTAGTGAGCCAGTTGAAGTAAAATCGGTAAAATTTACCCGAACAGGTATTGCTGCTGACACAGATCTTGGAAATCTTTATCTTTATGATGGGGATACTAAGATCGCCGAGTATAACAGTTTCAATGACAAGGTAGTAACTTTCAGTAAGTCATCAGGTCTCTTCGAAGTGGCTGCTGGTCAAACTAAGGCAATCACCTTACGAGGTGACTTGGCTCGATCATTGATAACTGGTGGTAAAAAATTCGGTTTTGAAATCGTTAAAGATGCTGATGTTACCACCGTAGGAGAAGGTGAAGTTTCAGGTTCTTTCCCTGTAACAGGTAACCAGATGACTACTGTGGCTGTGACAGATCTTGGTCACATCTATATTACTGGTACATCAACATATCCTTCAACCGTTAAGGCTGATGAAGCAAATAAGGAATTCTGGAGGCTCACTCTCAATGCCGATTCACAAGATATGGAAGTTCGTTATGTGAAGTTTACCATGGTTGGTACAATTGACACTGACGAAATTGACAATCTTCGACTTGAAGTGGGTGGTCAACAGGTTGGCAGTGCTGCTTCTATCTCTGATGACAAAACCGTTGTCTTTGATCTTAGTGCTTCTCCACTGAAGATTGATGCGGGTCAGAGTAAAATTGCTATCCTTCGTGGAGATATGAAAGGTGGTTCTGGTCGTGTATTTAAGTTCACTGTCCAAAAAATTACCGATATAATTACTCGCGACCTTGAGTATGGCGCAGATGTTTCTGTAGCTGTGGGAAGTACAACTGGCGCTTTTACTGTTCTGCAACCTACAACAGGTAATGGTACATCAGTAGATAGTGGTACACTTACTATCGGTGTAGCTACTGAATCTCCAACAGGAAATATCGCAGATGGTGGCTCAAATCTTACACTTGCTGATTTCACTTTTGAAGCTGTGGGTGAAGATGTTAAGGTTGATAATCTCAGTGTAACATGTAGTGGAACCGGAAGTAATGAAGTTTTAGTAAATGTTAAACTTTTACTAGACGGTTCTCAGGTTGGTACAACTGACTCATCATTGACATGTGATAACAGTGAAACTGCTGCGTACAGTTTTGGTAATACCTTTATTGTTAAGCAAGGAACTGTCTCTCATATTAAAGTTGTTGCTGACACAACTGGCTCAAACATTGCTTCTGGCGATACTTTGTCAGTTAGTCTAGCGGCTGGTTCAAGTAATGCAAACGGACAAACCACTTTGAACTCATTGAGTACTACTGCTCAAACAGCACGAACCTTGAGTGTAAAGAGTGGTACTGTAAGTGTTGCAGAAAATCCAGCGTTTGGTGACAAAACTTCTACTAACCCAACCGGGACAGTTAATGCAAAAGCTGTTAAAATTGCATCTTTCGTTATTACTGCTGGTTCAGGTGAAGCGGTGGATGTTACACAAATTGCACTTGCAGATAACGCAACAACCGCTCTTGCAAGCAACTTCCAAAACATGAAGCTGATGCACGGTGACACCCAAATTGGTTCAACTATCAGTTCACTGAACTCAACTGTTGGAACTTATACGTTCACTCCAGCTACTGCTATTCGTTTGGCAGCAGGAGAACAGTATGTTGTTGATGTCTACGCAGATATCAAGAGTAGTGCTGAAGACGCTGGAAGTGATGCTTTTGCCGCCGTTCGATTAGCTGCAACTGCGGTTACTGCTACAGGTGTTTCTACTAATAGTACTGCTAACTCTTCAAATAGCGCAAGTGATTTGCAGAACGTATATATCGCGTCTGCTGGCAACTTGACAATTACTCTTGATGGAGATTCACCAGATGCTGCTCAGCTTGTACTCGGTAACACTGGGTATGAAATGGCTAAATTTAAACTAGCTGCTGATGCTGCTGAAGATGTTAACATTACAGATTTGATTGTTTCTGTGTCTACTAGTAACCCTGGTTCCCTCAAGAATCTTCGCTTGTATGTTGACGGTCAGCCAGTAAGTAATCCAGTGAATCTTGGTGCTACTGCTGCTACTACTACATATTACAACGCAACCTTTAGTGGCTTGACATTGACAATACCACGTAACTCCAACAAGATTGTGACTGTTAAGGCTGACACAACTGTCTATGATGATGGTGGTGCGTCTGGTGGTTCATTCTATACAGCAATGCTGTACAACGTTGGTACAGGTAATGGTTATGGTACAAGTAGTGTAGAGCCTGTTTCAGCGCTTGGTGCTTCATCTGGTTCTAGTTTGACCGGTGCAACACTTGATGTTAGTGCCGCAACAGATGATGACGTTGTCGCTGATGAAATGAAGACTTACAAGACCAAAGTTACCGCAGCCTTTGCTTCTGACAGTCCGTCAGGTTCAGCAGTAGGTGGTGACGATGCAATTGTGGCTAAGTTCGTTGTTAGTAACTCAGCAAACGCTGGCAACTACGAAGCAACTATTGAAAACCTGAACTTTGCAATTTCACAAACTGGCGTTTCGGCGACAGCTTCTCGTGAACTTAAGGTGTATAAGGATTCAATTACTTCTGGTAACTTGCTTGTAACAACAAGTTATGGAAGTACTGTAAACTTCGTTGATTCAGTAATAGATGCAGGTGACTTCACAGATGTGAAGGTTGCTGCTGGTGCCTCAAAGACTTTTATTGTCACTCTTGATACACAAGATGCAGGAACTGATGATAAAATCTCTGTTGGTTTAGCCCAATCAGATGTCTCATGGAATGATTCTTCCAATGATGTAACATCTGTTGATGGTTTGCCATTGACACCAAAAACTCTTACCTACTAATTTTTAGCTAGGTATAAAGAAAAACCCCATGAATTTGGGGTTTTTTCTTTTTTTGGTAGAGGGTAATTTAAGGGTTGCTAAAAAGAGAAATCTTGTCTATAATACCTACAACTTAAAAATATTGTTATGTATAAAAGGTTAGACCAATTAATTTTAGCCATCCTTTTTTTTATATTGCTCCTTCCTCTGTTTTTTACTTCGAGCACATTATTCCCTTGGCATTTTGGAAAGACAATTATTTTTTGCATTTCTGTCGACGTGGCTGCTATATTGGGAATTATCTATCTAAGAAAAACAAAAAATATAGAAATAAATTTTTCTTTGCTTGATTTCTTATTATTACTTTTTGTGTTGATTCTGGGTGTGGCAACATTCTTTGGTTTTGATCCGGTAAGGAGTTTTTGGGGTGATCAGTCTCGGGCTCAAGGAGTAATTGTCTATTTTCATCTCTATTTATATTATCTTCTTATTCGTCAATTTTTACATGAAAGACATGTCATTGGTTTATACTGTAAAACGATTGTATGGGTTGCAGTTCTTAGTTCACTAATAGCTTGGCTAGGTCCATACCTCCCATTTTTTTCAGGAAAAATTGCAATAGGAGATCGTATTAGTGGATTGCTTGGAAACCCTATTTTTTTTGCAGGTTATTTATTAGCCCCTCTTTTTTTATCTGGTTGGCTGATTACTAATGTTAAAATAGGTAATAGTAAGAAGTTTATATTCACTGGTATTTTTCTTTTTTTATTGATCAGTATATTTGGTTCACAAAGTAGAGGAGTACTATTAGGGGTTGTGGTGGGTTTTTTTGTTGTGGCACTTGACTACTTAATTCGTTTTACCGAGGGTAAACAGAGGAAAAAGTTATTAATGTTGGCGACTATCGGTTTAATAGCACTGGGAGGTATTTTTATATTATCAAAAACGACCGAATTTATTACAGGAATTTCACCTTCATTACAGCGGGTTTTTGACATATCGTTATCAACAGAAACGGGGAAAACTAGAATCATGGCATGGGATATAGCCGTTCAAGGATGGAAAGAACGACCTTTTTTGGGTTGGGGGCCAGAGTCATTCCAAATGATTTTTGATAGGTACTACGATCCACGTTTTCTTGCTTATTCTTTTAAAGAAACTGTATGGGATAAGCCTCACAATTTTCTACTTGAGCTGTTGGTTTCATCAGGGTTAATTGGTTTGTTGTCTTTTTTATCTCTTTTTATTGTTGCCGTTTATAGCGTCATAACACCTAATAATAGCCCACACAAAAATGCAGAAAATATTTTTTTAGATGATAAGAAGAATAGTTGGTTGTTAGGTTTTTTAATCGCCTATATTGTACAATCTTTTTTTGGTATTGAAACAACACTCTCATTACTCCATTTATTTTTTGTTTTCGCACTTATTTCTATAGTCTGGGGTAGAAATATGACTTTTTCGTTAACTATAAAAAAGTACTACACAAAGATACCAAAGCACTTAATGCAAGGAATTGTGTCAGGGGTATTTGTGTTAGCCATTTTCTTGCTGGGTATAACCATATATAAGCAATTGCATTTGTACCAAAGTTCAAAGGCGATTGCATTGGCGAGAGATAGCGTAGAGTTAGATGCGGATATGACAAAATGGATAAATCGAGCAGAGCAGGCACTTTATGTTCAGTCTCCGTATATTTGGGAGAATGCAATCTATGTTGTGCAGGATATGGCACGGTTACAAGACCTTGATGTACTGCAAGAGGATATGGTTAAACGAATTTTTCCACTTCTTGAGGATATTTTTCTTCATAAGATAGGTAAAAATGAGGATGTTTATCAGTATCACTTTTGGCTTGGACAGACGTACCAATTTTATAGTGAATACGTAGACCCTACTTTTTTTGAGCGTTCGAATGAGGAATTTGAGAAAGCGGGTGAAATAAGTCCGAGACAACAAAGAATTCCACTTTTACTTGCAAAAAATTATTTATTGCAAGGTAATCAGGATCGAGCACTTGCAACACTAGATGAATTGGTATATAAGAATAATGAATATGCTGAAGTACATTGGTTTTACGGGCTTGCTTTATTACAGTCAGGTAAGAAAGAAAAGGCATTACAGGAACTGGATATTGGAAAATCGTACGGATTGTTTTCTAAGCAAAATATTTTGTTTTTGATAGATGTATATGCTAAAGAACAGCGGTTTACTGATGTGGTTACTCTCTACAAAATGTTAATAGAGTTGGAACCAAACAATGCTATATGGTATACACGACTTGCCGCTACATACGCCGCACTAGGTAGTACAGAAGAGGTTATTGAAAGCATTAATAAAGCACTTATTCTAGATCCAAGTTTATCAAATGATGCTATTGAATTTCTTAAAAGCCAAGGTATAAATCAATAAATAATATGTTATGAAGAGAAAATTTTTTGTAGGAGGGTTAGCTGTACTATTCTTTCTTGCGGTACTATTCTTATTGTCAGCTTTTTTTGTTAAAAAGAATAATAGGTTAGAGGTTGATATTTCTGATATTGTTTCGTTGCAAAATAACCCTTTTCTTTCAGAGAGTGTAAACGACATTTTGGTTTGGCAAGAAAAAATTGATTTAAACCCGGAGAATATTGAATATTATTTGGGACTTGGTTTGGCATGGAAAAGTTTAGCTGATCGAGTTACAAGCACTGCTCAAACCGACTATTATAATAAGGCTATTTCCGTTTATAGAATAGGTGCTGAAAAAACTAATTATCAAAATACTTCTTTTTTAATTAATATAGGGCACGTAGCGATGGAAAATAAGCAGTTTGAATTGTCTGAGGAGTACTTCTTAAAAGCTCTCGCAGTCACACCCGGTGATCAGGAAATATATATACGTTTGGCAGAGTTATATGAGTATCATCTAAAGAAAAATCCGAACGAAATACTGTTACTTATAGATACTGGCATTAAGACTGCTGTGGTATCAAATCGTTTGCAAACATACAAAAAAAACCTTTTAGAACGCCATCCGGATTTACAAACTGTGTCTGAATAATTTTCCTATGAAATTCTTACCTAAGCTCATCACCTACTTTACTGGAATTATCTTCATAGTACCTTTGGTAGTTATTCCTAGTTCTTTTATTTTTCCTTTCATAGTTCCAAAGATACTATTGTTTCGAAGTACTGTTTTATTACTACTTTTTGGTTATTTATTACTTTTGTGGCACCAAAGAGAACGGTACATTGTTAGGCTTACTCCATTGACAGTAGTTGTTTCTCTGTTTTTTCTATCAATAGGTATTTCTACTTTTGTTGGTGAGGATTGGTATCGTAGTTTTTGGGATAATCATGAAAGAATGTTGGGTTTTTTTACTTTACTTCATGTTTGGGTTTACTATTTAATTTTAACAACAGTGGTGAAGGAGTTACGAGATTGGCGTTGGCTTATGCGTGTTTTCTTGGTGTTTGGTGGGATTGTTATGTTTTTAGGATTGTGGCAAAAATTTGTTGACCCATCTTTTTTACTAAATAGAGGTGGAACACGCGTTTCGTCTACTTTAGGTAATGCGATATATTTTAGTGGGTTTGGTTTTTTTCTTTTTTTCTTGGGTTTTGTATTAACATTGAAGGAAGAAAAAAAAGTTTGGAAAATTTGGTCAGGAATTTTAAGTGTTTTGGGTTTTTTGGGAATTTTTGCAGGTGGAACACGTGGAACTATAGTGGCATTAATAATTTCAGCCGGACTTTCACTCCTTCTTTACTCAATATTCTTGAAAGAACATAGGAAAACACGGGTTGTATTACGAGTGGTTATGGTGCTTGGTATGGTAGGTATAATTGCACTATTCGTGTTTCGTAGCACGGCTCTAGTGCAAAATATACCAGGCATAGGTCGATTGGTTAACACTAGTCTTTCCTCAGAGACAGCTGATACTAGAATAATGGCTTGGGCTATTGCTATTGATGCTTGGAAAGAGTCTCCAATTTTTGGATGGGGACCAAACAATTATTATTACGCGTTTAATAAATATTACCAACCAGGCTTTTTGCTGCATGGGTGGGGAGAGACGTGGTTTGATAATGCACACAATGTTCTCATGAATGCTTTAGCGACAACTGGTTTTGTGGGTTTTTTTCTATATATCGTACTATTTTTAACGGTACTTGTAGTTTTGTTCCGTCTTTATACTAAAAAAAATATTCATATTCATGAGTTTGCTGGTCTCTCAGCATTTCTTGTGGGTCATTTTATTCATAATTTATTTGTTTTTGAAAACCCAACATCATTTATTTATTTTTTCTTTATTCTTGGGTATATAAACAGTAGATATCTTTTAGTTTTACCAAAAAAAGAAAACAAAGTTAAGGAAAACAACAGAAACGTACTCCCATTCACAGTCCTTTTAGGGTTTATTATCTTTGTTGTGCTATATACAACAAATATCAATCCAGCTAAAGCAAATAAGGCGACATTGCAAGCAATACGTGCGTTGCATGAAAATAAAAATCCATCAGAAATTTACACTGCACTTACCCATGTTTCTACACCACATATTGATGATATAAGAAATGATTTTTCTCGAGCAGTTATGGAAAAAATTCGTTCTGGTCAGATGACGAATAAAGAAGTGGGCGATGCTATATTGCTGGTAGAAGACGCGCTGAGGGCAAATGTCTTATTGCACCCAAAAGATATTCGGGTGCATTTACAAATGGCGGAACTTTTTCAAATTGCAGCACAACTTGAAAAAAACCCAGAAAGGTTGCTTGAGGCGGAAGGGGTATTGCTTACAGCACTTAAATTTTCTCCTAAGAGACAGCAGATTCAATATATGTTGTCAGGAATATGGCTACAACTTGGAAAGTATGAAGATGCTATTCATATTCTTAAAGATAGTGTAAAAAATGAACCGAAGGTAGCTGAGGGGTGGTGGCGAATGGTCATGGTATATGTTAAAAAGGATGATATTGCCAGTGCTCAGGCCACAGTTAATGAGGCAAAAGAACAGGGGATCATATTTACAGAGGAACAACAGAGATTTATGGCACAAGTTCCACTCGTTTTATAATAGGTTTTTATGAAGAGACCAGTTGCTACAGTTATTATGGCTGTATATAATGATGTGACCTATGTTTCTCAGGCCATACAAAGCATATTACATCAGAGTTTTAGGGATTTTCAATTTATTATTATTGATGATGCGTCAGATAAAGAAACAAAACGGATTTTGCATTACTATGCAAAAAAGGATAAAAGAATTTTTTTACTAGAAAATAAAAAAAATTTAGGTTTAACACATTCTTTGAAAATTGCTCTTTCTCATAGTATTGGAGAAATAATCGTGCGAATGGATGCTGACGATCTTTCACGGTCAGATCGTTTAGAAAAACAAGTTGCTTATTTGGCGGCAAACCAGGAGGTGATGTTACTTGGGTCTGTGGGTGAATATATTGATAAAAAAGGGGAATTGATTGGTAAAAAGTATCTTCCTATCACGTATGAAGAAATTAAACGAAAATTGTTATTTAATAACCAGTTTATCCATAGTGGAATATGTTTTCGAAAAAAAGTGATAGATGAGCTGGGTGGATATGATGAGTCATTCCAAAAAAGTCAGGATTATGAATTTGTCCTTCGGGTTGCAGCGAAATATCAAGTCGTTAATTTACCGGAACCACTTATTAAATGGAGAGTTACACAAAATTCTATATCTTGGTCAGGTAAGCGGCAGGAATGGGATGCTATTAGGGCCCGTTTTAAAGCTATACTTAAGTTTGGGTATCCAAAACATATAGGTATTATTCACATACTTTTACGCTTGTTTTGGTTACTCATTCCTCAGTCATACAAGAGAAAGCGCTATGAAAGTTAGTATTGTTATCCCTACTCTTAATAGACCACAGGAGTTGGTAAGGCTTTTAGAATCTATTGTAATACAAACAATTTTGCCAGTTGAAATAATTATAGTGGATCAAGGGGAGGGGGTAGGACAAGAGGTTGAACAATTCTCACAATTACCTATTCGACTTTTCAAGGTACATTTTCAATCTTTAACAAAAGCACGAAATTACGGTGTACAGAAAAGTAAGGGTGATGTGATTGGTTTTCTTGATGATGATGTTATACTGGAGCGAAACTATGTAGAACATGCGTTACAATTTTTTGATGCTTATCCGCACGCGCTGGGTGTACAAGGAGTCATTTCTGATTTTGAAGAGGGTCATGCAAAAAAAGTGGGAGGAAAGCAGTGGATTTATTTCCTCTACAACAATATTGCCAAGCTTTTTTTATTGAATAGTTCTGTGAAGGAAAGAAATCGTTTACTCTGGTCGGGAAGAAATCAATATGCTAGTCGAGTAAGTAAAATAGTACCTTGTGAATGGTTGAGTGGGATAGGAATTTATCGTCGAGAAGTTTTTAGAAATTTTTCGTTTGACGAGAGGTTGGAAGGGTATGCTCTTGGTGAGGATAAGCTTTTTTCATATCAAATCTTCCAGACGCAATGTAACTCATTATTTATTGACCCTTCAATCAAATGTTTACACAAACATGCTTTATCCGGAAGGCCTTACGGAGAAGAGTGGGTATCTATGAAAATAAGGTATACTTACTACTTATGGGAAAAGTTATTTAAACCTTATGGTCTTTTTGCTTACCTGGCTTATTGGTGGGCAAATATCGGAGATCTAATAGTTGTTTTTTTGTCTGTCTTATCTTATCAGCATCCGCCAAATTTTTTATGGTGGCACATACGTGAATATATATACATTATATGGAAGAAAGAACGGTTGGTTTAGAAAATAAAACTTTAGCACTTTTTTTTACTTTTGGTGTCAGTCTCGATACGTGGAAAAACAAAGGTTTGTTTGAGCGAGAATTATTGTTGTATAAGCACGTAGGTAAAAGAATGAAAAAAATATACTTTTTGACGTATGGAAGAAAAGATGGGAGTTTTTACTCAGAATTAGCTCGATACAATATTATTGTTTTGCCAAAAAAATATCCTTTACCTAACTGGCTTTATTCGTTTTTGCTCCCGTGGATATACAGGAAAGAGCTGTCCTATTCAGATTTATTCAAAACAAATCAGGTGCTCGGTTCTTGGGCTGCGGTCTTCTCAAAATGGATATACAAGAAGAAACTCATTGTTCGTTCCGGATATTCTTTAAGTTTGTTTTATAAGAAAAAAAATTACCTATTGTATCTATTAGGTCGTGCTGTTGAATTGTTTTCTTATAGTCAGGCAGATCGAATCGTCCTGGCAACTAAGCAGGAGCAAAGATTTTTTCATAGGTATGAAAAAAAGATTATAATTATCCCTAATTATGTTGACACTTCTTTATTTTTTCCCATGGCTAGCAAAGCAATAAAAAAGAAAGATTCATCAATAAATATTCTTTATATAGGAAGACTCTCTCGGCAAAAAAACCTTCATTCTTTAATTGCCGCACTTGAAGGTGTGAGTAATGTTCGTTTACAAATTATTGGAGAAGGAGACCTGAGCAATGACTTGAAATCATTGGCGAAAAAACTTAAGGTTTCAGTTGATTTTTTGGGAAGTCGACCTCATCGTGAATTACCTGACTACATAAGAAGAGCTGACCTTTTTATTCTTCCGAGCTATTATGAAGGGCACCCTAAAGTTCTTTTAGAGGCTATGGCCTGTGGAGCTGTTGTTATTGGTACATGTGTCGACGGTATTAAGACAATCATTGTGGATGGTGTAAATGGATATTTATCGGAACCCACCAAAGAGTCTTTAGCGTCAACAATTACACGTGCCATGCGTGAATCTTTTCGTCATGATGAAGTAAAAAATGAGGCCACAAAGTTCGTTTCAGATTCATGTAGTTTTAACCGTGTATTGGAGCTTGAACTTTCTAACTATATATAGGTATGATGTTTACTTTTTTTGCTTTTATCTATAACGCGTGCTATAGGATTTTAAGTAAATTAGCTATTCTAGAAAATGGAGGTATACATCCTAAACACCGTATACTTGATTATCACAGTTATTTTCTGCAAAATGTTTCTTCTTTTGACAGGGTAATCGATATTGGTTGCGGGAAAGGTGAATTGGCTTATGTTTTATCAAAAAAAGTTGCATCAATTGTAGCAATTGACATAAAAAATACAAATATTCAGCAGGCAAAAGGACGGTATCAGGGAAAAAATTTAGAATTTGTTTGTGGTGATATTTTAGGCATGCAAATTAATACAAAATTTGATTGTATTGTTTTATCAAACGTGCTGGAACACATAGAAGAACGTATTGATTTTTTAAGAAGACTGCATGATGTATCTGATAAAATTATTTTGCGTGTCCCACTGCTCGATAGAGATTGGCTAACGGTGTATTTAAAGGAAAAAAAAGTAGAGTATAGACTTGACCCAACGCATTATATTGAGTATACTTTGCCAATATTAACAAGTGAGTTGGGTGAAAGTGGTTGGGTGCTAGATCATCATAGTATCCAATTTGGCGAGTTGTGGGGTGTTCTCACGTCTGAAAAATAGTAACTGCTCAATATTTTTATGAAAAAGGCAATTATTACCGGAATCACAGGGCAAGATGGCTCATATTTAGCTGAATTATTATTAGAAAAAGGGTATGAGGTGCATGGTATAATCCGCCGTTCAAGTGGATTTAATACTCATAGAATAGACCATATTTATCGAGATCCTCATCAAAAAGGTGTACGCCTGAAACTTCATTACGGAGATTTGATGGATGCAAGCAACATCGATCGGGTCTTAGAGAAAGTTGAACCGGATGAGATTTACAATCTAGGAGCACAAAGTCATGTGAGAGTGAGTTTTGATATGCCTTTATATACTTGTGACACGGACGGACTTGGTACATTACGTCTTTTAGACTTTATTAAGGACAAAGGATTGAAAGTGAAATTCTATCAAGCGGGTTCTTCTGAAATGTACGGATCGACTCCGCCGCCACAAAATGAACATACCCCATTTCATCCACGAAGTCCATATGCTTGTGCAAAAGTTTTTGCTCATTATATAGCTATCAACTATCGTGAGTCGTATAGTATGTTTATCTGTAATGGAATGCTTTTTAATCATGAATCACCACGACGCGGGGGAACATTTGTTACAAAAAAGATAACCGCAGCCTTTGCAAATATTCGGCTTGGTAGACAAGACCGCTTATATCTGGGTAACTTGGACGCTAGGCGTGATTGGGGGTACGCAAAGGATTATGTTGAGGCAATGTGGCTTATGTTGCAACAGGATGAACCTGATGATTATGTTATAGCTACCGGTGAGAGTCATAGTGTCCGTGAGTTTGTAGAACATACAGCTCGTTTAGTTGGGTATGATATTATATGGGAAGGAGAAGGTCTTGCAGAAGTAGGAAGAGATGGTAAGACAGGTCAAATACTCATAGAAATTGATCCGCGGTATTTTCGTCCAGCAGAGGTTGACTTTCTTTTAGGCGATGCTTCTAAAGCGAGAAAAAAATTAGGTTGGAAGCCAAGTGTCACTTTTGAGGAGTTGGTAAAGTTGATGATGGAAGCAGAGTTTGAGGCGCAAGGACTTGTTGCTCGGGACTATGTCGTATGATTACATTTACTAGCACAGAAATTGTAATAATGGTGTAGTAACTGTTAAGTTTCACTCCAGAATCTAACGCAACAGTCTTGGCACGAAGTGCCATAGATGA
>DYFM01000002.1 GCA_020725175.1 Candidatus Paceibacter sp.
ATTCAAACTGGCAACCTCCCGGCCGGGCGTTTCTAGCCAACTGAACTACTACCGCATTGGCTATATTATGTTTTATTGTTTTCCAGACTGAGCGGCAGACCAGATTCAAACTGGCAACCTCCCGGCCGGGCGTTTCTAGCCAACTGAACTACTACCGCGTCTTCATCAGATTTTTTGCTGTGCGAAAAATCATGATTGCGCCGCATAAACTTTTTCATTATGACACAGATGTCACACAAGAAATCGCTCTCGAAATCTCCGGCCAGAATGGGATTTAAGATATTTCTCGAATTTCGCGGCTTTTTATTGATTGGTAAATGTGGAAAACCAGCGCAGTCTAATGGGTAAACCGATACGCTGTACTTCTACATTCACCTCTTTCGTGTTCTTGTATCCTATTTTTCAGACTGCCATTAGCAAGCCCTGTACAAAACTCACCATCATTGCAGTGCAATAAGTATACAAAATACAACATATACTTTCAAGCTCCATGAAGCGTACACTATCCACACTGAGGATAATTGACATCCTAGCAGACAGCTCTCATCAATATCGTACTATGCTGCCTGCTAGGCGCAGTCGGCCTTCGGCCGACGGAGCCTAGTTGCGGGGGCCGGATTTGAACCGGCGACCTTCGGGTTATGAGCCCGACGAGCTGCCTGACTGCTCTACCCCGCGGTATACACTCTTCAGTTTTAGTATCAACAAAAAGAGTGTTATGAGCGGGTGATGGGAATCGAACCCACTTCTCCAGCTTGGAAGGCTGGCATAATGAGCCATTATACTACACCCGCGTATTGTTTGCTAAAAAACTGGACGTTGCCTATTGTACGTGTTTTTTTTCTTTCTGTCAACCCTCAACACAAGCTACTGAATTGCCTCTGCCGTAACTCGCGACACCATTTCCTCCTTTTGTTCTTTCCGCAACCGAGCAAATGTTCTCTTGGTCAACTTACCTTCTTTTAGTATTTCCGCCATCCAGGTTCCACCTAGTAAATGCGGTAACATTACAAAGTCGGCACCAGCCTCATATACATCATCAATATACTGCGTATGATACAAAGTAGCGATGATCTTCGCTTTTTCTGACTGCTTCCGCAGTTGTCGTACCAAAGTCAACTCAACATCCGGATCAGGAATGGTTGAAATAACCATTTTTGCTTTTTCAAGCCCTAACGATTCCAAAAACTCTATATCCGTCACATCACCAAAAAAAGCCGGAATGTTTCGTTGTCGCAGTTTGGTAATAGCTGATGGATTGAAATCAACTACTGCAAACTTCACCCCCTGTTCTTGTAAGGCTTCACAAATTTTCCACCCCAAGCGATGATATCCAAACACCCACACATCATACCGCACCACCGATTCTTCGTGTTGCTGATACTTGTCTTTACCAAAAACCTGAAACAGTGGCTGCAACCAAAGATACAATCGATCTCCATAGGTAACGACATACGATGATACAAAAATCGTTACCAGCGCTACCAAAGTAAACACTCCAATTTCTTGCCCCATAATGTGCCCAACACTCGCACCAGTCAATAGTAATACAAAACCAAACTCACTCACTTGCGCGGCAGTAAGTCCGGCTAAAAAACTATTTCGTCGCGTGAACTTAAGCCAACGAAATGAACGATACAAAATAAATGGATTACCAAGCAGTATAAACAGTGACAAGATAATAGCCGGCAGTATGGCACTATGTACATCCGCTAAGGTCATTTCGCTGCCGAGAATAATAAAAAACAGGACGATAAAAAAATCTCGCAATGGTCGAATCCGACTGCTAATCTCTTGTTGATACGGTGAAGAACCAAGAGAAAGTCCGGCCACAATTGCACCCATTTCCAAAGAAAATCCAAGCCACTGCAATAAGCTGGCTATTCCAAAACACCACGTCAAAGTAAAGATAAACAAAAACTCACCGGAGTTGGCGATACTATCCAGAATCTTTGGTAAAAGAAATCGTGCCAAGAAATAGACAAGCGCAATCAGAGCGATTGTTTTCAGAAAAAATGCCGCCGCTAGCTGTTGCCAATCGCCACCACCATTCCCAAGTGTTGTCACCACCATCATGACCAAAATAGCAATCACATCCTGCACAATCATGAGACCAACCGTATAGCGACCGTAGGTTTTTTCCATGTCTTTTTTATCCGAAAGAAGCTTGACGATAATAATAGTACTGGAAAACGTAATAGCAACCGCCAAGTACACAGCTGATAACAGTGAAAATCCTAAGAGGAGTAGAATCCCTGTTCCAATAATTCCAGTAAACAGCACTTGGGAAACTCCGGCAAACAACGACGCTTTTCCAATTTTTTTCAAGTGCTCAAAATTCAAGTTTAACCCAACAACAAATAACAACAACACAACCCCTAATTGCGATAATGTTTTGTAGACATCATGTTCACCATGCAAAACATTCAAAAATACCGGCCCGGACAAAATTCCCGCTACAATGTACGCACTCATCAGTGGTTGACGAAGCAGGCGCATCACAAAAGCAATCGCTACCGTGATTCCTAAAATAATACTTAATTGAAGAAAAACATTTTCCATAGTACACTCAACAATATAATTGAGCAAAGTATACCACATTTTTATTTTTTCTTCTATGAAACGATCGGTAATTTTTTTATGTATCACTGTTTCCTTACTCTTGACCGGTTGTGCGAATAACAAACTTGTATTAAATCCCAACGAAGAAGATCGTTCACGACGAGAACAACAACTACTTATCGAAGAAAATGAAATCTCCAGTACCACTCTGAATCAGATTGAACCAAGTAGTTCACAAGAAAATCAAGATGAACTTGAAACGGAAGAAGAAAGTGATGTGAATGTTGAAGAAGAAACTTTTGAGGAGAACGAAGAGGAACAGGCGGAAGAACTCTTTCCGATTATTGAAGTTATCGATGGTGACACCTTCCGGGTAGAAATAAACGGAACAGTAAAAACAGTTCGACTCATTGGTGTGGATACACCGGAAACAGTTCACCCGACCAAAAAAGTTCAATGCTTTGGAAAAGAAGCTTCTAATTTTACTAAAGGGCTTTTGACTAATCAGTTTGTTTTTTTAGAAACAGATTCACAGTCGGATACCATTGATAAGTACGGACGCTTATTGCGATATGCGTACTTACCAGATGGTTTGTTTATCAATGCGCTCTTAATTGAAAAAGGATATGCGTATGCTTACACCCGTTTTCCATTTGATTATTTGGATAAATTTGTTATTTTGGAAAATGAAGCGAGAGAACAGGAAGTTGGATTGTGGGGAGATGGTGGTTGTTAAGTATTGATTCCACAGATTGTTTTTGATTACACAGAGCTTGGTAATATATGTAACTCACGCCTTTAGGCTTGAAAACACCTCAAGCCTAAAGGCGTGAGTTACACGATACTACTACCTACTACCCACGCCACCTTTGCATCACAGCCAATGCTACGCCCCCAACCCGCTTCAAAAACTCCAACACCATCGCACCTCGAGCACGTGCGGCTAAACCAAGTAACACCGACGTAATACCTGCTGCCGTCGTCGTCAGATACATCTTCGCTGTTGCCGCGGCTGAACCGACTGTTCCGGCTACCACAAACGTCTCCGGTGTTTCCGCTTCTGAAATTTTTACCAGATCGTCTTGAGAACGTGGTAACAATTGATAGCCGGTTTTTGTTCGGTTAACCTGAGCCGTCACTTGTACGGTATCACCTACTCGATACAATTTTGCGTTAATCTTTGCACCTTGTTTAAAATATACTTTTATCTCCTCACTTCCGTCATCAACATACAGGTGCGTACTTTTGACTTCCGTCACTTCTCCGGTTACTGAAACCAACCATCCTTCGTACGGTTCCGCAATTCCCGCAATCTCCACCTCTTTTGGCAGTGGAACGGTACCGGATGAAAGAATTTGTATATCCTTTGCTTCAGTCATTTTTATTCGCAGTTCACCATTTGATTTTACCAACTCACCGGTCAATCGAACCCGATCACCGATTGCTACTTCAGGAAATTCTCTACTATACATATATACTTGCACCCCACTACTCACCTCCCCCTCGTTCTTCAGCGCATCAACAAGATAAAAGTATTGTGATCCGTAGACACCTGGTAATACACTGACCACCCCTTCAGTCTGTACCTTATCCCCAACATTCCGTGTTCGTACACCCGCCAACGTTGTCTCATATACCGGTTTTACTTTTGATCCGGTACTCACTTTTTTTCCGCTTGTTACCATTGCTTTCTTTACTGATGTGCTAACAGAAGATTTTTTACTTACCGGCGGCTGATTCACATTTTCTTTCCCGGGTGTCGGAACCATCGACCACTCCCAATTTCCTTTTATATTACTATACGAGGCTTGTTTTATCGTCGAACCATACGAAACTTCTTGAATCGGTAACCCTATCGGTGACAAGAGCCGAACACTGTCAGAAGAGTTGTTAAGAGTAAGTCCGGTTTGTGAACCGGTAAAAACCAAGTATTGCCCCGGTTCTATAATCGTTTCACTGGGAATTTTGTACGGACGAGAGCCACCGACAGCATCATCGATTTGATACAAAGAAAGATTGAGAGGAAACAACCCTCCGTGAAATAGCTCAATAAACTCTTCCTCACCAGTGTTCGGATAGGGGTATATTTCTTCTATCCGCAAACCAAGCAAATCTGCCTCTTCGCTCAATACCGGCCCACCAATAAAAGCATCTTTGTCTTTGACTGTTATCACAAGCTCTTGTGATGTTTCCGCGCCATGTGAATCCAAAAGTGTAACCATAACCTGATACACACCTGTCGCACCAAAGGTATGTGACACAAGTGAACCCTTACTACTTTTCTCTTCAACCACCCACTCAACCGAAACTTCTCCACCTTCCGGATCAGAAGAGCGGCTTGCATCAAACGTCACCTCCATTCCAACCGGTACTTCATCATCAAAATCTATCACAGCAATTGGTGGTAAATTTTCACTGACAGTGTTTGTTTTTCCGGGCGTCGGAGTCGTAGTCCATACCCACCCCGATTCAGACAGTACAAAACTCTGATCTTTCGGAACCGCTCCGGTATAAGAAACCGCACCTTTTTCTTCTCCAGTAGAATCAAAAAGATACACGGTTTCAGAACCAGAATTATTAAGTGCTATTCCAGTATCTTTTTTATAAAAAACCAAAAATTGTTCCGGTTGAATGACCACCTCCGGAAGAGTAAATGATTTTTTTGAAGCGTCTTTCAATTTCCACCCTTTCAATGAAATACTCGCACCACCTCCGTTGTAGAGTTCAATAAATTCATCAAAACCAGAGGCTTTAGAGGGGTTTGGAAAGAGTTCAGCGATAGCAATTCCATTCGAACTTGGTGTTTCTTTTTTAGAAAAAGTTTCCTTATCATTGTCTTCACTATCAATCGTAGAAATCACATTTGCCCCACCTTTTGTAATCGTATCTGTAATAGTAAAGTCTGTACCTGCTTTCCCCGTAGACACACCATCCTTTTTTCGAGATAAGCTTTTTCCTTTTTCCGGTGCTGGCGGGTGGTTGGTTCCAACCCAGTCACCATACGCTAGCCAGTCTACCGTAGTTCCGTTCGCACTGAAAACTGTCACAATATCACCATTATTATTCAATTTTCCTTTTGGATTATCAATAGCAACATAGCCTTGAGGCAACAATACACCCGACAACAATGTTTTTGCTTTACTTCCATCTTCTATCCACCAGCCAGTCAATTGAACTACCTCAGATCCGCTATTGTAAAGTTCTACAAATTCATCCTGATCTTCTAGAGGATTTGAGACGAGCTCATTTATGACAACCACCCCCTGCATAGAGCCTCCTACTGAAGGAGTGGTATTCTGCGATCCAGATCCGCCACCCCCGCCGCCACTGGAAGAACTGGATGGTAGTGGCTCGGGAGAAGTAATTGTATTTGCTCCTCCTTTGGTCACAGTAGTCGTCTCGGTAAAGTCGTCGATATCACGATCGGTATCTCGTCCATCAACGTTCCGTGCCACACTATTTGGGCTGGTCGGTTTTTTCGCATTATCACTTACCACATCATCATCCCAACTCCCATAGGTCACTTGATCCAGAATGTTTTCAAACTGATCTTTTAGCATGATTCGGTCTCCACTATTATTCAACTTACTTGATGATAGTTCAATGATGAAAAAAGCTCCTGCGGCAATTGTTCCGGTTGGAGATGCAATCTTACCCGCTCCGTCCCACACACTCACCCCCGAGAGGTCTATTGTAGAAGATGAGGCATTATACAGTTCAATCCATTCCTTTTCTCCACTTATCGGTTCACTAACAAATTCATTAATTACCAAACCCCCGGTCATCTGTTCTCCCGGCGACTGTTCATCATCCGTACCATCATCGACTGGTTCACCCTCCTCTTCATCGACAGGAAAATCGTTCGGATCGAGTACGACAAGCTCTAGTTGAACTGACCCAACTTCGTTATCCAGATCAAGCACCGACAGAGTAACACTGTATGTACCGACAGCATCATATACATGTGTGGTGGTTGGTGTGAACACAGTGCTCGTTGCCCCGTTGCCAAAGTTCCAAAGGTATTGAACCACCACACCCCCATCAGCATCATCATTCGAAAGCGTTGCGTCAAAGAGTATTTCTTGCCCAATAAAAAACTCATTATCTTCGTTCCCATCTGAAACCACAAACGTCGCCACCGGTGCATGTGTTACTACCGGTAACCCACGCGGGTCACTTGCGCTATTTCTTGGACCAGGAGTCGTACGAAACCAGTCATCGACATTGGAATTCGTATCTATACCATTACCGTTGTCACCACCAATTTTTCTCATAATACCCTGAACACTCGTTGGAGCAATTGCCGGACCAACCCCTTCAAACAGCGTTGCCTCTCCATACCCCACCAAATCAACAACCAGGCCTTGCGCATCAAGCAAGACGACTGTATTGTGATCAGACAATGTTTCCGTACTTTCGACTGGAGAATATATTATGTCAGCCACAACTCCATCAATTGGGATATGACTCGCATGACTTAGTAAATAATACCCATAACCAGCAATACGTTCCCCTTCCGGTATCTGCGCAATTTCTATCAATTGTTCGGTGGAGGTATTACTTTTGGTATATTTTCCTATCTTCCATCCGGCCAAAGAAATTTCTTCTTCGGTAGGATTGTACAGTTCGATAAATTCGTCAGTAGAGCCACCGTTACCAGCTACTTTTATTTGACTGAATACTACTGTGTCACTCCATCCGTGTACGACATCCGGAGAGACATGTTCGGCAAAAGAAATTGATTTATGAAATAAAAAAATACTTCCCACCAATATGGCAAAAAGTATTCCGCTGATTGCGACGACTTTCATACCTCCTTTTCCCCAAAAAATTATACCGCTAGTATAAAAAATTTTTTTTGCTTCAGCAACTCTTGTTATCCACAAGCATGCTTTTATGTATCCAGTCTGTAAGATTTATTGAGTGTTTTATGAAAAAGTTTTTGAGTTTTATGTTCCCGTTTCTTTTTTTCTTCCATATCAATTTCTCGCAGATACTTTCCAGTTCTTACAACCACCACCCCTAGGCCAATTATCGACAAAGATAACACATAGGGTAGTGACCACACGAGATATGTTTTCCCGAATAGAATAATCAGTGTATTGATAACGATAAACAATAACCGGATTTCTGTTGGACCAACTCCGAAATAAGCAATCCGAAACTCATTAGTCGCTGCAAAACTCAAGTAGGAGTTTACCATAAACGCCCCAAAGATAACTAAGATAAAAAAGAGTAAGTACTTAAAATTGTCCGGTAGTATCAATGAATACCCGATCAAAATCGAGCACAAAAAGATATAATCAAGGAAATGGTCCATATAGTATCCCCATTTTATCAACCCTTCTTTCCGCAGTCTTCCCACCGCACCGTCAAATGAATCGGTCAACCATTGGAGAAAAATGCACAACGAAACTCCCCATAACCACTGGATATTTATCGTGGCAAAAAAACTAAACAGTACCACCCCTAGCGACCATACCATTGTCATGTACGTCAAGTGGTAGGAATGAATGACGATAGGAATCTTCTCCACATTCGCCCGAATGAATCGCTGTTCCAAATCCCAAAGCAGAGATTTTCCGACCTTGCTATTTCCTCCAAATGATGATGAGATCATACTCATTTTGTTACGTGTATACAATTAAATGTCTTTAGCTCTTTACAACTCATTTTCCACCAACCATATCCCATACCATATCAAATACCGACTGAAACATCATCGCCATTACCGGTACTTGTATTACCACTGCCAGTGAACGTAACTCAGGGCTAATGATCGATACCTGGTCAGAGAAAACATCAATAGCACCGAGCATAGGATAACGATCCGGTAATACGCGATATTCTCTCAGCAAGGTTGGATCCTCCGGGTTTATCGACCGCGAATTTTCGGTGATAAGTACGCGCGTTCGAATTCCTGCCGAAGCTCGGGCAGACCAAAAATCTCGAGCCATTCCTTCAGGAAAAGCTTTTAACCAAGACGGAGTATCTCCCATGGAACAGTACGCTCGTTCTTTTTTCGGTTTGTTTCGAAGTTCATCAATCATGGAAAAATAAAATTCTTCCAACTCTTTTTTAGTTTCTATATACCGCACACCCAATGAAGTTGCCCCGGTATGTTCGAGTTTTTTCAGTTCCGGAATCAACTTCCGAAACTGATCCACCTTTCTTTCGACAATTTTCACGGCCCGCTCCGGATGTTGTGGATAATAGTATCGGGTATTATCACGAAAATAGACCTTAGCAAAACCTTTTTTGGTAAGAGATGATAAAATCGGATACACCGTTGTTCGCTTGATATCCATTTTTTTTGCCACCTGACTCGCGAGCGATTTTCCGAGCGAAAGTAGCGCGAGATAGCAAGCCGCTTCTTGTTCACTGAGTCCTATATCTTGGAGCGCATGCGCAGTTTCCATATGTGTCAAATTTTTACAACATTAAATTATTTGTAAATAATTATTGCTAAATTTCAATTAATTTTATTTATACTTGTAAAAGTTTGTTGACAGGATGATATCAGTTGTGAAAAATACCGTCAAGTTTATTCTCTATTTCAGATACAATATGACTCAATCGAACCACCCTATCCAGATAGAAGCTCTATTTCAAACAGCCACAACAAGGCTCGCGAGTTCTCTTCCGGATATCAACAAGGTATCAAAAGAACACGCCGCCGCCATGATACGCAGATATGGAGCAGGGATTTATGGCAACTTTATCCCCTGGATGACCGCTTGCCTCCTCTCGGTAAAATCTTCCACAGCCTATAACGCGGTGGCTGAGAATCTCCAAGTAGAAACAAAAGACAACCACCCAGGACTGTTGTTTGATTTTATTGCTCAAGTTTCTTGTCACCCTCAACCGGAAGATTACACTACCATAGCTCCACTGGCACAAGAAATCCAAACTGTGGTTTCTGATGGAAATGGTCTCGCTCTTACCACTCTCCTTGGAAGTATGGAATCTACTTCTGCTGTGTTTATTCCTTACCTAATGAAGTTGGCTAAGATGCAACAAGACACAGAATTTATATATCTCACAATTCATGGTGAGGCAGATATTTGGCATGCTGAGCAGTTTATATCCGCAATTAAGTCTGAGGCGTCCCAAAACTACCCCGACCCATTAACCACAATAACCACCATGATTGACCTAAATCACCGCTTTTTTAGTAGAATTTTCTCCTATTAATTAAAATGAATATTATGGCAAAAACAACCAATGTCACCGCGGGTGACTTGAATTACGATAAATACGCAAACGAAATTTATGATGATGATATTCGACGCTCTATTCCCGGACACGACAATCTACATAAAGAACTTATCAACACTGTTCGAGAATACTCCAAAGACCACGAGATGATGAAGATTTTAGAGCTCGGTATAGGCACAGGGCTTACTTCTGAAACAATTCTTGAGGTTGTTCCGACCGCATCACTAAAGGCGGTAGATTTTTCTAAACAAATGATGGATGGCGCCAAGAAACGACTTGCCAAATTCAAAGTTGACTATCTTTTGGGTGATTATTCTGAAATGAACTTTGATACTGATTTTGACATGGTCGTTTCTGTCATTGGTATTCATCACCAAAAAGACGAGGGTAAAAGATTATTGTTCAAAAAGATATTAGACTCACTCAAGGCTGGAGGTGTATTCATCTTTGGCGATCTTGTAACATACAAAAACAAGTACAAAGCCGCCGTTAATGATGCTCGACATTATCACCACCTCGTGGAAAATGCTCGCGACGAAAAATCATTGGAAGAATGGGCACATCACCATAAATTTCTTAACGTGCTTGCACCGATTGAGAATCAAATCACCTGGCTCAAAGAAGTTGGTTTTTCAAGTGTAGAAGTTCGGTATGAATATCTGAACACAGCTCTTATTATTGCGAAGAAATAATGTTTCTTTAATAGTCAGCCCATAAAGTTATAATGAGAACACCTTATACTTAGAACCCTACAGGCAGGACTCAAACTTGTCGGACCCAAGAAGACAAAAAACCGCTCACGGTATGAGTCGGTTTTTTGTTTCTCTTTAAGCTAACACTCTGTTTGTATAGATTATTCTATACATCTGTGGATAAGTCTGGGGAAAAGAGCGTTAAAATGTGGAAAAGATTGAATAAAAAATGTTTCACCGCCTTTTTCCTCCGCCATTCCACCAGTTATCCAAACGTTATCCACGCATAATTCATCAATTTGTATAGATTATTCTATACATTGTGGATAAGTATGTGAATAAAAGCTTAAAACTGTGGATAAGTTTAGGATTATGGCTGTGAATAATATTTGTATACAGTATTCTATACAAAAAATTATTCATTGTTTTTATTACATTTTTTGCTATACAAAGCAAAATAATAACCATAGATTGACCAATATATTGACAACAGAGCAAAAATGTGCTATTATGTATGTATAAGCAATGAGTTTCGATCTTTCACAACGGTCCTCGGAAAACATGCCATAATGTTTTCGAAGGACCATCTCTTTACTGCTCACTTTTGCCAGACTTACCCTTGTGTATTCTCCGCTCACTGATGTATCAGTTGAGTACCTACGGATCGAGTACACATCAAGAAGTCACACAAACACAAACACGCAAATCTAGAGGCAAGTTTGGCAGCTCGGTGCGCTTCAGTTACGCATACCGTGGTCACCCCCGTGTATGTTGAGGCCCAACACCTTTCGAGCTGGTAAGGAGATATACCGTCCCCGGGACGGACTGTCGTATCAGACGATTTTGCTCTTCAAGACTCTTGAATGGCAAAACCGTCTGGTGACGATGCATCCTAGGGACTATAAGGCGATCAGCCACACTATTACCTAGGGCCTCGATCGCCTTTTTTTATTTCCGAATTTACGAATGTTATCCGAATCTACCAATCTCCAAATCCACGAATGTGCTTGCCCACTCCAGATCGATGTAATACTGAAAGTAGAAGTGTAATACAATTCGCCGTATTCGTAGATTCGTAAATTTGTATAGTATTCGTAGGTTCGGATGATATATTTGGACTTGCTTTTTTTTATTTTTTCTCATATAATTGACATAGTAGTATCAAAAACTACGCTTTTTATGTATTTTTACTAACTTTTTACGGCAGAAAGCAGCTATTTTATCTTCTGACCGATAACTGAATTGCTATGACGAAAGTGCAACCAACCACCACCTACTCGGCTCAGTTTCTTGATGAGATTCGTATCCTTCTTGAAGCAGAAAAGGTTCGTCTTGAGGGTGAACTTTCAAAGTTTGCCACCAAAGTACCCGGAACCACCGCCAACTACGAGGCAGATTTCCCAGAGTTTGGGGATGAAGAAGATGATAATGTGCACGAGATGGAAAAGTATGTCGTTGACAAATCTCTTGAAGAAACCCTTGAGAGCTCTCTTCGGGATGTAATCAAATCTCTCAAGCGACTCGACGAAGGAGCGTACGGTATTTGCAAATACTGTGACCAACCAATAGACGAAAAGCGGCTTTTGGCAAGACCAACTTCAAGCTCTTGTGTATCTTGTAAAAAAACCTTGACCCAAGAGGCGTAAATTTAGACCTATTGCTTTTCCCCTCTCTCAAACCCCTATCTGTTACGAATGTTGCTAGAACAACAAGTACATCGATTATTGTGTCTATCTATGCCAAAAAAAACCCGCCTGATCCCTCCACTTCTCATCAGCGGGTTTTTTGTTTTACTTGATCAAACTTTTAAATACACGGCCCGGCTTATTCCCGACCACTCATACTTCCCAATCCCCTATATCGGTTGGGATTATTTTGCCAACCCTGGCATTGCCTTTAGTTTACCGTTTCCCAACAGTGTTTTAATTATTATCACCCCGATCATTGTACTCTTATTGGTGTTGCTTCTTCTCCGATCAGGAACAAGACAATCTAACCCTCTTTTTACCTTTGGCATCCTCCTCATTATCGGCGGTGCAATTTCAAACTACATCGACCGTTTACTGTTTGAGGTCACCATTGATTACTTTCGCATTTTTACCGGTATTATCAATTTGGCGGATGTGATGATTGTGGTTGGGGCTGGTTTACTTTTGTTGAGCGAGAGAAAAAAAGAAAAAAAATCATCTTGAAAAAGCTGTTTGCTTGTCTCAACCAAGTGTATGAGTATAAAAACAGAAAACGGTGTCTACACCAACTAGTCAGAAATTCTCACCCTACTTAAGGAGGAACACCAACAGCAACCGTATATTATCGACCAGACATGATTGAAGGATTTAAAAAACAATTTGATGTACTATGGAATATTGGTATTGAATAGAACGGTACAAGTTATAAGTACCAAAAAACAAACAAAGTCTAATAAACAAAACTCACATTATAAACACGTTTTACATTTATAGTTATACATTAATATTTGTTTGGAAATTGTATATTGTTTCTTGTATCTTAAGATTTATTTCGATATAATTACTACACTTTTCATTTACAACTGATCACTGATCTTTGATCACTGGTCACTGATATTAGGAGGGATATGCTTTCAAAAATAAATTCAGCCGCGGTACTCGGGCTTGACTGTGAACCGATCAGTGTCGAGGTGGATATTGGTGGTTCATGGCCAGCATATCAAATCGTCGGGCTACCTGATACTGCCATCCAAGAAGCCAAAGAACGTATTCGAACTGCATGGAAAAATACCGATCTCAAGTTTCCCAATAATAGTCGCATTGTTGTGAATCTTGCTCCAGCCGATGTCCGAAAAGAAGGGGCCGCCTATGATCTACCCATGGCCATTGGCATGTATTTGGCAACTGAATCACCCGGCAACATTGATATCTCAAAAGCATTATTTGTTGGAGAACTCGCGCTTGATGGGTCGCTTCGTCACACGACCGGCATTCTACCGCTCGCCATTTTTGCGGCTGAGCGTGGGTATAAAGAATTATTTGTCCCAGCAGTAAATGCCAAAGAAGCCGCGATTATTGAAAACATTACTGTCTATCCGGTTCAATCCTTTCGCTCTCTTATCAACCATTTGACCGGAGTTGAGCCGATTGTACCGATAGAGCACCAAGATATTGCTGCTTGGTTTGATGAAACACTGTATGAAATGGACATGGCTTTTGTCAAAGGACAGGAATATGTAAAACGTTCACTGGAAATTGCAGCCAGTGGCGCGCATAATATTCTTCTCAATGGTCCTCCAGGATCAGGAAAAACGCTTCTGGCTCGCTCACTTCCATCCATTCTCCCCACCATGACAACAGCCGAAGCAATTGAAACAACCAAAGTTTATTCTGTTGCCGGCCTTTTATCAGATGATAAGCCACTCGTAACAACCAGACCATTTCGCGCACCTCATCACTCTGCCAGTGGTGTCAGTCTGGTTGGTGGTGGAAAATTTCCTCGCCCCGGGGAAATTTCTTTGGCACACCGCGGTGTTCTTTTCCTAGATGAGTTTCCGGAATTTCCTCGGCAAGTTCTTGAAAACCTGCGCCAACCGCTGGAAGATGGTATTATTACCATTTCGCGTGCACAAGGAACAATTACGTTCCCCGCTCGTTTCACCTTGGTCGCGAGTCAAAACCCGTGCCCCTGTGGCTATGCCACTGACCCGGGAAGGAAATGTATTTGTTCGCCAATGCAGGTAGCAAACTACCAAAAGAAAATCAGCGGTCCACTTCTTGACCGAATCGATCTTCATGTGGAAGTTCCGCGGGTGGAATTTGATAAACTGAGCGACAATCAACTCGCCGAATCATCAAAAGATATTCGCACCCGAGTAGAAGAAGCTCGGGAACGACAAACTTGGCGCCTGAAAAATACCCCCTATTCCACCAACAGCGAAATGAAAAACAAAGATGTGCGGGAGCACTGTCGACTCAATGATCAATCGGTTGATCTTCTAAAACAAGCGGTGCAACACATGCATTTGTCGGCTCGCAGTTATCACCGCATTTTGAAATTGGCTCGCACAATTGCTGATTTACACAAACAGGACAATATTCAAACAGAGCACGTAGCAGAAGCATTGCAATATCGAGCAAAAGTGGAATAAAAAAACAAACAGTAGAGACGCCAGGCATGGCGTCTCTACTGTTTGTTGTTATTATTTTTTTACATAACTCAATGGGTTTTGAAACTTACCATTTACACGGACTTCAAAATGTACGTGCGGTCCGGTAGAACGACCGGTAGAACCCATTAGCCCAATAGTCTGCCCTTGTGTCACCTGATCTCCGGCAGAGACATACAGTTGAGAATGGTGAGCATATAATGTTTTTACCCCGCCACCGTGATCAATAATAACATAACAACCATACCCTCCATTCCATCCACACTGGGATTTTTCAACGGTTCCGGCTCGAGCAGCATAAACTGGCGTACCAGTCTTTCCGGCAATATCAAGTCCGGTGTGGCGCCATCCATAATACTGAGTGATGATTGTGGCAGCGGTTGGCCACACGTATCCACCGGCTACTGATGGAAGGGCTGTTGATGCCGGAGGAATGGGCAAAGCTTTTTTGATAATCGGTGCCGCCTTTTGAATTGGCTGAATAATTCGTGCGATTGGTTGTGGTTTCGGGAGCGTTCCTCCTGGAATCATAAGCTCATCACCAATCCGAATCTTTGGTCCATCAAGCTCATTGAAGGCAATAATTTCGTCAACCCCTACGCCGTACGTCTTGGCAATACCAATCACCGTATCACCGGAACGGACCTTATGAGAAACCCCATCGACCGGCAAAATGGTCAGTTTCATCCCTGGTCGCAAAATTGATTTTTCGGTTAAACCATTCGCACTGATAAGGGTTTGGATGCTAATACCATACGCCCCAGCAATAACACTGAGATTCTCTCCGTCTTGTACTTCATGATTTACCACTTCAGTTCGGGTTTTCACTCGTGCTCCAGTCGTAGAAGTAGTCGTCCCGACTACTTCTGGCGCAAATACAATTGGTTTTATGAGCGCACTTCCTCCGAGCGACCCACCAGCTGTCAACTCCGTAGCCGGTGCAACCGTATCAGTAATACCGCGTGGCATTTGAGTACCCACCGTTCCATCGTTCCAACTGTATGACTCATTTTTTGAATGTACCACATTGGTAACTCCAACCTCCTCAATCGAATAGTCTTGATCTCCAGGTGCCAGTTTATAAAGAATTGTCTTTCTGCCCGGGATACCAAAGTCTTCTTTACTGTACAACGTGCTATGCGGAATCATCACAATGAGAGCTACCAAAAAAAGCACCAGTTGCACTGTGCTTCGTTTACCAAAAAATTCTGCCAAGTGTCCCCGAGATGGAACACCGAGTGTATCAATTTTTTTGGTAAAAATGCGACCCACTTTATACAACCGAAACCCAAATACAGTAATATATACCAATCTCAACCGTTGCAAGAAAGGTCGTATCGCATGGAGGCCACTTTTCACCCCTTTTTTTCCAGCAACAAGTGCTTTGAGGATGGTGAGGCCAAATTTGTACCCAAGTAACTTCATACTGGTATGCTCGAGTCAATAGTATGCCCAAAAATACCGCTATTGTCAACCAAAATTGTGCTTTTTTATTGACAAATAGCGAAAAAAGAGGTATGCTCTAGCGACTCTTGGAGTAATTTCCAAAAAATAAATTACCCGTTCTAACTCCACATTAATTATCAGTATCTCTCACAAAGAATATTACCATAATCATAAGGCAATCAGTTTAACTCAACACGCCTTGTAGATCTATTTCCATATGCACGAACTTAAAAAACTCCCCCAATCACAAGTAGAACTCACCATTACCGTAACTCCGACCGAATATGAATCGCACCTTCAAAAGGCCGCCGAGACCCTTTCTAAACGAGTAAATATTAAAGGCTTCCGACCCGGAAAAGTTCCTTTTGATATCCTAAAGCGTGAAGTGGGAGACATGAACCTGCTTCAAGAAGCGCTTGAGTCTATTGTTCAAGAAACGTACTACAAAGCGGTGATTGAGGAAAAGCTTGATATCATTGGTGCACCAAAGATTGATGTTAAAAAAATTGCTCCAGGGAATGATGTGGTATACACAGCAGTAGTCGCACTTCTTCCAAAAATTCAGTTACCCGCTATTGATAAAATCAACGTGAAACGAGAAGCAAAAGAAGTGACCGAAAAGGAAATCAATGAAACACTTGATGCACTTCGCGGTATGCATGCCACCGAAGTAATCAAAGCCGGTAAGGCAGAAAAAACCGACAAGCTTCTTCTTGACCTGGACATGTTTATTGACAAGGTACCGGTAGAAGGTGGTCAAGCCAAAGACTATCAAGTATACCTCAGTGAAGAACATTACATCCCAGGATTCAATGAGCAAGTAAAAGGATTGCAAAAAGGAGACGAGAAAGAATTTTCACTCGACTTTCCTTCTACACACTACCAAAAACATTTAGCCGGAAAGACCGTCGATTTCAAGGTGAAAGTAAAGGATGTATACGAGCGAACACTACCAGAAGCAAACGATGAATTTGCCAAAAAACTTGGTCAGAAAGATGCAGAAACATTAAAGGGTTTAATCAAATCAAACCTCACCGAGGAAGCACAACGAAAGGCAGACCAAAAAGCAGAGGCGGAGATTCTCGAAAAGCTAATTGAAAAAACAACGTTTGAAGAAATTCCAGAAGTACTCATTGATTCTGAACGCCAAAAAATGTTTTACGAACTACAGCGCGATCTAGAAAAACACGGTGTCAGTACTGAACAATATTTGGCTGACATAAAAAAGAATGAAAAAGAATTGTTTGAAGATTTCAAGCAACAAGCAGAAAAACGTGCCAAAGCAGCTCTCGTCTCTCGTGAAATTGCTAAAGAACACCACCTCCACGCCGACGATAGCGAGGTAGACGCGGAAATACAAATGATGAAACAAATGTACCAAGACAATACTGAGTATTTGGAAAACCTTAAGCGTATGGAGGTCCGTGACACTATCGCTGTTCAAATACAAAATCGTAAAGTCATGCAGTGGCTCAAGGCAAAAATTCTCGGCGACCAACTCGTCAACGATCCACACTTAGCAGAGCTTGGTTGTAAAGACTGTAAAGATCACAAACATGATCACAAACACGACCATTCACATGACGATCATGATCACGCTCACGATCATAAACACTAGCAACAAAAGCGGTTCGAGTGAACCGCTTTTTTAAATTCCAAATGTCAAAACACAATTTCCAGGCTGGTGAATAGTCTTGCAACTATATATCCGTCTTGTATTTCCATTTCAAATCAAAACATATCTAACTTTTCTTCACTGCAACAGCAACCATATATGTTTTTCCTTGTTTCAACTTTTTGTAATTCCCAAACACTTTATTAAAGTTTCTTTTTATGTATTCTTTCAGTCCGGAAATAACGACCACGTAAAACTTTCCATCTTTTTTGAGGTGTTTTTTTTGCGTCATTCATAATAATATACAAAAGCTCATTCCCGACCTTAGCAGGAAGATTTGAAACAATCACATCGAATTTCATATCCGGGACTTCAGAGAACGCATTATTTAAATATGTTGTATAGTTTCTTACTTTGTTTGTTTCTATATTCTTATTAGCGTATTGTACAGCCACAAAATCCTTATCTACCATATGTACAGCCCCAAAAGAAGATAGTCTTGACGCCACAATTCCAATTGGTCCATAACCACACCCAATATCAAGTACCATGTCTCCTGGTTTAATATCCATCTCCTGAATCAACAATCGTGACCCCTCATCAATTTCTGTAGGACTAAAAAGCCCCCCAGGTACTTTTGAAAGCCGTTTCTGAACCTCGTAAGACTGTTTTGAATTCAATATCCCTTCGAAGTGTTTGTATATCTTTTGATATCACACATCATTCTTCAATAACAATTATTTTATTCCTCCCCGTCTCCCCTTTAACAATTTTCACTTTCGATTTCGCTACTCCAAACTCTTTACTCAATACTTCAATCAGTTGTTTGTTCGCCTTCCCATCAACCGGCGGTGCGGTAATTTTAACACGATAACTCATGTCATTCTCTTTACTCACTTTGTTTTCAGACGATCGAGGAATGACCTTAACTTGTATCTTCATAGATAAACCTTGAATATACCAACTATATCAACACATAACTCACACATGGCGGACAAATTTTGAAAACTCCTTAAACATATTCCAACAAACGTCTGTTCCTGATTTATGATATGTGTTATCTGTTACGTGCTATCGGTTCCATAAATTACGGCAAATCAACCCCACCCTTGCTCCACGGATTACACCGTAGTATCCGCCAAACGGTTTTTATAATCCCAACAACAGCACCGCGTCTTTTTATCACTTGTTTCCCGTACTCACTGCAGGTGGGATAAAACCGACAATAACCCATCGGATACACTTTTTTTGCCCAAAAACTATGATCCGGAGAGAGGATTGTTTGGTACACGTGAATAATCCAAACCAGAATCATTCGTGGGAGATGAAAAAAAAATTTTAGAATACTCATAGAGGTTAATTTCCAAATATCAAATTCCAATTTCCAAATTAGTTGATGTAGGCAATTGCAAAGACAGTGCTTTAGGTATTGCCGTATATGATTTTTAGGTTACACCAAGACTCTAGCTTTTCGTAATACAAATGTTATATTCTGTTCAATTTCCTGATAATCTTTTCCTAACATGTTTGGACTCGCCATAAAAGCCATCAGATACCCCGGTTGAATACGATTTTCTTTCAACAACAATCGGACGACTTCACGCATCTGCCGCTTCAGACGATTTCGTTCAACCGCTTTTTTACTTACTTTGACACTCACCACAAATCCAATCTTTAGATCTCCCACTGAATATTTTCTCCGCGGATACTTCTCCGGATCAATTTTCCATATTTTCAACCCCAGCAGGTTCGCACCAACAAAACGGCCTTCTTGGTAAAGGATTTCATAGTCTTTCATGTGTTTTAGACGGTGTTGAGAGGGAAGCATATCTAGTGATTTTACGGATTACGGATAATACGGAGGTACAGATAGATGTTTTGCAGAATAAGCCAATAAGCAAAATAGGCAAACTAAGCACATAAAATACAATAGTGTATTTTGCTTACTCTGCTTACATACATATTCTATCTCTATCAATAATCCGTACCTCCGTATTATCCGTAATCCATAACACCAGTATATCAAAAAGACCCCGTTTGTTCGAGGTCCTTTGGTGTTATTTCGTTAACTTTCGGCGCAGTTTTCGACCGCGTTCATTACTTACTGTGAGTTTCTTGCGGCCTTTTGTTCGGCGACGCTTGAGAACGATGCGACCATTTTTGGTACTCATACGGGCTCGGAAGCCGTGTGACTTGGCACGCTTACGTTTTTTTGGCTGATAGGTTCGCTTTGGCATACACGTAATAGATTGATGATTGGATAATTTGTATAGTTCCGATACAAAAAATCTTTCGGTGCGAGGAGTATAGCTGAGTAAAGGGAAAATGTCAAGTTTATAACACGTAATTTTGTATACAACCACCGACTGGAGAAGCTGCCACGATGTAACACACCTATTTTTAACAATATTATGAACAAATCACTCAGATCAACTTAGCCGGGGTTAATTTCCACCAGCTGCATATCAATAAATTCCCGCCATACCCCCTACTTTAGAGGAAGGATGGGGGCTGTAGGTGGATTGAATATCAACCCAACAAGTTTTCCACAACTATCCACAGTGAAAAAACTGCTAAACATAAATAAAATTTTGTTTTTCCTCAGAGCATGCTATATTATCCCCAGCTTTTTTCTATCAAATTGGGCATTTTTGTCCCTACTTATCCACACTCTCCACAACTTATCCACACATTACCCACTTTTTGGCTACTTCTAGCAATTTTTTCCTGTGAATAAATATGGTACAATGGGACTCACACGAAAGCCATACATTTTTACACGGCTTCGGTAAGACACACATCACAAAAAATACCAATAAAATAGCTAAAATAAAACAAAAAATATAAAACCCAAGTACACCAACCTTCAAAATACAAAAATTACACCCACCAACACCCGAAGCAAACAAATAAACCATTCATCCAATCAACTCTTCTATGACAAATTTTGAGATTTGGGATGCGGTTCTGGCAGATTTTGAACTGCGAGTTTCCAAAGCAAACTTTACTACCTGGTTCAAACACACCGGCATCGCGACATTCCAGGAGGGGCAGGTTGTTATCTGTGTTCCCAATCAGTTTACCAAGAGCTGGCTTGAGAAAAAATATCATTCTGACCTTATAAAAACCCTGGAGCGCGTTACCGGCCGACCGGTAAAAAAGATTGATTACCATGTCGACCAACTCAAAAATATAGAAGAAAAAGAGTGTACTGTCTCTGAGCGTCCGATTGTTTCCTCTATTTCAAACCCGATTTACTCCGTTCCAAAAACCACTCTCGCTTCACAGTACAACCTAAACCCCAAGTACACATTCAACACCTTTATTGTTGGAAAGGCAAACGAGCTAGCCCACGCCGCGGCTCAGGCAGTAGCCGCAAGACCAGGCGAAGCGTACAACCCCCTCTTTATCTATGGTGGTGTAGGATTGGGAAAGACCCACCTGATCCAAGCAATTGGCCACACCATGCTTGAGGCCAATCCTCAAACTCGCATTTTATATGTGAGTATGGAAAAATTCACCAACGAATTCATTGCTGCCGTAAAAGAAGGACGAGCGAAAGAATTTAAAGAACGGTACCGAAATGTTGATTTGCTTTTAATTGACGATATTCAGTTTATTGGTGGAAAAGAACAAACCCAAGAGGAGTTCTTTCACACCTTTAACGAATTACATCAGAACTCAAAACAGGTTGTCTTAACCAGTGACCGCCCACCAAAAGCTATCCCCACCCTTGAAGATCGTTTACGCAGCCGATTTGAATGGGGAATGATTGTAGACATCGGTTCACCTGACCTAGAAACTCGACGAGCTATTCTCCAAGCCAAAGCACAAGAAAAAAAGTTTTTCTTACCGGACGAACTAGCACAACTTATCGCCGCCAATGTGCAGAGTAACATTCGTGAACTTGAAGGCGCTCTCAATAAAATTATCGCCTACCATGAACTCAAAAACATGGAACCCTCCAAAGAGTCCATCAAGTCAATTCTCGCAACCGCCGCTATCCAACACACTAGAAAATCAGCCACACCTCGCGATATTGTTGCGGCAGTTATCAAGTATTATGATGTTCAAGAGATCGATATTCTCGGAAAAAGCCGAGAAAAGAAGTTGTCGTTTCCTCGTCAAATTATCATGTACCTCATGCGAGAAGAACTCAAACTCTCCTTCCCAGCAATTGGTGATGAGCTAGGGGGACGTGATCACACCACAGCGATGCATGCACACACCAAAATATTGAATGAGGTGGAAAACGATCTCAAACTCAAACAAGATATTGAATCTATTAAGCAACAATTGTACGCGGAGAGCGTATAGGCAGATACGAATTACGAATCTTTCGAATATTCGAATAAACACCCATTCCCTTTTAGTATCCTTCTCATATTCGTACATTCGGAAGATTCGTAAATGAGTTTCCCCGCCGCAAGCGGACGAGGTATCACTATAGGAAAATCCGTAGCAAGCTACGGGAAATAAGACCCTCGTCCGCCTTGGGCGGATTCAAACCTAAAAAAATTTCAAACAAACCAGGATAAGCTGTGGACGAAATAAGTATAAGTATGCGGACAACATATTATCTCTATCCCCACAAGTTGTGTACAATAGTATCACTTATCCCCACTATAAAATACCCACTCTAATTGTCCCCACCCTTCATACACACAATCACAAAATCTATCCCCACCAACAAATCGCTTAACATAAAACAAATATCACCTTATCCCCACTGTCCACACCCCTTATTACTTATTACTAGATATATAAATATATAAATTGATTGAACTGGAACGGATTGGGTTGTTGGGTAAAAGAAATACAAAACAGTAAAACAAACCATGTTGAAGGTAATGAAAAAACACAAAATACTTTTTAATCGGTAAACAAACCAACTCTTTATTTTATTAACATATAAATCACTTCCCTTCTAATTCTTAACATCACCAGTATATGCGTTTTACTTGTACTAGAGAGAATCTCCATCAGGCACTGAGTGTAGTGGGTGGTGTTTCAAGTAAGCAGGTCAACTTACCGATTCTTTCGAATATTTACATCGAGGCAAAAGAATCAAACGTGGAGGTGGTGAGTACTGATCTTGAAATTGCTGTTCGGGTTCGAGTTCGGGCAAAAGTGGATGAGCCAGGGGTATTTACCGTGCCGGCAAAGACATTTTCTGACTATGTATCACTTATTACAGACGCGCAGGTGAGTGTTTCACTTACCGGTAATGAATTGAAGGTAGAGAATGGTCAAAGTAGTACAAAAATCAAAGGAATGCCGGCTGAAGACTACCCGGTCATTCCTGAGATACAAGAAGACCATGGGTATGTGTTTGATCGGGAGGAGTTGAAAGAGGGGCTGGCACGAGTGATTATTGCGACCGCAAAAACAGACATGCGTCCGGAGCTCTCTGGGGTATATATGGGGTTTTTTACCGAACGGCACGCTGGTTTAGTACTTGCCGCGACTGACTCGTATCGTTTATCGGAAAAGAGAGTGAAGGTGCAGAATGGTGAGGATCAGCTTATGGCGATTTTACCAGGAAAAACGGCACAGGAAGTTGCTCGACTCCTTTCCCTTGCCAAAGGTGAAGATGGGGATAACATGGTGCATGTATTTCTCAGTGATTCACAATTTGGGTTGAGAATAGATGGAATTGAACTAACGAGTCGTTTGGTGGAAGGTAGATATCCAGACTATGCACAAATTATCCCCACCGAGTTTAAGACGGTAGCAACAGCACCGGCAGATTTATTGGTAAAGAAAATTAAAGCGGCGAGTTTGTTTAGTACTACCGGGGTTAATGGTGTAACGATGAATATTTCTGCTTCAGATAAACAAATTCATATTTCTTCTCTGAGTAATCAGACTGGTGAACACAATTCTTCACTTGAAGTTGAGGTGACTGGTGAGGATAATGCTATTCTTCTAAACTTTCGCTACACACTTGATGGATTGCAGCAAATGGTGGACGGCGAGGTGGAGTTTTGTGTGAATAGTGGTGACGCGCCCTGTGTCTTCCGACCAGTAGGGAAAGAAGATTTTTTGTATATTGTGATGCCGATACGTAAGTAGTTTTCAAAATAAAGAATGAGAAAGCTTACTGTTAGGTTAGTTGAAAATTTTTATGGAAATAAAAAGAGGTGGGGGGCGTTCTGTAGAACAGTGTGAGATGGTACCGAAGCGGTATTCTGTTGGGTTTGATGTGAACCATTTCGGGGATGAAGAGATACCTATTAGTGTAATGCTTTTTCAGCAACGGTATGGTTCAACCTGGATCCCAGGTGAAATAAACGAATGGTGGGAGAGAATTTGTAGAGAAAACGGCTACAAATCTAATGATTCTAAGCTTGATAAAATGGTTTATCATTTTATTGAACTTGCTAGAAATGCGCATCAGTATGCAGGAAGTGGAGAGCTATCTATTTTGTTTGAAAGTGACCAGGTGGTATTTGAGGTTTCTGATAATGGTGAAGGTATAGAGAGTGAGGCAGAGGTGAAAATAATTTTATCAATGGGGCATGGTTTATGTGAAGTAAAAAAATTTGCTGACACTTTTCTTCTTGAGACAGGGGGGAGGAGGTATGAAAAAATAAAGGGAAAGAAGGGGTTGGTAGTGGCGGTTGTGCCTGGGGGAACCAAGGGTTTGAGAGTTAGGTTCAGTAAAAAGTATAAAATAAATGGATAAAGTCAAAAAAAGAGGATTGAAAGCCTCTTTTTTTGATTCCCTTGCTCTGTTTACAGTATACTGCTACAGTACGTACATCTTCTTGTATTTTTAATTCCCCCTCTATGAAAAAACAAATTGAGCAACTTTTGGAACATGCGGATGTGAAAATTAATGGTACCCGGCCGTGGGATATTCAGGTGCATAATGAGGAATTGTACAAACGTGTTCTTGGTGGTGGAACCCTGGCTCTTGGGGAGGCATATATGGATGGATGGTGGGACTCAGAAGCACTTGATCAGTTTATTGATCGGGTACTTAGAGCACAAATTGATAAAAAACTCCGCGTTAGTCCTGCGCTTATATGGCACATTACCAAAGCTACCTTAACTAATCGTCAAACCAAAGAGCGAGCAAAAATTGTTGGTAAAGAACATTACGACGCCGGAAACGATCTGTATGAACGAATGCTCGACAGTCGAATGATTTACAGTTGTGGGTATTGGAAGGATGCGACCAATCTTGAAGAGGCACAGGAAGCAAAACTTGATCTTATTTGTCGAAAACTAAAGCTCGAACCAGGGATGAAACTTTTGGATATTGGGTGTGGTTGGGGAGGGTTGGCAAAGTTTGCGGCCGAGCGGTACGAAGTTTTGGTGGTGGGCGTTACTATTTCAAAAGAACAAGCGGTGCTGGCAAAAGAGCGGTGTGCTGGGTTACCAATTGATATTCGGCTCCAAGATTACCGAGATATTACTGAGCAGTTTGATCGAGTGGTTTCGGTAGGGATGTTTGAACATGTGGGGTATAAAAATTACCGGGAATATATGGAGGTGGTTCATCGTGTTCTTGTTCCGAGCGGTCTGACACTTCTTCATACGATTGGTAGTAATCGCTCTGTGCACTCCACTGATCCTTGGATAGATAAATATATCTTTCGTGGCGGTATGCTTCCATCAGTGAAACAAATTGCTACCGCTTCAGAAAGATTGTTTGCGCTAGAAGATTGGCATAATTTTGGAACAGATTATGACCGAACGCTTATGGCTTGGCACGAAAACTTTGTCAATCGTTGGGGTGAGATACAAGATAAATATAGTGAACGATTTTATCGCATGTGGACGTACTATCTTCTGATCTGCGCCGGGTCGTTTCGAGCGGAAAAAAACCGATTATGGCAGGTAGTATTTTCTAAAGTTGGTTCACAAGTGAATTATGAAAGCGTGAGATAAATCAATAAAAAATGTATTTCAAAACACCGCCATCGCGGCGGTGTTTTTTGTTACTCTTTTACTTCAATTTGTAAGGTATCTCCTTGTCCGGTCCCGTCTTTGGTTTTTGCTTCCGCGATCAGTTGAGCTGAGGCGGTGGTTGGTTTTGTATTGAGGGAAATAGGGATGGTGTTGTTGATGATGAGAGAAAAATTATTGATACTGGTGATCAGTGTTTTTGTCTCTCCCTCTTTGAGGTATACCGATACATCACTTAATTCATCCAACTTTGTTCCGGTAAGAGAAAGGAGAAGGGGGAAATCTTTTTCTTTTACCTGTAGTACTTCATCTTTCCATTGTACCCCCGGAAGGATGGTGTCAGCATCAAGAACAAACGTGGTTTCTTCACTGAGTCTGTTCCCTACATCATCTTCTACGGTCACGGTTAAGGTGTGCTCTCCCGGATCAAGCTCGGCTGCGTAATAGTGAAGATTAAATGGGTGATCTGTCACTACTCCTACATATACGCCGTTAATTTGATAGGTAACTTTGGCAACTCCCCGCGGAGCACTTACTCTAATATCGGTATCAATTTGACGACCTTGAACTGTTGCACCGTTTGCCGGGTATACGATCACGAGGCTGGGGATCATTTCCAAAGAATGGGCATCATCATATTCAGTAGGAGGATCTTCGAATACCACATTCCATTCCGGGTCCTTTTCTTTTTTGCGAGTGATCCAGTCTTGAATGGCTGCTTCCCAAACAGTATACTGCGGATCTTTGGTTGGGTCTTCTGGAATTGGTCCTTGGGGATTGTCCTTATCGACATAATGAAGAATTGAATGAGGAAGCATGTAGGTGCGCTCTTCAATAAAGCGTTCCGGTGTAGAGCTGGTGGCTAGTTTTCCGGTTACTTTATCTACTGCGAGCGTTACTGAGCCACCGGTTTGTCCATTCAGTACTGCTTTGTCGGTTTTTATTGCTGGTGGTTGGGGGAACTGTTCCGCTGGTGTATCTTTTAAAATTTCCTTCATGACTGGATTCCAAATGCGAGCCGCCACCATACTTCCACCATACCCGGCCTTCATTGAGGTGTTGTCGGTGTTTCCGGCCCAGACACCTATAACTATGCTTGGGGTGTACCCTATAGTCCATCCGTCTTTATATTCATTGGTAGTACCGGTTTTGGCTGCTACCGAGCGACCGGGAATCGTAAGGACTCCGCCGGTACCAAACGACATGGCACGAGCCGCGTCATCGCTCAATACGTTTGACATAGTGGCTGCGAGAGTTGGTTCTATTACTTGCTCGCCCTTCTCCGCCTTCCATTCTTCGAGTACGGTCCCGTCCGCGTCCTCTACTTTGAGAATAGTAACCGGCTTGTGCAGAACGCCGTAGTTGGCAAAGGCCGCATAGGCATTTACGTGCTCAATCATATTCACTTCTCCTCCACCGAGAACCAGCGCCAAACCGGTATTCTCTTCGTTGAAAGTGGTGTAACCAAGTTTTTTTGTGAAGTCGATAGTTTTTTTAGTCCCGACCAGATACATGGTTTTTACAGAAGTAATGTTGAGCGAATTTTGAAGCGCCGCTCGCATGGTGACCGGTCCATATTCTTGTAATGAATAGTTGAGAGGTTTATACGGTTTGCCACTAATGGAAAAATTGGTGACGACATCAAACAAGATGGTGTTTGGGGTGTATCCTTTTTCAAAGGCTGCGGCATAGACAATAGGTTTGATAGAAGAGCCGGGCTGGCGTCGCCCCAGTGTTGCGACGTTAAATTGTCCTTTTATCTCTTGATCAAAATAATCTTTTGAACCAATCATGGAGAGAATGTGTCCGGTTTTTGGATCTATTGCCACTAGGGCGGTATTGTCTGCTCCGGCTTCTTCTAACACCTTATCACCGGTGGTCGCCACCACCTCTTCCGCCTTTTTTTGTTTTTCATAGTCAAGTGAGGTAATAACTTTGAGTCCCCCGGTTTCGACATAGGTATCACCATATTTTTCACTTAGTTGTTCCTTGACATACAGTACAAAGTGAGGAGCCTGAATGTTGTGTAGTACTTGACGCATTTCTAGGGGTTCGGCCTGGGCGGCGAGTTTTTCTTCTTCACTAATGTATCCTTCTTCTTGCATACGACGTAATACAAAGTCACGTCGAGTTTTCAAGCGATCCGGGTTGTTGAGATAGGTTGAGGGAGCTTTTGGCATTCCGGCCAGGGTGGCAGCTTCGGCAAGAGACAAATCGCGCACGTCTTTTCCAAAATAACTTTGGGCAGCGGCTTGGACTCCGTAGTTGGTGGAGCCGTACGGAATTTCATTGAAATAAATCTGGAGAATTTGATTTTTGGTGTATTTTCGTTCCAATTGAAAAGACAAAATTGCTTCCTTCAGTTTACGAGTCAGCGAGCGTTCGTTGGTGAGAATAGCATTTTTTACCAGTTGTTGGGTGAGGGTGGAGGTACCGGCAATGCGATCGGTTCTGCCAACAACACGATATATAATGGAACGAGCGATACTGAGGGGGCGGATACCCCAGTGGTCGTAAAACTTGGTATCTTCGGTGGCGATGACACCGTCAATCAACTGTTTTGGGAGCTGATCAAATGTTACGAGGGTTCGTTTTTCATCGGCAAAAATTTCATACAAGAGGTGTTGTCCGGTGCGATCGTATATTTTGGTGCTTTGGTGTTGAAATCTGCCGTCAGTCAGTTTGTCCGGATCGGGCAAGTCTTTGCTGATATATATGGTAAATCCTATGAGAAACACCACACCTATCAGGCCGAGTATTACTCCTGTTTTGAGGAGTTTGCGCATGATGTGCCTTGGTGGTCGTTTTGGTGTGGGTGGTGATTGCTTTGAACTATTGTTATTTTTAGGGAGTTGACGAAAAAATCTACCAACAAAACCAAAAACAGTACTGAGAAGGAGCCAGATGAGTTTGAATGGGAGTGCGAGGTAACGTCCCCAGGGTTGTTGTACCTTGGTTTTCGTTTTTACCTCTCGTGGTTTGGAAAAATCACCGTAGTTTCGACTGTGTGGCGATTGCCCGGTGTGCTTTTGGTCGTCTTCCGGGATATATCCGTAGGAACGACGTGAGGAGGAATTATCCATAATTAGCTATGTTTAGCAAAATATTGTTTGATATGTTCTGTAGAAGCATTGTACCACAACCGTCGTGCATTGACAAAAGGCCCTTTTTGTGGTACAATTGGGCATCGAAAAGAAATAGGTAGTAAGGAGTCTGGTATAGTCCAGACTTTTTGATTGAATACCTTGTTACCCCGAAGAAGCATTACCATTTCAGGGTAACAACCAATTCTATCATATGAACTATTTCCATAAGAAAAATTACCAACATCTTTTTGAAACAGTGGTATCTTACGTAGCGCTTTTGGCTATTGCAGTTTCGGCTATTCCCGCTCAAGCTGTTAGTGCATCGTCTGATGCCGTCGTTGTCACGTCACTATTACCTGTGTTTGCTGCTTCAAATGAAGTGGAAATCGCGACCGAGGAGCAGGTGACGCTGTTTCCGGAGGTTCAGCCGGCAACCCCAAAACGAACCATGTGGGTGGTAGCAACCGCCTACTCAAGTGACCCGTGGCAAACCGATAATTCTCCGTGTATTCCGGCCATGACGAAGTTTGACCTGTGTGCTCAGTATGTGGAGACAGGTGTCGCGGATACGATAGCGACCAATATACTACCGCTCGGAACCAAAGTGAAATTTCCTGATCTCTATGGTGATAAAGTTTTTGTGGTTCGCGATCGGATGAATGCGAAGTATAATGGAACCAACCGAATTGACTTCTGGATAGGCTCAGAACATCCAACGAATGCCACGATTATTCGTGACGCAAAACAGCAAGCAATTCAGTTTGGCGTGAAGCGATTGAAAATGGAGATTTATAATAAATAAAAACATAAAACGGATAAAACAATAAAACACCCGGCGCTTCGTTGGGTGTTTTTGTTTTGAGGTACCAGTCGGAATCGAACCGACGCATAGGAGTTTTGCAGACTCCCGCCTTACCACTTGGCCATGGTACCGTGTAAAAATTTCAAAGTTTCAATTTTTAAGTTCCAAGTATTGTTTGCAGGAAAAGGATATCATATTGAATTGAGAATTTCAAGGGGTGTTGAAGAAACAAGACCTTATATCATTCTACCTACCTTTCTTGTCCGCCTCGGGTGGAAGGTGGGGTTTGTGAGACTTTAGCCTCAGGGTTTACTGCTAATCATGTGAATTTTGGTGGATGTGGAGCTAACGCTCCAGGAACCACTACCTTCTACCCGGGATGAACATGAAAGGAGGATAGAATTGTTGAGTTTCTTTTTCTTCTCTATCCATGCTACAATATCACTGTTATTCCTGTACTTTGTATATCGAGTGGTTCGTAGTTCGTATGTTCGTACCTACAGTTCGTAAGTTCGAACATGCCTCATATATATGAATGAAACATCCCCTAAAACCTTTGTCATCATCGACGGAAACGCTATTATTCACCGGGCGTATCATGCGTTGCCACCGATGACTACCAAAGATGGTACTGAGGTCAACGCGGTATACGGATTTACCTCCATGCTCTTGAAGACAATGCAAGATTTGAAGCCGGATTATCTCGCAGTGAGTTTTGATGTGGCCGGGAAGACGTTTCGTGACGAGCTGTTTGAGGAGTATAAGGCGAAACGAGTGAAAGCCGAGCAATCGCTATATGATCAAATTCCACTCGTGTATCAGGTCGTGGAAGCGTTTGGAATTCCAGTCTATACCAAAGAAGGGTTTGAAGCGGATGATGTGATTGGAACCATTACCAAGGAACAATTAACAAGGAGCAAGGAGCAAGTTGTTTCAATTGTAGTGACAGGTGATATGGATTTGTTGCAGTTGGTAGATGATGATGTGACGGAGGTATATTTGCTCCGAAAGGGACTGAGTGATATGGAGTTGTATAATGAGGAAAAGGTGTGGGGTCGGTTTGGTTTTGGACCGGAACGCATCATTGATTATAAGGCACTTCGTGGGGATACTTCCGATAATATTCCGGGGGTGCCGGGGATTGGAGAGAAGACGGCGAAGGATTTGATTGATCGGTTTGGAGGAATTGTTGATCTGTATGATCAAATCAAAAATCATAAATCAAAAATCATACATGAATTGAAACCGGCGGTATTGAGAAAATTAGAAGAAGGTGAGGAGAGTGCGAAAGTGAGTAAGGAACTGGCGACGATTCGGCGGGATGTGCCTGATTTGAATTTTGAGTTAGAAGCTTGTTCGATAGAAAAGTTGGATAAAGATGCGGCGACGAATTTGTTGAAGAAGTTTGAGTTTTATTCGTTGGTAAAAAGACTTTCTTCAAAGGAGCAAGGAGCAAGGAACAAGGAGCAAAATGATGTTGAGCGGGAAAATCATCCTAAGAAAAAGAAGGTGAAAAAAGTTGAATTAATTAAAGTAGAAACAAAAGAACAGTTGAAAGAACTACAAGAGAAGATTCGTGATAGCTCTGAGTTTGTATGTCGAGAGGTGTTGAGTGGAAATGATGTGATGGAGAACGAACTGCTGTGGCTACTGTTTGAAGTGGATGGTGGTGTGTATGCGGTAGATGTTCAAAAAACTGATGATCAGAAAAAAGTTATTGAGTTGTTTCAAAACAGTAAACAAACAATTATTGGTCATGATCTAAAACAATTGGTAAAAGCGTTGTTGCTTCGTGGCGTCTCTGTGTCGTGCCAATTGTTTGATGTGATGATTGCATCGTATGTGGTGAACTCCGGTAGTCGGGCGCATGATCTCGTGAGTGTTGCTGAGCGCGAGTTGGGAGAGATGCTAGTTGATCCAAAAACCCAAACTAGTTTATTTGGAATTGACATTGAGCTGGTTGCCAAAGAAGTGGTGGTGTTGCAAAGACTCTATGAGAAATATACAAAGACCATTCGTGAATTGGACGATAAAGAATTATTTCGTGAGATAGAAATGGCACTTATCCCGGTTTTGGCGGAAATGGAAGTGGCCGGTGTCGCGGTGGATGTGCCGCTTCTTGGGACATTGTCAAAAGAGTTTGCCGATGAGGTCGCTCGTCTTACAAAAGAAATTTGTACGGAGGCGGGTGAAGAATTCAATGTCGCTTCTTCGGTACAGCTTCGAGATATCTTGTTTGAAAAAATGGGCTTGCCAACGGTTGGGATTAAAAAAGGCAAGACCGGCTATTCTACTGCGGCGCCGGAGCTCGAAAAGTTGCGTGCATACAGTCCGATCATTTCTCTTATTGAAGAACATCGAGAAATTACCAAGTTGCAAAATACCTATGTTGACGTGTTACCCGCGTTGGTTAATAAAAATACCGGTCGAATACACACGTCATTTAATCAAGCGGTGGCAGCCACGGGCCGCTTATCAAGTTCAGATCCAAATCTGCAAAATATTCCCATTCGAACCAAGCTCGGTCGACGCATCCGGGACGCATTTATCTGCGAACCGGGCAATATACTCATCGCGGCGGATTATTCACAAATTGAGTTGCGTATCGTAGCTTCGTTGGCCGAGGATCCACTAATGATGGAAATTTTTAACAAGGGTGAAGATATTCATCAGGCAACCGCGGCGGCTATCAATGGAGTGAAACTCGAAGAGGTAACGAAAGACATGCGTCGGGCAGCCAAAGAAGTCAACTTTGGCGTGCTCTATGGCATGAGGTCGTTTGGGTTGTCTTCGCGAACCGGTATGAGCCAGGCGGAAGCAAAAGAATTTATAACAACATATTTTGAACGCTTTGCCGGGGTGGATGCGTATCTAAAGCGTATTGTCGCGTTTGCCAAAAAGCATGGCTATGTAGAGACGTTATTTGGTCGCCGGCGATATATCCCGGAAATCAAGTCAAGTAATTTTCAGCTGCGTAATGCGGGTGAGCGTATGGCGATCAATATGCCGGTGCAAGGGACGGCGGCGGATGTGATGAAGAAGGCGATGATTGCTGTACATCGAAATATCGAAATAGCGAAACAGCGAAACAATTGGGCGCATACGGACATGCGGATGATTTTGCAGGTGCATGATGAAGTGGTGTTGGAGGTGAAGAAGGGGTTGGAAGATGAGGTGGGTGCGTTGGTGAAGCGAGAGATGCAGAATGTGGTGACGTTGAAAGTGCCGGTGGAGGTGGATGTTGCGGTTGGTACTCGGTGGGGGGAGATGAAGTGAGGGGGTTTGTTTTTTTTGTACATTAAAGGGAAATTACAAAACCGCCTGGTGGCGGTTTTGTTACAAAGTGATTTTTATTGTGAGCTTTGATTTTGAATTAAGTACTCGTAGATTTCTCTTTGTGGCAGGGTGGGCTTGGCATCGATGATCCCGTTGATGCTTACACATGAAGCGTTTCTTCCATATCCTCCGTAGGGTTTTGTCCCCCGTTCTATTCCAGGGGCATGAAGGTTTGTATTGTGAATGATGGTTGATGTGTCATGAAGAACAGTACCATCAAACAGGGGTTGATCTATTAAGCTGTTTACATACTTGCTTTCACCAAACACGGTGATGTACCCGGCATGCGGCGCGTATTGTCTGTTTTCAAAGTAATGGGCCAAATCACCATCTCTTTCATATGGTTGAATCATAAAAATTGGCGCAAATAGTTCATTGTAATGTCCACCGTCTTTGAGTGGTTTGACAATAATAGTCGGGTAAACGAGGTGTTTTGCGGTGTGAATGACACCGGGAGTGGATGGATCCAACCATTTTTTGTGTTCAATAAAGAGTTTTTGGATACGAGCCAAATCTTCCATACACGTGATCGGACCAACCCGTGTCTTTGGGTCATGATAGTCCCCAACGACTACTTGCTCAAGTGATGATCGAAGTTCATTTATAAAGTTAGGTAAAACATGTTGATGCACTAAAATACTGTTTGGTGCCGCACAGTCTTGTCCTTGGTTATAGAGTACTACTTCACAAGCACTATCAACTGCCGCCCGGATATCTGCATCCTCCGTTACTACAATTGGGTTATGTGCCGCTCCGTTCATTATAAATAAGGTGTTTGGATGAAACTTCTTTCTAAGAATATTACCGTTTTGTGGCTTCCCTGTAAAGATAACTACATCGGTTGAGAGAGTTTTTGTAGAAAGGAAGTTTTTTTGTTGACGAGAGCGCTCCTCGATAAATTCTTGTCTACCTAAGTGTGAAAAATGAATGTTTGGTACATACGTATTGATTTCAATTACATCCATCAGATCAAAAAACAAATGTTTCATGCTGGCAGGTGGTTTGAGGTGTACCTCGGTACTCATGAAGGCCGGTACAACAGCAAAGCTTACAAACGTGTACAGCGGTTGATTACGTGGAAGAAATACTGTTGTGCTATGTACTCGACCGGAAAAATACATTGCGTTTTCAGAAAGATTTGTGAGAAGATCTATGGTTCGACCAAATTCATCTAGCGCGACAGCATGAGTCTCGTACGTTGTGAGTGTTTGAATAATCAAGTCTTTTTTTGCCTGAAGCACCGCGGCGTACTGTCTGGCACGTTCTATGCTGTTTCGTGGTTCTTGTGCCTCGATAATTCGATGTGTTGGAGAGGTGGAGGTTAGTCGCTTTACTTTTGGCGAAGTGTATGGAAGTGCCTTACCTAGTTGAACGGCAAGGTTAACTTGCTGGTTGTTGTGTGTAATAAACTGGGGAAGTTTTACTATATCATTGATACAGTTCCATGTTTGTTTGTATTGTGCCACAATGGTGTAGAGTTTTTTTTGAATATTGTCAGGGAGCTTAGATATGTTTCGAATACAAATAATACCGTGTTTCACGGAAAACGTTTCGGCAGAATATAGTGAGGAGTGTTTCATATGGTTCGAATATCCCGTAGCCAGCGGGAAACGTACCTTCCGTAGCGGGCTTTTTGCTCTTGGGGGAGGCGAGAGTAGGCACCAATGATTTTACGGCAGTTTGGCTCTCGACAGCGGCATTGCAGTGTCCAGTCACTCTCCTCTGTCATTTCATAGTCCCAGGTGAGTTCTTCTCCGGCTGCTATGTCACGCATGGTAACGAGGGTAAATAAATCTTCTATGCCGCAGTTTGGATTACATGAATGATTAAGTAGATGGGCAATATTGTTGGACGCGCGGTACTGTGTAGGAGAAAACTGTACCACGAGATCACGGATTATTTTTGGTAGGAGCATGGCTGATTCGGCTGTATAAATATCTCCATTAAACGAGGCAATGGCGGTATCTTTTGGGATGTCGGTTGTTGCAAAAACCCCATAGCCTTTGTGACTAGTTTTGGCAATAAGAACTTGTTTCATACATGAAAATTTATGCCTCGTATGTATATCACAACATTGACATAAATTAAACAATTTGTTATATTGTTTACATAAATTAAACATTTTGTTTATGATTCCAGATAAACGAGTGGAGGGTACAACCGAAACAATAATTCTGGAAATTTTAGCAAAAAAACCACAACTTTCTGTTCAAAAGCTGTATTCTTTATATGCGCAACAAAGCAAAAACCCCATGACACTACAAGGGTTTTATCGGGTAATACGGAAGCTTCTCTCACGACGTGTCTTGGTAAAAGAAGGGGGAAGGATGGTGGTTGATGCTGGGTGGATATTGGCTGCTCGTACTTTTGTGGAACAGCTGGAGCAGACCTACCTTCAGCCGGTAGTAACAACTAATATACTTTTGGAAGACGGATTGTCCCAGTCGTTTAGTTTTAATTCCTTGCGTGAGATGGACAATTTTTGGAATCACGCTCTATTTGTGGTGGTGAGGGACTTGGTGGAGCGAGGAGTTTCCTTTTCTGAGCACACCTATACCGATCACTACTGGCCGCAAATCACGACGAGTCTTCAGGAGGAACAGGTGTTGTCTTTATACCGCGAGCGCGGAGTGGTAGCATATCATGTGGTGGCAGAACAAACGTTTCTCGGCACTTTGTTATACGATACATATGCCAATGAACACTATATACTCCATTTTGGAGAAATCGCTCCTTACGGCCGTAATACATACATTGTTGTTATTGGAGAGTATATATTTGAAACCAGTGCCCCAAAATATTTATTTGAATTAATTGACGCATTTTTTCACACCGTAAACTCTCTGGCCAATTACAATGCCAGCGAATTGTTGAAACTGATTGATGAACCGGGAAAGGTGCAATTGAAGATTTCACATGACAGTAAGCGTGCCAAGGAGATCAGGCAAGAAATTGAAAAAAAGTGTGGAGTATAAAACTGCTGATGGTTTTTTGTTTTACTGTTTTTTGACGGAGGTATAATTAGATAGCTGACCCGACGACCGGAGGGAGGAGAGCGCAGCGTGGTCGGAGCGACCAACGGGAGCGACGACGTACCAATAAGCCCACTCGAACGATAGTGTGAAAATTATTTTGGTCATTTCTAGGAAAGAGCAAACTTTTTGCCGACTTCGTATACTGTTTTCTCGTTGTTTTTAAGCACCACGATTGGTTTTGAACCGAGCGCTTTCAGATCTTTACCATCCACGTAAATACCAGACTCTTCAGGTATACCAATAATCGGACTACTGTGTTCCGTAGAATAGGCAAAAAGTTGATCGTCTTCTGATTCAAGATAATGCGTATATACCGTGTAATCTTTTAACAAATTTAGTCCGTCTAAGGCGCTGATGCCAATTTCATTAGTGTCACCTTCACCGTTTGGCCCGATTTCAGCGATGGCAATGCTTTTCCCCATTAAAATTGCACCTGCGCTGATGCCGTAAACTAACTTTTTAGTATCAAGAAAATCAGGTAAAAGGTCGAGGAAATGAGTTTTTTTCAGCTGGTCTAACATAGTAAATGTGTTTCCACCCATAATATAGACGGCATCAAACTTTTTAAGGTCAGATAGTGTTTTATTTGTAATGTCTTCCCACATAGTTATTTCAATGTCTTTGAACGCTTCTGGCTTTTGAATCCACTCATACGTTTTTTCAAAGCTCCAAATCTTGGGAGCAACAGCATGTGGGATGAAAAGAAACTTTTTGCGTGGAAGCAAAGCTGAAAAAAACTCATCCACTTCTTTAGATTGGTTGGCATCACCGCCTCCGCCTAGAATAAAATTTCTCATAGGCTATAATTTATTGGATTAAGAAATGGCAAAAATAATTTTACCAATCATGTGGGCTTATTGGTATGTTAGACAACGTTCCTGCGTATGAGATGTTGCGACCGCAGAGAGCAATATGGGAGAACGACGGCAGGAGCGAGCCAGATATACGCTGTTGTCGGACAACACCCTACATACGAACTCATTCATTATTTATCTAAAATAACATACATTTTTTCTATAAACTTTAATCCATACACCCCCTATCGACTAAAGTTATCAACCTCTAGAAATTCCCTCAGCCCTTCCGAGCAAGCGATGCAATTCATCTACCTCTTTTCCCGTCAATTCTCGCCACTTATTGATAGAAAGCCCCTTGAGGGTAATATGCATGATTCGCACGCGCCGTAGTTTTTTTACACTATACCCACACGCTTCACACATCCGGCGAATTTGTCGGTTGAGGCCCTGGGTAAGAATGATTTTAAATTGGTAGTCACTGATTTTCTCCACTTTACATTTTTTTGTAACAGTGTTGAGAATAGGAACTCCGGTTCGCAGGCGTTGTAAAAATTGATTGGTGATTGGCTTGTCTACCGCTACCTCATATTCCTTTTCATGGCGATTTTTGGAACGGAGAATTTTGTTCACCACATCACCGTCATTGGTTAGCAAAATCAACCCTTCAGACGCGACATCGAGTCGTCCGATTGGGAAAATTCTGGTGGGAAAGTCTATCGCGTCAAGAATGTTGTCTCGTTTACTTCTATCGGTGGTGCAAATGACACCGACTGGTTTATGATAGGCGAGGTAGACAGGGAGCTCTCGGTGCTGGATTGGTCTTTTGTCAACCCGCACATCATCGTCTGGTCCTACTTGAGTACCTAGAGTCGCGCGCTTCCCATTGACAGTTACACGACCGGCTGAGATGATGGCATCGGCTCCTCGACGAGAGGCGACACCGTGTTCGCTGAGAAATTTATTGAGACGAGTGGTGTTTTGGTTTTGTGGCATATTTTTATATTGTTGATAGGAACACGGATTGAACTGATTGGACGGATGGTAACGGATTGCTTTGATTTGCTAATATTCGTTTCATTCGTTCAATCCGCGCTCTATTATCAAGGGTTATGAAATGTAAATAAATCGTGGTACTCGCTTCCCCGTCACCAGCACCATCTCAGTAAACATGTTGATCGGTCGAGCAAACGTCGGATCTTTGCCACATTCTTCTTCAAGCTGTGCATTTGTATACAGTGGTTTATACAAAACAAGGGTTTCGTGAGTTTCTGTGTGCAGTGCAAAACCAATTACTTGATACTCGTGCCCTTTGTAGTGCTTGTAAATTCCAAGTGGAATAGTTTGTAGTGACATAAACGAATTTACTTTTTCTTTGAGTCTGACAAATCATACGGTATTGTATGTCGCCAGCCAAAACTTTGCATCGTCCAGTCAAAAACAATCCGTAGTTTTCGGGTAATGCCGGGCATAAAAAGAACGTAGGCGGTTCGGCGAAGCCACCAAGCAAGCCGGCCGGTAAACACGTACTTGTTCCACAAGATCATGATACCAAACCAGTCACCAATTGGCATAAGCGACAGATGTTGCCGAAAACCAAATTCGTTCATTGTAAAACCGGCAATAGTTTTCGCCAGATGTAGTCCCACATATTGACCAGCCACATGGGCCACTTCACCGAGTTGGGGGACCGGCTCAGATTCTCCCGGGTTACTAAAGCAAGCAATGTCTCCGACTGCGTAGAGAGATCGATAGTTGCGGTGGCGCAAAGACTGATCCGTGGGGACTCTTCCGCGTTCACAGAGTGTCTCCGGTAAAAAAGATGGTGCGATTTGCGCGAATCCGGTTGACCAAATGGTGAGATTACTGACAGTCCGCTCTCCTGTTCCAAGAAGTACTGCTTCTTTTTCTACTCCGGTTACTGTGGTGTTCGTTCGAACTGTTATCTCATAGGCTTCAAGACGTGTTCGAGCAATTACCCGAGCTTTTTTTGGCGCGTTTGGGAGAATGTCGTCTCCACTTTGCAGAAGAGTGATCGAGAGGTTTTTCTTTGGATAGAGGCGTTTCAGTTCGTGTTGCTTGATATCGCCAAGTTGACCGGCCAGCTCAATACCGGTATACCCACCACCGACAATAACGATTGAAATATTATCGGTAGTTTCAAACAACGAGAACAACTCACTTTGGAGTGCGGTAGCGGATCTGAGGGAGCGAATTTCTCGTGCGTATGTATTTGCGCCGGGAACATTGTAGAAGTTGGTTTTGCTCCCTAGAGCCATGACGCAGTATTCATACGTAATTTCTCCGGCGGTGGTACGAACCGTCTTTGTGTCTGGGTCAACATTCAATACCTCGGTTTGTAAAAATTCATGACCTTGGTTTGTTGTTACCAACTCTCGAAGCGGGATACTAGCATGCATGGGGAGAACAGAACCGGTAGCCACCTCATGTAGAAGTGGAATAAAGGTAAAAAACGCTTCTTTGTCTACAAGCGTAATTTTTTTTTGTATCTTTCGCTTTTTTAGTTCTTTTTGTAGTGTGCGAAATGTTTCGTACCCACCAATGCCGGCTCCTAAAATAAGAATATCCGTGTGCATAAACATTATGATGTTTTTGTGGTTGTTTCAGTCAATTTTTTGAGCATAGTTTTTATCTCTTCCAGATCTTTTTGCATATCTCGTACTTCCCGCTCAGCTTTTCGGTTGACGGCATAATCATATTGCGCAGTAATACGGTCACGTTCGCTTTGGCGGTTTTGGCTCATGAGGATCATTGGAGCCTGAAAAGCGGCCAAGCAGGATAGGGTGAGATTGAGTAAAATAAATGGATACGGATCCCAACCACGCACCCAACCAATGGTGTTTATTCCCATCCAAAACAAAATATAGGTGAGAAAAGCAATGATAAATTTCCAACTACCAAGAAACTTGGTTACTGTATCAGCGGCTTTTTGCCCAAAGGTACGCTGTTTTCGTTTGGTGATTATGGGGTGTTGAGCTTCGTTTTTGTGAAGAAGGGGGAGGTTCATACAAATAATGTTAGATGCAAAAAGTATAGCATACCAAAGGCACTTCGCCTAGCTGGTGTGGGGTTGTGCGAGTCCAAATTCGTGATATACTTATGGATATGCTACATATGAAACCATTTCTTCCGATTCAGGCTGTTCGCGATGTATTGATTCGTCACCGACGTATTGTTTTTTTACTGATTCTCTTGTGGTTTGGGTCTATCGGGCTGGGTTTTTTGGTGCCGGATGATCTAAAACAAGAGCTTCTCAAAGGATTTGCTGAAAAAGTGGCTGGGGTCGAGGACATGGGGACGCTCGGAATCATTGGGTATATTGTTTGGAACAATCTCAAGGTCTCATTTCTTACGGTGGTGCTTGGGGTTTTTCTCATTATTCCTGTGATTATTTTGTTCATCAATGGTCTAATTATTGGGGTGATAGCGGATCAGGTGCAGGCTATTGCCGGGGTTTCACTTGGTGCACTTCTTCTTAGTCTTCTTCCGCATGGAATACTTGAGATTCCGGCTATTTTGTTATCAGGAATTCTTGGAACCATGCTTGGGGTAAAGCTGTATTTTTCCAAACAGTTTGCTCCGGAGCACACCAGAAAAGCGTTCATAAAAGAAATTTTTGTTGTGTATATGGCGGTTGTCGTGCCGCTATTATTAGTGGCCGCAGTTATCGAAGCGACCGTGAGTACATTTTTGGCTGGAAAATTAATATAGACACGAGATGCAAGTTACGAAAGTACGAATATCTGCGAATATACGAATACATTGATTAGAATTTGATTTAGGATTTTTGATGTTTGATTTATGATTTTATTTCTCTACGGCAAAGACACGTTTCGGAGTCGACAACAACTTCATAAAATGGTAGAAAAATTTCGAGCCGATCGAGATCCGGAAGGGTTGAATGTGGTGACGCTTGACGCGGAAAAAGAAAAGCCGGCAGCAGTGCTTGAGCAATTGTTTGCCGCACCGTTTTTGGCTGAGCGGCGAATGGTGGTGATAGAGCAGTTGTTGACAACGAAACAAAAGGATTTACAAACCGAAATACTTCGGATTTTGAAAGAACAGCGTGTTCCAGAGTTCAATGTTGTTCTCTTTTGGGATAGTGTTGATACTGGAAAAACCAAAGAGGTAAAAGAACTTCTCGCTATTCTTTCCAAAGAGAAATTTGCGCAAAAGTTTGATCTCATGATCGGGAGTGAGCTGGCTGGTTGGATTACGACTGAGGTGCAGGAACGCGATGGAAGCATCGCTCGTGAAGCCGCTCTTTTTTTGGCGACGACCGTTGGAGGTGATATGTGGCGACTGAATGGGCTGATTGATCAGTTGGTAGCCTATGTTCAATCCCCTGCTGTTACAGAGGGTGGAAAAGGAGAGGTGCATGAGATTTCCCTCGCCGACGCCAGACTCTTCGTCAACGAAAAAGTTGATGATAATATTTTCAATTTGGTTGACGCGATTGTTGCGAAACAACCGCGGCAGGTGTATGCGATGATAGCAGAACAGTACCGGAAAGGCGAAGATGCTCAATTCATTTTTGCGATGATTACGCGCCAGTTCAAGATTCTTCTCCAGCTTCGTGACCTGTACAATAGACAAGATAATGTGCCGAGTGATGTTTTAGCGAAACAGCTTGGCCTGCATCCATTTGTAGTAAAGAAATCATTGCCACTGGTAAAACGGTACTCTCTTGATGAACTCAAGCAGATTTATAGCGAACTTCTCGAAATTGACATCAAAACAAAAACCGGTCAAGGAGACCAGTCGTTGTTGTTGGATTTGTTTGTGGGGAGGGTTACTGCTGGGTAGTAAATTGTATTGTTCGTTTAATCTCTTTCAGTTCTCTGTTTATTGCTATTTTCTCCTCTTGAATTAACAACTTCATTTGTTCTTGAAGATTATCTTTTTCTTCATCACTTGTACTATTTGCTAGTTTTTGCTCTATTTCGTCCCTTTTCCGCTTAAATGTTCTTTTTACAGAAAGTGTTGCCCACTCCATTTGTTTTTTCTTTGTTGAAAGATCGGGTTTCAGTTCGGTGGAATATGGTATTATTTTCCCAGGTGCTTTGATTTTGGCAATGAGACCTGCGTAATCTGCTGTGTCACTTACTTCTTTATATGTCGGTAGTGTTTCACTTGAGGTGATTATTCTAGCCCCACCGGAAATTGATATGCTACTTCCAGCGCGATCTGATACCTTACCAACTAATTGCGCTACTTTTTGAAGGACTGTGTTGGCTTGGTCTAATTCTACACCGGGTAAAATTACGGTAAATTCGTCACCACTTCTTCTTCCAACTGTGTCTGTTTTTCGTAGACCATTTTGCAATATATGAACAACATCTTTTATTACTTCATCCCCTACTGCATGACCTCTGTTTGGATCATCGTTAATTCGTTTAAACGAATTAATGTCAAACTCAATCAAAATGAGACACTTATTTTCTCCTGCTTCTTTTAGCCGAGTTTTTTCAATATCAAATCTATGCTCTAACCCCTTTTTTGAAAAACCTCCTGTTAAAGGATCTATATATTCTTTTTCTTCTAAATCCATTTCCATTTTGGCTCTTTCAAGAACGTATGGTAAGAGATTTGGAATTTGTTTTCTGATAATACGTAGAAGTACTGGTTGTTCGTTTAGTGCGATTTCAATATTTTTTGAAAGATTGTTGGCCGACTCTTCATTATCAACATCCTCACCTCTTAGTAATTTATTTCTAATATCCTGCAGTTGCTCTAAGGTAATCCCTGCTTTTTTAGCCTCTGCAGCCTCAATATTTTTATCTAACGCAAAAAAAACTAACCTGTGTATGAGTGGAGTTAAAATATCTTTAACTTTTTTTTCAAAAGCTATTTTTCTTTCTGGTTCGGTTTCGTATAAAGCGGTGTAGTTGTTTGGGAACTCGACAAAATTTATTGGAAAGCGAGACATTTCTTGAAGTTCTCTTGAGGCAGCTTCTCTTTTTGTGTTTGTTTCCATAGTACATTCAAATTAAAATCCCAGTAAGTAAACTGGGATTATTGTATCATATTGTCATTACTTGGCAACAGCGGTTTTCACATGCTTGGCGAGACGAGACAATTTGCGAGCGGCGGTGTTTTTTTTGATGACACCTTTTTTTGCTGCTTTATCAAGTCTTTTTTGCGCCAATCGAAGTTGCTCTTTGAGGTCTTTTTCACCGGTAGCAACAGCTTTTTTTACTGTTTTGATTGCCGATTTGTATGCGTCTTTAACAACTTTGTTGCGAGCTGTTCGCTTTTCTGCTTGGCGAAGTGCTTTGCGGGCATTTGCTTTATTTGGCATAAAGATGATTATTGGTTTAGTAGATAATTGGTTATTTGGCTGAAAAACTGATTTTTTGACCTGATTTCAGCGTGAGAGTGTGGATAGTATACGCGAAAAAAGCGGTTTTGTCAAGGTAAGCCTTATTCTGTGTTTGTTTAACAAAAACAACTCGAGTAAACGAGTTGTTTTAGTGGTGGACGGAGGGGGAATCGAACCCCGAGAACTGAGGTGATAATCCCAGGTGCGGAACCATCCGCTCTCCACCCCCAATCCACCATACGTAAGTATAGCAAAAATAATTGGAATAAAAAAGAACTCCCCAAAGGGAGTTCTTGAGATCCGGAGCGGATTTTCTTCTGCACCGGGATTATCACCTAATAAAAATATATCAAACAATAAGAGATTTGTCAAGGTGTTGTACCGTGTGTTCTATCGCGAAACTCAAAATAAGGAAATGGCGAAATAGAGAAGTAGACGGTGTTCGTGTTGTCGGTCTGTGTTAGAAATGAAGATTTTTGATGAGGGTAACCACCTCGTCGTGTATGCCAGTATTATTACTCATGATAAATTGGTCATTGGTCATGTCGGTCTCTTCATTGCCTGCCAAATCAGTTATTCTTGCGCCAGCTTCTCTAGCAATTAGTTTACCGGCGGCAAAATCGTGAATTTCAGTTTTGTTAGAAATCATGCACTCGGTTTTACCGGCTGCAAGAAGACAATAATCGTGGGCCGGTGACCAATTGGTGAGAATTCGGGTTGTTTTTGGTGTGAGCTTTATCTTAACCGCATCGATCAATTCAGCCCCTTGGTGGTAACCACGATTGCAACTGATAGTAGCTCTCGATAATGAACTGGTGGTGCTAATTTTTAAGGGGAATTCATTACGATAAGCTCCTTTTCCGGTTTCTGCATAATATGTGTGTTTGAGAATTGGATTATGGACGACACCGGCGATAATTTGATTTCCTTTTTTGAGAGCGAGAGAAATGGTAAAGATGGGTATGCCTAGGACAAAGTTGTGTGTACCATCAAGTGGATCGATAATAAATGTGTACTCAGAGTTATTGTCATAGTGGCCGCTTTCTTCGGCTAATATATTGTACGCTGGAAAATCTTTTTTCAGAATTTCCAGAATAATGTTTTCCGATTGAATGTCAGCTTGAGTACGCAAATCAGCGGCGGAAGTTTTCTCGGTGATTTGTAAAATGGCGTCAAATAAATCAGCGACTATCTCCCCTCCTCGCTCCACCGCCTGTCGCATAACAATGAGTTCTGGGCTGGGATTTTGCATAGTGTTTATGTCAATGTCATGTTTGATAAATATATAAGTTGGGAAAATCTTTGGTTTTATCAATTCGAACCGGTGTAAAATCCGGTAGGGGCCAAACATAGCTCACAATTCTCGTTCCTGGTTTGGCTTCTTTGATAATTTTATCCTGCATCTTTGGGAGGACCTTTGGCATGAGAAAAAGAAACAACACATCAGCCTCTGTAATATTTATCGACCAAAAGTTTTTGAAGTGAATTGAATATTGTCCAGCTTTTTTTGGAGAAATATTCCTCGGATTTTAGCCAAGATGTATGGGAAAAGAGAAATTTCAAAACCACTTGCGTTTGCTCCGCGCCTGGTAGCTCCACCGACAAGGCGACCATCACCACAGCCAAGATCAAACACGGTGTCTCCGGTTGTTACCTTTCCAGCGTTCAAAAATCGTTCAATGTCATGTTTTCTTGCCGGTACCCACGGCGCTGCACTATTCCCGGCGATGGCGGCGGTGATGAGGAGAGTGAGAATTAGGAGGGAGAATAAGGTGGTCATCTAACTTGCTTTTGATTTTATAAAATAGACCTTCGGGTAAAACTGATTTAACGGATAACTACTACTTATTTATCAAATCAATATCCGTTAAAATCAGTTTGATCAGTTTTATCCGAAGGTCTATTTTTTTATAATTAAAAAAACTACTCCACTCCAATTTTTGGTTTTTCAATCTCCAGCACTTCCACACTCTTCTCCCCTTCTGTGATCCGCACCACATCTTTATCAATCTTTGCGAGCTCTCTGTACGCCGTATTATAGTGATTTACGGTTGTGGTCATACTGATACCAAGCTTTTTCATATATTCTTCGTAAGCTTGGATATGTTTTTGCAGAGTCTCAACATTTTTTCGAATTGCTTTGGCACTTTCTTCAATCCTCATGGCTCGAAGACCTTGCATCACGGTTTGTAGGTATGCCGCAAAGGTGGTTGGGGAGACGATCACAACGTGTCGCTCGACAAACGCATAGTCAATCAAGTTTCGTGTATTTACTTTTACCGCACTCTTTACATCATTGACTAGGAGATCATAATAAATTGCTTCGGACGGAATAAACATAAACGCAAAATCCAGTGTCCCCTCTTTTGGTTTGATATATTTCGCTGTTTCATCGAGGCGTTTTTTCAAATCATTTTTAAATTGTTTTTCGAGTTCCGCGCGCTTGGTCTCGTTTTCTTCGTGCACCAGTCGTTCATAGTTATCAAGAGAAAATTTGGCATCGACCGGAATAATGCCGTCTTTGGTTTGAATGGCTGCGTCCACCGTGTCTCCGTCGGAAAATTTGTACTGGAGTTGAAATGCGGTTGGTGGTAAAATGTTTTCAAGCACCAGTTGTAAACCAGCCTCACCAAGATTTCCGCGTTGTTTTTGGTGTTTTAGTACTTTTTCCAAATTCGCGAGCTGTTCAGAAAATCCGATTACTTGTTGGTTTGTTTTATCAAGACTGGTCAGCTTCTCGGTAATTTCCGCTATCATTTTATTACTTTGCCCACTGATGGCTTGGATGACCTTGGTATTTTGTCCAAATTGATCTTGAAAAGTTTTGTGCAAATCCCGGGTTGTTTCTGACATGGCTTTGTTTGTTTCGGAAATTTTTTGGTCAACAGTTTTGTTTAGATCCTGCAGTTGTTGCTGAAGAAGAAGAAACAAGTTCTGCTCTCCCTCTTTTGGTTTTTGCGATTCCTGTAGTTTTTTGTATAAGAAAAAAATACCAGCAAGAGTGATGAGAAGGAGAATGGTGAGGAGGATAAGGAGAATGGTTTGCATATATTGAAGGCTTGGAATGCCTGGGAGGCTGGGAAGGCCGGAGAGGCTTATTGATTGAGTGTGTTGGTTCAGCGGAAGGAGCGGAAAAGTAACGGATCGTAACTTTAGGTATAGTGTAGTACAATTGTTGAGTTTTGTCATCTATTTTGAAGTGGGGTAGTGAGTCGGGGATTTCTTGATTTTCTTTTCTATTTACGGTACTATTCTCTTGTTCAATGATACTATATAATTTGTTATTATATTGTACGACATAATATTTTAACTATAAAAATAAGGTTCTCGTAGTTCAATGGATAGAACAAGACACTCCTAACGTCTAGATACAGGTTCGATTCCTGTCGAGAACACATAATAGTCTCCACCCAAGGCAGCCTGTCCGCCTCGGGTGGAGATCAGCCTCCAGCTGACAATAAATAAAATAAATCCATCCTAAGGATAAGATGTGCATTCTCCGACCCAGACGGATCCGCCCTGGGTGGAGATTCGTGCTGAGGCCACGCCACCTGATGGTGGAAATTCCAAATTGTAAGATACAATTTCCAAACTAGTGAGTTTTGCGACTTCCACACTTTTTTACTAAATCCCACGTTTCACGTGAAACAAATATGAAGCGACTTGTATTAGCAACAAAAAATCCAGCGAAGGTACGTTGATATAAGGCGTTGTTGAGAGGTGTGCCTGGATTGAATTTACTTTCATTGGCAGATTTTCCTACTACTCCGCCTGTCGAGGAGCCATTTATGACCGCTGAGGAAAACGCGTGACACAAGGCCAAGGAATACAGTCGTTTGCTTAACGAGGATGTCCTTACAATTGATGAAGCTTTGTCTGTTGATTTTCTTTCCGATGAAGAGCAGCCTGGTGTACATGTAAGGAGAGTCGATCGGTCGAGCGAAGCGACAGATCAAGAAATCTATAATTACTGGAAGGGAAAAGTTGCTCAGGCCGGCAGAGAATGTGCAGGCTACTTTAGACAAGCACTCTGTATTTGCACAGTAAGTGGGATTCTCTTTGAGAAAACTACTGATAGACATTTCTTTTTTGCCAACCCACCCTCCTTTCACTATTCTCCCAGCTATCCTTTTTCTGTTTTTAGGTTTGATCCAGGAGCGCAGAAGACGTATTCTGAGTTTTCTGACGAGGAGAAGTATGAAGTAGATAGAAAAGATTTGCACTGCATCTACTCTTTGATTGAAGAATTTTTGAGAGCTAAGTAATTTTGTATACAATATTGTAGACAAATTCCTAGAAGTGGGAATTTTTTGTTTCATATGAAACATTTTTTTATTATAAAATGTAAATTTTACGGCTCAACTGTCCGTTAATGGCCAAACTAATACGTTTCACGTGAAACATATATCGTTTAGTAACTTATCTGTTGATCATGTAGGGATATGAAATTGAGTATTGTTTCACGTGAAACATGTTTAGTGATTTGAGAAATTTAATTATAGATACAGATGATAAATAGTTCAGTTGGTTAGCCGGTCATATATTTTCTAGCGAGCTATTAGTTAATTATACATCAAGTGACACATTAGTTGTGTGGGAGTCTAGAAAGGTTCTTCATAATGTTTCATGTGAAACAAGTAAATTGGGATAACTCTGTGGATAAGTGGATAACTCTGGGGATAAAGTAGTGTTGGTGTTGATAAGAAAGGAAGTGTTTGTAGAACAAGCTGATTAAAAACATTAATAAATTAAAAAAATACTTTAATTTGAATATATAATGCAGTCGTACAATATATATAGAAATAGAAGTGTGTTGTTCAAAAAATATTCTTTACTACAATGTGTCATGGTGGTTCGTGGAGCTATTTTAGTTTTTAGTTTATTTTTAGTTATGGCGGGTAAGCAAGCGGATATGTACCACGGGAAACCATTATCTTTATGAATTTTATCTATTTTTTATGATGCTGACAGAGGCTTCTTGCTATCTATTCTTTTTTTAGAACTGACAAGACCAAGTACACTTGGGGGGTCTATATCGTAGATTGGGGTTGTATATCACTCTTATGCTTATTGTTTATATGGTATTGGCGAGTTTCTTTTCTGTCGCAAATAATTTTTAGTTCAAGGTAGAGACCGATTGGTTATGGAAATATACGTGTGGTACGTCCGTTATTCTTTTAATATCAGTTGTGCTGGGCGGGGTGTATCGTACTTGTGAGGCGAAAATCTGATCAGCTGCTTTCATCTTTAGTCTAGAAATGGTATACTATGTTCGTTCATATTATTCTTCTATGTTGCTTGAAAAAGAATTAAAAACAATTGTGACTGATTACCTACATCTTTCCAGTAAAGACCTTTTAGGTTATGAGAAGCAAGCGAAGAAGATTAATAAACCACTTGAACAATATTTACTTGATGAAAATATTGTTGGTGAAAATGATTTATATGCGGCTGCGGCAAAATTGTTTGAAGTGCCATTTGTTTCTTTGAAAGGAAAAGAGATTAAGAAAGACACATTGAATCTAGTGCCAGCTCCGATGGCACAGACACATCACTTGATTGCGTTTGACAGTAATAAAAATGAAGTATCATTGGCTCTCTTGGATCCGGAAGATATTGAGACCATTGAATTTATTCGTCGGAAAACTGGATTAAGTCCAAAAATTTTCTTAGCAACACCGAGTGATATCAAGACTGCACTTCGTCGATATCATGCGGACCTGGAGCAAGATATTAATATTGTGCAAATTTCTGATACAGATGGAGAAGATGGTTCGCAGGATTTGAAAAAAGCAGCCGAAGAACTACCGGTCGTAAATATTGTAAACAGTATTGTTGAACATGCGGTCTATGAAGACGCGAGTGATATTCATATTGAACCAACTGAAACAGAAGTAGTGGTACGTTACCGTATTGATGGAGAACTCCACCCGGTGATGTCACTTCCAAAAGCTGTCCAAAGTGGTATAGTGGCGCGTATCAAAGTATTGTCAAACTTGAAAATTGATGAACACATGGTACCGCAGGATGGGCGATTTAAAATACAGGTACAGGAAGAAAAGTATGCCTTTCGTGTTTCCATTATTCCGGTGTATGACGGAGAAAAGATTGTGATGCGTTTGCTGAACGAAGGACAGAAACCACTCACACTTGATCAGTTGGGATTTTTACCAAGTGTGCAGGAAATTATCAATCGCTCCATTAGTAAACCGCACGGTATGGTGATTGTAACCGGGCCAACCGGATCCGGTAAAACCACGACGTTGTACTCAATGCTCGGAATGCTCAATCAACCAGATGTCAACATTTCGACCGCCGAAGATCCGGTGGAATATCATGTAAAGGGAGTAAACCAGAGCCAAATGAATCCAAAGGTTGGGTTTACGTTTGCGGCAGCACTTCGATCATTCCTTCGTCAGGATCCGGATATTATTATGGTAGGAGAAATACGTGACCAAGAAACCGCCGAGATTGCTATTCATGCGGCGATGACCGGTCACTTGGTATTGTCTACCCTTCATACCAATGATGCGCCAACGACAATTCCACGTTTGCTTGATATGGACATTCCACCGTTTTTGGTGGCGTTTACGATGAATGTGATTATTGCCCAACGTTTGGTGCGACGGATTTGTCAGTATTGCAAAAAGGAATATCATTTGGAAAAAGACGCGATCAAAGAATTGGAACGGTTATTTAACGTCGATAAATTGACGAAGTTGTTTCTTTCACAAAAGCTGGATTTGAAAAAAGAGGAAAAGACATTGCAGTCGATGACTTTTTACCGAGGTGAAGGTTGTGGGCGTTGCAATAACTCTGGATATAAAGGACGGGTGGGTATTTATGAGGCACTGGAGATGGATAAAAAATTGATAGAAATGGTAAACGCTCGTGGGACTGCGGAACAAATCAAAGACTATGCCGTAGCGCAAGGAATGGTCACGATCATGGAAGATGGGCTTATTAAGGCGAAGCAGGGAGTGACGACGATTGAAGAGGTATTGAGGGCGACACGAGAGTGATGGTGAAATAACGAAATCAGTCTCCGCTGCGCTGCGCCTGACAAGTTGTGAAATAACGAAATATAGTGCGGTTTTACACGCGGCCGCTCATGGGGAATGTGAGATTACGTCTATAGCCATTGCCTATAATGATATTGCGAAAAAAAGAAATGAAAACCAAACAGTGTATCCGTGTCCATCTGTAAGCAAGTATTATACGAAAGTTATCTCCGATCACGAATAAATGCAGATATATTGATAATTGAAAATGGAGTTGTTGTTGATCGAATCAAATTACTTGATATGATGAGTCGTCCATGGCCGAGCGTAGGTGGGGTATAATAAGTTCGTTGATTATGTATTATGTGATATATGTCACATAACACATATAAATTTATGCAACAAAAGTCACATACACTGCCAAAGCGTGTTGGAGTAAAAGTACCAATGATTATTTCTCTGTTTGCATTGATTGGTTTCGGTTCTGTGGTGTTGTCCTCTGTCCCCTTATTACCGGCATTCAATGAAAGGAACCCAAATGCTTGGCAGCAGAATAATTATTGTGCTGCCATCGGTGCTTTTCCGGGGAAGGAGTGTAATGGTGGTATATACTGTGACGCCTCCTGTAAGATAAAACAATTGTTTACCCCAATTCCTTACACAGTCGAAGGGGGTGTGAAAACTACATAGTTTCCATAGGAGATAAGGTGGATGTTGGAAATAATATGAATATCCGGATTGAAAGCATTGAAGAAAAAGCAAATACAAATTATGGAATTCTTGTAAGGTATTCTGTTTGGGGCAAAGATTCTGTATCAAATGTATGTTCTACTATGGATGCTGGTGGAGAATTTTGGACAAACCTTGCTGGTTATCAGTTTCGAGAGTTTACCGATTCGTTTATAGTGCTAACGGAAGTTGATAAGAAAAAAGTAACTCTGACAAAATATACCGGAAAACAGGCAAAGAAAAAATGTCTTGAGCTGGCAGATTGGAAGAAACAAATAGCATGCAACTTGTATCCAGATGATGATCGGGAGTATGTTGAAAATAATACTTTTCGAATTTACCAGACAAAAGGCACACCATTCTATGACACACAATTTGTTTTACTTGCGCTAGAAAATTGTTATAATAAAATGAAACAAATTTTTCCAAATATTAGCTACAGACATGCCAAAGCAAATCGATTTCAGGTATATCAAAGTGAGGGAACGTGGCCATCAGCTGATTATGAGAGAATTAGTATTCCTCAGTATATATTGAATACATATGAGTATGAATCAAAATTAATAGGTATAGAAAATTTATATCCAAAAATACAGGATAATTCCTGCCCTTTTTCTTTCGACTTTATTCCACATGAATTAACCCACCTAGTGTTTGCGGATACTTTTTTACAGCGGCCGTATGATGGTTACCTGGCAACTGAAGTAACAGAAAAAAAAAGCATTCCCTCACTTAATGAAGGATTCGCTGAGTTTGTTCCTTATTTAATTGCAAAAAAACAACCTGATGTTGTTGCTAAATCATATATTGATCAACGGACAAAGTTTTGTGGAAAAGACGCGCTGTTGGATGTTGATAATATGGGCATTCCGGATGAGCAATTGTTATACAAAAATATTTTAGAAGGAAATGGATATTTGCAATCTCACTACAATATGGGCTTTTGTTTCTACAAACGAGTTGAGGATGAATGTGGTGAAGAGGTGTTGACAGGACTCATAAATGAAGAGGTTCTTATAGCAGGATCAATTCGGAGTTATCCATCTTTTTTTGGTAAACTGGCTAATTCTTGTGGGAAAGAAAAAATACAGGAAATTATGACGGACTATGGATTTGATGTAGGACTCATAGATGTGCACCGTCAAATCCCGAACACCGGCTTCTCTTCTGGGCAGCAAGTAATGGGGTGTACATTATCAAGATCCTGAAATCACTATGAAACAAAAAAAAGAACCATCGGCATTTGAAAAAAAGATGAACGATTTTATCGCTCAGTATTTGACGTCGGTGCCGTTGGTGCAGAAATTGTTTTTTGTGGATCACTTGCGCGTGATGGTGAAGGCGGGATTGTCTCTCATTGAGGCACTTGATGTCATGAGTAAAGAAATGGAGAATGCAAAGTTGAAATTGGTGGTGGGAGAGTTGAAAGCAGATGTGGAAAAAGGAACACAGCTCAGTGAAGCCATGAAAAAACATCCGAAAGTTTTTCCGACCATGTACATTCATATGATTGAAGCCGGGGAAGTGGCTGGAAAAATGGAAGAGGCACTGGAACAAGTAGAAATTCAAATGCGTAAATCACACGAACTCACATCGGCGGTGCGAGGAGCCATGATTTACCCGGCTGTGGTGTTGACAGCGATGTTGTCGGTTGGTGTCATGATGGCAGTGTTTGTGCTCCCCAAATTACTGGAAGTGTTTAAAGAGTTTGATGCAGAATTGCCACTTATGACACGCATCCTCATACAAGTAATTGATGTTACAAAAGAACCTCTCAATATGGTCATGATTGTAGGAGTACTGGTTGGACTTGTGGCCGCATTTATTTATGGATTGAAAAAAAGTCCCGGGTTCAAGCATGGGGTGCACACGATGAATGTGCATTTGCCGATAGCCGGAAAGATTATCAAAAAAATAAATTTAGCCCGATTTTCATTAACCCTTTCATCACTTCTGAAAAGTACCATTCCTATTATTGACGCGACCGACATTACCGCGGAGACGTGTGGGAATGTATTGTATCGAGATGCATTACACAAGGCGGCGGAAGAGATAAAAACCGGCAAACCGTTGTCGGAAATATTAAGTCGATACGAGAAATTGTTCCCCCCAATGGTAACAGAAATGGTAATGGTCGGTGAGCGTTCAGGACAAGTGGACCAACTACTCGAAGAGTTGGCAAATTTTTATAATGACGATGTTAGTAAAACTATGAAAAACTTTTCGACCATTATTGAACCGGTTATTATTTTGATTTTGGGTGTCGCGGTGGCAGTGATGGCTGTGGCGGTGATAATGCCGATGTATTCGCTTGCGCAGAGTTTTTAGGATGTTACGGATTACGGATAATACGGAGATACGGATAATTGTTTTGCAAAGTAAGCTGGTAGGTAGAATAGGTAGAGTAAGCTTATAAATTGTATCTAGCGTACTCTGCTTACTCTGCCTACTTGCATATTCTGCCCCAACACAATATCCGTAACTCCGTATTATCCGTAATCCGTAACATTCAATAGTAGCTCGAACATATGTTGTTCCAACCATTCCCCAACGCCTTTGGCATTGATATCAGTGACCTTTCCATTAAAGTGGTTCAGCTTCGTGGTGGGTCGATGTTTGGGAAGAAAAAAGAATATGAACTGGTAACTGCCCGATCAATGGCTTTGCCGCCGGGATTAATTGAAAATGGAGAACTGAAACAACCGACGGCTGTTTTGAAGTATATTCGTCGCGTGTTGGATGGCAATGGATCTTCGGTTAAGCCGATAAAAAGTCCTTGGGCGGTGGCATCCTTGCCAGAATCACAAAGTTTTTTAAAAGTACTCACTATTCAAAAGCCGGCTGATGACATTTTGGAAGATGATGTGGTTTTTGTCGCGCAAAAACATATTCCATTTGAGCCGGATACCTATTATCTTGATTGGCAAGTTCTTGCGACCCACGCCAATGCGGTGGATAAAACATCTGTCTTGGTAGCTACCATATCGAAGACTGTTGCTGATACATATACTACTCTTTTGGAAGAAGCTGGTCTTGGGGTGGTTGCACTTGATACTGAAACATTGGCAAATACTCGAGCCATGATGCTCGCGACTGATGTGACGAAGCAGGAAACAATTGCGTTTCTTGACCTCGGTGCGGATCGATCAAGCGTAACAGTACTGGAAAAAGGGGTAATACGGTACAGTATCAATTTGGTTTTTTCCGGGGAACAACTCACTAATCACTTGATGCAAAAATTGAAAATACCATATGAAGAGGCCGAACGAGAAAAGCGCATCGTGGGAGTCGCGTATGCGAAGGGTGAGAAGGGAAAGGAAAAAAAACAAAAAGCAATTTGGAGTGAAAATATGAAGGCGGTAGAAGAATTGGCGGTAGAAGTGGAACGAGCGCTCCACTATTACTATTCACATTTTGATAAAACAAGTAAGGTTACCAGAATTGTTATGTCAGGAGGGGCGGCACAAATGAAGGGTTTGGGGAGCGTACTAGAGGAGCAGTTGAAGGTACCGGTTACACTAGGAGATCCGTGGACGCATGTTCGCAAAGCAACCGACCTTGAGTGTTACCGTCAGGGTTGTGCATATTTTTCTACCGCTCTTGGTTTGTCTATTCGTGCATTGGAGAGTCCGTTATAGCACGAAGGGTGTGCTATTAACAGCGTGTTTGTTATTACTAAGAATCATCGTGTTGGTTTGAAGTAGTGTGTGAAGTTGTGATATTTCATTATATGTATCTTCCATCCATCAATTTACTTTCACCGGAAAAACGACAACATATTCGACATATGGGAACGTTGCAGTTTTTCAAGAGTATACTTGAAATCGGGCTTGTCATGTTGAGCGTGGTGAGTATTATTTTGGTTGGGGGATGGTGGATACTACAACAACATTTTCGAGACCTTACGGCACAGTTGACAGCTGTCGCAGATACGTACGCGATAAGTAATAAAAAAATTCACGATGTAAATGAGGCAGTGCAGCAGGCGTATGAACTGCAAAAACGTCATACGATTTGGACACCGCTTTTGGCTGAAGTATCAAACGCACTTCCCTCCGGGATCGTGCTGTCTCACTTGACGCTCAATACCTCAAACAACAGTATTGGATTTATCGGAACAGCGAAGACTCGGGATGATTTGCTAAGGTTTGAAACAGATATAGAGGAACTGCCGTTTATCGGGGAACTCATAATTCCGCTCAATCAGTTGGCAGAAAAAGAAAACATTTCATTTTCTCTCTCAGCAGAACTTGTACTGGATACAGATAAGAAAAAGAAGTAATCTATCTCTATGGTAATTACACCAAAAAAACAATTGATTTTGTTTAATCTGGTAATGATTCTTGTGGCAGTAGGAATAATCGCCCTGGTTGTTGTACCATATGTTGGTAGTATAGGTGATATGCGTCAAGATATTGCGTCCACTCAAGAAACACTGGAGGCCAGACGTGCCCATGTGGTAGAGTCGCGGCGATCCATTCAGGAATTACCGGCGGTAGAAGAATCAGTAAAAAAATATCAAGAAATGACCATTCGAGTTGGGGATGAGTTGGCGGTAATTACCACCTTCGAGCGGTTGGCAGCTGAGCACGGTATAGAGCAGCAGCTATTACCTTCGTTTGTTGAACAAAAAGGCGGAAAACAGCAACATCCGTATCCTTACTATGAATTTCAATTTGTTAATAGTGGTACGTATGAACAGCATGTGAAATACCTGCGTTCGTTAGAGCTCTTGCCATATTATGTGATGATTGATAGTATGCAGTTTGAACGTGCAAAGGGAAAGCAAGGAGACTCTCCTGATCTTATTACTCGATTTACCGCCCGTGTCTATGCGACTCCGTAAAAAATCATCCACCAACGTTCCACCAAGTGGATTTCAAAAAGAGCTGCAGCGGCTCCAATTGGTGCTTTTGGTATCGTTAACTGTTATTTTACTCCTTGGTATTGGTGCTTCGGTGTATGTGTATCGGTTGATTTATACATCGCTTAGTCAAGTTCAAGAAATTGTAGCTCAAAAAAGCGCACTCTCTGCGGCGATTATTGATTTTAATAGGTATGAAGAGGTGGAGAAAAAATGGAATGATAAGTATATGACAAACGCAGTGGTAGCTGGAAGAAATCCATTTATTGACGCACCGATCACAGTACCGTTTGTAGAAACTGCGACCACCACTATAAGTACTAGCACTGATACAGTGGTACAAGTTGAGGAGCGAGGATGATGTTTTTTTTCAGGAATATTTTACTGTAATGTATGCAACTATTGTTTCAGTTGGGGCGAGAACCAAACTTATCGAAGGCAGAAATTTTTGCCATTTTTCAACAAAAACATATTTCCTTTGATATCCTCTCTCTCGAGAAGGATCTTTTGTTACTTGAAACCGACCACACTGTTTCGGCAACAGACCTGATGCGACGTTTGGCCGGAGTCGTGAAAATAAGTGAACGGTTATTTGAGCACGAGGCGAGCGTTCTTGGAATTGCAACGTACTTGTTTATTGCTGTACCGGAGGGGAAGATTGAATTTTCTTTGTCCGGATCAGGTGTAGGAAAAACGGCACTGCAGGTCAAAAAAATGTTGAAAGAGCGCGGTCGATCGGTTCGGTATATTGAACCAAAAAATACCGCTACAATTTTGCATAATAAACTCGTCGAGAAGAAAACCGATCTTACGCTGTTCAAGAATGCCTTGTTTGTCACCCGAGCAATTCAGCCGATTGAGGAACTTAGTGAACGCGATTTTGGGCGTCCCGGTTTTGATGCCAAGAGTGGAATGTTACCTCCAAAACTGGCTCGAATGATGATCAATCTGTCCGGCGCCAAACCAACCGACACCCTGCTTGATCCCTTTTGTGGTTCCGGGACGGTATTGACCGAAGCATTGCATCTCGGTATCCATCGAATCGTAGGAAGTGATGCCTCGGAAAAAGCTGTTTCTGACACTAAACAAAATATCGTTTGGACCAAAGAACAGTTTCATATTTCCGGTGTCGAGGCTGAGGTGATAGTTGCAAAAGCGGAAGCGTTGAAAGAATATTTGAAACCAAACAGCATCGATGTACTTGTTTCCGAACCGTATTTGGGAAAACCGCTCAAAGGGAATGAATCGGCAGCTTTTTTACAAAAACAAGTGGAAGATCTTAGGCAATTATACTTTGCCGCTTTTTCATCATTTGCTTCAATCTTAAAACCGGGTGGTAAAGTTGTTTTTGTTATCCCACAGTTTCGGGTAAACGGCTCGTGGCTCATGATTGATTGTGTAGAAGAAATACAACAACTTGGTTTTACACTGTCTCCTCTGCTGGATACTGATCCATCACTTCTGTACTGGCGACCTGATCAGTTGGTGGGGCGGGGTGTTTGGCGGTTTGTTAGGGAGTGATTTGTTTAATTTGGTTTATCAAAGATTGATTCCTTTAAAAAAACACATCCGCGAATTCAATTGGATTACACAGATCTATTTTAGGATTCAAAACGAGATTCTGTTTTTTCCAGATGTATTTGGGAGGAGAGCTTCATTCGATATCCTATTGTTTTAGGAAGAGACTATAATTGGGTATGAATTATCTATTGCACTTTAAAGTAAAATTGCTTGTGTTACAGCTATTTGTAGTTTTACTTGTAGGGTGCGGAAATGAGTTGGAAGACCGTGGTAATGGTGGTATCTTGTCTTCGGGAGTTCCTGTTGAAGAAAATCTGCCAATAAAACAGGAAGAGAAGCAAGCTTTCTAAAAAACAGTACGTTCTTTGGACGATGTTGGAGAATTGCGAGATGGCATATTTAGTTTCAATGAAAAAGCCGGTCTAGTGGGAGTGGAGTTTCAAGATGTCTTTGATTTTACATCTGAGACAAAGTGGACAAACATTGAAACAGCAGACGTTCGTTTAGCAATTCCATTTTCTCCAGAATGGAATATCGCCAGTACACCTCTCTCGGCTTTTGATGTGGGTGTTATACCTTATTATTATAATGAAACAGAAGTGGTGATGGTTCCCTTTATCAGATTTGGTAAATTTGTATCTAGCTTTACGTATGCAGCGAGAGAATATTATCTGCAAATTGTTCCGAAAGATAGAATAATAAGTGGGCCCATCACGACACTACAGCAGTACGCCGTTGAACAGTGTCCGTTTGAGGGAGTAGAACCGCCTACATTAGTTAGCATTGGTCGCTATTCGGGTGTTACCTATCTTTATGGAGGTTCAAAAGGATGTGTTACGGACTTTTCGAGTATTGTGAGAGATCAGGTTTTATTTCTCTACCAACGACCATGGAGAGCGGCTGGTGCTGAGGGTAAACATGAGGTACCAAAAAAAATGAGGAAAATTATTGAGAGTATACGGTTGAAGTGATTGATTGTTATATATTGGTATTTGTTGTAAAGTGCAGCGGTTTGTTAACAATAGAGTAAAAAATGTAAAGACGCGAAGTATCGCGTCTTTACATTTTTTACACCGTCACCTCACCCACAAAAGAAGTATCAATATTCTTCTGAATGTCTTCTCGAGACGTATGCTGTTGACCAAGTAACCACATCAGTTTTACTTGCGCCATCACATCAGTCATGTCTCGAGCAGAAATAGCACCAGCCTCAAGTGCTTGGACAGCCGGTTCATCGTTTACTTCTTTGAATGCATTTCCGCCAATAAATTTTGTCGTAATGAGAACCGGAATACGGTAGTGTTCAACTGCCTTATGGATAAGTGGTAAAAATGAATACCCTCCAATTGTTGGAACTGACCCAGCGCCATGAGATTTGAGCAATAAGCCCTTGCAGCGACCAGATTTTAACACTTCTTCAATCAAACTCGGCAACATTCCTGGTACCAAATCAATGTTAAGAACACTCGATGGTGCCCCCATATCCGATAACAAGAATTTTTTTCATACCAATTATTTTAACCAATACAAATCGACCACCTGCCCCACACCATATCCAACCGCTCCGGCCAGACTGGCAAGAGTAAGCATTTCAAGACCGGCTTTCCACCAAGAGCGATGCGAGTAGCGGGTTGTAGCAACACCAAGGAAAAATAGTCCGGCAAGCGTAACAACAATTGAAACTGGTAAGGCAACGCCGATGGTCAGGAGTAGATATGGTAACAATGGAATAGAACCACCAATGATATATGCCACGCCCATCACGAGGGCGTTTTTCTTTGGTGATTCTTCTACATCTGGAAATACTTTTAGCTCTCGATAAGCCATTTCTTTGAGAAACAGTTCTTTGTTCTTTGCGGCCGTCTCAGCCATTTCGGTTGCCAAAACCTTCGGCCATCCATCGGCAACATACATACCAATCAATTCTTCCTTTTCTTCTTCTGGATATTGATGAATTTCCATTCGTTCTTCTTTGAGTTTGCGTTTGTCAATTGATTGCTCTGATTTTGATGATAGATATGAGCCGACTGCCATAGAGATGGACTCCACGGAAATAATGACGAGGCCGGAGAGCGTGACGGTAAAAGGATCCTGGGTGGCGGTAGCAATACCAGTGATAGCCCCAAACGTTGATACCATTCCATCTTCCATACCAAAAACTGCCTCACGAATGAGGGAGGTATCTACTTGCTTTTGGTGATGGAGATATTGTTTGTGATAGTCGTGGCGGGGCATATGAAAATATGTATATGTAGCGTGTGGCATTACTGTAGTTTATAGTATATTCTGATCCCTCGTTATCTGCAAGTAGGGGTGTTATAACATTGCAATCCAAAACGGCACCGTAATGACCGATAAAACAGTACTGAGCACAATCGCGCGAGCGATAAATTGTTTTTCTAGCCGATACTGATCCGCAAGGGCAAAAGGGGTGATGGCCAGCGGCATGGCTGCATCAATGACTGAAGCGGTGTGGGTGGAAAGAGAAAAACCGGTGATAAAAAGAAATACAATAAATAGACCAGGAAGCAGGAGAAGCGTGAACAAAGAAAATATACCAACCGGAATCCATTCCTTAATTTTACCGATTGATGAGCTCCCGATAAAAATTCCAATTACCACCAGTACTACCGGTGTGACCGAGGAAGCGAGCATATCAATTGCGGAGACGATTGCTTTTGGGATCGGGAGATGAAAAAAACTTATGCCAATACCGATAACTGCAGCCAGCAAGATAGGATTGATAGCGATTTTTTTTAGTGTCTCTTTGGCAGCATGTTGATGGCTACCGTGTAAAGAATATTCGAGATAACCTATTGCAATGGTGAAAACGAGAAACAAGTACACAGCAATCAAAATACTCGCAGTCGGCAATGCCTTCTCACCAAGTACCGAATAAATAATCGGAACACCTAAAAAAGCCACGTTACCAAATGGTGCGCATAGAAACAGTGTTCGGCGCAACGGTTTCTTGAGTCGTAGAAGATAGGAAAAAAGTAGTGTGAGTAAAAAAACACTTAGAATAAATATTGCGTTGACAAGGATCGTGGTTCCATCTTTTGTAAGAGAGAAAGTATGTTTTGAAAGAGTGGAAAGTACTAGCGCCGGTAGACCAACAGATAAGGCAAAGGCATTGAGTGGACCAGCCCAGTGTTCTTTGATAAGTTTAAGCTTTACCAGAAGAGCACTCCCAAATATAATGAGGAAGAGCGGGGTAATGGTGAGGAGGGTTTGGAACATAAACGAAATAGCGAAACAAGAAATAATGAAATAGTTTGTTGTTATTGGTTTGAATGTTTTGTAACCAAACTACGTTGTTCGGCATTTCGCGTGATGCAGAGGTGTTTCAGCTTGCGTTCTGACTTTGGTTTTAACGAAGCTACTTCTCTCAGTTTTTTCAGCGACAGTGGAAATATTTCCTTATTTGTGTCATAAAAAAATACTTCATGACCAATAAGAAAATTGGCAAACGCGCCAGGGAGAAAATCCCATACTTTGAGTGAACGTCGCAAAAAAATATCTGTTCGGTTTTCTGTCATATAACGAAGAGCGACAGAAGCACTGGGAATCATGTGAAATGTGATATCTTGTTCTGTTGGGAGAAGGTGTTCAACTCCACTGAGTTTTTCCTGATGTGTCTCAGTACTTGCGCTTACATTGACACGTAAAGAAGAGGACACCTCTTGTGAAGTATGTGACATGTTGCTAATATCTTCTTCGGCTGAGACAGCAATGGTAATACAATTATTTATAGGCTCCCAAATGAGCGAAAAGCCGTCTTGAACTTTTTCGTCTGTAATAGTAAACCGAGAAAAAACATGACAACAATCCTGTTTCCCTTCAGCGTATGGTTTGGTACCGTCAATGGGGTCAAACACTATTACTCCTTTGGGATCATCTACTAGAGTCGTTTCTCTTTCCTCATCTATAATGAGATCATCGGGGAAATGAGTTGAAATGTACCGATAAACTTGTTTCGTAATTTCCAAATCTCCTGCAGTAACAATACTTGATGAAACAGCACTTCCGACTTCACAGCCATGGTATTTGTAAAAAATCTCGGTAATTTTTGGGAGAAGTTTGAGATAGGAGATAAGGTGCTCGACATGGTTTCCGTTCAGCTCATCCGTTGCTTTTTTTGCTACCAACAACAACCGAGGCGGACCGCTTGGAGCATCTTTGAAAAGTGAACGAACTGTTTGTTCTATGTTGTAGTAGAGTGGGTGGGGAGGCATGGGGTGGAATTTTGAAGTTTTAAGTTTTAAGTTTGAATTTGCCTGCAACCATAGCTGTGTTCAGGGCGGGTAAGTAGCTCGTCAAAACTGGGTGGGAGTGGATTGTAGTGAAACATTGTTCAATTACTTTTTTGTTTTCTTGTTTTTTCTCTTTTTTCTATTGTAACAAAAAAGACCTCGCTTGAGGAGGTCTTCTGTCTTATGTCGCCACATGAAAATAGCAAACATCACCATCTTGCACAACATAATCTTTCCCAACCAACTTCATTTTTCCTTGTTCCTTTACACCATTCCAGCCGCCAGCTTCTACAAATTCTTTCCAGTTGGCAACATCTGCTTTGATATACCCCTTGATAAAATCGGTATGAATGACTCCGGCTGCCTGTGGTCCAAGTGTTCCCGCCGGACAGGTCCACGCGCGAGTTTCTTGCACACCCGAAGTGATAAAGGTAATAAGGTTGAGCAGTTTGTATCCGGCGAGGATTATTTTGTCTAGCCCGGACTGTTCCATGCCGAGATCTTTCATAAACTCTTTGGCATCTTCGAGTGATAGTTCGCCCAGTTCGGCTTCTGTCTTGGCAGAAACGTACACGTGGGGCACTCCCTCCTCAATAATGGTTTTTTGTTCCTGGCTGGTTGCCTCTTGATCATCAACATTCACCACATACATCATTGGTTTCATTGTTAGTAAATGCAAATCTCGCACTAGTGATAATTCATCTTCGTTCCATTCTAGTTGTCGAGCTGGTCGTCCGGCTTGTAAATGTGCGTCGAGGCGAGTGAGTACTTCTATTTCTGTTTTGACTTCCTTTGGAATAACACCTTTGGCTTTCCCTTGGGCAGTCTTTAGACGTTTTGACACGGTTTGCCAGTCCGCCAACACCAATTCTAGGTTGATAATATCCGCGTCATCTTTTGGATCTACTCTATTTTGAACATGAGTAACGTTACTATCAGAAAAAGCTCGCACTACTTGGGCGATGGCATCTACTTCACGAATGTGTGACAGAAACTTATTACCCAAGCCCTCTCCTTCGCTCGCGCCCTTTACTATGCCGGCGATATCAATGAACTCGATAGCAGTAGGAATAATTTTGGCTGCTTTGGAAACTTTCGCGAGGGGGGCAAGACGTTCATCCGGTACCTCAACCACGCCCACGTTTGGTTCAATGGTACAAAACGGATAATTTTGCGCGTCGGCTTGTTTGCTTCTGGTCAGAGCATTGAATAGTGTTGATTTTCCGACGTTGGGGAGACCGACGATACCGATGGAGAGCATAATTTGGTTTATTAGTTGAATGGTTTATTAGAGTGCGTTAAAATCATTTCGCTTATTTTTGCAGCTCTAGTTTGGGAACTTTATCAGAGAATGAGAGAAAAATCAATACAACGTTCATGAACGTGAAAATAAGAAACACAACCCATGAACAGCTGTGTTTCTTTGTATACAAGATAACTCTCACTTTTCAAGAGAGGTTTGAGAATAACTATATATGGGAGTTTTGGTAATACTAGATACAACTAGACTAATAAAAAAACGGACCCAAATGATCCGTTTTTTGTATAGTATGGTGTATACAAGTTATGCATTACCACCTTCTGTTGGTTGAGCAGGCTCTTCAGCTGGTGTTTCAGTGGCCGGAGCTGGATTTGAAGCCGGAGCTTGTGTTTCTTCTGCACCTGAAGTTACTGGTGCCTGTGATTGTGTATCTTCCATATGGTTATATGGTTAGAAATAAAGAAATATGAGTGGTCGTGAGTGATTACACCGTATCATGGGTGAGTGGAGGCGTCAAATGCGAATTATTTAAACAGAGAGGTGTTTTCGTCTTAATTTACAACATAATTTTTATAGTCTCGCAACAACCCTTTCCAATTTTCAAGTGGCTGTGAAATAAGAATGGGGACTAGTTGTTTTCTTTGTTCTTCCTCAAGATTTTCGAGATTCTTAAAAATGCTAAGTCCCTCTTTAATAAGGCTTGATACAGTATTATCAAACTCATCAATTTGTTTATTAACTTGACGAAAAGAAGAAGATATTTCGTCGTCTTGGTCCTTACTTGTATCTACCCCGAATACATCAAGGAAGCCGGAAAAGTCTTTTCTATGTTTTGGATTACTTATTCTTAAAATCTCTGTTAGCTGCCTTTCTTCTAAAACAGAAAATACGAACCCTTCAAAAGCGGTTTTTATTTTTAAAATTTTTTCTTTAAGAAACATAACATATCTTGGGAGCAGATCATTTATTTCGTCAAAATCAGTATCGCTTAAGTAAAATGCAAGTAACTCTTCTTTTACAATGGACTCACTTGCACTTTTCTTAAAATTTTTAATTACGCGAGAAGCATTGTCAACACATTCCTGTAATGTTTTTCTTACAACGTCAACAATTGTTTTTAGCTCATCTTCGGTAACTAGTCGGTCGTAGATTTCTTGGCGTATATCACCAGTTAAATAAGTTATATTATATTTTGATTTTTCCTCATCATGAGCTTTTTTTATTTTTTCGGTTATGTCTTGTAGAGAGTGTTGAGCTCTTTCGATTGTGTCAGCAACATCAGTTGGTATAGAAGAAGCTTCAAGAAATTTTGTTAATCTTGGTCTATGATATAACGAGTTCCTAGCGTGTTGTTGCTCGTGTTTTAGTACACGAGTAGGGCTCTCATCTGCTTCTTCACTTTTTAAGCGACTGTTATTGAGTACGATCACAGCGCCATTGGCTTCACCTAACCGTGGGTTTCTAAAAAAAACACCTTTTGGAATTTGTGAGAGCTCTCCCTCGATTGCATCGAGGGGTATGCTTTCTTTAGCCGCTTCTTGAACATGATCGGTATTTAGATCCAATGTTTGTAAAACATCTGCAGGAGAGTCACATAATAAGATAATTGCGTCACTGTGTGGATCTTCTAACAAAGTTACATCTCTAAAGGTGCCGGACTTGCTAAAAATAGTTTTAAATATTTCTTGTGCGTAGGTTTCTGGAAACTCCTCTTTAGCAACCTCTATAGTTCTTTTAACAAATTGCCTTCTTCTATATAATTCTTCTACCGCTTCAAGAAAATAGGATTCCTGCCGTGGCGAAAGACGTTTTTGTTTAATTGTATCTATAACATGTTCTTTCTGAGCATCTGAGGAAAGCAATGACTCTATTTCAACTACGAAGTTACTAAACTGTACCAACTGATCGATGTTTGATGAAGCTAATCTATCTGTTGAGTCAAACTTACGCATAAACATGAATTATAAAATGTAAAATTAGTTTTTTATCAAATACTTGAAAAGTGTATAATCATTGAGTAAAAGAGTCTGTTTACAAGCAAGTATCTTAGTGCAGATAAGGTGATATCAATGGATTATTACATGACAAGCCTTCATTTTTTGTAATACTGAGGATGGTTTCTTGTTGTAAAAAATATGCGGCACCTAACTATTTGTTAGAAGTGTTCTGTTAGGTGCGTTAAGAGGCCATTCATTGGTTAAAATTTGTAATGGAGAAATTTTATATATAATAGCAAAAACAAAAGAAAAAACAAGATGTGCTTTCTATTTTGTTGATATTCTGTTTTATACTTGACAAAACAACAGTATTTTGTTATATTTTCGCCAATATCAGCGCAGCTTACAGGTCGGTGTAAGCAATCAATCGTTAACCTATTTGAACTATAATATCGTATGCAACAGTACGAGCTTTTGATCGTATTGCCGGGCACCATGGCAGAAGACGAGGCGGCCGCAGTCAAAGACCAATTGGCTGAGATCGTTACTAGTCAAGAAGCTGTCAACCTTACGGTAGAAGACCGAGGAAAGAGTCGTTTGGCGTACCCAATGAAGCATATCCGTTATGGATACTTCTACTTTTTCCGATTTTCGGCTGAAACCACTCAGGTACCGGTCATTCAAGAAAAAATCCGACTTACCGGAAAGACACTTCGCTCCATTGTGAGTAAATATAGTCCGGAATTAGTAGAAAAAAACAAGGAAATGATCGCCAAGATGGTGAGCACGGTAGCTCCGGCTATCGATAAAGAAGAGGAAGAAGAGGTGGAAGAAGTATCAGTAAAACCGGAGAAAAAAGCACCGGAACCGACATCGGCTAAAGTAGAAGTAAATGAAGAGGTTTCTTTGGATACTTCAGAAAAGGTTGAGGAAGAAAAGCCAAAGAAAAAAGCTGCTAAAAAACAGCCGGTGACAATGGAAGAGATTGATGAGAAGTTGAACGAAATTTTGGATGGATCGTTGTAATAAAGAATAAAATTAAGGCTAAGATTAAGATTGAGAATGAGAATGAGAATGGGAATAGGTGATGGTTGGCCTGATGGGGAAAATAGAACGTATAGATATCATTATACTTCTGTTGATAATTGATTTGAAACATGATAGCATAACTGTACCATATTCTTTATCTTAATTCTTTAACCTAAATTCTATGGATCTCAATCGTGTCACTCTCATTGGACGTTTGACTCGCGACCCGGAACTACGCACCACCCCAAATGGACAAAGCGTGTGTACCATGACCATTGCGACAAGCTTGGTGTGGACTGATCAGACCGGGGCAAAGCAAGAAAAAACTGAGTTTCACAACTGTGTTCTTTGGAGACGATTGGCCGAAATTGCCGGACAGTACCTTACCAAAGGACGTCAAGTGTATGTGGAAGGACGTTTGCAAACCCGTGACTGGACTGATCAGACCGGAGTAAAAAAATATCGTACCGAAATTATTGTGGAAAACTTGATTATGCTTGGAGGACAAGGTGGATCTGGCGGACAGAATCGTCCGGCTCCTAGTCAGGATGCCTCAGGTGGTCCATCATATGATGTCGGTTTTGATACTCCCAAAGAAGACGAGATCAAAGTAGAGGATATTCCTTTTTAAAAAGAATATCGCACCGTATAACCTATAAGATATTTGGGGTAGTTTCTGTGACGGACATCTTGTGAAGATTCCTGATATACGAGTTACCTCATTACCAAATTACCTCCGTATATGGCTAAAGTAAAAACGAAACAATGCTTTTACTGCGTGAATAATATTCCGCATGTGGATTATAAAGATACCGATATTTTGCGTAAGTTTGTTTCTTCCTATATGAAGATCGCGCCACGACGACGCAGTGGGCTCTGCGCATGGCACCAACGAAAAGTTGCCGGAGCCATCAAGCAAGCTCGCATTGCCGGATTGATGGCGTTTGTTCCTCGATAATCGTCAACCAGCGATACGCAGAAATAACAAGTTGTATCACAATAAAAAAACGTTTTTCTTTCGAGAAAGGCGTTTTTTATTTTGTTTTGATTTTGTGATATACTTATCACTACAATAGACCGCGAATCAAACGAATAAAACGGATACAAACGAATCTGTTCGAATTTGTTCCATTCGTTCAATCCGTGGTCTATGTACTGACTGCAAAGGAGAGAAGGATAGTGTACGAAATCGGTTTGGAAATTGGAGCTTAAGCCTTGAAATTTCCCTCACTGTGTTACCACAATATTTTGACAATGAAGATGTGGTTTCAGTAAGCGCGCGTTATCCGCACGATTGTTCGTGGCACAGAGAAGCGTGTCGGAAGCCCGACTGTTATCAGTGCGGCAGGATAAAGCATGGAATGACAAGAAGACAAGAAGAAGAAGTGTATACGAAACAGAAACAGCAGGCTTTGGTAGAATTTTTACAGTCTATTGATACTGCCTTAAAACCACAATTCCCAAACCTCTCTTCAGTTGAACAAAAGAAGAAACAAAAGACGAGAGATCTGCACCGAAGAATAATTGATTGGAGAAGGGGTGTGATAGAAACTGTGGCAATAGCAAGAGCACACGGTGCGATTTGGCTACAAAGTGAAGTGGGGAAAGATTTGGAATGGTACAGCAATGTTTTACCGGTCCATTCGTATGAGCTGGTAGTTCTCATTGAAAAAGATACGCAGAGTGATTCAGAAAAAAACGCATATCACCGTACCGCCGTCATTGTTTTCGAGTCATTGCGTATACTCTCTCAGGCACTTGATGAGCTGATGAAATACAGAGAAACACGTGAGTTATTATTACTTCCTCACTCCGAATTAAAGCACATTGAAGAAGTGTGTCATTCCGTTTTACAAAAATGATTATGAGTATTGAACAACAGGAAAAACAATTGACTAATCTCAGAGAACGAGAACGATCTCGAGAAATACGCGAAACTAAAGAAGGAGAACCGAATCAAGAGTTAAAAGCCGCAGCCGCCATGGAACGGGCGGATTATTTGGTAAAAGAAGTCAAACAAAGTAAGCAGCAAATGCAAAATATTATTCTGCATATGCAACAAGTCATGGCAACGATTAAGCAATTGCTTGCCGAGTTACAGTTGACTGATGATGATCTGCCGCAATCAGTAGCTCAAGACCAGAAGCGAGTTGAGTTGCTACAAAAAAGAATTGCCACGTACCGGGAAGAATTGATTAAGATGAAAGAGGATTTGATAAAAGAGTATATTGAAACCTTGAAAGTACAAGAACCAGGTTTGCCGCAAGAAGAATTGGAAGAGAAGGCACGGTTGGCGGTTGAGGGGATTATATTGGGTGTTGAGAAGTGAAACTAAGATTAAGAATAAGATTAAGATTAAGATTAAGTACGTTTACTGTTTATTGCTAATTGTTTTATGTCGGAAGTATTGTTACTAGAACAGATGTCTGTGTATAAGTTGCAAACCAATCTTTCAGATGAACTTTGGGAGATCGTTTCAGTGTGGAATTACTTTGCAAAGGATACAATAGGAAAGCAATTAACGAGGGCTTTTGACTCAATTGGAGCGAACATTGCTGAGGGGTACGGTAGATTTAATTATGGAGAAAAAATAACGGTTTATTTCTACGCGCGAGGGTCTGCTTATGAGAGCCAGTACTGGATTAAAAGAGCAAAAGAAAGAAGGCTCCTAGAAAATGAAAAAGCAAATATCTATTTATCTACCATCCAAAAAATTACTACTGAACTAAATCGTTTAATAAAAACATGTAAGGATAAAAGATAGAATGTTATAATGTATCTTAATCATAAACATCGTTACTAAACTATGTATTCGTTCGATTTTCAACCTCAACCTCAACCTTAATCTTAATCTTAATCTTAATCTCCTGTGTCTCGGTCATCAAAAGGATTTTCTCTGCTCGAGATCGTCGTTGCCATTGCAGTGCTGCTGATTTTTTTGGTTGGTTTATATTCGGGAATTCAGATGGTATTTAAAGTGGTATATCAGTCACGTATCCAGGTACTTGAAAATGGATTACTCAATGAACAGATAGAACTTATCAGAAATTTACCGTTTGAAGATATTGGTATTGTGAATGGGAGTCCGGCGGGGGTATTGGCACGCACAGTAACAACAACACGCAATGGCTTGGAATTTGAAATAACTCGGACGATTCGAAATATTGATGATCCGTTTGATGGTACAATTGGCGGAACTCCAAACGATACTGCACCGGCGGATTACAAGGCGGTATATGTTGAAGTGAGCTGTGCGGCTTGTCGACAAGAAAAGCCGGTAAGCGCAAGTACGTATGTGGCACCCAAATACTTGGAGGGAGATCCGACACATGGAGCTTTGTTTATCCAAGTGTTTGACGCTTCAGCTCAGCCGGTATCAGGCGCGACCGTTCGTGTGGTGGCTACCACAACCGATCCACAAATTGATCTCGAGGACACCACGGATAACGAAGGAATGCTGCGTCTGGTTGATTTACCGGGCGGGCAAGAAGCGTACCACATTACCGTCACAAAAGCTGGGTATACCACCGATCAAACATATATTGCAACGGAAAGCAATCCAAATCCGGTTCGGCCGCCAGCTACAGTTGTGGCGCAAGATGTAACTGAAATAAGTTTTAGTATTGACGAAGCCTCAACGCTCTCGATAACGACGCAAAATTCTCTTTGTTCGGCGGTCGGGAGTGTGCCGATTGATATCACAGGAACGCGGATAATTGGGACGGATCCGTCGGTGCCACTCACAGATATCTCTATTACAACCGGTGCAAATGGCACGTATTCACTACAATCTTATCCGTGGGATACCTATTCTCTTGAGACTACTTCATACGATATCAAAGGTGCTATCCCTGCGGTACCAATTGCTATATCGCCGGGAGTTAGTCAGCCAATTCAACTTATGGTTGGGGCAGATAGTGGCATTTCTTTATTAACTGTCGTGCGAGATGCGATCACGTCACAACCGGTCTCGAACGCCACAGTACACGTTACCTCTGTTGCCGGATATGACAAAACGATCGTGACAGATGTGGGAACTGTTCGTCAAACCGATTGGTCGGGCGGATCTGGTCAGGCAGAATTTACCAATGATATTCGGTATTGGTCGGCAACTGGTGGAGTGGATACAATATCTTCGGCCGGAAATATTACCCTTTCTTCAGTCGGGGGAGGTACCTATAACTTAAGTGGTGAACTGGAGTCTTCTACGATTGATCTTGGGTTGGCAGCCAGTTATGTAAATTTGTTGTGGGAGCCATTGGCTCAACCATTGGAAACCGGGGAACAGTCAGTTCGTTTTCAACTTGCAAGTAGTGCCAGCAGTTCACCGGCTGCGTGGGATTTTGTTGGGCCGGATGGAACCGCTACAAGTTACTATTCCTCGACTAATACAGTTATTGGAAATCACCATGATGGAAATCAGTATGTTCGGTATAAACTATTTTTGGAAACCGCGTCTTCAACATATACTCCGTTGGTTTCTGATATAAATATTACATATACCAACAGTTGTACGCCACCCGGACAAGCTTACTTTAGGGCACTAACTGCGGATGAATATACGGTATCTGTTACTGCGACAGGATATCAACCATATACAAGTACTGTTTCCGTGTCAGATGATACGATATTTACTATTCAAATGAGTACAGAGTAATTATGTTACCGCGATTATCACAATCAGGATTTACTTTAGTAGAATTGTTGGTAGCAATTGGGATTACTGTTCTTATCGGAATTATGGCCTCGCAAATGATTATTTCCAGCTTTCGAGATAATGCCATTATTTGGGAACAGCTCAAAACTCAGTCGGAAGGACGGACGGTACTGAATCGAGTGGTAAACACAGTTCGCCGGGCGGAACAATCAAGTGTAGGAGGATACAATATTGCAGCCGCCAGTGCAAATGACGTTACATTTTATGCCAATATTGATGAGGATAACTTTCGTGAACAAGTGCGATTTTATCTTTCCGGTACAACGCTGTATCAGTCCACTGTTAAACCAAGTGGCTCACCGCTGACCTACGTGACCAGTACTGCAACCGTAGTTGCATTGGCAGAAAATATTATGAACAGCTCGTATGGTACGCCGGTATTTGAATATTATGATGAGTCGTATAGTGGGGTTGAGTCGCCTATGGTAGAGCCAATTGATATTCCGTCGATTAGAATGATTCGAGTTCAAATTGAACTTGAAAAAGACCCAACAGAAATACCGGTTCCACTGCGAGTGGAGAGTATGGTGCAGGTGCGGAACTTAAAGACGAATTAATACTAAAAAATAGACCGCGGATTGAACGGATAAAACGAATACAAACGGATCCGTCCAAATCCGTTCAATGCGTTTCATCTGCGGTCCATTATTTATGAAAGCAAAATAATGTTCGAAATAAAAAATTTCTTCGGCGGGGAAACTCATTCATTAAACTTCGTATGCTCCGGCAATTATCCTGTTTATTCAAACAACTATCACAAAGTCATCGTGGTTCATCACTGATGTTGGTCTTGGTGTTTGGTTCCATTGCGTTTACGGTCATTGTAAGTGGGGTATCAACGTATGCCCTTATGGAATACCGTGCGTCCAACAAGTATTTATATCGTGATCAGGCCTTTCATGTAGCGGAAGCGGGGATCAACTATTACCGATGGCACCTGGCGCACAACCCAACAGATTACACTGATGGAACAGGAGAACCTGGTCCGTATGTTCATGAGTATGTTGATAAAAATGGAACCGTAATCGGAAAATTTTCTCTGGAAATTGATCCGCCTCCCTCCGGAAGCACGGTCGTGACTATTCGCTCTACTGGCTGGATGCTGGCTGATCCGGCAAGAACACGTACTATTCAAGCTCGAGTTGGGTTCCCTTCGCTTTCCGATTATGTGTTTCTCAACAATAGTAACATGAACTTTAGTTATACGACAGTAGTGCATGGAAAAGTACATTCCAATGGAGGTATTCGCTTTGACGGTACAACAGATTCGTGGGTAACAAGTGCCAAGGAAACATACAAGTATGAAAATCAAACACATAATGGCGTGTGGGGTGGCGGTGGGCCAAAGTCGTTTTGGAAATACCCTGTTCCACCGGTTGACTTCAATTCTATCAGTGCCGATCTGGCCGGACTCCAAACGTTGGCACAGGAAAACGGCCATGTGTTGGCATCTTCCGGAAAAGAAGGGTGGCACATCGTTTTTGCGACTTCGACATATGATCTGCATCGGGTAGAATCAAGAGACTGTTATTATGGAGAAGGAAAATGGAAAAAGTGGAAGTGGTACTGGTATTGGGATGGAAATGTGTATTGTGAGGATCTTGGAACAACGACATATATTGAAACCAGAAATCTTCCCACAAATGGGGTCATTTTTTCAAGCGACAACGTATGGGTGGAAGGAGTTGTTGATGGACGAATTACTGTTGGGGTAGGAGCATTTCCAGTACAAGAACCATATAAGAAGATATATATCAGTGACAACTTGCGATATGCTGAGCAGTCGAGTGATGACGTAATCGGACTGATAGCACAAGGAGACATCATTGTACCGTATGAAGTGCCTGATACTATGTACATTGATGCGGCTATATTGTCTCAATATGGAGCAATTTACCGACCGTACTATTATGATGATTTGAAAAACTCTTTGACCATTTTCGGGTCGCAAATTTCTTATGAGTCTGGTGGATGGAAGTATGTGAGTGGTTGGGGACATGTGATTTCCGGATTTGAAGATACAGAACATTTGTATGATGGAAACCTTACCTATAATCCACCGCTTGGTTTTCCGGTTGAAGCGACGTACCAGTTGATTTCGTGGGAGGAGATTATGTAAGCTGTTCACAGGAAGAAATAGCAATTAAACAATATTTCTGTTATACTACTCTTATCCTCATATCTACCGGTCGAACCGTATTTTTAACTCTACGTACGTATGTCAACTACAACCGTAAAAAAAGGAGTGATTATTGTCGCTGGTTTGGGGACACGCTTTTTACCAGCTACGAAAGCCATGCCAAAGGAAATGTTGCCCGTACTTGATAAACCGGTTGTACAGTACATTGTCGAAGAAATGGCTGAGAGTGGTATTACTGAAATTATATTCGTGACCAGTTCGCAAAAACGTCCGATCGAAGATCATTTTGATCGGGATTATGATTTTGAACGTTTTTTGGAAGAAAATGGCAAGCTTGACAGACTAAAACCATTGATTGAGCTTTCCGAAAAAGTACGTTTTTTCTATACGCGGCAAGCTAAGCCACTTGGAAATGGTCACGCACTACTCTGTGCGCGTCAATTTGTTGGTGACGAACCGTTTGCGTTTTCCGATGGGGATAGTATTATCGATGCCAAAGTTCCAGCTACCAAGCAATTGATTCGAGCATTTAAAAAACAAAAATCATCCATTATCGGGGTACAGCGAATTGAAGATAAAGAAGCCATGATGAAGTATGGAAATGTCTATGCTCGCCCGACCGGTAAAGACAAGCGGTTGTTTCGGGTAGAAAAATTGGTTGAAAAGCCGAGTATCCAAAAAGTCTCTCCACACGGTTTGATTGTTGGTGGAATGCGTTACATTTTTACCAAAGAAATTTGGCCGCTTCTTGAAAAGCAAGGACAAGGCAAGGACAATGAAATCTGGGTAGCGGATGCGGCCAATGAACTGGCCAGAAAAAAGCCGTTTTTTGCGTATGAATACGATGGTTTATATTTTGATACCGGAAACAAAATCGCTCTCTTGAAAGCCGCGCTTCATTTTGCGATGAAGGATGAGGGGGTGCGGGGGGAGTTGAGAGGAGTAATATGACATCTTTTTTAAAAATTAAAATAATAATAATAGTATTGCTTAGTATATTTTTTCTTTCTAGTGATACTGTTTTTACTATTCAAACATGTTGTGTTTACGATGATGGTAATGACATGGTGGGAGGGTATGTTGGTCAATCACCTTGTCAACAGGTGGGTGGTTTCTCTGTGGTGGAAACAGACGACTCTGATATATGTAACGAGGCATTAAGTTATAATGGAAAGAACAAGAGTTTTATGCTTGAGTGGGCAAATACACTTGTAGATTATGTTAAAGAAAAAAAAATATATGAACAAGCGGTAACTAGTATTGCGAACAATCACTGCTGTGTTCCTAAATATGCTTATAAAGATCAGTTGGGTTGTGCCCCCCCCAAAAAATTTGAGGATAAGCCAAAAAAAGATTTTTTTACCATGCTATGGACTGTCGCACAAAAAGAACCAACCGATCCAAATAATATCACAGTCACAGACAAAACACTGTTGAGTGATTTAAACATTTTCACTAATAAATCATATATAGATAACTCTGATCTTGTTTCATGTGATTCAGGTAGTTACGCGCTTTTTCCTATTAGCTGTGGAAGTAATTCATATATTGATAAAAAAGCCATTGATCATCCGGCCGGAGAAGGACCTCTTCAAGTTCCTCTTCAGCAATATTGTCAAGCAATAAAAGAATTTTACTGTTCGTGTGCGGATGATTTTAGTGAATGTTCAAATACAAAGTTTACTAATATTGACATATGCCTAAAAAATCAAGTTGGAGGAGTCAATAAGAAATGTGTACCTGTAGACCAACAAACAACTTGTGAAAGTTTGGTTATCATAAAGTATGAGGGGGTTAAGTTTTCTTTACCTGATACAAAAAAATTAGATCATATAGGTATTAGTATTCAGGAGTTTATTGGTCGTGTTGTATATACTGCTATGGGTGTTGTAGGAAGTATTGCGCTGGTCATGATGATATATGGTGGGGCACTATGGATGACCGCTGCTGGTAATTCTGAGAAAGACGCAAGAGCATTGAAGATAATGTTTTGGGCGGGGCTAGGGGTAGTTATAATATTGAGTAGTTATGCAGTTGTTACATTTGTTTTTAATGCATTGTAAGTATGTCAGTAAGAAGACCAGGAGTAGATTTTGATGGTGAGTACATCGCAGCCACTTCTACAGGGCAATTTGCTCATAATATAGGCGAAAAAATTAAAAGAAAACTTGGAAAAGTAGCGGATTATGTGAGACCATCCGTTGATAGAATTCGCTCAGGTGGTTCTGATTTTTGGAAAAAAACAGCAAGTGACGAATATAATCGTACTCCGGATAAGTGGACTGGTCAGCAATTATTTGAAATTTTTGAGAAAATATACCAAGAGATACCAAATGATGTTGGTCCAGAAAAAAAAACTGAGGAAGCTATTCTGGATTTTTATTCTTTTTTACTCCGTCAAGGTATAGACGAATTACCAAAAGATTTTGATAGGTATTTTGGTGATGGTATTGGAGAACATATAGACATGGAGTACCTTGACGAAGTGGATCCATATACAATTAAAAGAGGAGAAACAACAGAAGGCTATTTAAGAAGATTGTTTAGTTTCTGGCATTTAGAAGATGTCAATAATCTTCGTGTTGCATTCAACGGAAGCAAATTTTCTAATGATTCTCCTGCTAAAATTTTAGAAAGAGAAATACTTAAATCAGTTAAGGAGGAGGACTCAGAGCGTGTTTCACGCTTACTTCAGCTTGCTAGACCTACAGATCAAAAACATTATTTGGAACTAATTCATGACCATGAGATAGCGCATCTTGCAAATGAGTATAGTGAATCGATTAAAGCTGGAAGTTCTGAGTATGATATTCCGGCAAGAAGAATGCTTGCAGCCTCAGCAAAAGGAAAAAAGATCTTGGAGAGTTTGGATAGGCAAAGGACATTAAAACTTTATGAAGAAATGAGAAAAAAACAGGAAGAGGATACGCTTGAATATATTATAACCAGATTTATTCCTGCTTTAAATACAACTAAAAATATGGATGCTTTGCGTATGGCGTGGAATTTGTCTACATTCAAAGATGACACAAATAACATTGTGGATTCTGATGAAATGTTAAGGCGTGTGTTAGTTATGTATGCTGAGGATGGAGAGGTGGAAATTGTTTTGAGATTACTGTTAATTTCACAAGAAAGCGAACTTAATAATAATACAACAATGGTTAAGAGAATATTAATGGAAAAACATCCGGAATTATATAATCAGATAGAGACATAAATAATGACGTATGTATAAAAACATCATCGTACTAACCATCCTTTTTACTTCTGTTTTTCTCTTTGGTTTCGGTTGCAAAGGTCTTTCCAAAGAGCAACAGCAACTCATCAAACCAGTCACGCTCAATTACTGGACGGTATTTAATGATGTCAAAGAATTGCAGCGTATGGCCGATGAGTACAAACTTCGTCGTCCTTACGTTACTGTAAAGGTCCGACAAGTTCGCTATGAAGAATTTGATCAACTCTTTACCAATGCGCTCGCTGACGATGTGGGGCCGGATATTGTGTCTATGAATGTTCGTTGGATTGGCGAGCATGAGCAGCGCCTCATGCCAATGCCGGCGTCAGTCACTGTTGCCAATGTGCAAACCAAGGGAACCTATATCCAAGAAACACTCGTTACACCGGAAACAGTTGCCATGCCAACACTTCGGGCCATTCAGGAAAAGTTTGTGAGTACAGTGGCGGAAGATATTGTTATTGGAAAAAACATGTATGGCCTACCATTGGCGCTTGATACCATGGCTCTTTATTACAACAAAGATCTCCTCGATCAGGCCGGAGTGCCGGAAGCACCAAAAACCTGGAGCGACTTTCTTGATGCGGTAAAAAAGTCAACCAAGTTTGATGCCAGTGGAAACATTGTGCAGTCTGGAGTGGCAATGGGGACCGGGAATAATATCGATAATGCCGGTGATCTAGTCGCTTTACTTATGATGCAAAATGGACGAGATATGACCGAAGGAAAGAGTGTGATTTTTGCTTCCGGTATTGGAAACGCTGCTACAAACCATCCGGCTATGCAGGCGGCGAGTTTTTATACCAGTTTTGCTCGCCCTACATTAGAGTCTTATTCGTGGAATGAAACGCAGGAAAATGCTTTGACATCCTTTACGAGAGGAAAAAGTGTTTTCTACTTTGGATTTGCTTATGATTTACCACGTATCCAAGCTCAGGCTCCACAGATGAACCTGGAAATTGTTTCTGTCCCGCAGCTTCGTTCTGATGCGCCCAAAAATGTTGCCAACTACTGGATTGAATCAGTAGTCAAGAAATCGAAGAATCCAAATGAAGCATGGGATTTTATTCGCTTCATGGTAAGTTCACAAAATATTGCCGCGTATACCAAGGCAACAAATCGTCCTACACCACTGCGAGAACAAATTGCGGCTCAACGAGAAGATGTCCGATTAGCACCGTTTGTTGATAGTGTATTAGTAGCAAAAAATTGGTACCGTGGAAAAGATTATGAACCGGCAAACCAAGCAATTCGCTCTATGGTAGATAATCTGTTAAAACCAGTGCCGGAAAATCAGGATGAAGCAAGGGCACACGCCACCATAATCAATAACGCCGCACGAGTAGTGCAGCAGACGATGTAGGTATGAAAAAATTTTTTTTCTTAATATTGTTTACTGTTTTTTCTTTTCTACCATTATATGTGGCAGATGTTCTGGCTGCAAAGTGTTCGTGTAACCTTCAGTTTTCTTCAAAAAGTTCGGATCCTAATATAGTACCTTGTACGTTGAATAAAACGAAAGAATTTCCATTGTGCTCATCAGTTAATTTGAGCGGTTTGGCGAACGACCTTGATACGTGTGAGGTTGGGAAAGTCATTTTTGGTGCCGAAGCTGAAATACTACCCTCTACAATTCAGGTAAACGATTCAGGTTGTGCGGCAATGAGTAAGTCAGGAGGTGATAAGATAAACATTCCGATATATGGAGAAATAAACTATACTTATGATTTTAAGTGTCAGGTGATTGGTCAGCCTGTTGATAATGAAAAAGTTTGTCCAGTCAAAGCACCATCAAATGTAAACTGTCCTAAACTCACAGAATCCCTTAACTGCGACAAACCAGAAAATCTCCAAAAATGTCAAGACACTTGTAACAACCAAAGTGAAAATCAGTGCATCTGGAACACTGCCAATAATTCATGTGTAAAAAAAGTCTTAGGCGCTGGTGGTGTGAGTCAACAAGACGCTGCAAAAATGTATCAAGATAAATTTTATGGGAAACCAGAAGGTTATAACGGCTTCCTCCCTGATTGTGCCTTCACTGGTGACTGCGATGATGTGAACGATTTACTACAACTCGCCATAGGAATTGGTGAATGGATATTCAAAATTTCCGGTTCAGTCGCTTTCCTGATGTTTGTCTATGGTGGATTTATGATGGTGCTTTCTACCGGGAACTCTGAGCGAGTGAAAAAGGGGAGAGATATACTGGCGGCCGCGGTAGTTGGTTTGATTATAATATTCGGTGCCTATATGATTGTGGGATTTGTTTTGAATACTCTTGGGGTAACGGAATTTTATGACTTTCGAGCTGCGCCAACTGAAGGTGGGGGGAGTTCTGTCTCTGAAACAACAAAATCTACTCAAAACAAAGAAGAGGCTAATAAAGATGAAGAACAACAAGCAGGATTTTGCGTAACCATAAAGGGTGGTGCGGCAGCTTGCATCCCAATAAATGGAGCTAACTGTGGCGATTATATTGGAGAAGATTCTAAACCTGGTGGTAGTATTATAACGGAAAAACCAACATGTGATGCGTTGGCTAACGAATTAAACACTCCCGCTTCACCATGAGAGTAACTATAAATATGATTAAATCTAAAGTCAAAGGTTTTTTCTTAATCAACATTTTTACACTGGGATGGTTGTTTTTCCCAACTGGCTTAGTATTATCATCTAACGGTGAGAAGTGCTTTTGTCTTGATATTAGTACTGATAAATTTGAAGAGGTTACTACAATTGCTTCTCAAGAAAATTGTACAGATGTTGAGGCGGAAAAAGTAAAGCCTACATATAGTCTTTGTACGTGGGAGTTACCAGAAAAACCAGTTCCTGAAAAAACGACAAGTGAAGTGTCAGCTGATAAAAGCAAAAATTCAACTAATGGAGGTGGTGAATGTGGCATCGACAAAGTCTGCCTCACCAACCCTCTCAAAGACGGCACAGACATCCCGACCCTTATTGGAAATATTATCAAGCGTGTGTTAGGAATTCTCGGTTCAATCACCTTAGCAGTATTTGTTTACGGAGGATTCCTCTGGCTCACGAGTGCGGGTAATGCAGAAAAAGTCAAGAAAGGAACCGAAACAATGGCCTGGGCAGCAATTGGGGTCTTTATCATTTTTAGCGCGTATGCTATACTAAGTACGATTATAAAAGGGATTACTGGATGATAATTGGATGTGCGAACTTACGAACAGTAAGTACGAACATACGAACTACGAACAATTGAATCCGCCCACGGCCCCAGGCGTGCACAGCAAGGCGGACGAGGGTTTTATTCTCTCCCGATTTGATCGAGAAAAACTACCTATAGCGATACCCTGTCAGCTTCCACCCCGGGCGGACACGTGCTGCGGGGACATTCGTTTGTAAACTGCGAAGAGTTAGGTCTAATAAGTTTAAAAATATGCGCGGAGGGCAGACAATTGTACGAAATGATAAAATTTTGTATCCGGAACTAAGTTATCAAATAAATGGAGTTTTAATGGATGTGGCGAAGACGCTTGGTGGCGGTCATAAGGAAAATTATTACGGAAATGCTTGTGCTGTAGGATTTACGAAAAGACAGATATCATTTCAAAGAGAAGTGTATGTGCCACTCACATATGAAGATGAAAAAGTAGGAAAATATTTTGTGGATTTTCTCATCGAAAATAAAATAATCCTGGAGCTAAAACGTGGTCAATTTATATCAAGTTCAGTAATAGAACAGACAAAACAGTACTTGGTTGCAAAAAATCTAAAATTGGGAATAATTGGCTGTTTTACTTACAATGGGGTAGTTATCAAAAGAGTAGTAAACGAGTATTAAATATGTACGAACAATACGAATGATAAGTACGAACATACGAACTGCGAACAAAGCAACTTTTCTCGCCAGTTCGTAGTTCGTATGTTCGTACTTACAGTTCGTACGTTCGGACATTAACAAATAACCAGAACCACAAATATGAGTAATGATCTTCCATCGAAAGGAGGTGAGAGAACATGAGTAAAATGTATATGTTGGCGGCAAAGTACAAAGCTTTTTTTGCGGTGTTTTTTGCGCTCGGAATGGCATTTGTCCTTTCACCGGTAGCTTTTGCACAAACAAATGAGTATTTGTCTACCGAATGTGGAGCTAATGATCCTTTTTGTATCGAGGGTGCAAGAGTAGAAAAGCTTGGCGATGAACCATTATTAGATACTATTACTAGTATTATCAACGTTGCGTTGAGTCTATTGGGTATCGTTGCGGTGGTAATTATCTTGATTGGTGGTTTCAAATGGATGACAGCTGGTGGTAGTGAAGATAAGGTGGCCGATGCGAGAAAGTTAATTTTCTCTGGTATTATCGGTATTGCTATCATTTTGTCGGCGTGGGCAATTGCAAATTTTGTTTTGAGTGCCTTGGTAGATGCTACAGGTGCAGGTGTAGAATAACAGATGGAAAACAAAACCGGTTTTATTTTACCATCCGGATTCATGCGGAGCACTCGTTGCTCCGCAGTTGTAAGTGGTTCATTCCTATGAAACATTTACAACTGTTTCTAACCTCTTTTATATGAAAAAACGCCTCCTGTCATTTGTTTTCAGCCTTCTGATCATGTTTGGGGTACTGTCAATATCTACTTCTGTATCAGCCCTGGCACCAAATCAACCGGACACACTTGGACTTTCCTATGGCGCAGAAACGGGGTTGAGCGGACAAGATGTTCGTATTACTGTAGCTAGAATCATTAGTGTGGCATTAGGATTGCTTGGTATTTTGACTGTCTTACTTATTTTGTACGCCGGATTTATGTGGATGACTGCGGCCGGGGAAGAGGATAAGATAAAAAAAGCCAAAGGCATACTTACAGCCGCCATTGTCGGGTTGGCAATTATTTTAAGTGCTTACGCTATTACCAGATTTGTCATTGAAAGTTTGATGGATGCTACTGGGGTGTATCCGTATTAGCTATTGTTGTTGTAAGCAGAGTAGGCAGAGTAAGCAGAGTAGGCTTTTGCATTATTGAGCTTAATATGCGTAATCTGCTTACTCTGCCTACTCTGCAAAAAAACTCAGTAAATCACATTATATACTAACTTTCTTTTATGAAACAGTGGAAGTTTCTCATATTCGGCATGGCATTCTCACTCATGTTTGTAATTGGTTCAGGAATTGTGCTTGCTGATAAGTATGGACTTGATGCCACCGCAAAAGCTGCTGATCTGAATACTACAGATAATTTACCTACTATTGTTGGTAATATCATCGGTACCGCCCTCTCCATTGTTTCTGTGGTATTTTTTATTCTCATGATTTTTGCCGGATTTTTGTGGATGACGGCACATGGTAAAGAGGATCAAGAGAAAAAAGCCCGGGACACTATTTTTGCGGCCATTATTGGTATTATCATCATCTTGGCTGCGTACGCGATTACGAATTTGGTATTTAGTTCGGTGAAGGCGGGTTCGGGGGGTGGTGGAGGTGGTGGGAGTGCTACTCCAACACAGACAGCTTCAGGTAATCAAACAAAAAAAACAGATGATGCCTGTTTAGATTTAAATGGTGAGTGTCAGTTTAACGCAACAAAAGGTGGAAATTGTACAATAGGCTCAATCTCTGGAAAATACCAAGAGGATAAATGTTTAAGTAACTCTTCAAAAACATATTTATGTTGCGTACCTACAAAACCGATTGGATATTGTATTAAAAATGATAAAATCTGCGTAGCTAATGATAGCGATGGAGAGAATTGCACAGACGATATGAGAGGGGTAAATGGAGAATACGGTGGAATAAAATTTGCTACTGAAAAAGAGTGTGATGTGTATTATGAGACTTACTTGGAACAACAACTTAATTAAAAGAATCTTCATGTTGAAAGAGTACTGGGGTTATGTTAGGAATAAATATTATGAAAATAATTGTAAAAATTTTCATTTCAGTGTGTTTATTTTCAATAGGTTTGGTAATATTAACGCCAACTACTTTTGCCAAACAAACAATCTCCCAAGCCCAAAGCAATCTCGATACCGTCGTTGATCAAACCGGGATCGTTTCTGAGGACACAAAGAATGTACCGGCAGTTGTAGGAACAATTGTGAGTATGGCGCTCAGTGTGGTCGCGGTGGTATTCTTTGCTCTCATGGTCTATGCCGGAATCAAGTGGCTGGTATCGCGTGGTGATGAGGAGCAGATCAAAAAAGCGCGGAGTACGATTATAGGTGCAACGATTGGATTGGTTGTGATCATTAGTGCGTATGCATTTACGCAGTTTGTGCAGGAGCGGATCATAGAAGGACAAGGTCAAGGACAACCAATCGCAAGTCAGAACCAAATAGAAATTGGTTCAGATGCCGGTGGTGGTGTGGTGGGATGTTGTGTGGACACTGTAGGAGCGGCCGGTACTCTATGGAGTATTCCAAAATCAGCATGTCGTATTACTACATCCAAAGACTGTGAAACACGGGGCTTAACATGTGAAACAGGAGATAATTTTTGTACCAATGAAGATTGGGAGTTTGATGAATCTATCACAGATATTGCTTCGTGTATAGACAAGTATTGTGACTAACAACTTACTTTTATGAAAAAAAATTTTTTACTAAGTATAGTTTTCTTACTTCTTTTACCAGCTGTGGTATTTGCCCAAGGAGATTTTTCAAATGCAAGAGGTAACCTAGAAGATGTCGGTGCAAAAGTGGGAGGTACAATGCAAACTGATCTCGGTGCGGCTATCGGTACAGCTATCAGCGCGGTCTTGGGTTTGGTAGGTCTTATTTTCTTTGTCCTGATGGTCTATGCCGGATATCTCTGGATGACGGCGCGAGGAGAAAGTGAGCCAGTTGATAAGGCAAAGAAAATCATTACCGCTTCAATCATTGGACTCGTCATTGTGGCGAGTGCGTATGCGATTACGGTACTGCTTACCGGTACCTTTGATCAAAGCATTGGCGGGCAGTAGTCATGTTTCGTAAAGTGTTAGAAACGAAATAGACAGTGGATAAAACGAATCAAACGAATAAAAACGGATCCGTTATCATCTGTTCCATCCGTCCAATCCGCGGTCCATTTACTCCTCAATAGCACAAATACAAAGAAATCAGTTCGTATTTATCCTAAAATATCGTATGAAATTTCGAATCGGTTTTCAAAAAACACTCATAGTTGTTTTTCTCTCACTACTATTTATCAGTCCGGTATCAGCGGTTGAGCTTGGTGGGGGTCTGTTGAAAAATGCTCAGGAGGCATCTGGATACGAAGTAGCAACCCGCCTAACATTTGCCGAACGCCTGGGTCAAGTCGTACAAGTTGCCTTATCATTTGTTGGAATTATTTTTCTCGCCCTTACTGTCTATGCCGGCTTTCTCTGGATGACGGCGCGTGGTGAATCGGATAAAATTGATAAAGCCAAAGAGATCTTAAAAGCGTCTATTATTGGTTTGGTTATTACTCTTGGTGCGTATAGTATCGCGGCCTTTATTGTTCCGGCCATTATGGCGGTCCAAGGAACTCCATAAGCAAACTATGAAGTTTATTATTGCCATTTTATTTGTTCTAGCACTTCTTCTCCTTGGAATACCTGACAATGTTGTCCTAGCACAAGATGCTCCTTCATACATGGAGCAACTTCAGGCAGGGGGGACCGGAGCCGGGATAGAAAATACGGAGACACCGATAGATCCGAGGTCGTTTATAGCCTACATTATTCAAATCGCTTTAAGTTTTGTGGGTATTATTTTTACCGGACTGACGGTGTATGGCGGATATCTCAGAGTGACAGCACATGGAGAAAATGAACGAATTGAAAAATCCACCAAAGTGATTACCGCGGCTGTTATTGGTCTGGCTATCACACTTCTCGCGCTGGGAATTACTGTAGCGGTAAGTACAATCGTTGGGACCGCTGCCAATCCGGCCTTTACCTATTAATATGTTTTCATTGCGACACGCATTTGCGACAACTTGTTTTCTCATTTCACTGCTTGTACTCCCTGTTGGCTCAGTTTTAGCTACTTCGCCACTTCCAGACTTAGGTGATGGACCGAGCCAAACTACTCAGCAAGAACAAGCACAAGCGGAAAAAACCGCCACACAAGCCGAACAAGAGCAGTTTCAGGCCTTTGTTGGAAACAAGGGAGCGAATCTTGGTGGGTATGTAGATGATCCAAGAAGGGTGGCTGCGCGTGTAATTAGTTATGCGTTGGGACTGCTCGGTATGCTATTTTTGTCGTACACCATTTATGGTGGAGTGGTCTGGATGACCAGTGCCGGAGAAGAGGAGAAAATCAAAAAAGGGAAAAGTATTATTGTAAATGGAGTCATTGGGGTGGCAATTATCTTGAGTGCGTATGCCATTACCGGCACAGTCGCAAGAATTCTTCAGGGTCAGCAGGAAGTGCCGGAAGGGCAACCCTGTGTTATGCCGGATTCAAGTGATTTTACCAACAAAGATCCGCTCCATGAAGATGTGAATAGTTGGTGGTATCCGGAAGGACTTCCTCCGTGTAACGTATTGCCGGAATAATAACACAAACACCGTACGAGTTACGGTGTTTTTTTTAGTTCTTTTTCTACGTGTTTTAGAATGGTTTCGGCAGCCGGTTTTGGTCTATACTGCACAGTTCGTGGATGCTTGAGTTGTTCTTCTGTATAAAACAGGAGGTCTTCGTAGGTAGTGGCCACACTTCCGGCCTGGTGGTCGAGGAGAAAAGTGGCATTCACTTCCTCTTGACCCGGAATCGGCATGGCGGCAATAAGCCATTTTTTTAGTGTCATACATTCGGTAGTGGTCAGGCCACCCGGTTTTGAAACGATTACGTCGGCCATGCGCATGTATTGATCCATCTGGTCAGTCCAACCAAGAGCAGTGAGGGAGATATGTTCCGGCATGGGGATGGTTGCTAGTTTTGTTTGCAGTTCAAAATTGTTTCCGGCAATAGCAATAATTTGACAAGGAGTTTCCAGATCACGAAGAATTGTTACGATATCGATGGTTCTTCCAATGCCTTGCCCACCGCTCAATACCAGTACCAAGGGTTTACTTTGAGGGATGTTTTGTTGTTTTTTTAGTGCCGAAACATTATTTTTTGTAAAAAAAACCGGATCTATCGGAATGCCACTTTTGACAATGTTTCGATACGGAATTCCTTTCTTTTTTAGTTTCCAAACAATTTTTTCCGAAGCGACAAAATACGTGTGTGTTCCTTCGGTAATCCAGTATTCATGAACATCATAGTCTGTTACCACTGTTGAAACCGGTGCGGTCGGTGGAGTTTTTCTAGCAAAGAGTAGTTTTGTACTCAAAAAATGCGTGTTTATAATGTAGTCAGGCTGTAGTTCATCAATAAAACGGTAGAGTTTCCCTGCGTTAATATTAGCGCCGAGCTGGGTTACCATTTCCAAGAGTTCTTGTCCGGCATCATCATTGGTGTGTTCGTATAAAAAACGCCACAGAGAAGGAATTTTACTGGCCGCAAAGAGGTAACTTTTCAAAATAATTGCTTTGGTAGTGGTTGGTAGATAATCTGCCAGATCGATATGAACCGTAGTAACACCTGGAAAATGTATTTCAGCGGTTTTTCTGATTGCCTCAGCCGCGCGAACGTGTCCGGAGCCGGCTGAAAAAGAAATAATGAGGAGTTTTTTCTTTGGCATAGGGAAATAATTTCTGCCTACAGTATACGGTATTTTGTTAAAAAAAGAAAGAAAACAAGCTCTGTTTTCTTTCTCACGAAATCCATACCGGGGTGGCCAACGGGAATTGAACCCGTACTCTCGGTACCACAAACCGATGTGATAACCATTTCACCATGGCCACCCCGCTAGGGACTTCGGGGCATAGTATAACAAAATGATTGAGTTTGTCAATATAAAACGAAATAGCGAAATATCGAAATAAGGAAATAGATCAAGTGTGGTGGAGCTATTTCAATATTTCGATATTTCGCTATTTCTTTATTTCGGTCAACTATTTCCCCATCCGTTCAAACGCCCGCAACACTTCCAATGGTATCGCAAAGATAACGGTATTTGATTGGTCTGAACTGAGGTCGTTTAATGTACTCAGGGTGCGAAGATGAAGTGCTCCCGGGGTGTTTGCCAAGAGATTGGCTGCTTTGGCAATATTTTCGGCGGCTATCACTTCACCGCTCGCCTTGATGATAACTGAGCGTTTTTCTCGTTCTGCCTCTGCTTGTTTGGCAATGACACGCTGCATATCGTCTGGCAAAATTACATCTTTCAGCTCCACACTTTCCACTTTGATTCCCCAGGGATCAGTGGCCCGATCCACAATTTCTTGAATTTTCTGGGCGGCTGCTTCACGATTTGCCAAGAGTTCGTCGAGCTCGAGTTCACCTACCACGTTTCGCATGGTGGTCTGCGCGAGTTGAGAGACGGCAAACCAAAAGTTTTCTACTTCTAGAATGGCTTTGGCAGCATCAACTACTTTATAGTAGATAACTGCATTGATCTTGGCTGAAATATTGTCTTTGGTGATGGCTTCTTGAAATGGTACGTCTACCGCCTTGGTACGCATATCTACTTTGGTCATGCTTTGAAAAATCGGCACAACAATTCGCCAACCTGGTTCCACCACTTTATGAAATCGTCCCATCATAAATTTTACGCCGCGTTGATACTGATTGACTTGGCGTAGAAAAGAGAGAATGAGAATGCCGACGATAACGAGAATGAGAAATGCTCCGCCCATAGTGAAGTTTATTAGAAAATAAGTTAATAAGTTGATTGGTAACAGATAACAGATAACAGATAACAGATGTATCTTCTTCCAGGTTAGTCAAAACAACAAAATGTTATCTGATATTTGCTATCTGTTGTCTGAATATAGTTATAAATATCATACGCTTATATCGCTTCCCTGTCAATTATTTCCACGCTTTTTTCCATGAAACTTCTTGTGAATATTTCGTAATTCTCGATCAGTAATGTGGGTATAGATTTGAGTGGTGGTTATCGATGAATGACCGAGCATCGTCTGAACACTGCGGATATCAGCGCCGTTTTGTAGTAAGTCGGTTGCAAAGGAATGGCGAAGGGTGTGAGGGGTTACCGGCTTGGTAATGCCAGCTGCTTTGGCGTACTTTTGGACGATTCGCTGTATGGTGCGAGTAGTCAGAGGTTCGTCACCCTCAGAAGGCAATCCCCCGGCCACCACTTTTTTAAATTTTTTAGATGTTTTATCAGTTTTATCCGTTTTAGACGTTGTATGTGTTTTCTTACTCGCTCCCACTTTCCCATGCCCGATAAACAAATATGGATTGATATCATGGCGCAGATCTAAATATTTCTTCAACCAATATTTCGATTGTTCTGAGATAAACACTACTCGAGATTTACGCCCTTTTCCGGTGACGGTGAATTCTTCTTCTTTTAGATTAATATGGTCTTTTTTCAATCCGCTGAGTTCGGAAACACGTAGACCAGTGGAAAATAGTAATTCGAGAATGGCTTTGTCACGGTATTTCATGAGAACGTCCTCTGGTGTTTCAGCATCCTGGTTTACGACAGTAGGAGCTTCCAGAAGACGCGCGACTTCTTCGGGGGTAAGAAAGTGCACTTCTCGGTCCGGCATTTTCATAAGTTCTATCTTTTCCGGAGCGAGTGTTTTGATATCTCTTTTGGCGAGATACTTGAGAAACGAGCGGAGGGCGATCAAGTGGTAGTTTTGAGTATTTTTTTTGAGGGGGATATTGTGAACATCGACCAAACGGTTGAGCCACAGGCGATACTTGCGCACATCTTCAGCGGTGATATCTTCCGGCTTTTTCTTGTTTCCAAACCAATCAAGAAATCGTTTCAAATAAAAATCATAGTTTCGCAGTGTCATGTTGCTCCGATTGCGCTCGATTTCGAGGTGTTCGAGAAACTCGGTGAGGTAGGTTTGAAGGGGTTTTGTGGGCATAGGGTGGTGGAGGATTACAAAGCTTTTGAGGCTTATGACGCTTGTAAGGCAAATAATTGTTTGTGAATTGTTTGCAAAGCTATCCTTTGTACATCGCGTGGTTGTCTTTAGCCATAGTGCCTTGTAAGCCTTGTTGGCTTTGTAGGCATTGCAAGCCTTTATATTGTACGACATATTTCAAAAAAGCGCAAATGGCAGAGAATAGCTCAATAAAGCTAAAAAAGAGCATTGACAAAAGTGCTTTTTTGTGCTATACTATATATGTAGGAAACAATAAAATAATAAAACAATTCGTTCTTCTAGGTCAAAAACATTAATACAAACATAAACACAAACATATGCAACACCCAAAATACGGTGTCGCAGGCGCACCAGAATCGTCTGCCTTTTCTTTGGTTTATTTATACCTTCTCGCCGGTATCACCCTTTTGGTAGCGGTTTTTTTGTTGGTGTAATTTTTTATAACCAATCATGACTTTATGCGTTCTTCCACTATTGGTGAAAATCTAGAAGGTATTCCGTCAAACGGTATATCTACCTCGGAAACTAATACTCAAGAAGAGGCTGCAGACGATGGGTACAGACGAGCACTGCAATTATTGAATAAATACAAAGAAAACGGTAGCTTACCAATCAATGAGTTAACAATGTTGTACAACTATTGGAAAGGCTTTGGAAGAAGTTCTGAAGGAAGAGAAAAAGCGCTTGAATTACAGACGTATGCATATGAGAATGAAGTTAATGTGAAGGCTTTATTGACTACGTTTTCCAAGATGGACAAGGGTATGAACAGAGAAGAAACTTCTAAGCAGGGGTATATAGCCTAAAGTAGACTTTTTATTGTCATTTCTAGGTACAGCATGAAAAAAAAGATATCGTTTATATTAATTCTCCCCAACATCCGCTCCTGTCATAATGTCGGTGCCATGTTTCGGACTGCGGACGCGTGTGGGGTAGGCATGATATACTTGGTGGGGTATACTCCCGCACCGCCAAAACCGCAGATCGATAAAGTATCTCTTGGGGCAGAGAAGTGGGTAATGTGGAAGTCGGTTCGACACTTGAAACCATTGATTACCCGGTTGAAAAAACAAGGTTTTCAGATAGTTGCCCTTGAAAAAACCGATTCGAGTATAGACATTGGAAAAGCAACATTTCAAAAACCGGTGGCGCTGATTGTGGGAAATGAAGTGGATGGTGTTCATCCTGAAATACTGCACCTTTGTGACCAAGTGGTCCATATTCCAATGCGCGGGAAGAAAGAAAGTCTCAATGTGAGTGTGGCGGCGGGAATTGGGATGTATGTTGTTTCTGATCAGTTGAGAAGAGGGTGAGGTTTATGAAAAAAGGAAGGTCGTTAATTGAAAGGAAATGAGTACTTTTTCATATTAGGTGGCATAAAATAATTAAATTTTACTTAATTCCATTTAACTCTATGTCAGACACAAACAAACCTAGTTCAGAGTCACCTGTTTACCATTTAGAAGGGGGTAATGAGAGCAAAAAAAATACTCTTCAACTGACGCCTGGAGAAAAGGTTCCTCATAGTATAACAACATACGTCCGTTTCGATACAGAATATGGTGAAGTGCTTGTGAGTCAGGAAAAACTTCGAAGAAAGTTTCATGGATTAACATCAGTAAGTGATTCATCTGTTAGTACTGTAACATGTCGTTTAGACAGTGGAGTGGAGTTAGGGTTAGAACTTGATTGCTATCTTGATTTTACTGATCCGATAGTGCAGAACACTGCAGTTTATGTTAATGAGATAACTATCGTAAGTATAAAGAAAGATGGGCAAGAATTGCCATCTATCACTATTAAACAACGTGAAGAAACTGTCAGTCCCGGTAGTGCGAGTCTAATTTATGAAGCTCCTCCAACCAAGACAACTTCTGCATACCGTGAAAGAAATGTTCCAAGTGACGGTGCAGAAAGTTTAGAAGGAGGTGGTGAACATGGGCGGTTGGTGTTAGATGATATGAGACGAAGAGTCAAAAGTAAGATGTTATTTGAAATTTTTAAACGACGATATAAAGAATTGAAGTCAGCTTTAAATGGTAATACCGAAAATAATGAAGACCATGTTGAACAGATTCATACTCTGGTGTTAGCACTAACAGGTATGCAAAAGTCAACTATAAGTGATCTTGATTTTGCACTTACCGATACACCAACTCAACACTCAGAGGAAATCAGGAATTTTTATTTTGTGGTTAATGAGAATGGCGTGAAACAATATTATAATAATGATGAAATTAAGATGTATAAGATGCTGCTTGTGTCAATAAATAAGTTGTTTGATGAACTTGTACGTGGGCTTAGTGTTTTAGAAGGGGACGAGGAAATTAATAGAACAGATAAAGCTCGTCGTGTTCTTGAATTATTAGAAACATATATTACCTCATTTGAATCGGCATTAAACGAACTTTCTTATAATAGCTAGTTTGGACATATTGCGTGGTTTTTGGTATACTGTATCTATCTAGCCACGCATATATGGATCACACCACATTCACCCACACCTACCACATCTTTGAGCGGTTTTATGAACGGACGCAGGCGTATATCCCACGGGATGTGCGGGTTGAGCTTGAGGAGGTGTTGGAAGCAGTGCAGGGGCATGAAGAGATGGTGCTTGAAGATCTGGAAGATGTCATGATTGCTTTTGGGCGGCGAGTGTGGCCATATCGAAAAGCCTTTCAAGATGTACTTCGGCATGTAGAAGAGCGAGTAGGAGAATCATTTCTTCTCCAGCGCGTAACCCCGGCGATGCGGCGGCGATATCACGCCTTTGTCGCAGCCGGTGGAACCATTGAGACCCTTCGAACCGGATCACCGGCAGCGTATTTTGATCATGACGAGCGCGTGGTACTTTGCGAAGCCTTTGTGGAAATGGAGCAGGATGTGCGACAGTTTACACTTCAATCCATCAAAAGCACGGAAAAACAATTCTTTACCGAAAAATTGCAGAAGTATACCTTGCTTCTCAATGAAATAGAAGCACAACTGGATGTACTTCGGGCAATGGCTGAAAAAGAAGCTGAGCACCCTCGGTTACGAGAAGAAATATTGGCACAAGTACGAGGGTTTGAATATGGATTTTGCTTTTTGAATCAAGAAACCGAGCACGCGGCCGTGTGTCAGGCGGTAGAGCATTTTGCCGGAAGAAAAGTGGAGATGCGCGTGTTGCTTGGGTAAACACCAGAACACTGAAAACCCCGGAACAAGTCCGGGGTTTTGTTATTTTTTTGAAGCAATATCTATTTTAATCATTTGTTCCAGACGGCGAATGTCGGCGAGGAGCTTGGATCGTTCTTTATGAAACATGATAATATTGAACACGCTACTGCCGCCGTGCTTGGCATAGCGACACATGTCACCAATTTTTTTATTGATCGTTATTTTTTGAAACGATTCCAGTTCTTGAGCTTTTTTCACACCGGAAAGTTTGGTAAGACGTCCTTCTTTTTTGGCAAAAAATTTCATGGCAACACTGTATCCGATGACTTTTTTTGGCATGTCCACTTTTTCCGGAATACGGACATTGATATCATTCATGGTCAGATTGACTCCAAATGACATGTCATAGAGTTCTTGTCGAAATCCGCCGATCCGAGGACCGAGTTCGATTACTTTCCAGCCGTGTTCTGTGCGCATGAGTTCAATATGAACAGTCGTACTGCGAAGCGCTAGGGCATGGATTGCTTCGGTGGCTACCTGTTCGGCCGCTTGGATACTTTCTTTTTTGAGGAGGGTAGGAGTAATTTGTTGATATCCAAAAAAGTCGTCAAAACCAATAGCGCGCCCGGTTTTGATATGAACCGGAGGATTGTAATACACCTTGCCGCGACTAGTTACGTGAGCATCAAACGAATACATTTCTCCTTCCATAAATTGTTCCACCAGTACTTTTGGTTCCCAGCGTCCATCATTGTGTTTGTACGCAGACTTGATACTACGAAATATTTTTCCTAATACCTTTTCCAGCTCTTCTTTATGGTAGACAATACTAACAAGCTTGCTCGCTCCAAGACCGGTTGGTTTTACAATGGCCGGAAACCCGACACGTTCTTCAATTTTTTTTACCGATTCTTTTGATATGTCGTCAACGAGGGTATAGGCCGGAGTAATTTTTTTGTTATGGATAAACAAGCGGCGACGCATCCAGACTTTATCGGTAGCCCAGCGGAGCGATTCCGGAGTAGGGGTTTTGAGATACGGTACATGTGGGACGATACGAGAAAGAAGTGGTATCCCATCGTCACCACGGCTGGTAATTGCTAGAAGTTCACTATTGTAAGGGAGTAGGGCTTTTTGGATGGCCTTGTCGGAAGAAGTATCGCAGGAAATAGTAATGTCCGCGGCTGCAATCATGCGCTCCAACTTGGGGGTAGTTTTAGTACGAGAATCAATCAAGAGACAGATACGGTACGTTTTGTGGTGTTTTTTTTCATACATTCGAACACCTTCGATCATGTAGTCGTATACTTTTCCAACAAAAATAATAATGTTTTTTTCCGGAGCAAGTTTTGCCATACAAAAGAAAGTTAGATGATACTAGTAGCGTAACAAGAAATGTATCATCTGCCAACCGAGTAAAAGAAATACCGTGAGCATACACACGGTAGAGCGCATAGTATAGTAAAAAAAGATGAAAAAGTCAATATGAAGACGGTGTCGGTGCTGCTATTATCAAAGCAGTTTCTTTGGTGTGATGGATGGGTACGTGTTGATCATCTTTTGGATACTTCGGGAAGTCAAGAGGCCTCGTTGGGCGCCATAGGCACTAATTACGCCGGCAGCATTGGCAGTTCCCCATTGCATTGCTACGGGAATTGTTTTCTGTTTTATAAATGCACTCAAAAAACCACTGGCGTACGCGTCTCCAGCCCCGGTTTTTGCTACGACCGGTACTGGGTATGGTGTCATGGAAAAAGAATGGTGTTGGTGGCGGACAAATGATCCTCGGACACTATCGGTAATGACTACGGTTTCGGGACCCATTGCTTGGAGGAGGGTGAGGAGTTTTGTGGTCCGTTTTCGCTTTCCGGTGATTGTTTCCGCTTCTTCTTTGTTTACAAACAGTAGTGAGGTGCGAGGGAGAATGGTGCGAATGTGAGACAGACCGTCTTTTAGTTGAAATGATCCCGGGTTGAGAGCCAGTTTTGTTTCCGGGTGACGTACTAGGTGCTGTTCCAGTTTGTGTTGGAGTTGTTCAAAAGATGCGCCAAGTGATGTGTAGTAAATCCAGTTGCTATCGGGAAGGTTTGGTAGTGTATATGAGCGGGGTGAAAAATAGGAGAGGATTGTTCGCTCGCCTTTGTAATTGAGGACTACCGAATAGCGGGTTTCTTTATTCCGGTGTACTTTTACCCATTTGGTGTCAATGTGTTGCCGTTCAAGTTCAGCTAATACAGTATGGCCATTGAGATCATCTCCAAGTTCAGTAACTAAAGCAACGTTCAGACCAAGCTTTTTGACTCCAGCCGCTACATTGGCCGCATTACCGCCCATAGATTGCGCGGTATCTTTGATATACATTTTTTCTCCATAATGTAATGAGAGCCACCGTCGTTCTTTGTCAAGACGAATGTTTGTTTCATCTTCATCAAGAATGAGAAAGGTGTCGAGGGTGGTGTCGCCTATGGTTAGTACATCTATCATACTTGTAAATATTGATGGTACGGATACTTTACTGATTACGGATAATACGGAGTTACTGATACTTTACGGATTACGGATAGTACGGAGTTACGGATATTTGTGTTGCGGATTAGGTTGATAAGCAGAGTAAGCAGATTAAGCTAATAAAACACCAGGGCCTATTCCGCTTCTATCAAAAATCCGTACCTCCGTATTATCCGTAATCAGTAAGGTATAGCTATTGACGTAACTACCGTAATTTCTTATACCTCTTTAAATCCTCCGGGCTATGTTTATGAAGTCCTAAATAGATTTCGATAAATTCTACCAGTGACGCAAGTCCAAGCCCGGCCATGGCGATGGCGAAGATGGGTTCATTTTTATAGAGGGCAAAGATAAAGAGACAGGCGGCGCCGATGAATTTTACCAGATCTTGCCGACGTTCTTACTCGACAAATACTCCGTACGTAAGAAGAACTCCACCAAGGACGGCGAGAATATAGAGAATAGTGATGAGGGTAGATTCGGGAAGGAAGGGGAGGAGGTTTTCGAGTAACATACATTGTAATTTTCAAGATACAAGAAACAAGGTACAAATAAATCCCAAATGATAATTTCCAAGTTCCAATTTGTATTGTTATTTGGAAATTGGTGTTTGTTTTTTGTAATTTACACGCAGTGTGTATATTTCATACAAACTCGCGCCGACAAAAATAACTTGGAGGGGGATAAAAATGGGATCTTTGAGAGAGATACTATAGACAAGAAGAAATAATCCACCAAAGACAAAAAACCAATCTTGTTTGGTTTCTTGCTTGATAAAAATGGCGTAGGTGATGAGAATGAGACCGATAGCGCCGGAGAGTTTTGGGAGTATTTCGAGGATGTTCATATGGAGATAGTATACCATGTAAACATAAAAATCCCAAATTACAAATACCAATTTCCAAAGTGGACTTGGATTGGGTACTGTAAGTTGGGATTTAGTTGGAAATTGTAATTTGAAATTTGGAATTTATCGCTGTCATTCTTCCCACTGATTGATATATCCAATCGCCGTCAACGCCGCTGTAACTCCTTGACCGGCGGCGATGGCAATTTGTTTGTATGGAATATTGGTGACGTCTCCGGCGGCGAAGATACCTTTGCAGCTGGTTTCACCAATCATGTTGACCTCTATTTCGCCCACATCATTTTTCTTGGCACAGTCAACAAAACTGGAATTGGGAATGGCACCGATATGGACCATGACTCCTTGTAGCGCCAGTTCTTTCATTTCTTTTGTTGTCATGTCTTCATAGGTGATCGCGCTCACGAGACCATTGCCGAGAATTTCTTTGGTATTTGCGTTGTATACCACTTCAACGTTTGGCAATTCTTTCACTCGTTTTACCAGAATATCTTCAGCTTTGGGGAAGCCACCTTTAAACTTTGGTTCATTAGGGTATTTTGTTACGAGATAAACTTTTTCGGCAATGCCACTCATCATGAGGGCAGATTCAATGGCCGCGTTACCGGCACCGATCGTAGCTGTTGTTTTCCCTTTGAACAGTGGTCCGTCACAAACCGTACAGTAGGTCACACCACGGCCTTTGAGTTCTACTTCTCCTGGGATGTTGAGGTTTCTCGGGTGAATACCACTTCCAATGATGACGGCTTTGGTGCGAAAGTGTTGTTCTTCTCCGAGAGTACTTTTACAGGAGACAATATGAACATTTCCTTCGGTTTTGATACCGGTGACTTCGAGCCCTTGACGAATGTCGGAGTTGTACGATTTGGCGTGTTCATGAAATTTTTGGGCCAATTCAAAGCCGGTGGTATGAATAATACCGGGCCAGTTTTCTACTTCACCGGAGAGAGCCACTTCTCCGCCAATATCTTTGGCAATGACAACAAAATCCAGATTACGGCGAGCGGCGTAGACAGCGGCGGAACAGCCGGCAGCAGCGGCACCAATAATAACGAGGTCGTGGAGTTTTTGGGACATATTGGAAAATCATAAATCCTAAATCATAAATCCTAAATCATGTCGATTTATGATTTCTGATTTTTCATTTATGACTTCAACAAGTTAACCATTTTTAACAATAATCGTCAACCGTGGATAAGTTGTTTGAGTGTGCGAATGTTTTCTGTTGGAGTTTTTTCATTTCCAAATATTGCACTGCCGATGCCAAGCCTGGTTGCGCCGGCGGATAAAACCTGGGGAATGGTAGTTTCATCTATGTGGCCATCAACGCCGATTGGTAGTTGCGGGTGCTTGTTGCGAAATGCTTGGATTTTTTTTAGCACTTCCGGTAAAAATGGTTGTCCTTGTTTGCCGGGATGAATAGTCATGAACTGAACTTCGTCTAGATTATTGATGTATGGTTCAAGTGCTTCAAGAGATGTTTCCGGATTGATGACTAGCCCGACTTCACGGTGTTGCTCTTTTATTTTTACTATTACATCGGCAATTGGGTCAGCGCATTCGAGATGAAACAGAAATCGGTGAATGTTTGGCGTGTTTTTCCAGCGGTCTATTTCTTCAAGTGGGTGTGAGACCATGAGATGAAGTTCAAAGGTTATTTCAGTGAACTGTTGAATTACATTTGGATCTGCCCAAGTTTTATTGTCAACAAAAATACCGTCGGCAATGTCGAGTTGGACTAGATTGGTATGGTCTTTGATGGAATTGATTTGAGTGCGGAATTGTTCTTCGGAGTGAACTAGGATGGCAGGGATGATTTGATTCATAGTTTGCAGTTGTGTGATAGGAACGCGGATTTAAGGGATTGAACAGATTTTCACGGATCCGTTGTTATCCGTTTGATCCGTTAAATCCGTGTTCCTATTAATTCTATCTATTCATGATTTTCAATTTCGGAAACTTTTTGCAGTCGTCTCACATGTCTCTCTTCTTCACTAAATTCACTCTCCAGCCAATGTTTCACAATTGCCATCGCATGTTCTTCGGTGACACCCTTAGCGGCAAGGCAAAGTACGTTGGTATTGTCATCTTGCATCATGGTTTCGGCGGCCATGGTGCTGTAGCCTAGACCAGCTCGAATACCGGGAACTTTGTTGGCAGCAATACAAACACCAATGCCGTTTTTGCAAATAGCAATACCTCGCCCGTTGGTTTCGAAGACTTTTTTGGTCATGGGGAGGATATAATCCGGATAATCGTCGGTTTCGTCGTATTCGTGCGGACCGAGGTCGGTGACTTTGACATTGAGTTCGTTTTCGAGGTAACGGACGAGACGTTTTTTGAGGTGGTAGCCGCCGTGGTCGGAAGAAATGAATAATTTATCTTTGTACATATAAAAAAGGCTTACGAGGCTTCCAATGCCTCCGATGTTTATTCATTGAAACTAGAAAATAGAAATTGGAAATTAGGGGTTGTTGATGGTGAGTGACGGATTCGGTTTTTAAGTCTACCAAGCCTTTCTAGCCCTTCCCGCATTTCAGGCTTCTCAAGCCTTTTCATTATAGCAGGTAGGGGGATTTGGTTCAATTCACCAAAAATAAACAATCTATGCCAGGTTGTATTTTGTATTGAGAAAACTTTATCCACAGCACAGGGTGTGCTTGAAATTGACAAAGAGAGAGAGAGTTGGTAGTCTAGTGCGTTCCCGAAAAGCTCGGGGCCGCTGGCTACCCTTTCTCGTCGAGGGTGGTTTGGCGTGTTTAGCGAAGACGGGGCGGAGGCTGTGTAATGGCAGTGACCGTTCGCATCTACGAGGGGTCTCATGGTATGAAGACCCCCGCCGGGATGCAGGCCCTGCTTGAGGAGTTCATCTCCCAGGCTGGGCTGGAGGGCGAGGTGACGGTGCACCTCGGAGAAAAAACCAAAGGACGCCCACACCGGCAGGGCGTCCAGGGGCTTTCGGTCGGCCCCTTGATCAACGGCCGCCACGTTGTTCTCACCGCCCAGCCGGGGGGGAATGATACGTGCCACAAAATCCGGCTGGTGGTGCCTCAGGGTTGGGGGGACCCTGAGGATGTGCGGGTGAAACTTCTTTCCTTCGCCGAGGGGGCGGTGGAGGAAGAGGAGGAGCGGGCGGAAGTCTTTCAGCCGGTGGAAACGCCGGTCGTGGACGACGACGAACTTACCTACCGTGGCCTCATCGAGGCCGCGGATAGTGAGCTCGAGGGGCTTGGTCAGCAGGCGGGGGAGCTGGCCGAGCGAGAGACGCGACTGGCGGAGGAGATTCGCCGACTGCAGGTGGAGCAGTTGGCGGTCACGCAACAGCTGCGGCAGCTCGAGACGAGACGCCGCGGTTTGCTGCGAGAGCGAGAGGAAGCGGAGGAGGCCATCCAGGCGGCCAAAGAGCGCAAGCTCGATGCTGCCCGGAAGGCCATTCGCCTCCTTCCCGAGGAACTCCGCAAGGAGCTCCTCCGTCAGTTGCAACGGGGCGAGATCTAGTCCCGTTGCCTCCCCCCCCCAGGTTGAGTAGCTGACGCGACCACTCAACTTCACCCCACATTGCGTCATCGCTGATCTGTGCTCTCACCATGGGACCTTCAACCCACGGCACTGGTCGGCAAGAGAGGAGAAATAACCGGCGCGTCATCGGAGGAGGCGCAACAAGCCGGGGGCTCATCAATTCGATTTGTTCAATGTGAACGAGGAGAAGCGATGGGCCGGACAAAAAAGGACATCAGTTTTGCTGGTGTTTTTTTGTTTTAGGAAATATGGTATTCTTCTTGATATGTAACCTTTATATATGACTGAATTATCTTATAGTCTTTCAACGGGGGGGGTTAACATTTAATTCTAAAAAAATTGACATATTTCAAGATGTTGAGGAATTATCTGAGAAAGAAAAAGAGCAGAAAATTACTTCTCAAACAGGTGAGCGAGATGAAGAACTGAGGGATTTTTTGCGCTTGGCTTTTGTAGGAAAGGAGGGGGAAAATTTACAGGGGGTTGAAAAAATTGGCAAACAATATAGACTAGTTGTAAATAAATTACCTTCTTCTGATTGTGAGCAGCTTGGAATCTCTTTACTAGAATTAGGAATCATTTCTCCTTTGGGAGAAAATAGCGAAAAAAAAGTTTTTCTATTTCATCCAGATAAGTTTCAAATGATTGCAGAGAATATGAAAGCTCATGATGATAATCGGAGAAGGGAAATTGAAAACGTCCTAAATGGAGGGGCGATGCAAAGCACTGAAAGGTTGCCTAGAATAATGGGTGAATATAAACGTGTAGAGAAAAAATTATTTCTATTGCAAGACAATATATTATCACTAAAAACATTTTTGACAACCGCAGTGGGTTTACAATCAGATGATAATGAACTGAGAAGATATAAAAGTAAAGAAGAAATTGAGGACGAGCTTATCACCATTTTGGAAGATGATTATATATTGTGGGTCTTGGCAAGAGCTATGGAAGAGAATGGAAAAAAAGATATTAAGGCGTATGAGCATCTAGATAATCTTTCTACAACTTTACAAGAAAAACCACGGGTGGCTGGTCAAATAATTTCTTTTTTTGAGAAAGAGTTGGATAAAGTAGTGGGGCAATATAAAGAATATGAAAAAGAGCTTAAACAACTTGAGAGACAGAGAAAAGAAAAAAGAATGATATTGAAAACGAGAAGGGAACAGCGTGAAAATGTTGATCAGCAGAAAACTGCCTTAGAGGAGGAAAATGAATATTTACAAAATTTCTGGGACTTAGAACCATTAAAAGCCGCTGCCTAATTATGCCCCATACTTCTCACGGCTCCATTGAAATCATCTGTGGTAGTATGTTCTCCGGCAAAACCGAAGAGCTGATTCGGCGACTCAAACGCGCCAAATATGCCAAACTCAAAATTCAGGTATTCAAACCTGAAATCGACAATCGCTATGACAAGACCGCGGTAGTCAGTCATGAGGGTTTTCGCATTGAAGGTGTGGCGGTGCGACATCCGCGACATATTGAGTATCTACTAGAACCTGATACAAAAATTGTGGGAATTGATGAGGTACAATTTTTTCCCGATGAGATCGTTGATATCGTAGAAGGCCTGGCAAATCGGGGGATTCGAGTAGTCTGTGCCGGGCTTGACCAAAATTTCAAAGGCGAACCATTTGGGCCGATGCCGAAACTGCTTGCCATTGCTGAACATGTCCACAAAGTCCATGCGGTTTGTGTGCAGTGTGGCGGTGAGGCGAGTAAGACTTACCGAATATCAAAAGATGAAGCGGAAGTTGTGGTTGGAGAGAAGGATGTGTATGAGGCGAGATGTCGGGGGTGTTTTTTGCAAGGAACAAGTGGCAAGGAGCAAGGAACAGGTGGGGTGGTAACAGTTTGACTTTTTGTGTAATTCTGGTATTGTATACGTATATGAAAAAAATAAAAAAACAACTTTATTCATTTCCAGTTGTAATTGAAAAAGACGAAAATGGCGTCTATATTGGTCGTGTACCGGAATTGAAAAGTTGCTATACTCACGCAAAAACATTGCCGGAACTGTATAAACGGTTGGAAGAGGTGGTGGCACTATGTGTTGAGGTAGAGAAGAAGTATTTTCACGAAGAGCCAGCGCAAAATGAGTTTTTAGGAGTACAAAAGTTACAATTTTCCATATAGTTTGACATTAGGGGGTATGGTCCGACTTGTTCCAATTAAAGCAAAAAAGTTGATTCGTTTGCTTGAAGAACTTGGTTTTGAGATGGTTCGGAAAAAGGGTAGTCATCGTTTTTTCATTCATCCAGAAACAAAACGAACGGTGACCATTCCTGACCATGGTTCCGAGGATATACCGGTTGGTTTACTACGAAGTATTTTGCGGGATATTGATATGGATGTTGACACATTTGATAAATTAAGATAAAAAGAATAAAAGCGTCAGTACCTGCTATCAACAGGGAAAGTCCAACGAGAGTTGGGTGCGCTGAAAAAAGAACCCGGCTCCGCTACGCTGCGCCGGACAGGTCAAACAGTATGGTTTTAACCTGTCCAGTTTTAGTTGAGGAGACGAAGTAGAATTTTCCGGGAGAGCCCGTTATTGCTCTAAATAAAGTGTTTCCGATTTTTCGGAAGAAGTAGGATGGTACCGTTCTGACTCAGTCGGAATTCCTGCACCTTGTTTAGGTGTTTTTTTAATAGACCGCGGATTTAACGGATGAGACGAATTTGAACGAATTCGTTTTTATCTGTTCAATTCGTTAAATCCGCGGTCTATTTCAATTTAAATAAAATCTGCTATGCCATATAGTGCCGACAAAAACGAAAAAGAAATCCTCCAGTATTGGCAGGATCATCAAATTTTCGAAAAAACCATCGAAGAGCGTCCGGAACATAAGCCGTATGTGTTTTATGATGGTCCACCATTTGCGACCGGGCTGCCTCACTATGGCCACATCTTGAGTTCTGTCGCCAAAGATATCATTCCGCGGTACTACACCATGAAAGGGTATCGTGTTCGTCGTCGTTGGGGGTGGGATTGTCATGGGTTGCCAATTGAAAGTCTGATTGAAAAAGAATTGAATATCTCGGGCAAGAAGCAAATTGAAGACATGGGGGTGGATGTGTTCAACAATGCTTGTCAATCAAAGGTACTTTTGTATACCAAAGAATGGAAAAAAATGGTTGATCGCATTGGTCGATGGATTGAATTTGATAATGCCTATAAAACCATGGATCCAAGTTATATGGAATCTGTCTGGTGGGCGCTGAAAACCATTTGGGATAAAGGGTTGATTTATGAAGGCAGAAAAGTTCTCATGTATTGTCCTCGTTGTGAAACACCGGTCTCAAAAGCCGAGGTGACGATGGATAATAGTTATCGAGATGTGACAGAGGAGACGGCCATAGTAAAGTTTAAAGTCAAAAGTCAAAAGTCTTCCGCCCTAGGCGGATCCGCCTTTGACGGAAAAGTCGGTGAAAATGGTGATAATGTCAATGTATATTTTTTAGCCTGGACGACTACCCCTTGGACATTGCCGGGGAATGTGTTGTTGGCAGTTGGTGAGAGTATTGATTATGTGGTGGTGAAGCATGAAAAAGAATTTTTTGTGCTGGCAAAAGATTTGGTAGAAAAAGTCATGAAAGGGAAAGAGTTTGTGATTGCTAAAGAATTGAAAGGTGCAGATTTGGTTGGTCTCGAATACGAACCATTGTTCGACATGCCAAAGATGTTGGAAACTGGTAAGAAAGCCTACTATGTAGTAGCCGGGGATTTTGTAACAACTGAAGAGGGAACCGGTATCGTGCATATTGCACCAATTTATGGTGAAGATGATTATAACCTAGGTACGAAGTATGACACACCCATGGTACCAATGCTCGACAGCAAAGGTCATTATAATGAAATTGTTCCGACGTTTATAAAGGGAGAGTACTATAAAAAAGCTGAGAAGCAAGTGAAGCAATATTTGGCAGATCGCAATTTACTATTCACTCGTGAACAACATACTCATTCTTATCCACACTGTTGGCGCTGTGATACTCCGTTGATTTATAACGCAGTTTCTGCCTGGTTTATCAACATCCAAGCGGTAAAAGATCGCATGATTGAACTGAATAAAACAGTGAACTGGTTTCCCGAGCATTTGAAAGAGGGACGATTTTTGAACATTCTCGAAACCGCGCCCGACTGGAATATTTCTCGCAATCGATACTGGGCAACACCGTTGCCGTTTTGGAAGCACGCACGAACCAACGAACATAATACGAACATACGAACTACGAACAACGAAAATACATGGAATAACTCACGCCTGTCCGCCGAACAGGAGGGACCCGAGGGAGTGAGTTTGAAAGAGTGTACCAATGTTATGTGTATTGGAAGCGTTGAGGAATTGAAGGAGAAAGCGGTGAACTATGTGGAAGTATATGGAGATCAGGAGCTTGAGGAGATGGATTTGCATAAGCATAATATGGATAAGATTCGATTGAAGTGTGATGAGTGTGGTGAAGAGATGGAACGTATTCCGGAAGTGATTGATTGTTGGGTCGAGGCGGCGTCGATGCCATTTGCCGAGTTTCACTATCCGTTTGAAAATCAGGAGACATTTGAGAAGCGATTCCCGGGTCAGTACATTGCCGAGTATATCGCACAAACTCGAGCGTGGTTTTACTATATGCATGCGATTGCCGCGTTACTTTTTGATAATAAAAGTTTTGAAAATGTTGTTTGTACCGGAACTATCTTGAATGAAAAAGGCGAGAAACTTTCTAAGTCAAAAAAGAACTATACCGACCCTTGGCAAATTATTGAACAGTACGGTATGGATGCCTTGCGTTATTACCTTATGACCAGTGTCGTGATGCAGGCGGACAATTTATACTTTAGTGATCGAGAGGTGAAAGATATTTATAATAAAGTGTTGAATACCTTGTCGAATGTGGAGAGTTTTTATTCGATGTACGCTGACCTGCGGGTAAGTTCCAAGGCGCAAGTTACAAGTTCCAATGTGTTAGACCAGTGGATATTGGCGAAGATGCAGATATTGATTAGAGAAATGACAACGCACCTGGATAATTATGATACGGTGCGAGGGGGAAGACCGATTAAAGATTTTGTGGATGAGTTGTCGACCTGGTATTTGCGTCGTAGTCGTGATCGGTTCAAAGGCGAGGATGAAGAGGATAAACAATTTGCATTGCAGACGCTTCGTCATGTATTGTTGACATTGGCAAAACTGATTGCGCCATATATGCCGTTTATTGCCGAGCATATCTATCTTGAGTTGGAAAAAACAAAATTGCCGGGGGAGGAATTTTTGCAGAGTGTGCATCTTGAGTTGTGGCCGGAGGTGGATGAAACACTGGTGAATAATGATGTACTTCTGAAAATGGAAACGGTGCGAAAAGTGGTTGAGATGGGATTGTCACTTCGTTCGGAACATGGAATAAAAGTGCGACAAGTACTTGGTAAATTCCAAATTACAAGCTCCAATTTCCAGATGACAGGTGATTTGAAACAGATCATTGCCGATGAATTGAACGTAAAGGAGGTTGTAGATTCTTTTGAACCGAGTGAGATTTGGAAAGAAAAAGAAGATGGTGGTTTGAAAGTTGCCTTGAATATTGAAGTGACTGATGAACTCAAAAAAGAAGGACTACTTCGTGAGGTGGTTCGAACTATTAATCAAATGCGAAAGGATCAGAAACTTACGATCAACGATATGGTTTCTGTCACTTACTCAACTGAAGATGAATTGTTGAAGTCGGTGTTTGTTGATTTTGGTGATGACTTGAAGACGCAGGTGTTGGCGACGGAGATTGTTGAGGGTGAGGGGGAAGAAGTGATGGTTGATGGGAGGGTGGTGCGGTTGAAGGTGGAGAGGGTGTAGTATCGTACAAGTGTTATGTAACTCATGCCTTTAGGCTTGAGTTCTACCAGTGTCTCAAGCCTAAAGGCATGAGTTACATTTTTATACCTCTTGATTATAAGAAGCCATATCCGAAACGTCCTCGCCTATTAGATTCTCTGTCATATACTGGAATCAGGGGATATTTAATCACAATAAATACATATAAACGTAAAAAATATTTTGTCCACTCGAACATTGTAAAGTCATTGGTAAAATGTTTACATGAAGTTGCAGACCAACAATATTTTGATGTTGTTGCCTATACATTTATGCCTGATCACATTCACCTGTTACTAACAGGAAAGAACGAAGCGTCTGATCTAAATGTCTTTATTAAACAATATAAACAAATTAGCGCGCACAAATTCAAGCAAAAGTTCGAAACTAAACTTTGGGCTACTAGTTTCCACGATCATGTACTAAGAAAACAAGAAGATATAAAAAGTGTCGGTAGATATGTATTAAAAAATCCCGTGCGAGCGGGAATAGTACAAAATGTTTTGGATTATCCATTTTCCGGATCGTTTGTTTATGATTTATGGGAGTTGGTGGAAAGCGATCCTTTTCTAGATAATAATGAATTTACCCTGTAGCTCAGGCCTTTAGGCCTGATGTTCACCGGTAGACAGAATGTTTTCAGGCCTGAAGGCCTGAGCTACACATTGCTGGAATTGGTGTCACCAACCCAATCCGCTCCATAATCTCCCCCACATGCACCTCATAATCATCAATCGCCGGGAGGAGGTGAAAATTAACTTGATGCTTGGCGAGAAAATGATGGATAAGTTCATCAATGTGCTGACGGAAGGATTCATAGGTGACGGATTCAACCGGTCGAACACCGTCATCTTCGGCTGGTAAGTTTAGCTTTTGCGTTTTAAACACCGCGTCATATGTTTTCATGTGTTCAGCAGCTCTTTTTTCATATTCAGAAATGTCGTGTTTGTCTCCTACCGCTCGATGCATATACGCAAAATTATCCAGCGTAGCTCGATCGCAAATTAAAACACCCTTCGGATCGTGGTGTTTTTGTTCTTCCAGGATTTGCTGATTCTGAATCCAGGCTTGAGCATCGAGCGTCGTTGATTCATCAATCGGAAATGGACAGAGACGAGCGAATTCCGGCAAAACAGTCGTTTTGATTCCATGGTTGGTCAGTGCTTCTGCTAAGTGTTTTATAATCGTTGTTTTTCCGGTTGAGTGGGTTCCAATGAGGGCAATCTTCATAAATAAGCGTAAAAAATGTACAAAACATATAAAACATATAAAAAATAGACCGCAAACAAAAGTTTTGTATTTTTATATGTTTTTTATGTTTTTTCTTTTGGTGCTTTTGGCTTTTGTAAGTATACCATACTTGAGATTGCTCTTTGACCACTCCCTGTTGATATGTTATGATTTGTAGGTAACTTAGTGATATTCTTGTGTTATGACTACCTATACCATTACTACAAAACCAACTAAAACTGAGTGTTTGATCATTCCAGTGTTTGAACAAGCAGACCTGCCAAAGGTTGCCAAAGAGCTGGACGAGCAATTTGGTGGAACATTGCATCGAATGGTTGAGACCAAGGATTTTGAAGGGAAAAAACTTCAGACCGCACTTTTTTATACTGAACAAACAGATCTGCCTCGGCTTCTTTTTATTGGGTTGGGAAAGCAAGAGGAACTGACCATGCGACGATATAAGCAAGCAATTGGTTCAGCGGTTATTCTAGCCCAAGGGAAAAAGCTCAGGAAACTGGCAATCGTGCTGCCGGAACCTGTTGTTAAAGAACTGGGAGCGCGTGATGTGGGAGAAGATACGGTGATTGCGGTCGAAACAGCCGGGTACGCGTATGACTCACACAAACAAAAGGATGATCGAGTACAGAGTATTCAGTCGGTAGGACTTGTTCTTTCTTCAGGAACGTACCGTCGTTCCATAGAAGCGGGAGTAAAAGATGGTCAAATTGTTGCGGCATCGATCAATTTTACTCGAGAACTGGGAAATACGCCGCCCAGCATAATGACTCCAACGCTTTTGGCGAGTGAAGCCAAAAAACTGAGTAAAATTTCACCAAACGTAAGCGTAACCATCCTTGGGCGAGAGCAAGCAAAAAAACTCGGTATGGGCTGTTTTCTCGGTGTCGCGCAAGGGTCTGAGCAAGAACCAAAGTTTATTATTGTTGAATACAATGGTGGGAAGAAAACTGATAAACCAACTGTACTGGTCGGGAAAGGGATTACGTTTGATTCCGGCGGATTATCGCTCAAGCCGGGAGACTACATGATTGATATGAAGTACGACATGCTAGGAGCAGCCACGGTTCTTGGTTCAATTCGTGCGGTCGCGGCACTTGGTTTGAAGAAAAATGTTATCGCGATTGCTCCAGCGTGTGAAAATATGCCGAGTGGTAAGGCATATCGGCCGGATGATATTTTGGTAGCCATGAATGGAAAAAGTGTGTTGGTAGAAAACACCGATGCCGAAGGACGCTTGATTTTGGCCGACGCGCTTTGTTACGCCGCGAAGTTTAAACCAAAGGAAGTGATTGATTTTGCTACGTTGACCGGTGCGTGTTTGGTAGCGCTGGGCAATGAACGCTCTGGGCTGTTTACTCCGGAGGATGCTTTGGCAGAAAAACTATCTACCGCTTCAGAACAAGCCGGAGAACAATTGTGGCGCTTGCCGGTTGGTGAAGAATATTCGGAAGCTATGAAATCGGAAATTGCCGATATCAAAAATCTCGGTGGTGTCGGTGGAGCACGGTTTGCCGGCGCGTCAACGGCAGCAGCGTTTTTGCAATATTTTACTGATTATCCGTGGGCACATATAGATCTATCTTGTTCATACTATGGTGGAAAAGGAAAACCGTGGATTCGATACGGAGCAAATGGGTTTGGGGTAGCGACGATGGTGGAGTATTTGCGGAAATAGTAGTATGAGAAATCCTGAAATTGAAAGGGGTACAGAGGAGAAGTGGGTAAAGATGACACGTGATGTGGCGAGATGGTATGGAATTGGTTTATTTGAAGCGATTTTGATACAGAATACTGAATATATTGATCGTCTAAATTTTGGTAAGCCGGATAAAAGAGATTTTACGGTTGTATTATCTTTTGTTATTAGTGCTATACAAAAAATGATAGAACAAAACAAAGATTCTGTTACAACAAAAGAGTTACTTGATTATAAAAAACAATTTGAGCTACAGTTGGAGGAGTTATCTGAAGCTAAGAGTTCTTTTATTAAGAAAAAGGAAAGAGTAAACCAAGATCAAGATGAAATCAAAATAAGAAATTCCGGAGATTTTGTTCGACCGGTAACAATGCAAGATTATGGAGATTTGGCATTTTCATTAACTCATGAAGAGGGTGTTAGGCAGAGAATCTTGCAGTTACGTGCAGAGTTGCAACGGGAAAATAAATTGGGTGGTGACACCTCAGCTATTACCAAACAATTGCTTAGACAAACCGCTATTTTACCAAAAATTGAATATCATACTGAACCAAAGAAGGAGATGCGTTGGTGGCAAAAACATAAGGATAGATTGGTACAGCGCCTCACTGTAATGGAAATTGTTCAAGATAGTATGGGAAGTCCGGAGGAGATTCGCTTACTCGAAAAAGAAATTAATAATTTACATAGTTTGATAACACACGCAGAAAACGAGTTAAAGCATCTTAAAGTAAAAATGGTATGATGTATATCATCACCGGCACAATCCAACAAAAAACAAAAAATAGTCTGATTGTTTTGACACCTGGTGGAGTTGGGTATGAAGTGGGGATGACTCTTCTTCAAATAGCAGAAGCAACTATTGGCGAACAAGTATCTTTGTTTACTTATTTGCGAGTTGGTGAAAATATCATGGAACTGTATGGATTTAAAACCATGGAAGAACGATCTTTTTTCTTACTTCTTTTAAGTGTCACTGGTGTCGGACCAAAGAGTGCAATGAATATTTTGGGACTCGGATCCATTGAAGAAATTCAAGCGGCAATTGGTCGGGGTGATGTGAAGTATTTGACTGCAGTACAGGGTATGGGAAAGAAGACGGCGGAGAGGCTTGTGGTTGAACTCAAGTCAAAAGTCATAAGTCAAAAGTCAAAAGTCAATGTTGAGGGTAATAATGATGTAATTGGGAATGTGATGGGGGAAGTGATTGAGGCACTGGTCGGGATGGGGTACCAGAAGGAGGAGGTAAAGTCTTTGGTAAGAGATATGGATGTCGCAGGTAAGAAGACGGAGGAAATGTTGCGAGATGCTTTACGGATGTTGGCGAAGCATTGATTTTGTTACACATTGATTTCACAGATTGTTGTTTGGTTGAGCATTGATTACACAGATTGTTGATTGGGATTCCACAGATTTAATCAATTAGATATGGCTATTTGATCTGACTTGGTTAGAATAGAGGTGGTAAGGTTGTGTGGAAGTTTAATATTGCATAAAAAAACGAACTGAAACAGTTCGTTTTTTTATGTCCAGTTCATTGGTTTCTTTTTTGCGATAATGTCAATTCTTAATCTTACTCTTAATCTTAATCTTCAAACTCCAACTCAAGCGCAATCGTTGCTACGGTTTCAATACTGCTGCCGGTAGAAAGTTCGAGATAGGTCGTATCATCGAGCTGGATGAGGTACCCATAGTCAACGGAGCCGCCTTGACCTTTGATCATGCTCCAGGCTTGTTTGCCGTCAATATACAGCGGTTTCATGAGCGAAGGATTGATCATGTTTTCAACATAGTACTGGTTGAGATTGGGGATGGTTTTTTTTGTTATGCTGATGTCGTCCGCTGGATTTACAAATGCTGTTTCGTTTGGTCCTTGAAGATTTGGACCTTCACCCGGTGGGTCAACAATTACAGTAGAATCTTCCGGATCTTCGGAAAGTCGTACTGCCCAGCCTACCGGATGATTGATACTGTATCCTTGGTTTGGAACAGTATAGCGAATGAGTTGTTTAACAATTTCCGGACGTGGTCGAGGTTCTACAATAGTGAGGTTGCGAACAATCAATTCCAGTTTTGACACGTCACCCATAGTAGAAATTTCTACATAGCGAGTAGAGGTGGCATTGATCAGATAGGTGTACGCAATTTCCATGGCTGGTGCTTCAAAATAATATCCCGGATGACCATCAAAAGATTCTTCGAGAATGAGACTTTCATTTACTCCGATGGTTTTGAAATGGTCACTTAGATTTTCAATGATCAACGTACGAATAATAATATCATCTGTAGGGTTTGTGTACTCTCCTTGCTCTTGACTATAAGGATTCATGTCTTCTCCTGGCGGATCAATGATCAGTTGGTTACTCGCTTCATCAAGTCGAACGTTCCAGTCGACAGGATATGATATTGTGTAGCCGTATTCCCGGGCATCATAGGTGTACATGGTATTCACATGAGTTGGTGGAGCAATTTGTTGTGGCGTGACATACGTGGTACTGGCAACGGACGGTGGCTGTTTTTGAAACAAGAGCGGATTGTTTGTCGCAATAATAGCCACAGCTCCCGCGCCGAAAACTGTACCGCCGACGAGCATTACAAGTACAAGTGAAGATTGTTTCATACAAATACTATGAAAAATGATACTGCCATGGTAACAAAAAAAGAAATAAAAAACAATCCTCATAGGAGAGGATTGTTTTGTGTATACTCAGTTATTCTGAAATGAGAAGTGTCATGTTGACTACTCGATCGCCGGTTTCTTTGAAACGCATGATACGCACTCCTTGGGTCGCGCGACCAAGCGTGGAAACAGACTTCATCGGAATACGAACTACCTGTCCCTTTTTGGAAATCATGAGGAGATCTTGCGGTTCTGTGTTGTTGACTACTCGTGCGCCAACCAGCTTACCCGTCTTCTCGGTTACGTTCATGGTTTTAATACCGCTGCCACCGCGTCCCTGAATTTTATACTCATTGATATAGGTACGTTTGCCCAGTCCGTTTTCCGCAATTACCAGCAGCTCAAGCACTTTTTTACTGACCAGCGATGGCTCGACAATATCCATACTTACAATGACATCACTTGACTTGAGTTTCATCCCACGAACACCGGCGGCAGTGCGTCCCATCTGACGGACAGTGGCTTCTTTGAACCGAATTGCTTGCCCCAGTGCTGTCACCAACATAATATCATCTTTACCAGTAGACGGGCGCACCCATTCAAGCATTTCATCTGACTTGAGTTTGAGAGCAATAAGGCCGGAACGGCGGACGTTGGCAAAGTCTTCGAGAGCGGTTTTCTTGGTGGTTCCCTTGTTGGTTACCATGACCAAGTATTTGTACATACTCATATCTTCTACCGAAAGAATCGCGGAGACTTTTTCGTTTGGTGCCAATTGGAGGAAGTTTACCAAAGCTTGTCCTTTGGCAGTGCGAGACGCGACCGGAATATCATAAGCACGTAGTTGGAATACACGGCCACGGGTAGTGAAGAAGAGTATATTATCATGGGTGTTGGTTGAAATCATTTGATCTACCACATCTTCTTCTTTGGTGGTGAGACCAATAACCCCTTTACCGCCACGAGCTTGGGTTTTAAACGTATCTATTGGCATGCGTTTGATGTAGCCGTCTTCGGTGGAAAGAATCAAGGTTGGTTCGTTTGGTACCAAATCTTCAATACTAAATTCTTTTACCCCATGTGCCATGATTTGAGTACGACGTTCATCGGCGTATTTTTCTTGCACATCGTTGATTTCTTTTTTAATGATACTCAAAATCTTTTTTCCACTCGCCAAGATAGATTCCAGTTCTTTAATCAGTGCCAATTTTTCTTTCAATTCATCTTCAATTTTTTGTCGTTCCAAGTTTGCAAGTTGTTGCAAGCGCATTTCCAAAATCGCAACGGCTTGTCGTTCGGTAAACTTGAATTTTTCCATCAAATTAACTTTTGCTTCATCCCGATCTTTTGATTTCCGAATTGTTGCAATAATGAGATCAATTTTATCAAGCGCCTTTTTCAGTCCTTCCAAAATATGTGCGCGATCTTTGGCTTTTTCAAGATCATATTCCGTACGGCGGCGAATAACTACTTCACGATGTTTGACATATTCTTCCAGGATGCTTTTGAGATTGAGTACCCGCGGTTGAAGACCGTCAACAAGCGCAATCATGTTGACATGAAACGTGGTTTGCAGTTCGGTCATTTTATATAGTCGGTTGAGAACTTTTTTTGGATACGCGTCTTTTTTGAGCTCAATAACCACACGCACTCCATCTTTATTTGATTCATCACGTAAATCTTTGATACCTTCAATTTTTTTCTCCTGCACCAAGGTCGCAATTTTTTCAATTAGGTTGGCTTTGTTTACTTGGTACGGCATTTCTGTAACCACAATTTCAAAAAGCCCATTTTTCTTTTCATGAATATCAGCCTTGGCACGCATGACAATTCCTCCGCGACCGGTAGCATAGGCAACAGCGATATCTTTTTTGTTATAAATAATTCCACCAGTTGGGAAATCCGGTCCCTTGATGTGTTCCATGAGTTCTTCTACGGTAATCTTTGGGTTTTCAATAAGGGCAGTAACACCATTGCACAGTTCTCCCAGGTTGTGTGGCGGGATATTGGTTGCCATACCAACCGCGATACCCATACTGCCATTCAAGAGGAGGTTTGGAAGTTTACTCGGTAAGACTCGTGGTTCTTTGGTGGAACCATCATAGTTTGGTCCAAAGTCAACCGTGTTTTTTTCAATGTCATACAACATCTCTTCAGCAATAGCACGCAGTTTGGCTTCGGTATAACGCATGGCCGCGGCACTATCTCCATCCATGGAACCAAAGTTTCCTTGTCCATGAACCAGCATGTGACGCATGTTGAAATCTTGTGCCATACGTACCAAGGAATCATAAATTGCCGCGTCACCGTGCGGATGGTACTTACCCATCACGTCTCCCACCACACGTGCGGATTTCAGAAACTTACTATGTGCCTTTAGTCCTAATCCCCACATTGCGTAGAGAATTCTTCGATGCACCGGTTTCAATCCATCTCGTACATCCGGAAGAGCGCGTGCCACAATAACACTCATGGCATAGTTGAGATACGAGGTTTGCATTTCATCCACCAGTTCCAGTGGTTCCACTTTTCCAATCGGATCAGTGATCAGTTGATTTTGTTTTGGATCTTTTTTCATACAAGAACAAGATGATTAGTTTGTGGTTTTCTCTATAGGACACATCTCCTAGTACTAGACCAATATACATTGGGCTAGCGTACGAAATATGTGTGAGATTTACTGGATGGGGAGCGTGGTACTGGTTGTTTGAGACGTGCTGGTCGGAGTACTGGTTGGGCTTCCTGCAATGAGACTGAGGAGAGAGGCTTTCAATTTTTCTTCGGCTTCTTCTGTTGAAGTGGTTGCGGCAGTACTGGTTGGGGTGACTGCGCTCAACAGTTCATTGAGCTTTTTATCTTGCTGTTCCAAGGTAGCCATGGCAGCGGAAAAATCAGCTTTGGCCGTACCCCACGGGACCGTATTTGGGCTACGGACAAGGCTATAAATGGCCACGCGCGCGTTCCAGAGCCACATGATCAAAATGATTGATAAAAGGCATGTGACTCCGATCCAGAGGACACGGCGTTTTTGACGTTCGATGGCGAGTACTTGTTCGTCTTTCATATATTTGGCAGCAGAAGAGTGAGGTGGTAAGGGAGGGGAATCTGTTTCAGTAAAGCGGACATGTTCCGTAAGGATACCGGGAATCTTTTCAATGGCCCGTTCAATATCTTTCTGGACGCGCTTGGAAACTTTTTTGGGTTGCTTTTTTTTCTCGTTCACTGATTTTTTTTCATCAGCCGATTGCTTCTTTGCCTTGCCTTTTTTGGATTGTGATTTTTTGACAGGCATATGATAGAGAATTTCCAAGATACAAGAAACAATTTCCAAACAAATCTTACATAACAAATGTTCAATATCAAATTTGCAAGTCTTTTGACCTGAGGCAGGGACTCAGTAGCCGTAGCACTCTGATTGAAAGTTTGGAATTGAAATTTACTATTTGTTTGTTTCTTGTTTCTTGTATCTTGGAATTTATTTATTCTTTGGTTACCACAATCACCTTCATTTCATCTTGTGGTAGATCTTTTTTCTTGATAATCACTTTTTGTTCTTGAGTTTCGGCGGTGACTCCGATTTCTTTCAAAAACTGCTCAACCGGAAGGGCTTTTGGATCGTTGTCACTCTTATATCCTATCGGAATGACGATGCGAGGTTCAATAGTATTCACTGCTTTTACCGCTTGTTCAGCATCATAGCAACCTTCTCCGCCAAATGGAATCAAGAGAATATCGATACCGGAGATAACTCCAAGCTGTGCATCGGTGGGTTGAGTATTCATGCGACCGAGGTGAGCGAGACTCATTCCTTCGGTATCAATGCGGTACAGTACTTGGTCTTCTGTCGTGCCCTGAACGCCGGTAATGAGGACTCCTTTTACTTCACATTCGCCCGGGCCATTCATTACAAATGGTTCGCCGGAGAGTGTAATAGCGTCTTTTTCACCGTGAGTAAACAGTGCGATTTGTGGGGTCATGCTGCGAGGTGCATTGCCGGTTTCGGGTTTGTAGGGATCAATGACGACCAGTACATCTTGATCAAGCGGTTTCGATTGGATTTTGACGGCAGTACTGCCGAGCCAGGAAAGGTGCATAGTGTTTATAGGCTTGGGATGCCTGGGAGGCTGGGAAGGCCTGAGAGGCGAGTATGTATTAGAAATATGAAATTTTGGGGTTTGTTTTTTGGAATTTAGCTCCTTGAACGTCTCTTATTATAGCTTATGCGGGGGGAGACTGCAAGGGGGTATTGTGACAGACAAAAATAAAATACACAGCTATTTTACTGTGTGTTTAGAGTTCTCTCTTTATTTGTTCCCAGGTTATTCCGCTACATGTTTCGATTTCTTTTAGTAAATAGTACAAAACATCTTTTCGAATGGAAGCTTGTACGGTGATGACTTTTGTGTGGCGGGCCATACTGCTTTGACATGGCTTCCGGCACCACCAGTTTTGTTGATAATAAATCCCACTCGCTCCAGTGCTCGAATAAGTTTTTTTCTTTTTATCTCGCCTGGTAATTCACTAAGCGGCGGCATAGACCTCCTTATTATTTCCAACGCGGTTTATAGCTGCCTCATCGGCAAATGAAGATGGAATTTCAAATGAGGTGAGGATAGCATCTTTGATATTCCGATCTAACTCTTCAATGGTTTTTCCTGAGGTGATAATTGATCCGTAACGAAAATTTTCACTTATAGCTATGATGGTTCCATCTTCACTTTTTTTGTGAGTAAACGTGATTGGTTCGTAATGGCGAAAATAGTATTGTAATTCAAATAATCCTCTTGGGATTGCAGATTTTCCGAGGAGTAACTTAATCAGTTCGTCTTTGGTTTTTTTGAGGAAACTCATAGTAGTATGTTTCTTTCATCTTCACTATATCACAAAGTAAACAAAAAATCCAGATTATCTCTGGTTGTATAAAATACACAGTAATTTCAAATTCTTTTTACGGGACTTTAGACTTAGGAGTTTAGACTTTTGACTTTCAAAAGAACTACAGTGTGAGTCTCGACGAGCCGGCGCGGTACGAATGCGCGGGCCCGTCGATGCTACTGATACCCTTGGAAATGGCTAGAATGAGCAATTTCCAAATGCACCATAGGCTCCGCTTCGCTGCGCCAAGCAATCTTTTTGAGATTATTGGAGTTTGATAGTTAGCAGCACTAAAAACAGACAAGTATAGCAGAAGAAGAAGTCAAGGGGTGCAGCTTGGTTTTGTTTTAAAAAAGCGCTACATTAACATAAATTATTTGTTTTTGGTAGGGATAACTACTGGGCATTGGTTGCTTGTATGGTTGGTTTTTAATATATCTCCTTTCTGCCCTTCGACGGAACCTCCCCTTACCCCTCCTTGAAAAGGAGGAGGTGGTGTTGACACTTCCCACTCAAGTCGGACAGGCATCTAGCCCTCTCATAAAAAAGAGAAGGGGGTTGAGATTGTTTGTGTGGGTGGTATGATGGAAATGTGAGGATTTTTTTGAGTACTACTGGTTGTGCAGGTGCTATCCTTCTGCCCTTTGATTCAACCTATCCCCCACGCCCCCCCTTTCCTTAAAAAGGAAATGGGGAAGTGATGTTGCTGTGTACAAAAGTACTCTTGATTTTTTAAATAAACATGGTATACTCATGCGGCTATTAATTTCCCTATCTAGGGACTCGATGGTTTCGTCAACCACGGGTTAATATTCATATCTAATATGAGCGACGAAGTTAAAAAAGATGAAAGTCAAAGTTTTGGCAATCTCTTGAAGAAGTTTTTTACCAAAGTGCCACAAGTGGGTGATTTGGTAGAAGGTGAAGTGGTATCTGTCCAAAGTGGTGCAGTACGAATTGATATCGATGGGGTCGCGACCGGTGTGGTCCGGGGCGAAGAATTGTTTTCTGAGTCAGCCGAATACCGCAACCTCAAAGTAGGTGACAAAGTTGCCGCAACCGTCATTGAGCAGGAAAATGAACAAGGTGAAGTAGAGCTTTCTTTCCGTATTGCCGGACATCAGCGAGTATGGGATCGTCTGGGTGAATACATGAAAGAAGGAACTATCCTCGACGCCAAAGTTATCAACGCCAATAAAGGGGGTCTCATGATGCAAGCCGATGCACTGATAGCGTTTATGCCGGTTTCACAACTCAACCCGGATCACTATCCACGCGTGCCAGGTGGAGACAAAAACCGAATTCTGGAACACTTACGCAGCATGGTTGGACAAACATTGAAAGTAAAAGTGATTGACGCCAACCAGCAAGATGAAAAATTGATTGTTTCTGAAAAGCAAGTGTGGGAAGATGAACAAAAGGCGGTTCTTGAATCATATAAGATCGGTGATGTTGTCGAAGGAGAAATCAGTGCATTGACCTCATTTGGTGCGTTCTTGCGTTTTGGTGATGGTCTCGAAGGCCTGATCCATATCTCAGAAATTGCATGGCAGCGAATTGACCATCCAAAAGATGTATTGAAAGTGGGTGACAAGGTAAAAGCACAAATTATTGACCTCAACAAGTCAAAAATTTACCTTTCTATCAAACGCTTGGTAGATGACCCATGGAAGAGTGTCAAAGAAAAATACGTGGTTGGGCAAAAAGTGACCGGTGAAGTACATAAAGTGGAACCATTTGGTCTCATGGTCAAGCTTGACGACGATATTCATGGGTTGGCACATATTTCTGAGCTCTCTGATGGACCAATGAGTGAAAAAGATATGCGAGAAAAGTTTCAAATTGGTGCAGAACACACCTTTGAAATCGTGAGTGTTGAGCCGTCAAATCATCGTCTTGGTCTCAAATTGGAAGGTGTGAAAGGGAAGACTCGTGGAAAAAAGGAAGACGGGGAAAAGGGAACGGAAGAGTAATTTTTTTCGAAATAAAGAAATAAAGAAATAACGAAACAAAGAAATTTCTTGCGTTCTTAGGAGCTTCGGCGGGTGAAAACTAGATATGAAAAACGCTTGGTTATGTGTACCAGGCGTTTTTTCTTCATGGCTTGACATAGAGGAAAAAATGCCGTACAGTTGACAATCAGACGCTTCGTCAGTTTGAAGGTGTCAAATGATGTTTGTCCAGTGATTCTCAGTGAGAGATTCTTTTGACAAGTAAAAAAAAATTTCGTATACTACCTATATTATTTGACTAAATAGAGATAAATTATGAAAGCACTTTTGAAAAATTTTGCGATTGTGATCATTATCCTCTTGGTGGTTGCCGGGTTGGTGAGTATGACCAGTCCCACCCAGGCAGAGCCAGAAAAAGTGGGGATTAACACATTGGTTGAACACATTGAAGAAGGACGGGTGAAACACATTGAAGTGGAAGGAAATACCCTCAATGTGACACTTCAAGATGACCAAAAATTGGAAGTAAAAAAAGAGCCAGCACAGTCGTTTACAGAGCTCATGGATAACTACGGTGTTGATCCGGAAAAACTGCAGCAGGTGGATTTGCGAATTGCTCAAGAAGAGGGGTGGCGCATGTGGCTTCGTGTCTTGGCACCCTATTTATTGCCATTTTTGCTTATTGCCGGTCTTTTATTTATGATGAGTCGACAAGTGCAGGGCATGAATAACCGTGCAATGGGATTTGGTCAGACGACCGCAAAGCAGGCAAAATCAGATGATAAAGATAAAAAAACGTTTAAAGATGTAGCTGGAGCGACTGAAGCGAAAGAAGAATTGCAAGAGGTAGTGGAGTTTTTGAAAAATCCAAAGCGTTTCACTGATATGGGAGCAAAGATACCAAAAGGAGTGCTCCTCATGGGTCAACCCGGAACCGGTAAAACACTCCTTGCCAAAGCTGTGGCCGGAGAAGCCGGTGTACCATTTTTTCACATGTCCGGTTCGGAGTTTGTCGAAATGTTTGTGGGTGTTGGTGCGTCTCGTGTGCGCGATTTGTTTACTAAGGCCAAAAAAGCCGCGCCGGCTATCATTTTTATTGATGAAATTGACGCGGTAGGACGAAAGCGTGGGGCTGGGCTTGGTGGTTCGCATGATGAGCGAGAACAGACCTTGAATCAGATTCTCGTAGAAATGGATGGGTTTGATCCGCATCTTGGGGTAATAGTGATTGCCGCAACCAATCGTCCGGATGTGCTCGATAAAGCACTGCTTCGCCCAGGGCGATTTGATCGTCAGGTGGTCATTAGTCCGCCGGATATTCGGGAACGAGAAGAAATTTTGGCAGTGCACGCGGTTGGAAAACCATTATCAAAGAGTGTGTCGCTGCGAAAATTGGCCGAGCGAACACCCGGATTTTCAGGGGCTGATTTGGCAAACCTACTCAACGAAGCTGCGATTTTGACCGTGCGTCGTGATAAAAAAGAAATTACGGAAGAAGAGATTTTGGAAAGTGTGGAAAAAGTCATTCTGGGACCACAAAAGAAATCTCGGGTTATGACTGAAAAAGATAAAGAGATGACTGCCTATCACGAGGCCGGGCACGCGGTAGTGGCGCATTTTTCACCAAATTGTGACCCGGTTCGCAAGGTCTCAATTATTGGTCGAGGAATGGCTGGTGGATATACGCTGAGTATGCCGGTTGAAGATGTGTATTATAAAACATTTGCGAAATTCAAAGATGATTTGGCAATGGCGATGGGAGGATATGTTGCAGAAAAGGCTATTTACGGTGAGGAGAATATTTCTACCGGACCATCAAATGATCTGAAGCAAGCGACCCAACAAGCAACCGCCATGGTAACTCGTTATGGTATGAGTACCGCACTTGGTCCACGTCAGTATGGAGCCAATGAAGAGTTGATTTTCTTGGCGCAGGAAATTCATGAAAAGAAAAATTACAGTGAAAAAACCGCGGAATTGATTGACGCGGAAATTAATCGCTTTTTGGAAGAAGCTCGTCAGCAAGCCGCCCGAATCTTTACGGAACACCGAAAAGAAGTAGATGCGTTGGTGAAACGATTGCTCGAGGTAGAAACTGTGGAGCAGGAAGAGTTTAAGGCAATCATGGAAGGAAAAGAATATGTGCCGACCAAAGAACCGGAGAAGAAAGATTTAAAAGTTGAAAAGGTGAAAGAAGAGATGGGAGATATTACGAAATAAAGAAATAAAGAAATAGCTCCACCCGAGGTCACTTGTCCGCCCTGGGTAAAGACCGGTCTGGGTCGGGGAAATAGCGAAACAAGGAAACAGAGAAACTTGCCTTTGTTCGTTGGAGCTTTGGTAGGTAATATGTTTGTTGGTAGTGATAAGAAAAACGAGGAATAGTTCCTCGTTTTTTTGTTTTCAGGGATGCTCTACATCATTCACATGGTAAGTTCTTCGCAAGAAGAAAAAAATGTGGTATACTGTAAACAATCAGAACTCATACAGAGTTTCCTAAAAATACCCGTAAGTTTATCAACGCATAAC
>DYFM01000017.1 GCA_020725175.1 Candidatus Paceibacter sp.
TTGGCGGGTGACCAATAGTGTTCTCAATATTCTTTTTATCCTACTTCTCATCATTTGCGGGGTTATGTTTATTTTCACCCCTACGCTCATGCGCTACATTGTTCCCGGTTTTAGTGGAGAAAAGCTAGAGATGACGATTTTACTCACCCGTATCATGCTCTTATCACCCATTATTCACGGAATCAGTACCGTTGTTGGTGGAGTCATACAGTCATTCAAACATTTTCTCTTGTACGCGCTCGCACCAATTGTTTACAATCTGAGCATCATTTTGAGTGCTATTTTTTTGGTCCCAATCTGGGGAACAGTTGGATTGGCTATTGGTGTCCTTCTTGGCGCGCTCCTTCATTTGTCAGTACAGTTTCCAGCAATGTTGACCCACGGATTTCGGTACCGGTGGATTGCGAACTGGAACAATACCTCTGTCCGCACTATCGGCAAACTCATGATTCCTCGCACCATCGCTCTTGGTATTCAACAAATCAACTGGATTGTTCTTATCATGTTTGCTTCTACACTTGGAGAAGGTCGAGTGACAGTGTTCACGTTTGCGGACAATCTCCAATACGCGCCAGTAGGAATTATCGGCGTGTCGTTTGCGATGGCTGCGTTTCCAATTTTATCAAGTTTTGTTGCCAAAGGAGAGCTCACAAAAGTAATTGATCACCTCAATGGCACGATCCGACAGATTTTATTTTTTATTATTCCGATTACCATCATTTTTATCCTCCTTCGCGCTCAAGTAGTACGGGTAATTTATGGATCAGGAGCATTTGATTGGGATGCCACCATATTGACGATGAACACGCTGGCCATGTTTGCCATCTCCTTGTTTGCACAATGTCTCATGCCAACACTGGTACGCACATTCTTCACGCTTCAAGATACAAAAATTCCTCTTATTGCCGGTTTTGTTTCAGCAATAGTCAATGTTCTCCTTGCCTCTTTACTCAAAGACCGGTTGGGAGTGGCTGGGCTAGCTCTCAGTTTTTCTCTCTCCATGATTGTTCAATTTGTCATCCTTTGGATCTTCCTCCGTTTTCGCCTAGGAACTTTACGTGAATCGACCATCATCCCCTCACTCGCCAAAATTTCCGTTGCCGGATTTTTAATGGCAATTACCATACAATCACTCAAAGGTCCGTTGGCGGAACTGGTAGATATGACTCGACTTTGGGGAATCTTGACCCAAGGCGGATTGGCGGGACTGACTGGAATTTTGATTTATGGATTGGTGAATTATGTATTGAAATTGGATGAAATGATAGCCTTAAAGGAGAGTTTGACGAGAAGATTTTTGAAGACGAAAGTGGTTGAAGGAGATGTTTTGGGAGAGAAACACTTGTGATGTAATTAAGTATGATAAAAGATAAAAAAGTTCCACCTCACGATGATAAACTTTTTTTTCAAGGTCTTGCTTTGTACTACACAGCAGATATCATTAGCAAATCTGATTCCTGGGAAAACATGTTAGAGAAAATAGATCGTTTGCCACAACCAAATGAAATTAAGTCCCTATTGTTTGGAAGATTTCAAGTTATAAATTTTGTAACACCTATTGAATACAAATTATGTAGTTTATGTGAACATTTATATAAGAAAAAACTATTTAAAAAAGACAGTAAAGCAAAAAGCCATGTAATTAAACAAATTAAAAGGTTTAGAAGACTACATACCAATGAAGCAGTGGACTTACTAGCTAATGAAACAAAAGGAATACAAAAGCGAATATGGACACCTCACAAGCTCCTTTTTGTAGCCGGATATTCCCTTGGAAATTTTATCGACCTAATTCGTAGTCATACGAAAAATTTTCAAGGTAAAGAAAAGCTTCTCCTAAACCTATCTGACATAAATGAAAAAAGGAATCTTATCGTACATAATTTTACGTCTAGCAGAATTGAGATGCGAACAGAAATAAAAAAATTTGTAGAAATAGCAAATGAATGTCTTGAATTACTGAAAAACTTACTCGCAGATAAAGATGTTCGAAACAGACTATAGATTATCATTTTAGCTAAACAGTCTATGAATATTTATCTCGATGAGTCATACAACGTTCAAAAATCAAAAGGTAAACTCTTTATCAGCATCAACGGTTTCAGTGTTTTGAACGATCAGATTCTTCGTAAACGATGGAAAGTGATACGAAAAGACCATGTAAAATCAAAACGCCGCATTCATGCAACAGATTCTTATTTTGAGAAACTTCGAGAAAAAAGCATTCACCTTCTCTGTCGACATGATGTAAATATACTCTCAGTTTTTCAGTTAGTACAAGAATTACCTTTTAGCTATTTTGATAATAAAAAAATGAAATTTGATACTGTCTATGAAAATTTATTGAAAAAACTGTTTACAGAAATGTCACTTAGTAACTACCAAAAAGTAAGAATTATTATTGATGCCAGAAAGCATGAAGGTGGCAAGCTTGCTGAAAAAAAATTTAAAAAAGAAATAGAAGAATTTCTGAAAAAAGAGTTTACCACAACTTATTCAATCTACAAAACGGTTCATTCATATCAAGATGTGCTAGTTGAATTGGCAGATTTTGTTTCTAATACCTTCTATAAGGAGTATCAAAATAATGAAAAACATGTATTTGAAAAAATAGATTCTAGACTGATACAAATCAAAAACCCGCTCTAAAAAGCGGATTTGTGTAAAAGAGCCTTTTAGGAATGTCTCTGCTTCATCGGGATGTTCCTGGTAGAGAACGCCCTCCACAAAGCTTTACCCTAAGGACTTATCTTCTAAAATCACTATAACACATAAAACCTATTTTGTCAATGACATGTACTGGATGACAAGTCAGAAAACAGAAACAAAAGGTGAGTCTGTACTGTTTTATCACCATGTGGAAAAGTCCCAAAAAACGTACCATCGAAAGATCCTTCGTCGCTGCACTCCTCAGGATGACATGCAAATTTCCCCCTTGCCAACTCCCCCATTCCATGATATCATGCACCAGTACTTTTTCCCTGAAATGAGCGAAATTTTATGAATAATATCCGCAATTTTTGTATTATAGCCCACATTGACCACGGTAAATCGACTCTCGCTGACCGATTTCTTGAAGTCACCGAGACCGTAGATAAGCGAAAAATGCGTGCCCAACTCCTGGATCAGATGGAAATCGAACAAGAGCGCGGTATTACGATCAAGCTCCAGCCGGTCCGCATGAAGTACAAAAACCATGTCTTAAACCTGATTGATACCCCAGGTCATGTTGATTTTACTTATGAAGTTTCTCGTTCGCTCGCAGCAGTAGAAGGCGCTATTCTCCTCGTCGATGCGTCTCAAGGTGTACAGGCCCAGACCATCGCCAATCTGTATCTCGCGATTGAACAAGACCTGACCATTATTCCCGTTCTCAACAAAATTGACCTTCCGAACGCTGATGTGGAAAAAGCCAGTGCCGAAATCATTCATCTCTTAGGCTGTAAACCGGAAGACATCCTCACCTGTTCCGGAAAAACCGGCGTTGGGGTGCCGGAGCTGCTTGAAGCTGTCATAGAACGAGTCCCACCACCACAACAAACCGAGCAAGAGCCGGTCCGCGCCCTCATTTTTGATTCGTTTTACGATGACTATCGCGGAGTTGTAGCGTCTGTTCGCATGATGGACGGACAAATTAAAAAAAATGATCAGCTGTACTTTATGGGAACCGGGGCCGAAGCCGACGCACTCGAGGTTGGACATTATACCCCAAACCTTTCGGCTGACCCAATACTTGAAAATGGTCAGATTGGCTACATTGTCACCGGACTCAAAGAGCTTGGTGAAGTCCGCGTAGGTGACACGGTCACTCTTTTCAAACAACCGGCCGCGACACAACTTCCCGGATATAAAGAAGTAAAACCCATGGTCTATGCCGGCATTTTTCCAGCAGAGGGAGATAACTACGCGGAACTAAGAGACGCCATGGACAAACTCAAACTCAATGATTCCGCGCTGTTTTATGAACCGGAACATTCACAAGCCCTTGGATTTGGATTTCGTTGTGGATTTCTTGGCATGTTGCATCTCGAGATTTTTCAAGAGCGCATTGATCGAGAGTTTAACATTGACATTATCGCGACCGTTCCCAGTGTTGCCTACAATGTATACAAACGAAACGGTGACAAATTAATCGTCAAAAGCCCGCAAGACCTTCCAGACCCTACTCACATCGATCATATTGAAGAACCGTGGATGCAGGTAGACATTATTACACCGGACAATTTTATTGGGAATGTTATGGGATTAGTCGCAGAAAGAAAAGGAATCTACAAAAACACTGAATATCTTTCTACCGGAGCCGGACAGCGTGCCATGCTCCACTACGAAATGCCACTCGCCTCGCTCATCACGGATTTTTATGATAAACTGAAAACAGTCACAAGTGGCTACGCGTCGATGAACTACGAATTCAAAGACTACCGAAAAACTGATGTCGTGAAACTCGACATTCTCATTGCCGAAGAACCGGTTGAGGCGCTGTCTTGTCTAGTTTGGCATGACGAAGCACATGCGGTTGGGAAAAAAATTGTCAATTCACTCAAAGATACTCTCCCAAGACAGCAGTTTGTCTTGAAAATACAAGCAGCAATTGGGGGAAAAATCGTAGCTGGAGAAAAACTCAGCGCCCTCAGGAAAGATGTGACCGCCAAACTCTACGGCGGAGACGTCACCCGAAAACGAAAACTGCTCGAGAAACAGAAGAAAGGAAAGAAGAAAATGATGGCGATGGGTAAAGGAAAAGTTGATATACCGACTGAGGCGTATTTGGCGGTGTTGAAAAGATAGGTATGTGCGAACATACGAAATGTACGAACATACGAAGTACGAACACTAAAATAACATAGGTATTTAGAGAAATCAAACTCTCTTTACAAAAATATGAATTCAGTTGAACAAAAAATATCTTTTCGCCCTGTAACAAAAGACGACTTACAGCTTATACACAAATGGCTTCAAACTGAACATGTAAAAATAAATTACTCTAAAACAGAATTGACATTTGATGAGTTAAGAGATAAATATCTTCCCGCTATTCATGGCGAGATACCTACTCAGCGTTTTATCATCCTAATTGATAACAAACCAATCGGGCAAATACAGATGTATAAACTGAACGATCATCCTGAATATCAAAAAATGATTCAAATTAACGAAAGTGCCGCTGGAATTGACATATTCATTGGAGATACAGATTTTTTACACAAGGGATTAGGTAGTGTTGTTATAAAAAAATTCTTAACAGATTACGTTTTCAGGAAACTGGAAGTTGAATCATGCGTTATTGGCCCAAACCCAAAAAATATAGCAGCAATAAAAGCATATCAGAAAGCGGGATTTACATATCTTAAAACCGTATTTAATTCTGAAGATAATGAGGAAGAATATCTGATGAGAATAACAAAGGAAGCTACTCAAAAAGAGGAATTAATCAACTAATAAACCAATCAACTAATATCTCTTCTATGCTCCACAAAAACAAGGTCTTCAAAATATTCTGGACCATTCTTGTTATTATTATGGTCTTTAGTATGGTCTTCTTTACTATTTTACCGGCGCTCCAGTATTAGGCATGCGCAAACATACGAAAGATAAGTACGAACACACGAACTACGAACTGACGAGTAGTACAGCGTGTTCGTAGTTCGTATGTTCGTACTTACTGTTCGTACGTTCGAACATAAAAAAGTATGTTGAAACCACATTCCCACCTCCTCCCCCACCACCGCTATCAACTGGAAGTGATTTTTTTATTTGTTGCCGGAGTATTTCTTTTTTATCCATATTGGCTGGTAGTACAAGAGTATGGTCGGGATATGCAGATTTTTCAGTGGTACTTTTTTATTCCGTGGCTCATATTTTATACCCTTTACTCACTCAAAGTTCGAAATACGATTCCAGTGCGTGAACAAGTAACACCACTCAAGCGACCTATCGGTCACTGGGTACTCCTAGGTATACTCCTTATTGGCTTTCACGCTCAAGAATTTTATCCGGCACCATTAGTTGCGATTGATCTAGCGTACGTAGTACTTACAATTTTTCTCGCTGATTCTTATTGGAATTTTCGCACACCAGCTAAATTGACCTCGAATTGAACAGATATAACGGATAAAAACGGATCTGTTTATTGTTCGTTTAATCCGTTCAATCCCCTGTCGATTACTTTTTCATACTATATATGCCCACTCTCGTTGAAGGTTCATTTGATGAAGTAACAAAGAAAGAACCCACTCAAACCAAAGACATAGAAGACAAAAAACCGAAGAAAAAAAGAAAAACTCGTTCGGTTGTAAAAATCATTAGTCGTATTGTACCGACCGGTTTTGACGCGCTTGGGATTATTTTTTACGGAACAATCTTTTCCTTTTTCTCTGCATTATTACAAGAAAAACCAGTCACCGCCGTCTACGGATATTTAGGACTCATGATCCTCACCATCATTGGAATCTATTTTCTCAAAATCACCGAACCAAAAGCAAAAGCACGGCCGGTTTACACTACAATAGACCTACTTCCAGCACTCGGATTTGGTTTTTTTATTGTGTCCGCCTTTGCCAATATTGACTCAGTTCTCCGCGCCAACACCTCACTCAGTTTTGCCGCGTACGAATCTGCTAATACCTGGATATCATTTGCGATTTTTGGAGCTATCGCACTTTCACTCGTGTATGCGGCCACCCTTCTCATTGATCGCTTTGAAGGAAAAATTTCTGATGGAGAAATTCGACACCCCCTCGCACTCTCATTTTCTTTTTTCAGTATCAACAGTTTGGTCATTGCTACGACTGTTCTTTGGGAAACATTTTATCTCATTGACAAACCTGCGTCCGGTAATATTCCAAATTTGATTTTTTACGTACTTGTGTTTTACTTCTTTGTCGCGTCTCCCCGCCTAATTGGACTTGTTAACAAATTTTCATGGCCGCAATTGATAACCGCGGTGGTAAGTATTGGATATTATATCTGGTACTTGTTACCTAGGATACAATAAATAATAGACCTCGGATTAAACAGATGTAATGAATGTAAACAGATTCGTTTTGGTCCGTTTAATTCTTTTGGTCCATTGTCTATTCAATATTTTATGACTCCAACCTGGAATACTCTCCCCCCACCTCCCCAAGAATTTCTAGAACAGCATCCTGAGCTCCCTCCAATTGTAGCGCATTTATTGTATCACCGAGACATACGTTCACAAAAGCAAATTGATGAGTTTTTGAATCCGGATTATTTGAGTGATGTACACGATCCATTTTTATTTGTTGATATGGAAAAAGCAGTAGCACGTTTGCTCCAAGCGGTTGAGCACAAAGAACGTGTTACAGTCTACGGTGACTATGATGCCGATGGAGTCTCAGCTTCTGTTATTCTCACCTCTCTTTTTCGCGCGCTAAAGCATGACAACCTATCAGTCTATCTTCCACACCGGGAAACAGATGGGTATGGTCTCAACAAAAAAGCTATCCAACTTTTGGCCGATGAAGGAACAAAAGTTATTATCACCTGTGACTGTGGTATAAGTAACGCCGCAGAAGTAGAACTTGCAAATAGTCTCGGAATCGATGTCATCATCACCGATCATCACGCGATACCAAGCACTCTCCCTCTAGCGTTCGCTATTATCCACCCAAAACTGGAGAGAGAAACTTATCCCGACAAAGGGTTAGCCGGTGGTGGTGTAGCGTTTAAACTTTTACAAGGTGTTCTCAAAAAACACAAAGAGACGAATGATCTTCTTCCTAATGGTCAGTCACATGACACCTTTGAAAAGTGGCAACTCGACATGGTAGCTATCGCAAGTGTAGCCGACATGGTACCACTCCTCGGTGAATCACGAACACTGACCAAATATGGGTTGATAGTTCTCAACAAAACCAAACGAATCGGACTGCAAAAACTTCTTCTTGAAGCAAAGCTCATGGATGAACAAGGTGGTCTGAAGTTTGAACTTGATGCAGATACCATCGGATTTAAAATCGCCCCTCGCATCAATGCTGCCGGCAGAATGGATCATGCCAATGTAGCCTACAATCTACTTGTTGAAGAGCGTCCCATTGAAGCAACCGACCTCGCCTTTCAACTTGACCAAAACAATCAAGAACGACAAAAAAATACGGAGCTATTTGTATCTCAAGCCATCGAACAAATTATTCGTGACCAAAAAGATTGGCCGGTTCTCATGGTCATAGATTCAGATTGGACACCGGGAATTGTTGGGCTCGTGGCTAGTCGTCTGAAAGAAAAATATCACAAACCAACCATTGTCATGGCACGAAACAATGGTGAAATCATGGGATCGGGAAGAAGTGTGGAGGGATTCAATCTCATTGAGGCGCTCCAAGAACTTCCGGAACTGTTTCACAAATTTGGTGGACACCCAATGGCGTGTGGCTTTACACTAGCATCACCTGAACTCCTTGAAGAATTCAAAGAAAAACTCACAGCCATATATAAGAAAAAAACAAAAGGCTTGACGATACAAAAAACCATTGATATTGATTGCGAAATTGATCTTGAAGATATCACGTGGGAACTATATGATCTTTTAGAAAAATTTGCCCCGTTTGGACAGATGAACCCGAAGCCAAAATATCTCTCTCGCGGTGTTACCATCATGAAAGCAGAACCGATTGGGAAAGAAGGAAAACATCTCAGACTGCAAGCGAAACACAAAAGCAACCGGTTACGGAAAATTGTCGGTTGGAATCTCTGCAATGGAAATGAGACAAATTGGTGTACACTATTGAAACCTGGAGACACAGTTGATATAGTGTACGAAATAAGTATCAACGAATGGAATGGAAATCGAGAGTTGCAATTGACAATTACTGACATTAAAAAGGCTGATACGAATGATGCAAATTCTTATGCGAATGTTGCGAATCATGCAAATAATTCCATAGAAATAGATGAGACACATGAAAGTGAAGGGTCTGTTATTTACAAAGATCTCTCATATGAAGTCAATGGAATTTTATTTGATGTACACAATAAACTCGGCAGAAACTGTAATGAAAAACAAATTTGTGATGCGATTGAAGAACGCCTTAAAATGAAAGGTTTACTGTATGAACGTGAAAAAGTACTTCCTACCAGTTTTGAAGGTGAACGTTTTGGAAGAAATAGAATTGACTTTATTATTGAAAACAAAATTATTATTGAAATTAAAACAAAACGTTTTGTTGGCAAAGAAGAATATAGACAATGCACGAGATATCTTGAGGCATTTGATAAAAAACTGTGCATCTTAGTGAACTTCCGTGATAAATACTTAAACATCAAAAGAGTCATAAATCCTAAAGCGAAGATATAAATCACATTTGCATTATTTGCAACATTCGCATAAGAATTTGCATCATTCGTATCAAGTATGAAACTTCAGCTCTACACTGACGGAGGATCGCGAGGAAACCCAGGTCCAGCAGCCACCGGAATTGTATTAAAAAATGAAACCGGTACCATTGTTGAAGCATATGGAGAATACCTCGAGCACCAAACGAATAACTTTGCTGAGTACTCCGCTATTATCTCCGGATTAAAAAAAGCCAAGGAACTTGGCGCAACTGAAGTGGATTGTTTTGCCGACAGTAAACTTGTGATTGAGCAATTAAGTGGTAACTGGAAAGTAAAAGAACCAACCATTCAAAAACTATTTGTACAAGCCTACAATGCTGCACAAAAATTTAAAAAAGTAACGTACAAATACATTCCACGAGAAAAGAATAAAGAAGCTGATACGGAAGTGAATAAGATATTGGATGCGGTTTGTGGGAAGAAGAAGGTGTTTAGGTAAGTATTCCTTTGTGCAACCTTCTCCTTGCAAACTCAAAGTTTCATTCCTCCGGTGCAACTCATCCCCTCGCCCCTTCTCTTTTTAAGAGAAGGGGTTTGTTTTTGGTGTATTCATTAACCCTCCACTTTCATTGATACAATCAAGAATTTTTTGTAATACAATATCTGTCTCATTCAAAACTTCTTCATTGCTAAAACGCAAAATACTAAATCCCATCTCTTTCAATGTACACTCTCTCATCTCATCATATTCTTTTTGCATCTCATGAATACCACCATCAATTTCAATAATTAACTTGAATTCATGGCAACAGAAATCAGCAATAAAATAATGTACAGGACCACCATAAGAAAAAACAATAGCATGCTGACGAAGAAATTTTACTCCATGAAATTTTCTGTTTCTCAAATAACCCCAAAGATGTGCTTCTGCGGGCGTTTGATTTCTTCGCAGTACTTTCTGTCGACTTCGTACTTCAGTCTTCATAGAACAAATACAACTCAATCCCTTTCTCTTTTTAAGAGAAGGGGCGAGGGGATGAGTTGCATCGAAGATTAGAAAAGAGTTGCCTGCTGCACTGCTAATAATACATGCAACCAATCACAACCCATGTTTCTCCAACACTACCCGCCTTCCCTCCTCATACACCCTCACCTTCTTCCTCAACCCCGGTAACCATTTCCATGGCGCACTGTAGACAAACCGAGGCAACCACGTACTCATAGTTCCACCGGGGGTAATGGTAAATAGATATTCATCAATCCAAACGCCCTTCTTTCCATTCTGAAGGAGCGTCAACCACAAATCCCAGTCTTGAAACCGCTTCAGTGACTCATCAAAACCAGGAAAATCTTCTCGACGCAGTAAACTCGTCGTGGTAATATAGTTTAGTTGTTTTAACCTCACAGGGTCAAATGCTCCAGCTGGCATTTTTTTTGTTCCCCAGTAAAAATTTGAATATGCATAGCTTGCCTCTGGACAACGTACCAACTCGTTATACATGTTTTCCAACATATTCGGATTTCCCACAATATCCGCATCCCAAAAAATAACCAATTCCCCTTTTGACAGTTCAAATCCCTTATTCCGTGCCACCGGAGCCCCTTTATTTTCTTGCCGGAAATAAACTGTATCAATATCACTTGGAAATTGTAACTTGTTTTTTGTAATTTCTTTTTGAGATCCATCATCAACTATGACTACCTCCATCGGTCGATATGTTTGAGCTACTACAGACGCAATGGTATTGACCAATTGTGCTTCTTGGTTATATATAGGAATAATAACACTAATGAGAGGTTTCATATATAAATATTATCCAATCCACTGCCCCAAGACCCTCACTCGCTCCGACCAATCAAATTGCGTTTTTACTCGCTCTTGTCCGGCTACTCCTAGCTGTACCGCATAGGTATGATCTTGTAAAAGAAGCAAAATAGCTTTCAATACTTCGTCTTTGTTATTTGTATCAACCACCAACCCGGTTATACCATGCTCCACTGCCTCCTCTACACCACCGCTTTTACCTGCCACGACCGGCAAGCCTGTAGCCGCTGCTTCCAAAAATACCAACCCAAGACCTTCTTCAAGACCGTTGTCCGGATGTGTCAACAATACAAATACTTCAGCCAATGCGTAGTATTCCCGAAGTTGAGAATGAGGCACAGAACCAACAAACCGTACTACATTTTGCAGAGCGTGCTTTTCTACCATATTCAGTAAAAATTCCCGCTTTGGTCCATCTCCTACTACAAACCAGATCAGGTGTGGATTTTGTTTTAATAGTTCCGGCATCAAACGAATGAGGCGAGGAATTCCTTTTCCATCTACCAACCTCGATACAGTCAAAAGAACGTTTTTTCCATTGAGCGCAAACAGCTCTCGAAGTTCTTGTTTTCTTGTGTTTGATACCGGTTCTAGAAACGATGTATCTGGGCATGGGTATAAAACGGTAGCCTTATCAGCAAATTGAGGTAGATTTGTTAAAAAACGTTGTTTCAGTGACTGGCTATTGAATATCAATTGCTCTGCATCTTTGCAAATTTTTTCTACCAACGCTCGCTTTTTTTGTTGCGTCATAGCAAACGAAACATCGGTACCATGTGAAAAAATAAGATAGGGAATTTTGAAAAGTTTCTTGATGAAGTACGCTACCGTCCCAACCGGAAGAATATGATGCACCAAGATCCGCTCGACATGCTCAGTTTTTACCAACTTCCGAACGCTAAAAAACAACCGTACCCAATGCGGCCAAAAAAAAGATATATAAAACGGAGAACGAATCAATCGATACGGTGTCTGCACCTCCTCTTCTGGAGTAATGAGAGGCGGAGCGAGTACAATGGTTTGTTTTGGATCAAGTACTTCTGCCAATTGCTGTGTGTAAGAAGCTATACCACCTACCTGCGGGGGAAATTCAAGTGTAATAAGAAGAGTTTTTTTCATAAGTTCAAAGTTTAAAGAAATTTTTCTTTCATTCAGTTATTTTTCGGCGGCTAAAAACCGAAACACTGTAAGAATCAATATTGATATTGATATCAATATCAAGATGCCTCTCAAAAAAATCCCAAAGAATTTTTATTTCATTATTTCCCCACCCCAGGCGGGTCCGCCTTGCTTGCCCGCCTGGGGTGGGGGTGGAGTTATTTCGGAACTTGTCAGGCGTAGCAAAACGGAGACTGATTTCTCTATTTCTTTATTTCACTATTTCATTTTTCCTAAACAAATTCACAATTTCCTGTATCTGCGCCAAACTCATCACCCGAAGTACCAACAACAAAATGCCATATGTCACGGCACCAATCAAGATCGATACAGCAAGCGATACGGTGTTATGTATAGCATAAACAATCACACCCATAATCACGGCCGAAAAAATAATAAATGCTGTTTTTTTTGCCATGTACCAAGTAAATGAGGTGACAATTGTTCGGGCAACCATACTACCAAGAAGTACCAAAAGAATACTACTTCCTACCGCTACCGCTGCCGCTCCCACCGCACCATACTGCCTGACCAAAAGTATATTGAGAAAAATATTACTCACTGTCACGATACCAACAAACACCATTTGTTTTGTTTGCTTATTACACGCGTTCAAAAGTGCTCCCAGCGGGTACGATAAAAAAGTAAATATGATACTAAAAATAATAATCTTGAGTGGTAATACAGATGGTATCAATTTTTCCCCAAAGAGAAATACAACAATTTCTTCAGCTAAAACAAAAATTCCTATGGCAACCGGTACAGACAATAACAATAGGTACATGACCGACTGCTCAAACACGTATGACAACTTGTCTTTTTGTCGAACAAAGTATTCACTGAAACGAGGGTAAATGGCCGAAATCAACGCAAGGGGAACAAATTGAAACGCGGCAATAATTTTATATGGCGCTGTATACCAAGCCGCCGCCTCCTCTCCGGCCAACTTGTGAACAATCAAAAGATCGGCGTTGGTATATATTCTGTTCAATACTGCCGCAACCGCAAATGGTAAAGCAATAAGAAACAATGGTTTTACCACTGCAGTTTCTGCAGAAAAACGAAGTCGTATCCCATGCCGACGCATCATCGTTGTGGCATACAGAGCATTGATACTTGACGCGATTGTAAACGCAAGTATCAAAAAATACAACGGATATCCAAAAAAAAGAAAATAACTTCCGAGGAGCAATGTCAATCCTTGTGTAACAACGATACCGATGGACTCATATATCAATACACCCATGGAGCGCAATACTCCATACACAGCCAAATGATATGAATCCAACAACATGGTAATCCCAGAAATGAAAATTAACAGTTTCAACTCTGATCCATAGCCCATGAAAAAAGTGAACAACACCAACAGTAAATAACTAATAACACCAAGCCCCATCTTGACTGTAATAACACTAGAAAACAACTGCTGTGTGCGCTCTTGCTCTCGAGAAGATTCGCGAATAAGCACATTGGTCAATCCTAAATCAACCAACACCACAAACATGGTCGTCGTTGCCAAGGCGACACTGTACCACCCCAATTCTCTTTCACTAATATGTCGCGCCACAATGACAAAGTACGTAACCGAAACAACCCGTTGCAAAATAGACGCAACAGTCATAAACGCAGTGTTTTTGGCAACAGAACGAGATGACATAATGGCGATAGTATAGCCTAATTACAGACGTAATACAAGAATAAAATATGAAGTACAGTAAATAAAAAACCGACCAATTGGCCGGTTCGTATGTTCGTACGGTTCGTACGTTCGCACATAATTATCGTTTTTTCCACTGATGACCACGACGAGCTTTTTTGTGACCAAAGTGTTTACGTTCTTTTTCTCGTGAGTCTCGAGTCAAAAATCCTTCAGCTTTCAGTACCGGTCGAAGATCACCATTCCAACGAACAAGCGCGCGAGCAATGCCATGTCGAACTGCGTCAGCCTGACCATTGACACCACCACCAACCACCTTGATACTAATATCAAAATCTTTCATGCGACCAATAGTCTTGAGTGGTGATGTAACTTTTTGTTGCCAAAGTGAATACGGAAAATAATCATTCAAGGTTTTTCCATTTACCGTAATGGTACCACTCCCAGTTGTCAATCGAACACGAGCAGAAGCAGCTTTGCGTCTTCCCACTGAACGAGACATTGAATTGTTGTCTTGAGTTTTTGCCATAAGAGGATACATTATGCTTTGATGGTTAAGCGTTTCATAACTTCTGGGCGGTGTTGATTTTTTGGCAACATACCCATAACCGCGTGTTCAATCACTTTACCCGGATCTTGTTCAAATACTTTTGCCATAGAAACCACTTTCAATCCACCCGGATGCATGCTGTGTCGTTTGTAATCTTTTTGAACAAACTTTTTACCGGTAAATTTCAATTTACTTGCGTTGACCACCGTCACAAAATCACCATCATCGATGTGCGGAGTGTACGCTGCACGGTGTTTGCCTGTCAAAATTTTAGCAATCTGACTCGCCAAACGACCAACAGCTTGCCCCGTCGCATCAAGTTCATGGTGTTGGCGCGGTGCTTTTGGTTGAGGTAACTTTCTCATACAATATTATAACAAATGAATTTCCTCGCTCACTCGGGAGCGGTTTCAAAATCTATGTTGGTCGTTTGCCCTTTCATCTCCGTACCAGGGAAAAAAGAATACAGACAAGCGATACAATAATACAACAACAAATTAAACAAACTCAATTCGCACCATCTGAGCCGCATCATTGGCTCGTGGAGCAAGTTTGATAATGCGAGTATATCCGCCACTTCGTTCTTTATACCGTGGAGCTACCACATCCATCAACTGTTTTACTGCGCGATCAGTATAGAGCACCTGCATTGCTCGACGTCGTTCTGTCAGCCCACCTTTTTTTGCCATGGTAATCAATGGTTCTACCACTGTTCGAAGTGCTCGTGCTTTGGCACGGGTGGTTCGGATAGATCCATGAATAACCAAACTCTCCGCCAAACTACGCATCAAGGCATCTCGCTGCGCCTTTTCTCGGCCTAGAGTCGCTTTTTTCTTTCTATGTCTCATATCGTATCGTTAGTAATATGGTTTATTCGGGTTTCAAAAAATGATTCCAACATACCTCCTGTCTGTCCTATATACTGTTTTATCAGTTTTATAGTTTTAGACTTTGTAGTTTCTTAATTATTATTCTTTCTTCTTTCGTGTTTTCTTTGGTTTTTCCTCAACCACTTCTTCTGCAACCTCTTCTGTCATTGATTCAGTAGCTGGCTCTTCATATGTTTTACCGGACATCTCACCCTCTTCAGCAACTGCTAGGACCAATCGGAAATGATCCATAAGGATACTGGTGGCTTGACTTACCGCGTCTTTTGGATCGACTGTTCCGTTGGTTTGAACCGTCAACGTCAGTTTCTCATAGTCCGTTACGTCTCCAACACGAGTATTTTCTACATTATATCCAACATCTCGAATTGGTGTATAAAGAGAATCAATCGCAATAGTTCCTAGATCAAAATCCTTGGTATTTTTTTCCGCTGCTGGCACATACCCACTTCCCCTACCAATCGTGACTTCCATTTCAAACGTAGTTTTATCATCAGTGATAGTTGCCAATTTCAACTCCGGATTCACGATTTCAATGTCAGAATTTTTTTCAAAATCAGCGGCAGTGACATCGCCGGTACCTTTCTTTTTCAAGTGCAAAACCACCGGCTGATCCGCAAAACTTTTTACAGCAATTTGTTTTACATTCAAAATAATTTCAACCACATCTTCACGAACTCCTTCGATGGAGGAAAATTCGTGTTGAACACCGGTAATCTTGACTGTTTCTACGGCTGCACCAGGAAGAGATGATAACAATACTCGGCGAAGTGCGTTGCCGATAGTAGTTCCATATCCTTGTCGACAAGGAGTAATAAGAACCGTACCAGTATTGCGATCATCAGTACTCGAAAATTCGATAGTGGTTGGAAGAAGAATGTGTTCCATAGTAATGGATAGTTAGATGAGTACAACGATGAATAAGGACACAGTGTATTATCTGGTTGAGAAATACTCAATAATAAACTTCACATCAAATACATGCTCCACATCTTTTTCAGTTGGTTTGTTTAACACTTTTCCAGACTTCTTTGCAGCATCAACCGTGATCCATGATGGTAGGTCTTGCTTCGAAAGTCGGTCAGTAATATCTTCAAAAATCTTCTTCTTGGTTTTGTTGGTTTTGAGTTCAACAACATCACCTGGCTGAACCACGTGTGACGGAATATCCATTTTCTTTCCGTTCAAGGTAAACATTCCATGATTTACCAACTGACGTGCTTGCGCGCGAGTAACTGCAAATCCCATGCGATATACCACGTTATCCATGCGTGATTCAAGGAGTTGTAATAAATGAATACCAGAGTCACCGGTTTGTCTAGTTGCTTCGTTTACGTAACGGCGAAGTTGTTGTTCGCGAATACCGTAAACGTATTTTGCTTTTTGTTTTTCTTCCAATTGACGACCAAACGTTGAAGTAGCCCCACGACGTGATTTTGGACCATGGACACCCGGTTTTTGATTCAATCGTTTTGCCACTTTGGCAGGATTGGTTTTCAACCCCAAGTTGACGCCAAAGCGTCGAGCAATTTTGTTGCGAGGACCTGTATATCTTCCCATAGTATATATAAATGTTCAGCAAATGATATTAATCGTCCATCCAGTTAGCTGAAAATATGGATGTCCATTATAATAATTTTCAAGTTCCAAATAATAATTTCCAAATAAGATTTTCCATTATATATCATCAAATCTTTTTATTTTCTACACCATTGTTTTGATGTTTGGAAATTGTTACTTGGAACTTGAAATTTCAAACCTACACTCTTCGTCGCTTCGGTGGACGGCAACCATTGTGTGGCAATGGAGTGACGTCTTTGATCGCGAGAACTTGAATACCATTGGTGTTGAATCCACGAATCGCACCTTCTCGTCCACCACCAACCCCTTTTACAAATACACTCACTTCTTTCACATTATGATCTTTGATTTGATCTACTACTCGCTTAACCACTTGCTGGGCAGCGTACGGAGTAGCTTTTTTTGGTCCTTTAAATCCGACCATACCAGCACTAGCCCAACCGAGCACATCACCATTTTGATCGGTAACAGATACAATCGTGTTGTTGAACGTCGCTTGGACGTATGCACGACCATGACCGACGGACTTAATCACTTTTTTCTTTTTCTTAGTTGTTTTTGCTTTCGTTGCCATAACAGATATATTAATACACAGGTAATAGAGGACTATCTAAAAAGACAGGCTTAGGTTTTTTGTGCCGCTGGTTTCTTTCCACTGGTGGCCATACCACGCTTGTTACCACGAATGGTTCGGGTATTCCGCTTGGTGCGCTGACCACGAACTGGCAATCGTTTTGCATGACGAACACCACGATACGCTTTGATATCTTTCAGCCGTTTGATATTACTGGTAATTTCACGACGCAAATCACCTTCTGTTTTGTGTTGTTTTTCGATAATGGTTCGAATCGTATCTTCCTGATCTTGAGATAGATCTTTTACTCGGGTATCCGGATCTACTTTTGCCACTGTCAAAATATTGTCAGCGGTGGTGCGACCAATACCATAAATATATGTCAACGCGACATTGATCTTTTTTTCTTTTGGAATACTGACACCTGCGACTCGCATAGATAATGTATTAGTTTAATGGGTTACTGGTTGAATAGCTGTCTCGTTTCTTTTCACGATTACGCAGCCTTTTTACGCTGTTTTGTGCCTTGACGTTGTTTGTGGCGCGGATTCTCACAGATCACATGAACAACACCTTGTCGGCGAACGGTTTTACATTTAGCACATCGTTTTTTCGCGGCTGGTTGGACTTTCATAGAATACACTCAAAATGATAATAAAATTTAGAAATAGGTGCGAACCTGTGGACACAATACACACGTAAGGTGCGTTGTAATAAAAAATCATCAACCACTGCCGCGATATCAACGCTCCTCATATCATACTCCTATGCCATATTTGGAAAAGGAAAAGAAGAGCTACACCGCACTGGTTGATTTTTTTGATTTGTTAATATCGGAATGTAATACGACCTTTGCTCAGATCGTACGGACTCATTTCAATTCTCACTTCGTCGCCTACTGACAACCGAATTTTATTCATTCGCATCTGTCCGGAAAGATGAGCAATAATTTCAAGACCGTTCTCGAGCCGAACTCGAAAGGTGGCCCCGGGAAGCAATTCTTCTATCGTTCCTTTTGCCTCCAATACGTCTTTTTGTTTAGCCATTGTGAAAATATTAAGCTGGCGATAGTGTACCTGAACAGTTATTTTTTGTCAAGGTAGAGCCACCAACCGGTAAATTATTAAAAAACAGCCTTTAGTATAGCTATTTTTTGCATAAATTGCAAGAAAAATGCCGAAAAAATGAAAAGTTATTCACAGGAAGCTTCATGTTGACATCTGTATTGCCTTTTGGAGAATATCTTTACTATACACAGAGTTCACAGACGTCACAGCCAAAGCCTGTTCAAAGGGTATCCATTCCGCCATCTCAACATTTCCAATCTCTAAATCTCCGAAATTATCACTACTCAATCTTCCACTCACCCTCTTTACTACATAATACAGCAAAATAGTATGAAATGGTTGATTGGTTAATGGTAACATAAATAATGCACTACCACACGTAACAATTTCACCCACCTCAACTGACAATCCGGTTTCTTCCCAAAATTCTCGTTGTAAAGCTTCCTCAATAGTCTCACCAATATCTATTCCCCCACCCGGAAAAACATATTCTCCCCACTGCTTTGACAGCAATACCTGGTTATCCTCAATAAGAATACCATAGACCGAAGGTCTAAATGAGAGTTTAGAAACAGGAACAGAATGTAATTCGCCATGTATATCACTACATTCAATTATTTTTTCTGGCATACTTAATGTAACTAATCTTTATACACCCAATGCTTATACAAAAGGAAATTCCATGAAACCATAACGATAATGGTCCCAAGTCGTACCAAACGATAATCAAACCCCCAAACATCATGCGCCAGTTTCATTGCTCCTACCGAAAAAAGATAGTTTGCTCCCATGAGCGTGAGGTACCTCACCATCTGTCGATGCGGAAGAGATTTGTTTTTAAACGACCAGTATTTGTTCAAAAAAAAGTTATACGGTAAGACAATCAACTGATTCAACACCACCGCCAACACCGCCCCGAGTCCAATCCATTCTTTAAACACAACCAACGTAAACATATCCAAAAACAACCCACTGAATCCGACAATGAAATATTTCGCAAATTGGACGCGATGTTCCCAAAAGTAAGAAAATAATTTTTGAAGCATGAGAGGAAGTTTGATAGTGGGCAAGTTTGCAGGTTTGCAAGTTGGCACGTTTGTCAGTTGGCAATCAACGAATGTAATATTATCAAACCAGGAAAAAGATTTTCTCCCAATCAAAAATATCGAGCAACTACAATTTTCATTTTTGGAAATTTGTAAATGAAGAAAACAATTCTTTATTTCTCTGTTTCGTTATTTCGTTATTTCGCTATTTCGTATTTCGAAATTTCGTCTATTCCAACACCGCCTTTATTCGCCTCACTCCAGCGCTACAAGCCTCTTCTTTTACAATTCGAAATTTTCCGAGTAGCCCGGTGTGCTCCACATGAGGGCCACCACAGAATTCCCGACTAAATGTTTCGGCGGATGGATCTGCTTGTGGTACCCCACTTGGGTCTCCGACAGTATACACTTTAACCTGCTCACCATAGTTATCTTCAAACAATCCAATCGCGCCTTTTTTCTTCGCCTCTTCAATCGGCAAAATTTCAAAGGTCACCGGATAATCTCGTTCAATAGCCGCGTTCACTAGCGTCTCTACTTGTTGTTTTTGTTCATCGGTCATTTTTTCACCGTGCGCAAAATCAAACCGCAACCGTTCCGGAGTAATGTTACTTCCTTTTTGTGTAGCGTGCGGTCCAAGAATTTTTAAAATTGCCGCGTGAAGCAAATGAGTGGCCGTATGATATTTTACACTCATATCAGAGTGATCGGAAAGTCCACCTTTGAACTTCTGCTCCGCCCCTGCCCGAGACAACGCTTGGTGTTTTTCTTTTTCCACCTGAAATCCTTCCAAGTCCACACTCAACCCTCGTTCTTTTGCCAACTCCTCTGTCAACTCAATCGGAAACCCAAATGATTGATATAAATCAAACGCTTCTGTGGCGCTAATGATCTGTTTACCCGGCGCAGCCCCAGAGGCGGAGCCGGTTTCCTTGCCACTTACTACTTGTTCAAATTGCTTGATCCCCTGCTCCAGTGTTTTACGGAACTTCAATTCTTCTTTCTCAATTTCATCAATAATTTGTTGTTTCTTTGATTCCAAATCCGGATAATGCCCTTTATATGTTTCGATATATGCTTCTACCACTCGTGCCGTAAACGATGTTTCGATTCCCAAATTTTTGGCAAACCGAACAGAGCGACGAATTAATCGGCGGGTAAAATATCCCTGATCTTTATTGGACGGAAACGCGCCATCAGCCACAACAAATGTGGCCGCTCGCAAATGATCAAGGATTACTCGAAAGGCATACGTTTCACCTTCAACCGCACCATACGTTCGCCCAGACATTGATTCAATAATTTCTCGCGCGCCATCAAATAGGTCAATCGTAAACACATCTTGATTATCTCGCACCGCCGCTGCCATTCGCTCGAGCCCGCCACCAAAGTCCACATTTTTTTGTGGCAACTGTTCAAACCCTTGTTCGGTTTTTTGATATTGCATGAATACGTTATTGCCAATTTCCACAAATCTTCCGCAGTCACAATTGACATGACATGGTTCATCTTTCCATTGCGACTGTTCATGAAGCTTTAAATCTTCTCCAAAATCCCAAAACATTTCCGTGTCCGGCCCGCCCGGCTCCCCGACCGGCATCTTTCCCGGTACTCCGGATCGACTCCACCAGTTTTTCTTTTCGTCATAATAAAAAATTCGTCCACCCTGCATTCCATCTCGTTCAGAAAAATCAACAATTTCCGCGCTCACCCCCGCTTCTTGAAGAAGTGACTGCCATTGTTCAGCTGCTTCCGTATCTTTTGGAATACCAAGCGTTTCATTTCCTCGAAAACAGGTAAAGTACAGTCGGGATGGATCAAGTTTTAGTTCTTCCGTAAGAAACGCCCACATCCAACGAATTTGTTCTGTTTTAAAGTAATCACCGAGCGACCAGTTTCCGAGCATTTCAAAAAACGTCGTATGCCGGTTGTCACCCACTTCTTCAATGTCACCGGAGCGGAAACATTTTTGGGAATCAGCTATACGAGTTCCCATCGGGTGCGGTTGCCCCAACAGAAACGGTACCATCGGTTGCATACCGGAACCGGTAAACAGCGTGGTAGGATCATTTTCCGGCAACAGTGATGCAGACGGAACAATAACATGCTGCTGTTTTTGAAAAAAATCGAGATATTTTTTGCGGATTTCTTGTGTGGTCATAAGTTGCAATTATTTGTATTTTAATTCCCCTCCCCTGGTAAAAAAGACACATCAACCCAATAGTTTTTGAGGTTCCCCATGTCAACTAGTACAGGAATATTTTGAGCGGCAGTCAGATATGGTTCCGGATTATACCAGATCGCGTCACTTTTAAACGTGTACAGTTTTCCATCCGCCGGATTATTCCACTGCACAAAAATATGATACGCCGGTTTGTCATTAACACGCAAAGAGGATTTTTCCACTGACTGGTATATCGTATCTACCCGCGTCCCGGTTTGTTTTAATTTTTGTACTTCAATATTTCTCAGAACTCTGCGCAACAACATACTTACTCCAATAACAAAAAAAATTGACCCAAAACCTCCAAATAAAATCCAAAATCCACCCGTTGTTATAAACCCATCTATCTTTGCATCAGAGCTTTGCATTGGATTATACAAAACCGGAACCGTTTCTCCGATGACATATGATTGATAACTAGAACTTACCCTACTTTGAAATCGAACCTCTTTTCCTTGTTGATCTGTAAATACCACTACCGGTGAATAGGTATACCCGTCACTACTATTTTTTTGCACATATTCCACAACAGTGCCGGTCGATGTGACTGCGGTTTGCTTGAACCGCAGATCTTTTATATACATATACCCACTCAAAGCAACAAAGATTCCACCAATCAACGAAAAAACTATACTCGCCAACAAAGCTGGATTCTTTTTCATAAAAAAAGTAAAAGTTAGATAATGGTTCCACCCCCCAAACACACACCATTTTTGTACAACACCGCAAACTGCCCCGGTGTCACTGCCCGCTGTGGCTTATCAAATGTAATACTTATTTCGCTATTTCGTTGTTTCGCTATTTCGTCAACAACACACTTCTGCAACTCCTGCCGATGTCGCAATCTCACTAAACATTTTAGCGGAAATTTCGGCTCCTGTCCACTCACCCAATGCACTTCTTCGACCTCAATCTCTTTTTTAAGTAACAACGGATCATCCTCAAATCCCACCACCAATTCATTACTGGAACTTCTCTTCTCTACCACATACAGCGGCTGTGTATCACCACCCTTTAAACTTAAAACTTTAACATCCAAACTTCCACCAAGGTGCCTCTGCCCCACCGTATAAAACGCCAACCCTTCATGTTTCCCAACTATTTCTCCGGAACTTCTAATGACATTTCCCGGCTTCGACTTTATTTTCTGTGCCAAAAACTGCTTCATCGGCACTTCACCGACAAAACAAATCCCCATACTCTCCGCTCGCTCCGCCGTCGGCAGTTTAAACTTTCTCGCCAATTCTCGCACTTCCGCCTTTGTATACTCACCAATCGGAAACAATGTATGTCGCAATTGCTCCTGCCCCACCTGATGCAAAAAATACGTCTGATCCTTATTCTTATCCTTCGCTTCAATTAACTGATATAGTTTACTCGGCGCAGCGAAGCGAAGCCGAGCATAATGCCCCGTCGCCAAATAATCAAACCCCATTTCTCTTGCCTTATCCAACCAAAACCCAAACTTCACCCACTTGTTGCAAAGTACATCAGGATTCGGAGTTCGCCCGGCCTCATATTCACGAAACATATAATCAAGCACATGTTCTCGATACTCTTTTTCAAAATCGAGCGTCATAAGAGGGATCCCCAAATGTGCTGCCACTCGCAATGCATCTCGACGATCTTGCATCCAAGTACAAAGTCCTGACACCTCCTTGGTATCCGTCCACTGTTTCATGAACGCACCGGAGACTTGATATCCTTGTTTTACAAGTAAAGCAGCTGCCACAGAGGAATCCACCCCACCGGACATCGCCATAAGGACTTTTGTTTGTGTTTTTTTCTTTGTTGACATATTCTATGGCCCAATCAAAGGAATGACGAATTGGGTGAAAATGAAATTCGTTTATAAAACTAACCCTCAAGCAAATTATTACACTACTCACTTTCCGACAGATTTCACCTCGGCTCAATCTATCACTCCACTGATAAACAAAAAAATCTGCGTATTTTATATATAATTCATGTAATCAATGTTTTGTAATCAATGTTTATCAAAATTTCCCCAAAAAATCAAGTATTCCAACTGGTATCTTATAGACAAGATGGTGAAAAAATTATATCATAAAATGAAGAATTTACCATAAACGAATTCACTGTATGCCCACCCTCTCCCAACTCCGAAATGAACTCGATCAACTTGATATTGAACTTATACATGCACTTGCCAAGCGCATTCAAAAAGGAAAAGAAATTCAAGCCTTCAAACAAGCCGAAGGACTACCCATTGAAGATAAACAGCGAGAGAAAGCTGTTTTACAAGCTATAAAAAAACATTGGAGTGCATACAACCTCCCACCTCAGTGCATTGATGCACTATACACTGTCATTTTTCAAGAAGTAAAAAGAGTGGCACCTGAAAAACGTAAAAAATGATATACACGGGAATCATCTAAAACAAAAAATTCAAACAATACGACTAAAAACATCTTTCACCCATGGCCACTTCTTCACTTGTCGCCGGATATCATCCGGATTGGTTACCATAGTGCGATAGTAGATCGTTTTGTTCTTTTCCCGATACTGATGATGTACCTTCTTTTTATATACTCGATGACTTAGGTGATAATACGTTCCTTTTGTTCGAAGTACAGGATACGAAAGTTTGAGCATTCGCATAAACAATTCATCATCTTCATACCCACCACCCTGAAGATACTCATTCATCATCCCAACGGAAAAGAAGTCTTTGGTTTGGAAAAAGTTTATTCCACCATTGAAAATATAATGATCATCTGTTACCGGATACGATAACGAAGTAAGATATGCATCTGTAATACGCTTCGGTAGTTTCTCTACCTCTTCTGAAGGAATGTACATAACGCGGTTATCATATGGAATAACCAAGGAAGCCTTTTCTTCCCTCATAAGTTTTGCCGCCTCTTTCAACTGCTTGATGGTAACCAGTGTGTCCGCATCAAAAATCACCAAATACGGTGTCTTCACCATTGCCGCGCCAATATTGATTGCTCGAGTACGATGAAACAATTCTTCCCTCTGAGGAAAAAAAATGTGAGTAAACAAATCAACAGAGAGTTGCTTCTGTAGTAATGTGTGCCGTTTTGATATTTCTACCACTATTACCCGTGTTCGACATTGTTGAAATAGGTGCTGAAGTGATATCACAATATTGCGTTCTCGGTGAGAATGATTATTTCCAAACGGAATCACAAATGTGCAGTCACGTAAATCAAGCATAGATATCTAATGAATCTTCCCGCAGTACGTGTCCGCCTGGGGTGGAAGCTGACGGGGTATCGCTATAGGTAGTTTTTCCCG
>DYFM01000018.1 GCA_020725175.1 Candidatus Paceibacter sp.
CACCTTTCTCCACATCTCCGATAATACCAACCCGCATTTTATTGAGTGCAAATATGTGTTTAGCAACAGATTGAACATCTTCTCGCGTTACTGCTTCAATTTCTTGCAAACGTTCTTCCGGAGTTTTGATAGTTGATTGAAAGAGTGCATGCTTGGCATACCAATTTGCTTGCGCACTTGAGTCTTCCATAGACAACGTAAGAGCACCTCGGATATGAGTTTTCGCGTCAGAAAGTTCCCGCTGAGACACACCCTTTGTAACCAATTTTTCAATTTCTTTCGTAATCACCGAAATTGCGGTATTGATATTTTTTGCTTCTAAACCGGCCCGGATATATGAATATCCGATATCACGAAATGTATCACTACTACTAGAGACAGAGTACGCCAACCCGCGACGTTCTCGAATCTGTATAAACAGTCGCGAACTCATCGAACCACCAAAAATGGTATTCATCACCGACAAAGCCGCATTTCTGTCGTTACCGTACTGAAACCCTGGAAAGCCCATCATAAGTTGCGCCTGATCAGTTTGTTTCTTCTGTACCACAATCCGCTCGGCTTTTTTCTCGGGCCCAAATACTGCCGGTTTATATTTACTCGATAACCCCTTGACCTTTTCACCAACACTGAAATACGTTTCTACCAAGGTCTTGGTTTTCTCATCTACTGCCCCGGCTATCACAATCGTCATGTTACCCGCTTGATAGTATTTTTGTTTAAATGCCAATACATCATCACGTTGATAGCTCTTGACATGCTCTACCGAACCGGCAATGTCTCGTCCAAGTGGACATCCGGCAAACATGAGTTCTTCAAAGACATTATCAATATTCATGACCGGATTATCATTATACATGCGAATCTCTTCAATGATAGGACCTTTTTCTCGTTCCATTTCTTTTGGATCAAATACGGAATTGAACAACATATCTGCCAATATATCCAAAGAAATTTTGGTAAACTTCGCATCGGTTTTGATATAGTACCCGGTATATTCTTTTCCAGTAAACGCATTATATTCCGCACCCAAGCGATCAATTTCGCGGGTCAGAGCAAGGGTATTTTTACGTTTTTTCGTCCCTTTGAACATAAGGTGTTCAATGTAATGCGACACCCCAGCCAATTTTTCCGGTTCATAGCGAGAGCCTACCGGATACATGACTAAAACAGTGACGGATTTTGTATCTTGCAGTGGCACCAGAATAACATTCGCGTTATTATGTAATTTGTATCGTTCAAACATATTTTTTTCTGAGGTAATAAACAGAGTAAGACTATATGCTGAATAGATAAGCCATTGGGTAGATCACGTAAGCATACTCTGCTTAATCTGCTTACTCTGCCTACCGGGCTAAAAGTTTTACACAAACTTTGTTTCAAGATAGTCATTCAGCTCAACAATCGCCACCCGCTCCTGCTCCATGGTGTCTCGATCTCGAACTGTGACCTGCTTATCTTCTAAAGAATCAAAGTCTACCGTCACACAGTACGGCGTACCAATTTCATCTTGCCGGCGATACCGTTTTCCAATACTGCCGGTTTCATCATACTGTGTTTGATACGTTGCCCGCAGATTGGTTTGAATTTCCCAAGCAAGTTGTTGCAAAGGCTCTTTCTTTGACAATGGAAGTATCGCTACTTTAATCGGCGCCAAGTTTTTTGGTACACGAAAGACGACTTCTTTTTCGTGCTTACTTTCACCTTCAGTATCACGCCCACCTTCTATTTCCGCGTAATGTTCCAAAAGTGTTACTAAGAACAATCGATCCACACCAAAGGTCGGTTCTACCACATGTGGAATATATTTTTCATTGGTAATTGGATCACGATATTCCAAATCCTGACCACTCGCTTCCATGTGTCGCTTCAAGTCAAAATCAGTTCGATATGCCAGACCATGCAACTCTTTGAGCCCAAATGGATAATGGTACTCAATATCAACGGTTCGTTTGGAGTAATGTGCCAAATCAGCTGCTTCAATTTCATGAAAGTAAAAATTATTCATGTCGGCCTTGATAACCTCTGTCCACCAGCGCTTTATTTCACCAAGCCACAGATCAAAATGTTTTTCCCACTCATTTGGATGAACAAAATACTCACATTCCATGATTTCAAATTCTCGCGTTCGGAAAATAAAATTTCCGGCCGTTATTTCGTTGCGAAACGTGCGACCTTGTTGTGCAATACCAAACGGCACACGCGTACGCATAGTATCAACAACCTGCTTGAAATTGGTAAACATCCCCGCCGCCAACTCCGGACGTAAGTACGCTACAGACGTTTGATCCTCCACCGGTCCGACGTAGGTTTTAAACATCAGGTTGAAGTTTCTCGAATCAGTAAGTTCACCGCCACACTCAGGACAACGAACATCTTTCAACTCCGGTGGGGCTTCTTTTTCATACTGTGGTTCGAGCGACGTTTTTTCCAACAAATGATCAGTTCGAAATCGATGGTGACACTGTTTACATTCTACCAATGGATCGGTAAATGTTTGCAAATGCCCACTTGCCTCCCATACCTTAGGATTCATTATAATATTCGTATCCACCCCTACCATGTCTGGTCGATTTTGCACAAAAAATTTCCACCACGCTTGTTTGATATTGTTTTTCAACAACACCCCCAACGGCCCATAGTCCCAGGAGTTGGCCATTCCGCCGTAAATTTCAGAATTAGGAAAAATAAACCCCCGGCGCTTTGCCCAAGATACGATGTGATCAAGTGATGATTGTTTCATAGAATATATTATAATCCAAATCTATACTGCCGAATCTACGAATACTTTACGAATCTACAAATAATACGAATATTGTTATAAATACAAATCCACATCTTGTGATTGGTATTCATAGATTTGTAGATTCGGATAAACATTCGTATACTCGGTAGAGTAGATTCAGGAGTGTAAGTTTGGAAGGATGAATGAAGAAATAAAAAAGACCGAACAAAATGTTGGTCTTGGGTCCCGAATGGTTCGGGAGGTTCCACCCAAGCTTCTTGATCGAAATCAAGACACTCGTTTGGTTGTCTTTCCTACTCCACGGACGCCACTCCGTTTCTTTATAGGAATACTCATACTATATCCTGCTTAGTTCGGTTTGTCAAGAAAAAAATTACTTCTCCAAAATAATCGTCACCGGACCATTGTTTATGAGATCAACCTGCATTTCCGCGCCAAATTCTCCTGTTTCCACATGAATTCCGGTTTCAGTCATTTTTTCAATAAAATAGCGATACAGTTCTTTGGCTCGCTCCGGATCTTCTGCATCAGAAAATCCCGGACGAGTGCCACTTGAGATATCGGCATAGAGGGTAAACTGAGAAACAACAAGAACAGAACCCATTGTATCCACCACGCTTTTATTCATTTTGCCCACCTCATCCTCAAACACTCTCAGCGTCAGAATTTTTTGTATCAAATAATCCGCGTCTACTTCCGTATCACCGCGCTTTATTCCAAGAAACACCAACAGACCATCGCTAATTTGACCGATCACGTCACCATCTACTTCCACAACTGCTTGAGTGACTCTTTGAATAACTGTTCGCATAATTATGATAAGGTTACGCTTCTACTTTTATGAAACATGATGGAATACGGATGGGACGAATAGGACAGAATTTTTACTGAATTATTTGCCCTACGTTATCTTACAAAAACGCAAGTAAACTGATTACACATTTTGAACATTTTTTACTGACAATAGTTCAACTCGTTACACTTTGGTTATTTCAGTTTCTTTTTCTTCGCCAATCACCTTGATCTTTTCGTTATACTCTTTTACCCATTTTTCCAGTTCATCTTGAAGGGCAAATTTTTCGTCTTCTGAAATTGACTTGTTTTTTTCCGCCGCGTCAATATCATCTCGTACTTCTTCGCGTACTTTTCGGATAGAAATTTTGGCTGTTTCTAATTTTTGGTGCAATACTTTGATCAACTCCGCGCGTCGTTCATGAGTTAATTCCGGCAACGGTAACCGTAAAATTTTTCCATCATTTACCGGATTAATTCCAAGTTGTGATTTTTGCAGTGCTGAATCAATTTGACCAATAACAGATTTATCCCACGGCTCAATAGCCAAGGTCTTCGCATCAAGAACAGAAATGGACGCCAACGCTTTTATTGGCTGCTTTGTTCCATACGCTTCCACTGGAATATCTTCCACAAGTGCCGGTGTGGCTCGACCGGTCCGAAGTCCGGAAATGTCGTGCTTGAGATGATCAATTACTTTATCAAAGTTCTCCTTGTGCATCTGAATAATATCCATAAAACGTTTAAACATTAATGTGTATACAAATGATGTTATAGGTATGTTATTTCTTTTGTGTAATAGTAAAACCGAGATACATTCGTTCTTGCTCCGGATGAATGAACATTGCTACCGGAATCTGTGTAGTCGGCAACTTCTTTGTGGTCCATGTTTGTCCTCCATCGACACTCTTATACAAAGTAGATCGGTTGGAAGCCGCGATCGTGGCGGTATAATACATTTCATTATCATTTTTTGGATTCACCTCAAAGGCGTAAATATTTACACTCCCCGGCTGAGTCAAAAGGTTGATTGGGTTCCAAGTGTCACCCGCATCGGTAGAAACGAGAATACCATAGGTTGAGATCCAATACAAGGTACCGGCATCATTGGGATGAAATGCAAATCGTCGGAATTCAAGCGCTTTCGGGTATTGACTCAAAGTTTGTTTGAGCGACGTCCAGGTTGCTCCACCATCTGTAGATCGATAGAGTCCATCATTTTTACTGACCACAAAAATTCGGTTTTGTACCTGAGGGTCAAACGCAACATTTACCAGTTCGCTCTTTGTAAATCGACTTAACACATTCCACGTTGCTCCCACATCTTCACTGACAAGTAAATCACCGTTTGATCCGGCCAGTAAAATACGATATGGGGCTTCGGAGCTGATATCTAAAGAAACAATTTTTACATCCGGACGAAGTTCCTGGTACACGTCCTGCCAGGTACGTGCACAGTCAACACTTTTATAGACCCGAGATGAATTTGTCGCATAAATTGTACAAGGGTCCTTTGGATGAACCACCACATCATACACAAATCCGGAGGTCAGTGGTCCGCTTGGTGGTTGGCGCCACGTTCGACCAGCATCATATGTATAGAGTAATCCACTTTGTCGTGAAGCAAGATAGATAGTATTCACATCATGTGGATCTGAAACCAACGCATATACCGCTACTCCGGAAATACTTTTGGTACCTTCTGCGGTTGGCAGGAGATCGGCTTTTACCCAAGTATCACCTTTGTCCGTAGACATAAATACGCCGGCCGGCCCCGTAGGTGCGTTGTCGGGCGTACCAGAGCCTAGTGGGGTACAACTTTGCCCCATCGTGACAATTGCCAAGAGGGCAAGTCCCAAGAAAAAAAGTGGTCGTCTCATAGAAACGTAAGAAAAATAAAGATAAAGTAATGACGTGTGAGTTTACGGTATTGTGAGCAATATCTGCTCTACCAGAAGTCTAGGGTGAATATTTTCTTTCAACCGACGTTTGGTTTCTTGAATCACATTATAAACAGAAAGCGATTCGTTTTGAGAAAACTCTCCCGAATCTCGAAGTGCCATCTGCCATATCCCCAGCAAGTATAACAACTGTTCTCTGGCTGCAATATGATCGGTCTTATCACCAAACAAGTCCTCAACCGCCTGTAGTTTAGCATAAAACGGTTTCCCTCGCAATGACTGAAATCGTTCTTTTTCTTTGATATACATTTCATACTTCTCCACATCTTCTTTCCACTCTATCGCTCGCCCCGGAATTCCTCCGGATTCCTTTGAAAAACGTTCAGCAGTCTCTGCTTCTACACCCTCTGCCATCAACCCTTCTTTTAGTGCCTCAGCCTGAACGGGTTGAAAGTACATCAGTTGACAACGAGATAAAATGGTTGCCGGTAACAACTTTTCATCTTCCGAAATAAGAAACAAAATCGTTTTTCCTCTTGGTTCTTCCAACGTCTTCAGAAGCGCATTGGTCGAGGCTGCATTCATTTTCTCCGCGCCATCAATGATTGCCACTTTATACCCCCCAAGCATAGGACTTTGTGACAAAAATGCCGTCAACCGATGAATTTGCTCTATGGAAATATCTTTTTTGGTTTTATCTTTTTTTTCATCCCTCTCCTGTGTCACTTCTAAAAAATCAGCAATAGTTTCAAGTCTATCTCTCTGAACATGAAACAATTTCCCGGCAACTTCTCGCGCGACAGTTTTTCTCCCCACGCTTTTTGGACCAACAAAACAGTAAGCATGGGTAAGCGTGCCATTTGCTATAACAGAATCAAAAAAACTGAGAATTTTATTGTGGCCGATGATTGGATGCATAGTGACACTACAGTAGCACAAATAGAAAGCACATTCAATTTTTGCTGGGTAATAGAAACACGGATTTAACAGATGAGACGGATTCGAACTGATCTGTTTACACCCGTCTCATCCGTTAAATCCGTGTTCCTATCAACACTCAAGAGAGCAAAACCCGCAAACTCTCCTCGGCACACTTCCGCCAAGAAAACTTCTCAACCCTCTCAAAGCCAAGTTTAATCTTTTCATGTCGCAATGTCTCGCTCAACAACAGCTTGTGAATACCATGTTTCATCTCCACCTCGCTCAACGGATCTACATATATCGCCGCCTCACCACCAACTTCCTCCAAACCACTACCTTTTGAAGCCACCACCGGTACTCCACAGGCAAAGGCTTGCAGAACAGGTAAGCCAAACCCTTCGTACAAACTCGGAAAAACAAATACCTCAGCTGCGTTCATAATACATGGTAAATCATCTTCACTCATCCAACCAGGCAACAGAATATCTGTTTTATACGTACTACTATTCAATACTTCTTTTACTTTTTCATAACCGTACCCAGGCTTTCCGACTAAAACGAGTTTCAAAGCCTTAGGATCGAAATTTAAATCTTTAAGTTCATTTTTCAATAGTTTAAACGCTTTAATAATCTGCACCGTATTCTTTTTCTCCTCAAGCCGCCCCACACTCAACAAAAACGGTCGAGAAATTCCATATTTTTGTAGGACATCATCAATTTTCTGAACATCATCAATCTTTCTATATTTCTCATCATACCCATGATGTATAACTTTAACTTTTTTGCCTGTTTCATAACTTGCCAACTTGCCAACCTGTAAACTTGACAACTCGTTACGAGCGAACTCCGAAGGAACAATTACTCTCCAACAGTTTTTCAACGCATACCGAGCAGTAAAAACCGAATACCACCGTTCGAACCAATTGTATGTTTCCGGAAATTTTATCGCCGCAATATCATGAATCGTAACAACGGTTTTTTTTGGATGAATGAAGGGTGGAACGTGAGCTGGGATAAATAATACATCTGGAGGGTTTACAAGCATTTCCCATGACATACGAACTTGGGTCCATAATCTTCTCGGCGGCCATTTCAACACTTTTTCCGTCCAATTTTTTGGCAGCTCCGCCAATTCACCCTGCAACGGTTCGTCGGTATACAAAACAACCCGAACATCGTCCGGGGTTATTTTTTTCAGTTCTTGAATTAAATGAAACGCATACCATTCCACTCCTGTTTTCTCTCTATGGTTGGCACGGGAGGCGTCGATGGCGAGGAGCATAAACGATTAAAAAACTTTTTTACATGTATTATTTCCAGTAGTCTTCAAAATTTCATAAGGTTTATTTTCGCAAGAAGTGTCAAGAAGTGAGGTATTTGGATCGATATCCAAAACTGCCCAATTCATTTGGAGTGTACAGATAAATTTATCGGAAGCATCATAAATATCAATATCATCTTCAGGTTTTGAATAATTAATATACTTGTATACAACCTCGTTATTTACCACACATTCTTCCACTGAAGAGTATTTTGAAAAATCTTCAACAGGCAATTCCTTACCTTTGCTATAAAATAACCAGTATATCTCGGGTAACTCAACAATATTAGTTGACCATTGTGACCCGTAAAATTTCATAGCAGCTGCTTCTGAAGGAATATGTCTTAAAGTGGCACCGATTGGACCTACATCCTTTTTAAAAACTACATACACCTTAGGATTATTTGGAAATTTTACCAATTTTGTATGTGGTTGCAATGGCATAGGTTCTCCGAGCTCTAAACTTTCAACAGCTGAAACACTCAGATTATTTACGTTTGTAAAATCTTTATACCACGTTTTATATACCGTCTCATTTACAAAAGGATGACGTTTACCCTGGTACACATAGTATACAGAAGAATGACTTGGTGACTTGATAAGCTCACCTTCAAAAAAAGGTGTCTCTGCCGAAACTTTTTCAGATATTTGAAATATTGCAATACCTGATAAAATTACAAAAATCAATCCTAGAAATGCTAGATTTTTTTGTTTCATAAAACTAATTTTAGATGAATATATAGAAAAACATAAAAGTAAACGAATAGCAACACCATTTGTGACGTTCAAGTATTGCAAATTCTATTTTTCACGTACCTTTATATAAGCCAAATCAGACAAAGCTCTCCGCACAGCAAGAGTAGGAAAACCAGTCAAAGTACCCTGTTCAATTGAATCCTGATCGGTTGAAAAAGGCTCAACACCAAGAAGCTCGATTATTTTAGGATTACTATAATCAATACCTCCTGATATATTAATTATGTTATCACCCATGATTTTTACTATTTCATCAACAAGATGAAATATTTTATCTTGCAATGTTTGACCTGTTTCAATAAGGCGAGTTGAAAGCACGTCAGCAAAAGAAGTATCATTATAAAGTTTTTTAACTAAAGCCTGCTTATTTTCAACATCACCATAAATAGTTTGGCACATTTCGGTTGTAACTAAATTTTCAATAGCACGAAGATTCAGACCCAACTCATTGGTAGTAGAATAGATTTTTTCATCGTTAGGAACCTTTATTGCTATCCCGGTACGAACAATTATTCTTTTATTTCCACCATACAGTGCTTCAGAGACAAAAGCTCTGTGCTCTATTGTTTGCCGATCGATAGGTTTTTTATCAAGATTATGTTTAGTCAGTTCATACCTCCACAAAATAATAGAACGTACTAATTCTTGAAATGTGTGTAAAATTACCTGCCGAGCATTTTCTGCATTCTCAGGTTTTTTCATTGATAAATGAATTGAATCAAGAAAAGATTTGTTATCAGGATGATGACTAACCACTTCCGCCATTGTGTCAAGTGCGATAGCGAGAGCATTGCTTGGGACAGGGTTAAGGCGTCTTGCCACTTCCAGCTTTTTTCGAGCTGTAATCTCAGCGGTTTGTTCTCTATCCAAATCACTTCCTGCTGGGTTCCAATCTTCATGATACAGATCATAAACAGCAGTTTCTGCTTCGTCAAGAGAAACAATAGTATGTACCTCCCGAAAACCAAGTTCTTGGATAGCCCGCATTTTTCGTTCAGATCCTGTAGCAAAATAGATTAGAGAAGAATACCATTGTTGCAACAGTCTCTGAGCACTATCAAAAGTTTCAGCATCTCGCTCTGGACCTATAAAAGGGATGCGAAATTTCTCTGGCACTGGCGAAGGTCCTTTAGGGAATATGAATCCACTCTCAACCATAAAGATGTTTTTTTAGTTAACTTTTATAATTGCTTTTAAACTTAGCACTTCTTTCTAACAATGAATTTATTATTCATGATTGGCACGGGAGGCGTCAATGGCGAGGAGCATATATATTTGCGAACATACGAACAGTGCGAAACTACGAAACTAACTTATAATATCTATACTGCTTGATTAATTATTCTTTTAACTACAACCCCACTATACGTAAAACACGCAACAACTGCTAATTCTAAATCTAATGCTTGTAAATATTGTTTTGTTTGACGTATTACATGCGCTGGTACAAATTGACCACGCTTCAGTTCTAGAATAATTTTTTCATCAACAAGAAAATCCAAAAAATGCTTAGTAATAATCTCGCCATTATATTTCACTGGCACATATACCTGTTCGCAAAACTTTATTTGGTCAGTTGCCAAACCAATACCAACCGCTTTCTGATAAAATTTCTCTTGATGTCCACCTGTACACGTCAAATAATACTTTGTTTATCCTAAACGACAATTCAGGATATAACAATTTGTCACTACGAACTATATACTTCCCTCCTATATTTGTCATAGGTTTGGCAATAAATAGAAGATTACTTTATGGTTTCGTATTTTCGTACTGTTCGTATGTTCGCACATCTCTAAATTTCATCCTTCATCTCCTCCAACATCTTCTTCACCTTCCGATTCACCTTCTTTGGTACATCGACAATCACTTTCACGTACTGATCACCTTTTGCCCCACCACGAACATTCGTTACCCCAAGTCCTTTCAGTCGAAATTGAGTGTGAGATTGCGTTCCTTCCGGAATAACCAATTTTTTCGTTCCTTCTAATGTTTCAATTTCTATTTTATCACCCAACACCGCCTGCGGATAAGAAATACGAGCTTCCGTATAAATATGCACACCTTCACGCACAAACCCCTCTTCCGGTCGCACATGAACTCGCACATATAAATCTCCGGGTACAGACCCCACACCGGCACTCTCCCCTTTTCCACTCAAACGAATTGCTTCACCATCATCAATACCGGCCGGAATTTTCACTGTATATGATGACTCACTTCGCACTGCCCCATCTCCACCACAATGTTTACATTTTTTTTCAGGAATCTGCCCGGTTCCTTCACAAGCATGACAATTGGTGACTGTTTGCATGTTACCAAGAATGGTTCGTTGTACATGAGCAATTTGACCTCGACCACCACAGGTATCACACGTTTTCATCGCACTTCCCGGCTCTGCCCCTGAACCATGGCACACATCACACGCGTTATGTTTCATGAGCTTTACTTCTTTTTCGACCCCAAATACCGCTTCTCGAAATTCGAGCTGCACATCCACCTCCACATCACGTCCGCGAGCCTGACCACGACCTCGACTTGCCCCTCCGAATCCAAACACATCACCAAATATATCTCCAAAATCAAATCCACCAAAATTGAAGTTCATACCCCCCATTCCGCCCTGCCCTCTGGCAGCACGCATGAAGTCATCCCAATTCATTCCACCACCAAAACCACCTTGCTGTTCAAAATCAGCACCATATTGGTCATACTGCTTACGCTTGGTCTCATCTCCAATTACTTGGTAGGCTTCGTTTACTTCTTTAAACTTTTGCTCGTCCCCGCCCGGTTTATCGGGGTGATACTTATGAGCAAGTTTTCGAAACGCTTTTTTGATGTCATCTTGTGAGGCACCTTTTTCGACGCCGAGTATACTATAATAATCTTTGGGCATAATGTTTTATCAGTGAGCAGTGATGAATGGTCAGATAACAATGAACGGGATTTTTTTATTTCTATTTTAAATGCACAACTTCACCAGGTGTTACCCTCTTTCTTCTTGGGTATGATTCTCTATTAAGAATTTCTTTCCTTAACATAAATTCTAATTCACAATTGTCCCAAGAAAACCTTTTTGAACAAAAAATCTCTAGCCTTTTTAAGGCAGTATCTAATGCATCAAAATTTCCTTTTCTAGCCGCACTAAAAACTTCTTCCTCAATTTCCAAATATTCATTTTGTTCCTCAGACATTACAACTTCAGATTCTTCTTCGAACAATTCTTCTTTTTGTATTTCTGGTTTAAATAAAATTCTTCTTATTGATATAAATAACCCACTATCAAACAACTTGTCAACATCATAAACTAGATCCCCAGAATGTTTTTTATACAAAATTTTTCCCAAAGTAGATTTAAATTGCTTTTCATTCATAAAAACACTACTCAATCGGAAACCCAAACTGTGTTCGGGGTTCGTCTGACTCTTTAATAGGTCCATGTTGTGATTCGAACTTGGCCACATTTTCTTGAAGTGCCCGAAGCAGTCTTTTTGCGTGACCAGGACTCATAATGACCCTTGATGTAAGTGTTCCTTGCGGAGGAAATACATTCATGAAATCAAACACAAACTCTTCTTTAGTGTGAGAAATCTGAGCCATGTTTGCGTATTTGCCCTCAAGCACTCCATCTTTGGCTTTGATTTGAATTTGTTGACTTGGTTTTTCTGACATAAAAATTAGTTAAATTTCTGATGGAACACTACATCTTTTTCCAAACAACCTCACCGTTATTCAAAGAAAGAACATCATTATTTAATTCCACATGTTGATATATTTCACCAGGTACGACATCAATATTTGGGAGAATTGATAGTGCCCCAGCTTCATCCAATTTCCATGTACCACTTACCAAGAGCCTATCGTTTAAATACGTTGAATATGCACCGTCCGATTCCAGTGTAATAAATTCATAAAAATTATTCTCTACCTCCCAATCGCCCGCAAGCATGTCAACAGAAATCGATTTTTTTGAAGGATCCTCTTTATTCTCTTTTTTTTCTTTACCTGACAACACTTCTTCTTTTACAGACTTAGAAGATGGTTGCATACCAGCAAAAACGGTCGACGTTGACTGTGATATGTTTACAGATGGTTTTTCAGAATAAAACCGGTCAAACGGAATAAAACGATACCCAAGATACACCAGGACAACTATCGCTACAATAAGAGAGAATTTTTTCATACAAAATGAAAGGTTTGACCATCTCATTGTACCTTTCTTTTTCATTCTTGACAATCTTTCAACAAATGCTTTTTCTTTATAAAGAAATGATGAGAATTATTCCAACACCGAATCCATGACCCATCCTGTCACAACAAAAGCAATAGCTATTGCCCCCACGCCGGCATATCTCATGCCGTACAGCACCGCCACACCAGTCACAAGAACAAACAACACAAACAAACTAATCGCCAGTATTGATTGACGATGTCGTTTTTTTCTACCGATAAGATGATCACGTAACATAGAAGAGGTAATTGGTTTATTGGTTTATTGTTATTCTATTCAGAACGTATTGAACTAAAATTGAGAAAGGGAGAAAACATCTCCCTCACTCTCATTAGATCAATCCACTATCTGTGTAATCAACTTTCAACCAGTGAAATCAATGTTACACAGTAATTCGTACAATCAGCAACAATCAGCGAAATCAATGCTTCTAACAATCTGTGTAATCAATGCTAGACCACCTCACCTTCAACCGGATCGTTATCATCTTTTTTACCATCTTTTTTCTCTTCGGTCTTTTCTCCGCCATCCTGTTTATCCGTCGTAGCTTTCGCGGAGTCGGATTCTTGTTGGTACATCTTCATGCCAACCGCCTGTGCAGCAGTAGAGAGTTCGTCCGATGCTTTTTTCAGTGCCTCCATATCATCTTTATCCTTCAGCTCTTTTACTTTAGCAAGTGCATCTTCCACTTTCTTCCTTTCATCATCCGTAATATTGATTTTCTTCTCTTCCACGTCTTTCATCATTTTTTCCGTCGTATACACCATTGTATCAGCGGCGTTTTTTACTTCAATTGATTCTCGTTTTTTCTTGTCTTCTTCAGCATGTGCTTCGGCGTCTTTTTTCATTTTTTCTATTTCTTCATCACTCAAACCGCTGGATGCCTCGATACGAATAGACTGTTCTTTGCCGGTAGCCTTATCTTTCGCCGAAACATGAAGAACTCCATTGGCATCAATATCAAAGGTTACTTCAATTTGTGGCACACCTCGTGGAGCTGGTGGAATACCATCCAAATGAAAACGCCCAAGAGTTTTGTTATCAGTTGCCATTTGTCGCTCACCTTGTAGCACGTGAATTTCTACACTAGGTTGATTATCAGCCGCGGTCGAGAAAATCTGTGACTTTTTGGTTGGAATAGTGGTATTACGATCAATAAGTTTAGTCATAATTCCACCCATGGTTTCAATTCCGAGAGACAATGGAGTAACATCAAGAAGCAAAATCTCTTTTCCGAGATCTCCTTGCAACTGCCCAGCTTGTACCGCCGCACCAATAGCCACTACTTCGTCAGGATTTACACTCACGTTTGGTTTTTTGCCAAAGTATTCTTCTACTTTTTTGAGAACCAGCGGCATGCGTGTCATTCCACCCACCATGATGACTTCATCAATTTGAGATTTATTCAAGCCAGAATCTTTGAGCGCATTTTCAACTGGTGCCATAGTTTTATCTACCAGGTCACCGACCAACTCTTCCAATTTCGCGCGAGTAAGTTTTAGGTTCAAATGTTTTGGACCTTCCGCACCAGAGGTAATAAATGGTTCATTGATTTCTGTTTCCGGAGTACTTGACAGCTCAATCTTTGCTTTTTCCGCCGCATCTCGAACGCGCTGACGTGACAATGGATCAGCTGAAAGATCCACACCATCAGTTTTCTTGAACTCATCAATAATCCATTGAATTATTTTCTTATCAAAATCATCACCTCCAAGATGAGTATCACCGTTGGTCGCAAGCACTTCTACTGTTGATTGCTCCCCCTCGCCGTCATGAGAAATTTCAAGGACAGAAACATCAAAGGTACCGCCACCCAAATCATACACCACGATTTTTTGATCTTTCTTTTTATCAAACCCGTACGCAAACGCTGCCGCTGTTGGTTCGTTGATAATCCGACGCACTTTGAGTCCGGCAATTTCACCGGCCGCAATAGTTGCTTGTCGCTGTGAATCATTGAAGTACGCCGGTACCGTGATCACTGCTTCTTCGATTTTTTCACCCAGCTTTTCTTCCGCGTCCGCTTTCAATTTTTGGAGTACCATCGCTGAAATTTCCGGTGGCGCGTACGGTTTATCCCCCATTTGTACTTTTACTTTATCGCCTTCTACGACCACATCATACGGCGCGTGTTCTTTGACCAGACCAACTTCTTTATCATCCGGACTTCGTCCAATGAGACGCTTGATGGAATACAATGTATTTTTTGGATTGGTCACCGCTTGACGTTTCGCGAGCTGCCCAACGAGGCGTTCACCGGACTTTGAAACCGCAATAATAGACGGCGTGGTTCTGTTCCCCTCTTTATTTTCGAGAACTTTTGGCTGACCACCTTCAATGATGGCCATACAGGAATTGGTTGTTCCGAGATCGATACCGAGAATTTTTGGCATAGAGTTGTTAATTAGATTATTGGTTAACTGGTTTAATGGTTACATTGTTACATTGTTACATGGTTATTTGGTTACATTGTTATATTGTTATTTTTGTTAATGTTAAATATTATTTAAGATGTTGATTGTATAAATGCAACTAATAGCTGGGTCATAGCAACAACTAGTTGCACAATCATTAATATAATTATGAGTTTATTAAATTTACCCACAATTTCATTATTCTTTGTGGTTTCAGACACAAGATTCCTAGTAACATCTCGTAATTCTCGAATTGCTTGATTGTCTGTTGCTGCTTGCATTTGCGGCATATAAAATGATCAATTACTTTTACTACCTATCTTCTACTATAAAAATATTATAATAAAAACTTGTAATATAACCCACTATCTATTTTCTCTTACTTTATTTATTACATTACAATTGCATTTTCGTAATTTCGTACGTTCGTATATAATTCCTCCCTCAATACATGACCGATTGAATCTCTCCCTATCACCGATGTACAGTCAAGTGATGTAAAGCGATCAACCGATCATATGATTGAAAGAACAACCGTGTAAGTTCCAAATTTAAATTTTCAATTTCCAATTCCGCGTCATTCCATTTACTATCCATTTCTGTCCGCTTTTTCAATATCACTTCATTTTAGTCCAAAGATTAACCTGACCTCGACTTCCACCAAAACTAGAAAACAGAGTAGAATATTTCGCTATTTCTATATTTCGTTATTTCGTTATTTCTTCAATTTCTTGACCGCCACCGCTATCTTCTTCGCTTTACTCGGTACCGCTTTTGGACAGGTAATCTTCAAAACACCATCCGCAAATTCAGCTGCCACCTTATCCTCATTTACCGGCGTTGGCAACACTACTTGACGGAAAAATGAACCACTACGCACTTCTTTTCTATAGTAATTTTTTTCTTCCACTTCATGTTCTTTACGAGACACACCCTGAATAGTGAGCACTCCACCATCAACACTCACTTCCACATCTTCCGGCGCCACACCAGCGAGCGGTGTCTCTACAATCACATTATTTTTATCTTCGTAAATATCCACGGCCGGTACAAACCCTTTTTGCATACTACCGGCACCGATTGTTGATGGGAGCCGACCCATCATTTCTTCAATTTCTTGAAATGGATCCCATTGTGGGTTCCAACGTGTGATAGCCATATGTGTACTCCTTGCCAACCATCGTCGCAAAAACTAGGAAGGCGATACAAATAAATGTTGTTTGACAAGTATCACATAGTACATATCAACGAGCAATTACTGGTCGATATGTGTTTTGTGATACGTGATATGTGCTAAGAAACCACCACCACCTTCGCAACCTTAATCACCTTTCCCTTCATCATATATCCAGCATCAATTTCTCGAATAATTGTACCGGACTCTTTTCCTTCCACTTCTTCCTCACTCAATGCTTCGTGCAATTCCGGATTAAATTGTTCTCCAACAGTTTTGATCTCTTCCACATCATGCGCTTTCAAAATATTTCCAAACTGCTGCATAATATATTCAATTCCCTTACGCCAATTCTGAAACGACTTCTTTAGAGCCATAACATCCGCGTTATCCGCGTCACCGTCCGCACTATCGGCGTCATAACCAAAGGCTTTCTTAAAATTATCATACACTGGAATAAATTCTTCCAAAATTTGTAATTCACTCATTCGTACCCACTCACTGCGCATCTTTTCCACTTCTTTTTGCAAATTGCGATAATCCGCTTGTGCTCGCTGCCAACCCTCTTGATATTCTTTTGCTTCAGTTTCTTTTTTATCACAATTCTTACATTTCTTTTTTGCAAACAATCCTTTTTTTTCTGTTTCTTCTTCAGTTGGCTTTGTGCTCTCTGTCATATCATTACTGTGTTCCCTGGATTGTGTTTGCTCCACATCTTGCTCATTGTTTTGTTGTTGTTCATCTTGTGACATAACATCGTATATTAACGTATGAAAGGTAGATAGACTTTCGGATAAAACTGACTTGACTGATTATAGCTGATCCGTATTCATTCGTTATATCCGTTTTATCCGAAGGTCTATCAATAACATTACACAATATGCTGAACCATCCTTACCAAAGGAAACGCGCTTCGATATCGCATGCGCATTGGACCCAAGATAGAAAACAACGCGTGCGTACCAATCTTCGCTACCACCAGCCCACAGGCATTTCCGAGCGGATTTTCACTTCCGATAAACACTTGCACTGATCCATCCTGAATTTTTTGAAACACGCTTCCCATGTACCGCTCACACTGATCAAACATCATTGACATATCTACCGCCAATGCATATTCACGAAACTCAGACTGAGAAAACAAATGGGATATACCGGTATAATAGACCACATCTTTTCCAAGTCCCAAAATAACGGTTTGCTTGGTCTCTTCTGCTAAAAATTTTGCCAAAGCTTTTACTGCATCAACTTTTTTTACAGGTTCTTCATACACCGCACGGGCTGCTTCAATGAGTGTCATATCTATTGTATCTTCATGCATCAATTCGTCAACATACAACCGATACCCCTTCTCTGTTGGAATACGTCCGGCAGAGGTATGGGGGTGCGTCAAATACCCCAGCTCTTCGAGTTCTCGCAATTCATTTCGAATCGTCGCTCCACTCACGCCAAGTCCCGTTTTTTCAGCTAAAAATTGAGACGGTACCGGTTCAGCACTCTCAATGTAATTCTCCACAACCTGTTTGAGTAAGTTTTTTTTTCTTTCATCCATATGTACGAAATACGAATCCTTCGAATATGCGAATTTCATTCATTCGTATATTCGCTCGATTCGTAATTCGTAAATATTAATACAAAGATCATTTCTGTCACTCTTACCTTTCGAGTGATAATATACCACTAGCAAAAGAGGGTGTCAAGTGCTAAGGTTATCCACAATTACCTAACAAAAAACCGGCCCAGGGGGCCGGAGTTGATCCTTGTTCCTTGTTCTTTGTTCCTAAAATTTATTGCTGTGCCGTTCGTTTAAATTCATCAACATGCGCTACCTCACTGAGAAGTACGTTTTCCACATAAATTCCACGAGAATAAAAAATTCGTTCGAGTTCATTTTTTAATTCTACTTCCACAGAATCTCGCTTGGCACCAACGATATCAGCAAAATCAAAACGACTCATGACCATTCGAATACGAGACCGAACCGTTGGTCGGATAATTTTGGCAACAAAATCCTCACCAATCGTCTGCCAAATAGCCGGGATTTGATGAATATCAAGACGAAGCAAGATGGTTCCTTCCACCCCAATCTTTTTTCCTTCTTGGGTTACTGCTCCAATCGGAATATCCCCCAACGCTTTTTCATTTTGTGGATTAAACTCTCGAGAAATACTGTATTCCAGTGTCTGCGTATTAAACAGTTTCGCTTTTTGCCAAAACGGAATCTTGAAGTGTAGCCCCGGTGTCAGTACTTTTTTTAGTACCCCGCGTCCAAGATCATACACACACGCCACATATCCCGGTGGAACATAAATGAAGAAACCCTTGAGGACATCTTCCATCACAAATGAATACATGAGTTTGTCGAGTGATTGACCGGACATAAATCAGTGGGATTAAGAAATAATTTTGAAGTATGTTACTGATGTCGGATAATACGGAGATACTGAGAATTACCGAAACAACGAAATAAAGAAATTACGAAATAGTTATGGCACCGGGCGTTTTTCAAATTATTTCGTCATTTCGTTATTTCTTCATTTTGGAAAATCAACATCCGTACCTCCGTATAATCCGTAATCCGTAAAGCTATTTTTTACCTTTTCCAAACGGAGACAATAACACCCCAATAATAGCTGAGAAAATGATAGAGGTCAACACAAACAGAGATTTTACCATTGGCAACCACCACAGAGCTACAAAGACAGCAAGTGGGAACAAAATCAAGTATGACAGATCGGCTTTAGTAAAATTTGTTTTATGGGTTTTCGCGTCAATATAAGACTCTATCATCAAGAACACGGCCACGATGAATGGCCAAAAGAATGTATGTCGCTCACCTAGCTCAAAGCCATAGAATTCAGTATTGATAGTTCCCGGAAATTGAATGGAATCGTAGAGGTATTTTAACATCTTCTGCCCTTCAATTCCACCAATAAATACTTCATAGAGAAGTATCAAGACCAAGAGCTGAATACCTAAACTTACGATTTTTGCCCAAGGTTGTACATGTCTTTTTTTCAATAGTTTTCGAATCTCTTCTTTTTTCAATACCTCATCATTGGCCAGCTCCTTGTCAATCCGTCGAATTTCTTCGTTTAAATCCGCATTTCGTTTTTTATTGATTTCATTGATAATTGTGAGTGGCAAGAGAGCTACTCGAAGAATAATTGTGAGGTACACAATAGCCCAGCCCAAGTTTTGATCGGTCCAGTTGTTGTAAATCCAAATCAATCCATTGAACAACGGCTGATAGAGATAGATATGCCACAATTCTATAAGCATACTTAGTATACTAGGATTACTATGCTAGCTGAGCTTTCTAAGACACTTCAGACATACGATAACCAAGGACAAGCGAAGTAGCTCAGAATACTCAATATAATAGCAAATTTCTCTGAATAAAGCTACTATCTAAAAAAATAGTAACAATTTCAGAGTGCCATACTATAGCATATTTTTCCTATTTTGTCAATGCTAAAGGGCATTTTTTCAGCTAATTTTAGCGATTTTATTCCTCTATAAAGAACAAGAAATAGACCACGGATCGGACGGACGAAACGAATAACGACGGATCCGTTGAAATCCGTTTTACCCATTACATCCGCGGTCTATTGTACTTTGCTCTATCATAATAAACGCACACTTTCCAGCCACTCATTTAATTTTTTATAAAACTCTCCATTCTTTTTCAAATCTTCAACGACCTCATTTTTATCTGAACGTTCCATAACATCTTGACTCTTAATTAAATCATATTCCGCCAACACTGGGACAGCTACAGCAGTATCATTTACCCCATCCCATTCAGCAATCGGAACAACAGCCGCTAATTTTTTATCCCAGGTTGGATCAACCTTTACCCATTGTTCATGTACTAGCACCTCCAAATACACATGCGTAGAATTGTCATCATGTGGAATATCTAATATTTCTCGTGGTATCGCCATATCACTCCACCGAAATTCTACCACTCGATACCGAACCTCGTATCCGACCCGCTCAAACACATGTTTTAGTCGAATACATTTTCCACTGCAGGAAGTATCCTCTTCATTCAGAGATAATGAAATTTTATATGGAATATCTCGAATAGAATTAAATAATTCAACAACCCTCATATGTCTAGGATAATTTAAGTAGGCACAGATAAACCATGATAGCCGGGATAATACCAAGATCATGGAAAATCCTGGTCATCCTGAAAATCTGTGGACTAACAATCACTTTCTCTCACTTTACTTCCTCTCCCAATCCAACACCCCCTTCAAATACTCATCCTTAATATTCAAAAAATACTCCTTCGTCGCTTCATACTCATTGGGAATCACCCCATCAAGGATTGCCTCCTCAAGAGCCTTTTTTATCTTTCCAACAGTCGGACCCGGTTTCAACCCACATAGCTCCATAATTTCCTCTCCCCTGACCGGAGATTGAAACGCTCGCAACTTATCTTTTTCCAAAATCTCAGCAATACGCTGTTCCAACTTATCATAATTGCGCAAGCGTCGTTCTTTTTTCTTTTGATTTCCGGTCGTAATATCCGCTCGACACAAGATCAGCAAGTCCTCAAGATCATCACCCAAATTGACAATCAACCGCCGAACCGCACTATCGGTAATTCCTTCATCCATAAGCGCAATCGGTTGCAAATGCCAACGCACCAGCTTCATCACATATTTTGTATCGTCCACACTCATTTTCAGACGGCGAAAAATATCCTTGGTCATTTTCTTCCCCAAATGTTCATGCATATCAAACGTCCACCCTCGACCGGGAACAAATTGTTTCGTCTGTGGTTTGGCGATATCATGCATAAGACCAGCAAAACGAAGTAGCGGTTTTTTAGAATATTCAGCGATATTATCTACCACTGCAAAGGTATGTGACAAATTATCTTTGTGCGAATAACCTTTTACTTCCTCAACACCACCGAGTTCCAACACTTCCGGTAAAAACTCGCTAATCAACTTGGTATCGCATAATATCCGAAGCCCAATCGACGGTATATCAGTTTTCATCAGTTTCATCATTTCTTCTTGTATTCGCTCAGCCGAGACAATCTTCAACCGATCTTTATTTTCATATATCGCCGCGTATGTCTTATCATCAAGATTAAAACGCAACTGGGCCGCAAACCGAGCCGCTCGAAGCATGCGCAATGGGTCTTCAGAAAAAGTTTCATCCGGACTCAGTGGAGTGCGAAGAATTTTATTCTCCAAATCAATCTGTCCGTTGAACGGGTCGATGATTTCTCCCAATTCACCGTTTACCTCAACTTTTCTCGCCATAGCATTGACCGTAAAATCTCGTCGCGACAAATCTTCTTCCAGTGTTGCTGGCTTGACTGCCGGTTTGCGAGAATGCAACTGATACGCTTCACTCCGCGCACCGGCAAATTCCACTTCCATAAGAACATGTTTCTTGATGTACGGCTCACCATGCTCCGGAGTGATAGTCTCTTCTTCGGTAAAAACAAATCGCGCGGTATCAAAATCTTCAAACTCAATCAGCGTCCCCACCTCTTCACCCATCGCTTCCGCAAACGCTTTTGCAAAAGAGATGCCGCCGTTCAGTACGACAAAGTCAATATCTTTTTTGTGTTCAATACCTCGGAGTTGGTCACGCACAAAACCACCGACTACGAAGATTTCCGTGTTGGTTTTAGTGGCGATGGTGGCGATTTGTTTAAACAGATTAATATTTTTCATATGCTAATGTAAATTCAGACCAGATAACAAACCCAGTAAATAAACCACAATGGCAACTAAAAAATTTACGACTAACTAATCTTTATTTCTTTGCCATACCCCTCTCCGATCCCCTCCCCTTTTTCCAATACTCGCGAGGTTTTTTCAAATTAAACTGCAACTTTTCATTGTATGCCGTCGTGACCTCTTTTGCACTCACGTCGTAACAATTCAACACATCGGACAAATACATATAGCAATCAACAACTTCTTTCACGAACTCGGCCCGCGACTCTTTATCACTAGTTATTTTTTCCGGACCTTTCTTTTTCACTACATCAATTGCTTCGCCCAGTTCAGCCACCAGCCAAAGAAGCTTATACACCCCGTTTTCTTTGGTAAGTGGTATCCAACTCTCTTGGTATTTTTTGTGCTGTTATTTTGAGCCAGCGAGCATGTCTTTGATTGAGAGATCTGTTTTTAGCATATGCGTTATATATTGTACAAAGAATCAGGTTAATGAATGTCCCCGCAGCACGTGTCCGCCTAGGGTGGAAGCTGACGAGGTATCGCTATAGGTAGTTTTCGCAGCAAGTAGCGGGGGTAAAACCCTCGTCCGCCTTGGGCGGATTAAAATATGAACAAAACCACCTACTTTTTTCACTTAGTTTCTGCTCCCTCCGCTGACACAGTCAACACATCAAATCTTCCCCAAAACCCCCTTCAACACCACTTTCGGATCCTTCCCCTTTTTCACAATCGCCTCCACCGCCTCAACCAAGGGCAACTTCAATTTCTTCTGTTTTTTTACTCGAAGCAAAGAATCAAGTGCCGCCAGACCCTCTACAGTTTGCCCCACCGCTTTACACGCCTTGTCTACTTTTTTCTGCTCCACCAAACACTGTCCGAAACGACGATTTCGACTTTCTTTAGCCAAACCAGTACCAATCAAATCACCAATACCAGCAAAGTCATACGCCGTGGTTCGCTTGCCACCTTCCGCCTGAATTACTTCGGAAATTTCTTGTAACGCAAGGGTAAGAAGCACCGACTTGGTATTCAATGAATAATCAAGCGCATCACAAATCCCGAGCAGAATCGCATAGACATTTTTGTATGCACCGGCTACTTTTACCCCAACCAGATCAACGGAAGGATGCAAACGTAAATACGAATTTTCAAACACACGCTGAACAGTTTTGAGTACGTTTGTATCTTTGGCTGCCACATTCATCGCCGTAAACTTACGTCGTGCCAACTGACCCGCAATAGCCGGGCCCGACAGTGAGACAAGACGTTTTTTTATATCCTTCGAAACACACGATTGAATCAACGCCAACGTACTATGACCGGTTTTGGGGTGAAAACCTTTGGAAACATCAACTAGAATAACTTTTTTTGATAAAAAATTCGCTGCTTCCTTCATTACTCCTTCCACCGCCCCACTCGGAAGCGCCGACACCACAATGTCCACCTTCGCAAGTGCTTTTTCCATATCAGCCTCAGCTTTCACCGACCGCGGCAACATCACTCCCGGAAGATAGCTTTTGTTTTCACTATAGGCATTGATCTCAGCCAGCGGTTGTGGATCTCCCGACCAGTTCCAGACGGTGACCTTGTGACCGTTATCTCCGGCAACAAATGCCATGGCCGTGCCCATATTACCGGCACCGAGGATGGTGATGTTGTGTTTTTTCATACGCAATTTTTTTAATAGACCGCGGATTGAACGAATAGCACTGATTATAACGGATCCGTTTTGATTTGTTTAATCCGTTTAATTCGAGGTCTATTTTATGTCATAAAAGCTAAAATCAAAATTCCCAAGACAATTCGATACACCACAAACGGCGTAAAGCTCCACTTTTGAATAATTCTCATAAGCGCTGCAATAGCTAAAAATCCACTCACTGCTGCCGCTAGAAATCCGGCCGCCATCGGAGCCACTGATATCAATTCATGCTGTCTATCAAATAGATCGACCAACTTCACCATTCCCGCTAAACCAATCACCGGTATACTCATAAGAAAAGAAAATTCGGCAGCTGACTTTCGGTCCAGTTTGGAAAATAATCCGGCCGTCATCGTAATCCCTGATCGACTGGTTCCGGGAAACAGTGCAATGGCTTGCGCACACCCGATAAACAGTGCTTGTTTCCAATTAACACCATCAGTAGACACAACTTGTTCCTTGTTCCTTGCAACTTGCCACTTGCCGTAAAAATCCGCCAAATATAGTAATACTCCCCAAAAAATAAATCCAAATGCAATAAATTCAACCGCCCGAGTATTCTCTTCAATCCAGCCACCCAATAACAGTCCCACAATACTCGCCGGAATGATACTCAGAATCAATAACCAGGCTAATTTTCTATCAACCGCCCTAGCAATATCGCGAGAAAAAACCGCTTGGATCATTGACTTGAGTTTCTGTCGAAAGTACACCACCACCGCTACCAGTGTTCCCAAATGCATAATCGCGTCAAATGATAACCCTTGATCTTGCCAACCAAACAATTTCGGAAAAAAAATCAAGTGTCCGGATGATGATACCGGCAAAAATTCCGTGAGTCCTTGTACAATTCCAAGAATGATTGCTTGTAATATCGACATGATAAAACAATAAAAAATTAACTCATTTAGTGTTTTTCACACAAATGTGCTAAAATTAGTGTAGTATATCC
>DYFM01000019.1:0-4614 GCA_020725175.1 Candidatus Paceibacter sp.
AGCGTGGGTAGCAAACAGGATTAGATACCCTGGTAGTCCACGCCCTAAACGATGTCAACTGGTTGTTGGGGGAGTGAAATCCCTTAGTAACGAAGCTAACGCGTGAAGTTGACCGCCTGGGGAGTACGGTCGCAAGATTAAAACTCAAAGGAATAGACGGGGACCCGCACAAGCGGTGGATCATGTGGTTTAATTCGATGATACGCGGCGAACCTTACCAAGGCTTGACATGTAGCTGCAAGCCCCTAGAAATAGGGGCCGCTTTCGAAGGTGCTACACAGGTGCTGCATGGTTGCCGTCAGCTCGTGCCGTGAGGTGTACCGTTAAGTCGGGTAACGAGCGCAACCCCTATGCTGTGTTAAATGTACACAGCAGACTGCCCGGGCAACCGGGAGGAAGGCGGGGACGACGTCAAATCAGCATGGCTCTTACGCCTTGGGCGACACACATGATACAATGGTCGGTACAATGGGTAGCCAAACCGCGAGGTGGAGCTAATCCCAAAAAGCCGGCCCCAGTTCGGATTGTAGGCTGCAACTCGCCTGCATGAAGTTGGAATCGCTAGTAAACGCGCATCAGCCACGGCGCGTTGAATACGTTCTCGGGTCTTGTACTCACCGCCCGTCACACCACGAAAGTTGGCAATGCCCAAAGGCTCTGTATGGGGACTAAGGCAGGGTCAATGATCAGGGTGAAGTCGTAACAAGGCATCCCTAGCGGAAGCTGGGGATGGATCACCTCCTTTCTGGAGTACTCAGTCGGAAGACTGTGAACTTAAGACATTCATTTCGGACTTGGTTCGGGATGAAAAACTCAGAGGATACGATGACGTTGGTTTTGTCACATTCATGTTGTGAATACAAAAAAAGTCTACTCTTAGGAGTAGACTTTTTTAAATTCCAAATTTCAAGATACAAGTTACAAACAATACCAAAAAATATATAATCACCAAATTTCAGGCGTGTTTGAATATTGATAATTTAATGTTCAAATTTGTTTGGAAATTGTTTCTTGTGCCATTGTTTCTTGTGTATTGGAATTTTAAAATGATATTTGAGAAACAAAAAATCAATTCTTTGAAAATTGATTTTTAGAATGTGAATTTTGTTTGGAAATTGTCACTTGGAACTTGAGATTTAACTGGAGTGGGCGACTCAGGAATCGAACCTGAGACCTCAACATTATCAGTGTTGCGCTCTAATCAACTGAGCTAGTCGCCCGTAATATTATATTTATTATTTGTAATTATCTGTGCCATCTCAACATGGTGGACCTAAGAAGATTCCCCGCCCAGGGCGGGTCCGCCTTGGGCGGAGAACCACTGACCTCTATCCCGATAGAGTGGGTCTAAGAAGATTCGAACTTCTGACCTCTACAATGTCAATGTAGCGCTCTAACCAACTGAGCTATAAACCCACTCTATCGGGATCAATGTAGCGCTCTAACCAACTGAGCTATGAATCCTTAGAATTATGATTTTCTCTCTACGTGAGATTGACCGCCTAAGGCGTGAGCTATAAACCCTCTGGTTTAGATTCTTTATCTTACTGCGAAATAGTATATCCGAGACCAATGGATTTTGTACCTAGAGCTCCCTACTGCCGAAGCGGCTGTCGTGTGTTCATGTTGTTTGAACAACAAAATTACTCGGCGGTTATCATCGTTGAAAACAAGTATAGTAGAAAAAGAGCAAAATTGCAATATCAAAAGACGAGGAGTATGATAGACTACTTCTGTAAAAAAGTCAAGTGGAAAAACAGAAGAATAACTTGCATTTTTCCCTTTTTTTGATATACTACTCAATACCTGTTTGCCATTTAGAAGCGTAATTTGCGTAAGGACAAACGAATAATCATTGTAATATATGGATCAGCAATACCAATCCGAAGAACAAACTACCGCAAAAAGTACTAGTTCTTCCGTCGATCATATGGATACCATTGAAAAGATCGAGAAGGGTTTTTTGAGTAAATTGGGGATTTTCTTTTTAGAGCTCATCAAAATTGCGTTACTGGCAGGGATTACTATTGGTTTAGTGCGGTATTTTTTGTTTAAACCGTTTTCTGTAAAAGGAAGTTCAATGTCTCCGACCTTTGAGGAGAATGAGTATCTGATCGTTGACGAAATTACTTATCGTTTTCGAGAGCCGGTTCGTGGTGAAGTGGTCGTGTTTAAATCTCCTAATAATTCAAAAGATAAATATCTGAAGCGGATTATAGGGTTGCCAGGAGAAAAAGTAAAAATTGAAGATAATAAAATAATAATTTGTAGTGAAGAGTATCCACGATGTACGGTAGTTGATGAGCCATATATAGGAGAAACCACCGAAGGTTCGGTGACAATAACCCTCGGACCGGATGAATATTTTGTGTTAGGTGATAATCGAGATGCCAGTTACGATTCACGGCGCTTCGGGGCGATTGTCAAAAAAGACATTGTTGGGAGAGCGGTGTTTCGGGGCTGGCCATTCCATCGAATTAGTACGTTTAGCGCACCGGAATATCAATTGCAATAAGACAAAGCGCTTGTGAATTTGGATCAAACTTTTTTATATCATCATTGTTGCCTCTCTATATAAACCTATAATTTGTATAACTTCTATGCCAGTTAAGAATAAGAAAAAAGTAGCCAAAGCTCCGACAAAAAAAACCACTGCGAAGAATGTAAAATCAGTTGGTTCAAAAACAAAGAAAAAAGAAGGAGCGGAAAAGAAGCAGCCGAAATATCCAAGTTTATTGCGAGGGATGAAGGATATTTTGCCAAAAGATGAAAGTTATTGGAAGAACATGTATCACACCGCCGAGTCATTGGCAACATCGTATGGATTTGGATATTTAGAAACACCGATTGTAGAGGAAGCGTCTCTGTTTATCCGTACTCTCGGAAAGGGAACTGATGTGGTTGATAAAGAAATGTACTTATTTGAGGATCGGGAAGGGAAAAAAGTTTGTCTGCGACCGGAAATGACCGCATCGATTGCACGTGCCTATGTTGCACATGGGATGCACGTTATGCCTCAACCAATAAAAGTGTGGGGGTATGGTCCACTTTTTCGCTATGATCGACCGCAGGCCGGACGGTACCGACAGTTTCATCAATTTGATTGTGAAACCATCGGTGTGCACGATCCGGGAGCGGACGCAGAGTTGATAGTGGTGGCATACAATTTTTTACGAGATCTTGGACTTGAGACGGTGGTTCATATCAATAGTATTGGAACACAAGAAGATCGCTCACGATACTTGGTTGAGTTGGTGGCATATTTACGAAGTAAACGTAGTCAACTGTCAGAAGAATCAAAACTTCGTATTACCAAAAATCCATTGCGCGTACTTGATTCCAAAGAAGAGCAGGATCAAGCTATTATTGAGGCGGCGCCACAAATTATTGATTGGTTGTCTGACGAATCTCGCAATTATTTTATGAAAGTTCTTGAGTATCTTGATGAGCTTGAGATTCCATATCTTCTTCAGCCGCGCTTAGTTCGAGGACTTGATTATTACACTGATACGGTATTTGAACTCTATCCGCTCGATGAAGAAGTGCGATCTCAAAACGCACTTGGTGGTGGTGGACGGTACAATGGTTTAATTGAACAGATTGGTGGACAACCGACTCCGGCAGCCGGATTTGCTCTTGGTCTTGAGCGAGTAGTGCTTGAACTCAAGCGGCTTGAGGAAAAGAAACAAGTAGCGATTCAGGAGGCAATACAAGCAGGAAATCCACCAGAAGCACCCGTCCCAACTCCAAAGATTTTTTTTGCGCATCTTGGCGACCAAGCATCACGGCGAGCACTATCTCTCATCGAAAAACTGCGTCGTGATGGGGTGGTAGTACTACATCGGATTGGTAACAACTCTCTTAAAAATCAGCTCGAGTTTGCCAACAAACAGCAGGTAACTCATACGGTAATTTTGGGGCAAAAAGAGTTGCAGGACGGTTCCATCATTATCCGTGATATGGCGTCAGGAATTCAAGAAATTGTTGATCAAAAGAAATTGAAGCGTGAACTGGAAAAAATCCTTCAACGTTTTACCATGACAGAAATTAAATAGTGTCTCTGGTGAAAATATGTCTACTTGACAATAATTTCGGTGTCTGGTATGCTATTTTCTCATTGTATTTATCTTAATCCTCACAAGGAGGTGAACTCATGTGTCAGATATAAAACGAAAGAAAAATGAATCGTTTGAAGCGTTTATGCGCCGAGTAAAGCAAACTTGGCAGCGTTCCGGACGTATTCTAGAAACGAAAAAAAAGCAGTACTATATTCCTGCAAAAAGTAAAAATTTGCAGAAAAAAAAGGCTGTTGCGTTTGCGCAAAAAAAGTCCAAGTTGAACTACTTGCTCAAAATTGGTAAATTGCCAGCTGAAGAAGCAGCAAAGCTAAATCGTGGTAAGCAACGACAAGGAAAACGATAAGTTTATCAACAAAAACGGCATACCCATGCCGTTTTTTGTATGCTATACTTTGGATATTGGGCACTATATCACTACACCACTATATCACTACACCACTACATCACTACACCACTTTATCACGACGACATTGTACCACTTCAGTTCTATAACACATCACTATTGTAGCAATTTAACAGTATAACAATATAACAA
>DYFM01000019.1:4714-18970 GCA_020725175.1 Candidatus Paceibacter sp.
TGTAACAATGTAACAATGTAACAATGTAACAATGTAACAATGTAACAATGTAACAATGTAACAGTGTAACAATGTAACAATATAACTATTCACAGTATCAACAAACCCAATCAACTAATCAACTAATCAACTAACTTCCTCGTATGACTCTCAAAGAACAACTTCAACATGATCAAAAACAAGCCATGAAAGAGAAACAGCAAGAAACACTGGAAACACTTCGAGGTGTATGGGCATTGGTGCGAAAAGAAGAGATTGACGGGCAAAAAGAGTTGACTGATGTGGATGTCGAAAGCATCATTCAGCGACAAGTAAAACAACTTCAAGACGCGAAACGAGATTTTACATCCGGTGGGCGAGAGGATTTGGTGGAAAAAGCAGATCGTGAAATTACGCTTCTTTCACAATACTTGCCTGCACAAATGACCGATGAAGAACTTGACACCACCATCCAATCTATCTTAACCGCTCATGGTGATGTAGCAAAAAATGTTGGCGCTGTTATGGGGGCGGTCATGAAAGAAGTGAAAGGAAAAGCAGATGGAAATAGGGTAAGACAACGGGTTCAGGCACTACTTGGGAGCGGAGAGTAGAAATACTTCGATAAGAAAAATAATGAAAATAATGAGAGTAAAAGAACAGTGGGATAGACAACCCAATAATTTATTGTCGAGAAAGATGTGTTGTAGTGTTGAAGTATTGCGGTAGCACTGTGGTATAGAGCCTGTGGGTAACTGTTCGTTTTTTTCTCTAAAATATGCTATACTATTTTTACATTTAGCGGTATAAGCAAATTCATCCTCATATGCATATACGCGACGGTTTTCGTTTTCGGCAGAGCACAATTTTTGTAGCTGTGCTTTTTGTTATAGTTAGTGTTTTTGTTGGCTTATTTTTTTCTGTTGATGTCACATATGGACAAGTAATCCAAGAAAATACTGCCAATACTGACTTGTATCAAATTGAGGAGGTGGGAGACCAGTTGAACTTGGGAAGAAATAATTTGATGACGATCATAAAAAACGTCATCAATGTTCTGTTAACATTACTGGGAATTTTGGTAGTGATTATTTTCTTGTATGCCGGGTATCTCATCATGACTTCCGGAGGTGAAGAAGAAAAAATTTCTAAAGGAAGGAAGATGATGATCAATGCTACGGTTGGACTTGTTATTATCCTGGCTTCTTTTGCCATTGTTCAGTTTATTTTTTCGTTGTTTGATTCTGGTGATACCGGTGGTGGTATCGGAGGTAGTGGTTCACCGATTATTGACAGTTTTGCCGGAGCAGGGTCACTTGGTACCATTATCAAATATCACTATCCGGAAAACAATCAAAAAGGGGTGTACCGCAATACTGCAATTGCAGTTACGTTCAAAGTTCCAATTGACCCAAAAACTGTTATTCTCAATACCAATAACACGTGTTGGCCAAAAGATGGAACGGTAACTCCGGTATCTTGCTCTGATACCGCCAAAGCCGATACCAACCGACCATATCTCGGTGATTGTTTGAGTCCTGAGGATTTGGTTGGTACCGGAGAAACATTTTCGTTGGTAAAACATTGCGATGCTCTGAACCAAGAAACGGTACAATTGTTTCGGACTGATAGTTCCGAGTATTTTGATAACCAACAATTTGTATCCACCACCGCGCAAACAACCTATGATGCATCAGGACGAGCCTACACGTTTGTGTTTAAACCATACAATTATTTGGGAAGTGATTCTGTAGAGGTGCCATATGAAGTTCGGTTGTTAAATGGAGTCAAAGACGGCAACGTGGCGAAGGCGGGATTTTTTCAAAAGGATGTCAATTCTGATGCCGTGACACCGATAACGTTTAGTATTGCCAATGGCGCATATCGATGGGTGTTTGAGACGAGTACTGAACTTGACAATAAACCGCCAACGGTCACGTTTGTGTATCCAAAAAACAATACGACATCTACAAAAGATGTGATTGTTAGTGTTTTGTTTAGTGAAGCAATGAACCCGATCACTCTTGAAGGGATTATCAATCAGTCACAATTAAACAATAATTCTCCGCAAACCACACAAAAGAATATTGTATTTGGGTACGGTGATCCGCTGTCAGTACAAAATAATCCATTTCCGGCTGGGGAGTGGATATTATCAAACGCTTATAAGAGTGCGGAATTTTTCCCGACAGAGCCTTGTGGGATCAATAGCTGTGGACAGCAAAAATACTGTTTGCAGATTGTACGTAATACCGAAGCGGATAAAAAAGACGATGTTGAGTATGCCCGCGGACTGGTGCTTGGGCTGAGAACGGCGGCTATTTTACCAGGTGGGATGCCGTTTGAGGCTGTACCTATGACCGGTATTACTGATATGGCGGGAAATGCGCTTGACGGAAATGCTAATGGGGAACGAAATACGAAACCGGCCCCAACAGCAATAGAAACACTCACACCTAATGAATGCGCCAGTTCTGCGGCCGATGCTCCGTTGGTAGACAATTACTGCTGGGCGTTTACCATTAAAAATGATACTGATCGTGAACCACCGTACATTCGAGCCGTTACACCAAAGATTGATGAAGAAAATGTGGATGAAGCCTATGTGGGAGATAATGCGGTTTCAACACTATCATTCAGCAAGCTTATGCTCATCAAGTCATTTGATGATCTTAAGATAGAAGAATATTTTTCAGACGCCTCTGCCAAAAAAGATAGTGACGGGTTTTTACTGGATTCAAATGATAAACATGTACTTAATAAAGATGGAGAAAAAATTCCTTTTACTTGGTTTACCAGTAGTACTGCGTACGGACTTGGATATCAGACAAAAGCAGAGGTTTCTACTTCGACCGGCAGTGAAACACACACTGCAATTTTAGAACCAACTTCACCATACGGAAGAGGAATCGGGTTGGATATTTTTTACTTCACCAGTGCTACCAGTACAATAAAAGATAATTTTCAAAATTGTATGTATCCGGGGCGTGGTCCAAAACCGGGGAGTGTCAACGAATGTCGATATTCTGATGAAGGTGGATCGAGTAATTGTGTTCCGGTAGAAAAAACAATGGACGTTTCTTCGGGAGCAGATACCGGATGTGGGTATGGCGATGGTACTGAGACCGGTATGCAACAAGCGGATCTCACAGCCTGTCGTGGACTTCTTATCAATAATATCAATAACCCTTAACCATCTTTAATTTGAACTGTGTATGTTTCGTGGTTTCTGTCGGCAACGTTCAACATTTTTCCTTTCTCTCGTTGTCTTATTGATTACCGTGGTCGGTGTCTTGTTTTTTGTGCCAGATTTGTACGCGCAAGGAGGGCAGGATGCATTTGGTATTGATGAGGCTGGTGAAAATTTGGTGTTGGGACAAAACAATGTGTTGACGATTGTTACCCGAGTAATTCAGATCGCTCTCAGTCTTTTAGGGATTATTGCCGTAGGAATTGTGCTGTACGGCGGATATCTTTACATGACTTCCGGTGGAAGTGAGGAAAAAATAGCCACTGCAAAAAAATTGTTGATAAATGGGGTGATTGGTTTGGTTATTATTTTGTCTGCGTTTGCTATTGCGTCGTTTGTGCTCAACTCACTGAAAAAAGCGACAGGCGCGGGGAGTGGAGACGGAGGTTCTGGTGGGGGTGGAGGTGGGAACACAGAAAATTACTGTGTCCCGGGGGCAACATACGATCCGGAACTTTGTAAAAAACAATGTGAGGCCTTTCCTGGCACATATAGTTGTGAAAATCAAACATTTTTTGTTCGCAGTATTACCCCGGCGACACCTGGTAGTGAGACCGGCATGAATAATACCGTTCTGCGTGTAGTGTTTAGTCAACCGGTTACTGAAGCCGCTGCCCGTGCTGCACTCACACTGAAAAAAGACAACGCAACCATACCGTTGGATCTGCGACGCGTAGCTGGAAACAATTCAGTAATTGAGGCCACATCGGTTGATAGACTTTCTTGCGTGGGTGGTGCATGTATTCTTGCACACGGAAGGCCGTATTCGCTGGAAGTGAACAAAGATATAACCAGTGAATCAGGAAAAGAGCTGGTTACGGCGGTTAACGGAAAGAATTATCCACTAACCACAAACTTTGAAACGAAATCAACAAATGTAATTGATACAACCGTACCAACAATCGGTTCGGTTCTTCTCAATGGTTCTCAAAAAGCGTACTTTATAGCCGGAAAGCAATATACGTTGAGTACTGAAATCGATGATCGTTCTACTACGGGGTATGGTGTGGTATCATATGTCACCTATACTATTCGTCAAAAGTCAACCGGAAAGATTGTGGTGAATAAAGCGACGGTAGGTCCGCATGTAAGTGATGGAAGTACCAAGGTCTTTGATGCCAAGTTTTCCGAAGTGGCCTTTGTCGCGCATTTTATCCCCAAGGAAACGTATGAGGTTGAGGTGACGGCACATGATATTGATAACAATGTTTCAACAAAAACGGTAGAGTTTGTCGCGCTCGGTGAAAACTGTGACGCGTTTGGAAATCCTACTGCACCCGAATACGCGGCCGAATGTACAACATATGGAACTTCTTGTACCAGTGATAATCAGTGTTCTCTTGATGCTCGTTGTGTGAAAGAAAATTATGCGCTTTGTGGCACGGGAGATACCACCTGTACGTGTCAGGCGTGGCCTACAATTACGTCTGTTGATCCGCTAGATGGTGCGGCCGGAAATTGGGTAACTATTCAAGGAGTGAATTTTGAATTATTTGGAGAAACCGCAGCAACGAACAAGATACACTTTGCGGTTGATGAAAATGGGGATGGGGCTATCAGTGGAAATGAATCAAATCGCTGGATTGAAGCTTCATTGGCTCAGTGTTCGAGTGATGTTTGGCGAGATACATGGATTATCGCCGAAGTTCCCGGTGATGCGTTGGCGGTCAATTCCAGTAGTTCTATTCGAGTATCTATCACTAGTCCTGACGGTACAGTGGTATCGGATACCACTCGTGATGAACATTATCTCAAAACCGGTTTATTTGTAAAAAATACCACCGAACGACCAAAACTGTGTTCAGTTGATCCTTTGGCCGGTGTTCCGGAAAGTTCTATTGCCCTCGGTGGACAAGGGTTTGGTACGTTTTCTTCTGCGAGTAGGGTGGTTTTTGGATCAGTTCCGGGTATCGTCAGTGCAAATAATTGGACAGATCGGGAAATTGATGTGAGTGTGCCACTGGTTGATTTTGGATCCAACACGTCGCTTTTGACGAGTGTGCGAGTGGAAACAAACGGACAGCAAAGTAACGGGATTCCGTTTACCATAGAAAAGGACCCGGCAAGTTTGAATCCAAAGATTATTGCGGTGCAACCTCAAGCAACCACTCGTGGTAGTTTGGTCACTATTCAAGGGGTAAATTTTGGTACATCCGGGGCAGTATATTTGGCGGATGATGAAACAAGCGCTAAAGCTTGTGCGGCAAGTAATGGGAGTGGAGACAACTGTATAGCTCTTCCTTTGCCTCAAGTACCGGGGTGTGGTTCAGAGTCATGGTCAGACACGCAAGTGATTGTAGAGGTGCCAATTTCAACAGTCGTGAAACCGTACACTTTGATTGTAAAAAATGATATTGGTTACACGTCAGACGCAAAACAACTATTTGAAGTAATAAGTGGACCACCAAAACCGGGTATTTGTAATGTCGTGCCAAAAGTATCGTTTGCGCCAACCATTTTGGAGCGTTCTGATATTACGATTTATGGAAAAAACTTTACTGCTGATACCTTTACGCGGTTTTATACCAAAGGTTCTTTACTTTCGGAAAATAATGCATGGACCAAAACACCTGACTTTTCTCAAAAACTCAGTGCTAGTTGGCTCAGTACCGGTAATATTCCTACTGTCGTCCAAACCATTCCCGGTTTGCCGACACCTGATGATGCTTTGAAGAAAAAGAAAACGGTTTCATTGGTATCAACTTCCACGCTTAAGACATATATTCCGGTCGGATCTACCGGTTATTCCATGTTCCCTGGTCCACTGTTGGTTGATACTGGTGATGAAGTAAGTAATCCGTGGTACGAGCTTAAAGTGTTGGATTGTACGCAAACCACCCCATCACTTCGACAACAATATAACGCTGCCGGATATCAGTGTTGTGCGGAGGGGGCGGATACCGGACGATGGAAACACGCTGATGGAGGTCTTTGTGAAGGGCAGTCACGAATTGCCGGTTATATGTGGCGATTTACGAGTGGGTTATTTCCAAAAGTTCCTCAGGTTGCTGAACAATGTAATTTGACCGGTTGGCAAACGACGGTTGAAGTACCGTCTCCCTCTCCGGCGTATGGGTTGTCTACTATTCCACCGGGATATCCATCGTCTACGCCGCGCTGGATTTCAGGGAACAACGCTTGTCTCAATGCTATGGTGAGTGTGTCTTTTGAATATAAAGATGGAGGAAATGTACCGGCTATGGATCCTGCCACGTTAAACCCTAACACAGTGAAGCTGTTTGCTTGTGGAACAGAAGGTACTTCCGATTGCTCCCATTCTTTTCAAAATGATCCGGGACTACCAATTACCATTACCGCGGTAAATTCAAGTCTATCGGTTCGTTTAACTGATCCGGATGGTGCGCCAGTCGATTTTGCGACTGGCACGTGGTATCGTGTGGAGCTTTCTGACGATATTCGTACTCTTGCTACTCCGGCTACCCCAAGTAAACAGGCGGTAGAAGGAGCGTTTTTGAAAAAAACGCGACCGTGTGGGGATGGTACGGCGTATTGTTTTGAGTTTAAGACCAGTGCAACCGGAGAAAAATGTACGTTGATTGGCGCGCTTGTAAATCCATATCAATTTACCACACCGCAACTTGGTCCGGTGATGCATCCGGTAAATACGACTTCATCACTTATTTATTCAGTCCTTGGTAAGGCCAATCAAGCGTGCACCTTACTTGATGTTTCTACCAAAACGTGGGACTGGGATTCGGAAAATACCGCACTTGCAGAACCGGTACCGCATACACCAAATGACGCAGACGGAAAACCAATGTCAGATGTGAAAAATTTAGCAACCGCTATTGCAAATGCTTCTGCTCCGGATGGGGTGGCGCTCACCGCCTATTGTGATGGTGCTACCGATGCTGATTGTGATCCGGACGGGGATAAACAAGGTGGAATTACCGGAACCACTACGTTGTATATTAATTTAGGTGATCCACAGGTTGAATATTGGGAACCAAATTGTTTGGAGTCCTGTATTAATACAACAATTGGCGTTGGGTTTAGTCATCACATGTTGCATTCATCAATTATAGTGGGAGCTCCAGATGTAAATGAGCCACTACAACCTTCAGAAGGGGGATTGCAGGGTGCGGTTGTGATCCAAAAATGTTTTGATTCCGATTGTGTACAAACCGACACGCCAATGACTGGACTTACTGCAATTCTCGAAGATGATAAGAAAAAAGGTAATGACACATACAAATCATACCTTACGATCAATCCACCAAACGGAAATTTTGGTACAAATACATACTACAAAATTACGCTTACTGACAAAATATTTTCTCGACAAAATTTATCCGGTACTGCGGTAGCAGGAAAACCGCTAAAGCTGTTTAGTTGGGTATTTAAAACAAATCAAAGCGGGAATATTTGTTCCGCTGACGCCGTTGACATTATTCCACTACAGTATATCTCAAGCTACATTGGTGAAAAAACAGTCTACATGGCCGAACCGAGAACCAATGCCAATGCATGTAGTAAGTATGGTCAGGTGCTTAATAAATGGGAGTATGGGTATGAATGGTCAACGGTTGATCAGGATGTAGCGACTGTCACACAATTCAAAAAACCGGCTGGTTACGCGCCATATTGTTCGGCCTCCTGTTTGCCACTCGGAAGTGATATTCCAAGTACTGCTTCTGTTCCGCCACTTTGTGGAAATGGAACTGTAGAAGCAGGAGAAGATTGTGATGTTGGGGCAAGTGGAGAAAGTCCGGTAAAACGAAATGATCAAGGGATCGTCGTTTCCGGTTCTTGTGAATTGAACTGTCTGCGTCCGGGAAACACCAAGTTTACGACAACGACTTTTGATCAGGCTAACCCAAACACGGCGAATCTCTGTGGAAACGGAAAAATTGAAGCCACAGCTGGAGAACAATGTGATCCAAATGAAAATAGTTTTGCGGCTGTGACAGGATCTTGTACCAACACGTGTTTGTTGGCAGGCAGCTCAAAAGAACCAAAACGAGATACGGAAGGAAAAATTATCGGCGGATATTGTGGTGATGGGTTCCTAGGAAAAGATGAAGCGTGTGATCCGGGGATAGCAGGAACGATCAACTGTTCAGTAAATTGTAAACATACCGGTACACCATTGGCGCAGAATTGGTGTGATAAAACGCAAAACCAAGTTGAGTTTGCTGCTTTGTGTCAGAACGCGGTAAGTGTTTGTGATGCTACACTGGAAGCAGGGGAAGAGTGTAAAACAGGAGATGCAAATTGTACCGAAAGTTGTTTATTTACAAATAGCGCAAACCTGTGTAATACCCCTAACTCGCAATGTACTGCCGGCACAGAAGGGTGTACCGATACCTGTCAATTGAAAGGTAGTTCGCTTGCATACGCTAGCCCTTCACTTTGTGGTGATACTTCCACAGTTACTGGAAAATATTTACAAAGTGCGTTTAGTTGTGAAATATCCGGACTGAAACCGGATGGAAATGCGAAGCAAGCGCCACTTCAATTGGTGACTGGTGTCGGAAGTGAAACGCCAATTCAAACAACCTTGTTTGATATATTTGGAAATAGTGTATTTGGTCAAGAAACAGAGGTCAAGAGTAAAGTTGTTCAAAAAACAGGAGCAACTAAGCCGTTATCTTCGCAACCAACCGGTACCGGAGACTATGCTATTCAATGTGGTTATACAGAATATCCTACTATTAAGGATAATTCGTATAATGATTGTAAGAATAATAACGGAAATGTAAATGGGGTTGGGTCAAACTCTTGTTGTTATGAACGTCCGACACGACAAAGTGAGTATCCTGCAGATCAGGATGGTATCAATAACGGTGAAGGGGCGTGTCGGAATACCTATATCGAAGTAACCTATCCGGGAGAGCTCGATAAAAAGACCATTACTGATCAAACCGTATTTTTGGTGACCGGTCATACAAATTCTACTGCGTGTAATGATTCCGAAAAAGTAAATGATATTGTAAACCTTGTTTATGGTGGAATTACACCGGATACTCACCCGACCGGTTTTTGGTCCAAGTTGTGGTTTGGGGTAAAATCTTTCTTTGTAAACTTGTTTGGTGGTGATGTGAATGCGGTAAGTGTTACTATTAGCGATCTTCAAACATGGTGTAAATCTCCGATCACGGTATCACCGGATGTGATTTACAAAGGTGCAGGTCCTAACAAAACAACCGTTGTTGGACTGTATATTAGTGATCTCCTAAAAGAAAATACGGTCTATGGGGTAGTCCTCAAGGGTGGGTTGACTGGAATAAAGGACATGAATGGGGTAGGTATCAAGCATAAAAAATCAGATAAGAGTCTGCGTGATGACATGTGGCTGTTTGGAACCGGCAATCAAGTCTGTAAGATTTCTTCTGTTTCAGTAGATCCACCTACATACCTGTTTACCACACCAAATACCGCGGAAACATTTGTGGCCAAGACTGCGACGACCAATGGAAAGATGATTGTAAAAACTCCCGGATATGATTGGACACTTGGCTGGCAACCACAAGACAATCCGGTGTTTGTCATTCCAAATACGACCTCAACTTCAGCTACCATAATGTCGAAGAATCTCGAAGGTCATGTTACCGGAAAAGCAATTGTGACGGTGACAAAGGATCTAGATTCGGAAAACAATCAGCTGGGATTACAGTTTGTAGGAAAAACTGAATTGTACGCCAGCTTCTGTCAAAATCCATGGCCATCTCGGGATGTGTTTCCTTATGAGGATAAAGATGAAAATAATGATGCGTTTGATTTGACGACGGGTACATTTAATAACGAAGAAATCGCTGGTCCGTATACCAACTTTTCTATTGACTACTGTGCTGATGCTGGCGATCCGCAGTCGGTGTTTGATGATTTGCCGTTTATGCGTGTCGCTATTACTCCTGATGACAATGGTAATGATAAAAGTATCAAAAAGTGGTTGTTGACTGATTTGACCGGCACAAATGCTGATGCAATTGGTATTCAGGTGTTCAAAAATGATAGCCGAGTGAGTGCTCTTGACTGGTTCAAAAATGAATTTCCTGATGCTGTTGATCCGCAACAGATAACGATTGATGGGTATGATGCGGTGACTGATGGAAAAAATTATTATGTAAACGCATTAAATGTGGGTGGTGCTGATGAGACAGTGTACAACAATATTTACTTGTTTTTCAGCCGCACCCGTAAATCGTTTATTGCTGATGAGACAGTGTACAACAATATTTACTTGTTTAGTATCAATGCCGACGCGGAAGAGTCGACGCGCAATGTCTTTCAGCAGATCATTGATTCGCTTCGGTTTAATGTGAATGTGGATCAGTACGGTCAATGCATTGATGAGAACAATAATATCGATCCTTCAAAAAACTGTACCACTTCTTATGAATGTATAGACTATATTTATGAAAAAGTTAATGGTGCTGTTGGTTTGTGTTCGGGCTTAGGGAATGCCTGTATTAATAATGATGGGTGTAAGGCAATTAGTTTAAAAGAGTTATTTGAAAACCATAAGGAAGAATTTTATTGTTATGAGAATGGCAGTGGTTCGCAAGATCAGTCATGTACTAACCTACAAGAATGTTATAATATTGATAAAAAACATGCTTGTGAACCAAGAAGAGATAAATTTCAGCTTAGTTCAGAGGCTTATTCCTGTTATAAAAGTCAGTCTGGTCAAATGGTGAAGACAGGAACATCCTGTTTACCCGAAGCTGGTTGTAGTGCGGATGATGAAGTTTGCGCACCTGATTTATCTTTAAATATCACAGCTTCCATCCTTTCCCCCGGAACGTGTAGTATTCAGGGGATTTATGCAAATACCTCACCATTATGTTCCGCCAATAAAACCCAGTTGCAACGTGATTGGAAACGGGTCAATGATATTGCAACCGCACAACGAAAAGTAAATACCTATCAAGCCACCAATCAAACTGCCAAAATTGATTTGCAAAGTGGTAGCTTTATTCCTGGGTATACCAATACCCACTGGCCATCTTGGGGGTATCTCGGAAGTTTGGTAGGCGCATTGCCATCTGACCCTATGAATATATGGGGAGATTGTGCGCCGGTATCGACCAGTAGTACGCCTGATAGCTATACCTGTTGGAATGCTGCCGCGTCGTCGTTTGCTTGTCCGGCATACGCGCAGGTGTACGAATATTCGTTTAATACTTCTACTGGGGATTATCTCTTCCACGCACCGATGGAGTATTTCTCAGTGGATGCTGTTACGAACAACTTTACCGGCTCCAAAGCGCCGTATATTGAAGCTACTAAATGGTCAAATGATCGATGGTGTGTCGGACAAGAAAAAAGTTCTTTGCCGGGTACCTGTGGTGATGGGGTGGTAAATGATGGAGAGCAGTGTGATCCAAAAAACTATGTACCACAAAAACAATCTTGTAGTGTGAATGGTGGCAACAATAATGGAGAACGGTTTATTACTTGTTCTGCTTCATGTGCAATTGAGGAAAATGACTGTAAACCGATAGCAGTTTGTGGAAATGGAAAAATTGAAACTGGTGAGACTTGTGACGATGGCGTGAATAATGGTAAGTATGGGAAGTGTGACGCACCGGGGACGGTTGGAAATGATTCTTCCACTCCTGTCGATGAATCATTAGGTTGTCGTTCTATTGGCAAAGCGGCGGGTATGTGTGGTGATGGAGAAATTAATGGCACTAATGAATTTTGTGAGGTGTTAGATGATAACAACTACCCTTCAGCTTCAGTTGTGGACGTGAATGGAAATAATGTCCGCATAGAATGTTCACCTAATTTTTACAATGAATTATTGACTTGTTTAGGTGATGATACTTGTACAAATGCTTTACTTAATAAAATCAATGTTTCAAACTTGGTATTAGATTTCGTAGCGAACAATATGTTAAGTTCATATGCCAATGAACTTAAATTACCTCCTGCATGTTATACAATGTCAGGAAGGTGTTCGTTGGATAATACTATTGCATGTAATACAAATCAAGATTGTACAACTACCGGAGGTATTTTGTCCATGAAAACCCTTGTTCAGAAGATCGGTGATAAACAAGACCCGACCAAAGCAATAAAGAATTATGTAAATTCCTTTTCTTCGGCCACGACAGATTTCGGAACCTGTGAGAAAACAATTAAAACAGGCTCACTATATCATCCGATCAAAAATCTTTCTTGTTCCTGGGATTGCCAAACTTCTGGTGGTTATTGTGGTGATGGAATAAAACAACAAGAAGAAGCCTGTGATGATGGGAATAATACGAACCTGGATGGTTGTAACAATTTATGTCAGAAAGAAAATGTGGCGTGTAAGTTGCAAAATCCTTCTATTACTACAGGAACAGCCGGAAATCAAATAACTACCACAATTAATATTGGTTCATCTCAATCGCCTATTTCACAATGTGTTGAAAATAATAGTACCGGTGAGGAGATTTGTCGGGCGTATGGCTTGTCTTGTCTTGGGGTTACTGATAGCGGTACTTGTAGTATTCAACAGTCATGTACTTTCGGTATTTGTTCCTATACCAAAAGTTGTATAAAGATAAGTTGTGATGCTCCTATTAGTGATAATTTAAATTCAATAGGGATTGGTACAGCACAGGTAGCATGTGCCGGCACCTACCAAACCCCAGCCGGACAATCAACCTCCGGAAGTCAGAATTTTTGCGGCGACGGTATCGTCAATCCAAACGGAGCTGATAATAATCCTAACACGGTTGAAGATAATGAAGCATGTGATCTGGGTGATAAAAACGGACTTTCTTGTAATCCGGAATATGGGAAATCATGTACCTATTGTTCGGCAGACTGTAGAAACATTTTGACTGTGGACGCAAAACAGTACTGTGGTGACGGGCAATTCCAACCTGAGTATGAGGCGTGTGATGTTGAGGGGGGTAAGATTGTGGCAAAAAAGTCTTTGGATTTCTGTGATGCGAATAATGGCAAGGCTATTGGAAAATCCGCTATCCTTGATTATGTTTGCAGTAACGGAGTGGATGAAATTGAAATAAACAAATGTACTGATAAAGGCTCTGTTTCTTGTAATGAATGTAAGGCGGTGGTTGAAAATTGTGTGGTGTGTGGTGAGAAATCCGAAGTAAATGGTGGGCAACGTGCGAATGTTGGGGTATTACATGTAATGAGTGCAAAAGGAGTGAAATGGACTCAGCCCTCTGTTCCATTTTTCAAGCCAAAGATAGATTTGTGGGTAAAGAAATCAGGGCAATGGACGAACCTTGTAAGTGATAAAGAACTGATATCAACCAATGTGACAAGTGTAGAAAATAATGTTCATCTTGGAAAAAGAATCGAGACAAATAATCTTTGTGTTGATTCTTATATATTAAGTACGCATACAGTTTCAACCATGGCAGATGCTGAATATAATAAACCACAAAATAATACTCAAATATTTAAGTATCCGGTAAGTGGTCAAGTTGATACTGTGTTGAATCCGCTTATTGTTTCCCCTCCTGTCGCACAAAATAAATTGCGTATTGTTATTCGTGCTCCAAAAGGTGCAGGAGAATTTGTTGGTCAATTTTATGGTACTAAGAATGGGGTAGAAAAAAGTATTATCTATCCTGCAACAACACCAAGTACTTTGTGTAAAGAGATGTTAAAAGATACAGCTGAAACTTGGAAGCCTGGCGGATGTTCTTCTTTGGAAAGTATTTTCTTCCCACATACTCGTTTTGTTTCGAGTGATGGGTACAATACTCAGTTCCAAGCTTGGACTTTGCATTATAATTTGTCAGGTTCAAATAATACCACCTATGCATTTCTCGTCCAATCTATCGATGGTAATCCAATTGCAGCATATAAGAACAAAGATGTGGTGGTGGAGGTCTATGAACACCGTACCGGACAAACTGCCGACAGTGTGTATCCTCCAACCAAAGTATTCCGATTGAAAAATGTTGCCGGTACCAGTTCAAATTCTCTAGCGAAATTTTGGCATGTCTTTACGATTAAAAAAGGTGCGTCTGGAAATTACAGTATTGAAACATTGAATAATGTATTAGTTGGTGCAAAACAAGTACCGGCTG
>DYFM01000003.1:0-38453 GCA_020725175.1 Candidatus Paceibacter sp.
GTAACAAGTAACAAGTAACAAGTAACAAGTAACAAGTAACAAGTAACAAGTAACATATGCCTTCATTGGTTGATGGTTCAATGGTAAAGGTACAGACCTTTTGTCCAGTTAGTGCAGTAGATGCTGTTCGATTGGCTATTGGGAAAGCCGGTGGCGGGCAAATTGGAAACTATAGTCATTGTGCGTTTGTGAGTAGCGGGTTTGGATATTTTTTGCCACTTGATGGTGCCGATCCATACATTGGTGAGAAAGGAACAATTGAGCGAGTTGAAGAGGTAAAAATTGAATTTTTGTGTGCCAGGAATTTGGTTGAAGATGTAGTGAAAGCGATATAAGCGGTTCATCTGTATGAGGAAGTGCCAATTGATATTTTTCCAGTGTTAGAGATTAAACCGTAGATATTCATGTCACACAATCTTCTCCAACAACTGAAACAATGGCGCGATGAGCAAGCGCAGAAAGAAGGTCGTGAGGCCTATTTTGTGTTCGGAAATAAAGTGCTCGAGGATACAGTAGAGGTAAACCCACAAACAACCTATGATTTGTTGCAAATAAAAGGCTGGGGAGAAAAGAAGGTGGCGAAATATGGAAAACAAGTCCTCCAAATATTGCAAGGCGAGACGGTAACTGTACAGACAAGTCCGTTGCAGAAAAAAGATATTGATAGTACTAACGATTTTAATACAATTAACACAATCAGTAACCCGGAAATTCCAATTTTTTCCGTCGTCGGTTTTCTCGATCAGATCAATGATATTTTTTCTCGCATGGGGATGGTAAAAGTACGAGGAGAACTGCATGATATCAATGAGCGAGGGGGGAATGTCTACTTGCATCTGAAAGATTTACAACAGAATGATACTCTAATTTCCTGTTTTATCAGTCGTTGGGTGGTCGAATATTATGAACATTTACTGCAAGAAGGGGCTGATGTAGTGGTATTTGCACAACCAAGCGTATATAAGACCGGACGGTTTTCTTTGGTAGTCAATAGTATCGAACCGGTGGGAGAAGGGGCACATTTACGGGCACTTGAGCTTTTGAAAAAGAAACTTCATGCAAAAGGAATGTTTGATGACAGGCGAAAACGTGCGATTCCGCCTTATATCAAAAATATCGGTCTCGTTACTTCAGTTTCCGGAGCGGCCCTCATTGATTTTCAAAAGCATGTGGATCATGGTGGGTATGAGATCGTGCTTCACGATGTGCGAGTAGAAGGGGATTTGGCAGAGCAGTCTATTGTGTCAGCTATCCAGACACTCAACACCAAACGACCGGATCTTGATCTTTTGATTCTCATGCGTGGTGGAGGAAGTGTGGAGAATCTCAAGGCGTTCAACAGTGAACGAGTGGCCGAAGCCATCGCGGCTTCACGGATACCAACTTTGACTGCGATAGGTCATGAAAAAGATGTTTCGATCGCTGATTTAGCCGCGGATTATTCTTGCTCTACTCCTACCGCAGCCGGAACGTTTCTTCGTCGGCAGCGAGAGATATTAGTTCGGCAAGTTCAGACGGCGGGTAGCGAAGTGACCTCTCGCACAAAAGAGTTGTTCTTGGAAACAGGACATCTGATTAATCAAATGAGTCAACGAACTGTAACTCCACTAGAACAATTACTTTCCAGTACCGATTTCCGTATCAGTCGTTCGACAGATCACATGACGATCGCACTCCAACAGGTGTTTCAAGCGTTTACTCTTCATGAGTCTCGGCTTAAAAATATGTCTTCGATACTTGCCAGTAAACTTCAAGCATCAGTACAACGTATCGACATAGCCGAAGCAAAAGTTCAGGCCAATAATCCACTGAGGGTACTCGAAAAAGGATACAGTATTGTGTATACTGAGGGAGGAAAGATTGTGAAGTCAAGTTCTGAAGTTCAAAGTGGTGATAACTTGTTGGTGAGGGTGCAAGAGGGGGATATTCAAGTGACTGTTAATTAAAAAGAAGAATATATGGATAGGAGAGGGTTTTTAAAAACTTTAGGTGTTGCTGTTGGTTCACTTTTTTTGGGTCCAGAAAGTACGCCTTTCGGAACTCAAGAAGAGTTTTTGCGTTTTTTAAAAAAACAAGATAAAAAAGAAAGTGCGCAAGCGGATACCTTAAAACAAATCATTCTTTCCCATTTGAATTTGTTACCGGGTGATTTTTATAAAGTAGCTCGACATGATAAAAAAGGTGGTGTTGGGGGTAGTGATCCGGAGGTTCGAACGTATCTGCAATTGGCAAGTTTGGAACAAATGGTCCGTGATGGAATTATTCTTCCCAGTGATACAATTATTGAAATGAATTTTTTGAATCCAGAACAATACTTGTGGAGAGGGAAGCTCGATAAGATACATGACGCAGACAAAGCCGAGTGTTATGATACATATAGTCATATCAAGGAGCGAAGTAAAACCGAACCGGTATATCAATTTGATGTACTTCAAAAGATGTGGAAAGAGGAATTTGAGCAGGTACAGGCCGCTATGCGCGGAGATCAAAATTTGTCCGACCGTTTTTTATCAGAAACAATGCTACTCAGAAATCTGGATCCGAATGTTTTTACCGCTATTTCTGTACAAGAACTTCTGTCGCCAGTATATCATCCTTGGGCGAGAGTTATGATCTACCGGGCGCTTTGTGATGCAGGGTTTCGGCCGCATCACATACCGGCTGTTCATGATTCGTCTTTTTCATACGGAATCGTACAAATGACTGAATGGGGGTACCGCGATGTGTTGGAGCATGGAGGTACGAAGGATAATAGTGCAACTCAATTATACCAGCTTCCTGAAAATTTTTCCGAATGTATAGATATCAAACAGCAAATTCGAGTTGCTATTATATTTGCACTCATCCAGCTGAAACGAACATTTCGTCAAGGTGAAAAAACACGTAATATACGCGAGTGGCTCAAAGAGCGGGAAAAACTTGGTCAAGGAGAGGATGTACGACATTTTGTTTCTGTGGTGGTGGCAGGAGCTCATCATCATCCCGAAACCGCAAAAAGAATCATTTCTTTTCTTTCGGGACCAGAGATATTGTTGCCCGGAAAAACGGTTCAAGAGCTTACAGAACAATTTTTATCTTTGTATAGTAAAGAGAGAAACGGATATACTCATCGAATTCACGAGTTAATGCTTCAACTTAAGGTATATCAACCGGCTAAACGACCAACGACTACTATTCCACAAAGTAGTAGTATTCCAACTTAATATAACAAATCTATGACAAAATCAAAACCCTCACTAACGGCCGCTCTGACTCGTTTGGAAGAAATCGCGGAACAGATGAATTCCGGTGTTGCGGATATTGAAACCGGTTTGAAACAGTTTGAAGAAGCGGTAGAACTGATCACTTTTTGTCGTGAACAGCTGAAACAAGCAGAAAATCGGTTTGTGACCTTGAAGAAGCAGTTGGATCAAGAGGAGTATTAAATATCACACTTTGAAGAGAAAAACGCAATCCATGGTTGCGTTTTTTGTATTCAGTACTCTACAATAGAAGTATGAACTTATTCAACGACGATCTTTTGCTTGTATTATAAACAAGGTCATCAACCTTTTCCTGTTGATGCTAACATAGAACGAAATCAAAGACGACAGAGGCAAAACAGATCTGGTATTGATAGAATATGTGTATTTCATGGTATGGGTATGATGAGAGAAAAATATTTCTTAGTCTACAATCCGGTAGCTGGAAAAGTAAAGCTTCCGAATTTCTTGGATATGGTCGAGAAATTTTTTCAAGAGATGGGTGCTCAGTGCGATGTATATACTACCACTGGCCAGGAAGATATACCGAAAATTGTCCGAGAAAAAATTCAAGATGGCTGTACCACAATTATTGCGGCTGGTGGGGATGGGACTATTTTTGAAGTGGTAAAAGGGATGTTGGGAAGTCAAGTTGTGCTGTGTGTGATTCCGCTCGGTACCGCCAATGGTCTAGCGTTTGCACTAGGTATTCCTCGAGATCCTTGGGCAGCAATCTCTCTACTCCAAACCGGCGGCAAAACTGAAGAGGTTTATCCTATTATGGTAAACGAGACATTACCTTCTCTGGTTCATATCACTGTAGGGGTTCATGCGCTCGCTATTCGTACGACGAAGCGGCGCTGGAAACGGATATTTGGTTTGGTTTCATATATTGTGGTTGCAATCAAGTGGGTTCTTACCGGTCGAAAACATCGTTGGCATTTTGTTGTACATACTACTCGAGCCGCTCATAGTTTTCGTGCTTCTACTGTAGCTATAGGTAATCGGGGTCGGTTCAATGAGTTTTTAAAAAAATATCTTACTCCACTCCCCAATAATCCACTATCACTATTGATGGTCGTGGTGCAAGCATATTCTCTGCGAGATTATGTACGAGGGACGATCGCTCTCTTTTTTGGTCGGTGGCAGATCTCTTCAAAAATTAAAACCGTGTCATTCGATGAGACTGTTCATATTTCGAGTAATAAGCCGGCACCGGTGCAAGTCGATGGTGAACCGGTAGGAACGACGCCAATTTCCGTAACCCGCTCTCACCATCCAGTCCTGATAATAATTTCTCAATAAAAAAATCCGCTGATTGAGCGGATTTTTATAGAAGCTTTATTACAAACTCATACCAGTAACGCACAGACCTCCCTTGGTAGCAGAACCATGCACTGTCATTGTCATACTTTGAGATGCTGCTTGTTGAATTTGGGTTTGAAATCCAGCAAGACGTGTGTCGCAGACTTTGAGACCAACGTCAGTATTGTTCGAAGTCTTGATTCCATACAGGTAGTCACCATAGCCACCATTTGCAAGTTCAACAATAGTTCCTCTGTGAGTGGTAGATCTCTCGTTATTTGTATTGATGCCAGTAATACAAATTCCACCAGTAGTTTTGGTACCGGATACATCTACTGTAAGAGAAGAAAGGCTTACTGTGGCAAGTAATTCATTGATACCGGAAAGTCTTTGGTCACAGACAGTCACGGCAGTCACGTTGCCGGATGATGTTGCGAGATAGTATGAGAAACTTCCATACCCTCCGTCAGCGTATTCTTTTATTCTTCCGGTGTAGGAAACCGGTTCGTTTTCAACTGAAGTATCGGCCTTTAGTGAAACATCGGCAGTGAGTAGTTCGGTATTGGCAGCAAGTGAAGTATCATTATTCATCTCATTGTTCGGTGAAGGGTTGTTGGTGTTATTGTCTGCTGGTGCGGCGGGTTGGGCTGTGTTTGTCATACTTTCATTGTTCGATTCGGTGTCGGTAGTGATAGCTCCTGAGCACCCGGCGCCAATGAACAGTATAGCTGACAGAAGAAGTAAAGCTTGCTTCATAGAAGATATGATAAAAAATTATTGTTTATATTTTAGCAAAAAATTTGGATTTGTCAATGAAGTGATGAGTGAATATTGAGAGGATGGTGACTTCATGCTATACTAGTCAACGATATTTTTATTCTTCTGTGACGGTATGTATTCTATCTTGGTATGAGATTTGTAAACAAAACGTCTATTTTTACTGAAGTTCACTGGATACTCATTTTGGTATTTGTTGGGGTATTATCTGGATTAGTGGGGTATATCTGGCCACAGAAAACAGTCTGCCGGACTGAGTATACCGTAACTTCTGAAAAACCGGTGACGGTTGATGAATATTTGTATCTCAATCCAACAACGTTACGATAACTGTACAATGTTCCATGAAACAAGTTTTTTCTCTTTTCGTTTTTGCTGTTTTAGTCGGGGGAGTCTTTTGGTTTTTTTATTCTGATACGACAAACTCTGTTGAGGAACAAGGGGAAGAAACACATACGGTGGAACAAAAAACGACGTCAACAGAACAGATACAAACGTATACGATTCAATCTGGTGATACGTTTGCAACAGCTCTCGAACGTTTTGGAATTTCATATCAGGATGTGCTTGAGATTGTAGATGCTGGAAAAGAGGTGTATGATTTTACTACGATCAAAGTGGGTTATCCGTTTCGATACACTATTGATCAGTTTGGAAATTTTTTACGTCTGGAATATGATATTTCCACAGAGGAAATGGCTGTTGTGCAAAAAGAAAACGATCGGTACATAGTAACTCGTTTGCCGATACAATATGAGGTAACAACCGAAACGGCCGCCGGTGATATCAACTCTTCGTTGTTTGTGGCCGGAGCTGAAGCGGGGTTAACTGATAAACTGGTTTTAGAGCTAGCGGAGATATTTGCTTGGACCATTGACTTTGCTACGGAGGTCCGGCAAGGAGATGCATTCTCGGTGGTTTATGAAACACGCATGAGAAATGGTGTACCGGCTGGCACAGGAAATATCTTGGCCGCGTCGTTTACGAATCAAGGAAAAACGTACTATGGATATCGATACAAAAATAACGCCGGGGACGTTGCCTACTATGATCAAGACGGCAACTCTTTGGTGAAGCAGTTTTTGAAAGCACCCTTGACATACAACCGGATTACTTCCGGATATACCAAAGCGCGTTTTCATCCGGTAACTGGTACTACTATGCCACACCGAGCTATAGACTACGCGGCAGCTGTTGGTACGCCGGTTCTTGCGGTCGGAGACGGTGTGGTGACGATGGCCAAATACAATGGTGGATTTGGAAATTACATTGATATTCGCCATAATGGAATGTATGAAACACAGTACGCTCATCTATCTCGGTATGCCAAGGGTATTAAACCAGGAGTAGCGGTAACGCAAGGACAAGTTATTGGGTACGTTGGTTCTACCGGCTGGTCTACCGGACCGCACCTTCATTATCAAATTCGTGTGAATGGTACACTGGTGAATCCGCTTGAAGTCGAGCTTCCGGCAGGCGATCCGATATCTCCAGAAGAGAGGGTATTATTTGAGGAAGTAAAACAGCAGTACCATATGTTACTGAAAACAGAGTAATATTTACAATATTATAAACAGCTTATCCCCAGTGTAAGGTGCTGTTGTTAGCTAAAAATTCATGGAAACATGTTTTTTTGTTTTCTATAAGGTATTTTTTGAGTTTTAATAAACTATCTTGACAACTAAATTTACATAGGATAATATATATACATACGTAAAAAAATCAATATATTTTTATCATCAAACAATGAGGTGTGTTTCAGTAGAAATGTACTTCAGTAACAAAAAAATGTATGGGTATAATATTATGGATTATCTTTGGTGCCCTGGTTGGATGGGTAGCATCTAAAATCATGAAGACAGATCAGGAACAAGGAGCAATTTTGAATATCGTCGTCGGAATCATTGGTGCACTTATTGGAGGATGGGTCATGAGTTTCTTCGGCCAAAGTGGGGTTACCGGCTTTAATATCTGGAGTTTCTTGGTAGCGCTACTTGGTGCGATAGTGCTCATTGGTATAGTGCGCGCGATTCGTGGCGCCGGTTCAAATAAAGGTGCAAGACCGACTGTGTGAGAAAAGGGAGGGTGCGAATTCGGTGACACTGTGAATCGAATGGCTTATTACTATGAACACGTCTTCCTTATTCGATGTTCATATTAGTTTGACATCTCATCGCAGGCGAACGCACATACACTTCACACTCGCACGACATTTGATAAATCCACCAGCTCTGTACAAGCGGTGGATTTTTTTGTTATGTTGGAGCTTTGTGAACCATTGTAATAGTCTCTGCCGAAAAAACTATACAAAAGCTTGACGAAGTCGGTTTGATGTGATACATTTTTGTTGTTATGAATCGTATTATTCTACAATTCATACTTCCAATATATACTTGCCCATCATCCGCCCAAAAGGCGGTTTTTTGATGTTAACTTTTTTTGTATGAACACAAACAGAAAACAATCTTTTCTGGCGGCTGCCAATGCACATATCCGAACGGTACAACGACACATTACCAAGACGTTGGAAACGGTGCAGCAGATGTACAATAAACAACGGGAAACAATGAAACATGCGGAAGGAACTGAACAATATATTCAACACGTACTCAGTAAATATAATCAAAAGCGGTTACGAGAGTTAGGAGAACTGTTTCCTTCACCATACTTTGTTCGTTGTGACGTGAAGAATGTTGAAGTTGATACTGTAGAAACATATTACTTCGGTAAATTTTCTTTTCCGGAAGAGTCAATTTATTCTTGGGTAACTCCAGCCGCTCGGATGCGGTTTGAGAGCCCGGGGAGAGTATCATACATCCGACCAGATGGGAGTGAAAAAATCGGAGATATGGTACGAAAAGATCAGTATATGATAACTGATGGTACAATAATCTTCTTTGCGATAGAGGAAGCAGGAGGGGAGCGAGAATTGGTATATCAAGAATTTTTTTCCAATCGGAAAACTGATTTTACTTTACCGGAAATAGTAGAACAAATGGAAAAAGCTCAGGATACGGTCATTCGTGCGCCGCATGATGGTTCACTGGCTATTTCCGGACCAGCTGGGAGTGGAAAGACCACGCTTGCTCTGCATCGGATTGCGTATTTGCTCCAGTCACCAGAAACGGAATCTCTGTTTCCGCCGCAGACGATCTTAGTACTGGTTCAAGACACAGGAACCAAAGAATATTTTTCACATCTATTACCACAGCTAGGAATTCGTGATGTAACTATAACGACGTTTTCTGAGTGGGCCTTTAAAATTCTTCATATTTCCGGCCTGCGATATCAACCTCGTTATGGTCATAATGAAGTAACACGAGATCGGTATGAAATTGCGAAGTTAGGAGCTATGAGACAGAAGCGACGTGTTTGCTGGAAAAAGAATCCGTTTGATATGTTGAAACAATATTATGCATTTCCTGTTTCGTCAGAAGAAGGGACGACATTTTCTTGTCAACAAAATGAACAGACGATTGATCGGGTAGACTGTACGGTTCTTCTCAGTATTTTTTTTGAAACACATGGTGCATTATCTGTAGAGGACGACTATTTCGTTGAGCAGCGAGATGGGACGTTGAAGAAAAAAAGAGGGCGACTTGCTCTTGAATATGGGTTAGTTGTCTTGGATGAGTTTCAAAATTATCTTCCGGAACAAATTAATCTGATTAAGCGAGCGATGAGAACAGAGCATTCGTCCATGATGTATATTGGAGATATGGCACAGCAGGTTTATCTTGGTACTATTCGTGAATGGTCAGAGGTGCGCGAAGTGATTTCAGAAGATCGGCTGGTACGATTGCAAAAAGTGTATCGAAACACCAAGCAAATTTTGATGTATATCTCTTCTCTGGGGTTTAATTTGGCTATTCCGGAAGAGGGAAGAGAAGGGGAGCCGGTGGAAGAGTGTATCTCTTCTTCTCTTGAAGAACAGGTTCAATTGATTGAAACCATGCTTCGTCAACGAGACACCGGAACGGTGGGGATTTTGGCATATGACGATTCTATGTTGGAACCATTTCTCGATTTGAAGAACGTGTACCGAGACGTACACGTTATGACGATGGTAGAAGCGCAAGGGGTGGAATTTGATGCAGTGTATGTGGTGGGTATTGATGAGCAGCTGTTTAGCACCAATCACCTTACCGGCCCCTATGCGTCTGCACGGCAAGAAAAAGAACGGATTTATCGTGATGTCTTATATGTTGCACTTACTCGAGCCATGAATGAATTGAAGATTCTGGGAAGTGTTTCTTTAACCACATTGATGAAACAATAAGATTGTCTTTGCATTTGTTTTCCTGTCTTACTGTCATTAAAACAGTTCAGCAATATCTTTTGGCAGTTCTTTACGCAATTTATCTGGTTCGCCAGAACCGGTATGAGAAAGAATTATTTGGAGTAGTGGCTGGTCGCCATCTTTCAAAGTATATTCCCTGCACGAGAAGTGGTAACTGGGCGGCAAAATGAACTGCGGATTCTACTGGTAAGCGATCTCGTAGTGCGCGTAACGTGGAACGGAGAATGGCGTATGATTCATTCCTCTTTTCTTCCCACGAAAATTGTTTTTCTATATCTGCTAGTAGAGCAATAGTCTTATGAATACTATTATCTAACGTTGAAACGTGAGTGGTAATGGACATAGTAATGACAGATTAGTAGGTGAAGTATGCGAGTAGGTTGTAAAGTTATACGGAATGAAGAAGGCGAATTACCTCCTTATCCGTAGTAGGTGAGAATTCACTGTAATATTCTCCAACAGCAATAAATGTTTCCGGGACAATCAAGGCAACAATATCTGTGACATCTGATTCTTGGGTTGTGAGTTGCTCGAGAGTATCCCTAGCAATGACCGGAACAGCAACAATACATGTTTTGGCACCCTTTTCTTTAGCGGAGCGAATCGCTGCTCGCATAGTCGCTCCGGTAGCTACCCCATCATCAACCAGAACAACAGTGTTATTGGAAAGATTAAGCGGAGCTTTTTCTAAGCCACGATATACGGTAAGTCTTCTGGCAGCTTCTCTTTGCTCAGTGTTGATAATCGGTTCCAGTGCTTCTCGTGAGAGGTGCATTCTCCTAAGTACCTCTTGGTCCAGAAATACGGTGCCGTTTTCTGTTACCGCCCCCACTGCAAATTCGGGATTCATTGGTGCACCAATTTTTCTCGTTACGATAATGTCAAGTTGAACCCCAAGTTGTTTGGCTATTTCATGAGCTACCGGTACCCCACCTCTTGGTAACCCAATGATGATGAGACCGTCCAAATTTTTCATGTGTTCCAACTGGGTTGCGAGTTGTTTTCCGGCATCAGTACGATTTTTGAAATACATATGAGAGGTAGTTACTAGGAAAAAGAAAGAATAGACGGTCTTTGTTTGCGTTTACCTGTTGATGCTCGGGAGCTGGGTGGTTTTATCCGTTACTTTAATTGTACCGACCAGAGGGAGTCTGTCAAATGAGCTGGTTGCTGAGATGGATGACTTCTGATACGCTACCTTTGTATGAAAAAAAAGACGACTATATACAACTCAATTTTTTCTATTATTGACGGATGGCTTGATTATCAGCGAATTCAGTATCGATTGCCGAGTATTTCAGTTGGGATTATTCATAAGCAAACACCGCTGTTTCTTAAATCTTACGGATATGCGGAACTAGAAACAAAAAGAAAGGCCAGGCCAACGACCGCGTATCGCATCGCTTCAATATCAAAGCTCTTTTCCGCGGTAGCTATTATGCAGTTGTATGAACGTCGTCGGTTGTCTTTGGATGACCGAGTTTCTCAGTATCTCCCTTGGTTTCAATCAAACAAGGATACACGTTTAAAGAAAATTACCATTCGACAATTGTTAAATCATAGTTCCGGACTGCAGCGGGACGGACATACCGGGCATTGGGAAAGTGAAGAGTTTCCGTCGTTGCAACAAATACAGTCTCAAATTCAACAAGGTGTGACGGTTTTTTCTCCAAATGAACGTTGGCGGTATTCAAACGTTGGGTATACTATTATAGGACAACTGATTGAAGTGATCAGCGGATTGTCGTATAAAGAGTATATTTCACAAAACATACAAGTGCCACTCCAGCTTTTCAAAACCGATGTTGATATTACAAGAGCTTCTATTCCCCATTTGGCAAGAGGGTATTCTCGATATATTGATGACATTGTTCGCACACCGTTTCCTCATTTAAAAACAAACGTCATGCAGGCCGCTACCGGATACTACTCTACGGTTGGTGATCTTTGTCGATTTTTGGCGGCCCAGTGTATTTCAAATAACCAACTGCTGGATCCGGAATTGAAAAAAGAGATGCAGCGGGTACAGTGGTATGATGAGGAGGAAGACGTGCAGTGGGGGCTAGGTTTTGAACGATGGCGAAATGGAACCATGACACTTATCGGTCATAATGGCGGATTTCATGGATATAGCGCTCAAGTAGGGTTTGACCCAAAACACGAACTTGGTGTGGTGGTGCTCATTAATGCCATTGATGGACATGCGTACAGTATTACCAATGGATTGTTTCATTTTTTATCATACGCTCGAGAACACAGTAAGACCTCTGGTTCAATGCCGTCAGTAACATTATCCAAATATGAAGGAAGATTTTACAGTATTTGGGATGATTTTGATATTCGTGTTTTTGGGAAGGATTTAGTAATGGTATATGTTGGAGCCAATCGACCGATGCAATCGTTTTTTTATCTTCGTCCAATCGGGACCCACCGATTCAAAAAAGTTATTCCGGGAGCAAAGGTGCGTGCTGCCGATGAAGAGGTACAGTTTGAGTTTAATCGGCTAGGGAAAGTAGCGCAACTTCGGATTGGTCCCAGTGTATTTTATCCTTTTGCGAAGGTACAAAAGAAACAGAAAAAAACCTCAAGATAGTGTGGGTTATCTTGAGGTTTTCTTGATCAGACTTATTCTTCGTAGTTTTCACGATTTTGTCCTCCGCCTGAGTTCGATCCACCTCTTTTTCCGGCACGACGAGCCTTTTCTCTGTCATTGGCAAAGTTCCCTGGGTTGTTTTCTGCTCCTTGAGAACGCCCACCTTTTTGTCCTGCTCGGCTAGCCTTTTCTCTGTCATTGGCAAAGTTCCCAGGGTTATTTTCTGCTCCTTGGGATTGTCCACCTTTACTTTGGATAGCGTGTTTTTTGTCTTCGTCCATATTTGGGCTACCAAGTCCTCGGTTTGATGTGTCAAAAAAAGTCATATGTTTCTGTTTAAGAGTAATAATGTGTTTGGTTGTAGTCTTTACACGTGCTTATCAAGACGTGCGTCTACGGTTTTGTGATGAACGGCCTCGATTATTGGAACGTCCACCACTATAGCTACTTGAGCTAGTGGAACCGGTTCGTCGGCGTCGTTGTTTGGCTCGCGCTTCACCACCCATGCGGGCGACACGTTCACGAGTTTCTTTTGACGCGTTGGCAAGTCCACGGTTTTTTTGTGCAGGCATAGATATATAGTATTATAGGTTAACAGGCATATTTCTTCTTTTTGGAAGAAATGTTCTTTATTTAGCGGATTTTTATACATTCCACTCATAATATGTACTATACAGTATGTCGATTTTTTGTCAAATTATGTAAATAAATCAATATAAATAGCTTAGTGTTGCTTGAGAAAGTGCCATGGCTTGTTGAAGAGGTTGTCATTATGCTATATTTACATGCATGTGATAATAAACTATTTTTAATTCTGTTACGTATGCTAACTATCTATGGTTCGATAAATAGTAGTGCCGGACGCTGTCTCTGGCTTCTTGAGGAATTGGGTGTTCCGTACATAAATAAGCCAATAGATTTCCGGAGTGGTGAACATAAATCATCGGAATATCTCAAACTAAATCCAAATGGAAAAGTACCGACATTAGTTGATGGTGAATATGTTCTATGGGAGTCTTATGCGATCAATTGGTATTTGACGGAGAAATATCGCCCAGAATGGTTGGGTGGGACGATTGAAGAGCGCGCATTGGTTTGGCAGTGGTCTCTTTGGTCTCAATTACATGTGCAAAAATACTTTGATATCTTGTTGTACTTTGTTCTGTTTCAAGTGGGAACAGAAGAGGGGGTGGAGGTGGCAAAGAAAGACGTTGTGCGATATTTAGAAGTACTGGACAAGCACTTGTCCAACAACAAATATATGGTAGGAGAAGTTTTTACGTTAGCAGATTTAAACTTGGCGTCTGTTATTAATGTGGGTATGTCGCTTCAGTATGATATTAGTTCGTACACGCATATTGAGCGCTGGATGACAGTCATGAAGAAGCGTCCTGCCTTCGTTCGTCTCATGGAAAATGTGTCATGAACAGGACTTGAAAGAAAACAAATAAAAACAATTCTTCCAGGGAAGAATTGTTTTTTTCGCCAAACAAAAGGAAAAAAGCAATAAAAAAGGCTTGACAAATGCGATGCTGACGTGTATACTATTGTTTTGTTATAAGTTCGGTTGTTTGGTGGAAGGTTCGTTAACTTCAGGTTTCTGTACGATGTTCATCACGTCTAAATCTTTCGGCTTGAGCTTAGGTCGAAAGCAGACACGAGGTGCAAGTAAACGAGTCACTAAAGGTATAACATATCCGTTACTCCGTATTATCCGTAATCCGTTATATATGCAGATCAGAAATATCGCCATTATCGCTCACGTAGATCATGGAAAGACTACGCTTACAGACGCACTTCTCAGACAAACTGGAATGCTTACCGAAGAAGGTCAGAGTATGGACAGTAACACGCTTGAAAAAGAGCGTGGTATTACTATATACGCGAAAAATACGTCTCTATTCTACAAGGACACCAAGATCAATATCGTAGACACTCCTGGTCATGCGGACTTTGGATCTGAAGTGGAGCGAGTGTTACGATCAATTGACTCTGTGTTACTGGTCGTTGATGCGCAAGAAGGTCCTATGCCACAGACCAAATTTGTCTTGAAAAAGTCACTTGAACTGGGACTGAAGCCAATTGTCGTGTTGAATAAAATTGATAAACCGGCTGCTCGACCACAGGAAGTGCATGATATGGTACTGGAACTCTTTATGGATTTGGGGGCAAATGACGAACAGCTAGATTTTACGACCGTGTATGCTATTGGTCGGGAAGGTATTGCCAAACGAAAACTGGAAGATGATTCAAAAGATCTGTCACCATTATTAGATACTATTTTAGAAAAGGTGCCACCGGTAACGGCGGATATTTCAGTACCTTTTCGCATGCAGCCATTCAACTTAGGATATGATAACTATCTGGGTCGTTTGGCAGTAGGAAGAATTTACGAAGGAACGGTAAAAACCGGTCAAAAAGTGGTCATTAAAAAAGCGAATGGAGAGACCAGAAGCGGAACGATTACCAAGTTGCAAAACTTCAAAGGATTTGACAAAGAAGATGTGGTAGAAGCGGTGGCTGGTGATATTGTGATGATTGCCGGAATTCCGGACATTTATATCGGAGAAACTATTTGTGCGTCCGTGGATCAAGAACCGTTGCCGGCTATTACGGTGGATGAACCAACTTTGACCATGGATATATTGGTAAATAATTCTCCGTTTGCCGGAAAAGAAGGTAAATTTGTAACCAGCAGACAAATACGAGAACGATTGGAAAAAGAATTGGAAATCAATGTAGGATTAAAAATTGATTTTGACTCACCGGACAGATTTCGAGCGTCTGGTCGAGGAGAAATGCATTTGGCGGTACTTCTAGAGACAATGCGTCGTGAAGGGTATGAGCTTCAGGTGTCTCAACCACAAGTTATTTTAAAAGAAATTGACGGAGTAAAATCTGAGCCGTTTGAAGAGTTGACTATCGACTTGCCGGATGAATTTACTGGAGCGGTCATTGAAAAAATATCCAAGCGAAAAGGGACGATGACCAATATGCGTCCAGAACACGGACATACCCGATTAGTGTTTGAAATACCAACTCGTGGCTTACTTGGTTATCGTGGCGAATTTGTTATGGATACAAAGGGAGAAGGTATTATGGCTTCACGGGTGATTGGGTTTAAACCATATGTTGGTGTTATTGAAAAGCGAGATGTTGGCTCTATGATTTCTATGATTACCGGAAAAGTGTTGGCATACGCGTTAGATAATTTGCAAACACGTGGAACTCTCTATATTCAGCCAAATGTTGATGTGTATGAGGGGCAAGTGATTGGAAACACCTCAAAAGGAGAAGATATGGCGGTAAACCCAACTAAAGGAAAGCAACTGACCAATATGCGTGCGTCCGGATCAGATGATGCTATCAAACTTACTCCGCCTCTCGATCTGACACTTGAGCGCGGGCTTGAGCTTATGAGTGATGATGAATATCTTGAAATAACCCCACAAAATATACGACTTCGAAAACAGCTCTTAACGGAAAATGATCGAGCGAAGGCGAAACGGACGAAATAATAACGAAATAACGAAATAGAGAAATACAGAAATAGAGAAATCAGTCTCCGCTGCGCTATGCCTGACAAGTTGCGAAATAACTCCGCTTGAGGCGGACCCGCCTTGGGTGGGGAAATAACGAAACATGTTTCTTCGGACTGGGATTCGGTACATTTTAAGAATCAGGAATAAACACACTTGCATTTGGGAGTGTGTTTTTTGTGTATTAGAGGATATCTGGTGTTGCTTCTTTACTAAATACTAGTGAAATGTTGATGTTGGTGTGGTTTGACAGGAAGTAGTGAAGTTGCTACACTATTAAGTAGCTAAACTAATATCTGTGTATGAATACGAAACGTAATAAGCATGTGGTCAGTATTTTCAATGGTTTGAATGCGATGAAACGAAATCTGGTAGAACATGTTGGGCAGGTCAATACATCCGGTTTACCTCCTTCACAGTGGGTGGTTTTATATTTGGTGCATGGACAGCCGGGAATGGGGGTAAAAGATATTGCTGAGATGATCGGTATTACGAGTAGTGCGGCGACACAACTGGTCAATGGCTTGTCAAAAAAAGGACTGGTCGTGCGTAAAACCAACACGAAAGATCGGCGGGCGCTTCAGTTGTATCTGTCTCCTAAAGCAAAAAAACAAATTGAAACAATGATGCAGGCGCATGTACAGAGAATTGGAGAAATGTTTTCTATCCTTACGACCAAAGAATTGGTTCAATATGATAAACTAACTCAAAAAATTATTGATCAATTTCACTAATGTATTATTGTATGGAAAAGGAATCTCGATTTAAAAAAATATTCAAGAAAAAATGGTTATGGGTAACACTTGTCTTGTTGGTATTGGTGGTAGGGGGTGTTTATGCGCGGTCTCGACAACCGGAAATTCCGGAATACTCTTCAGCCCCGGTTGAGAAAATGACTCTGATTCAGTCGGTGAATGAAACTGGCTCATTGGTATCTTCACTTGAGGTGACGTACAGTTGGGAAACGAGCGGCAAAATTGTGCATGTGAAAAAGAAGGTTGGTGATACGGTGAAAAAAGGCGAGGTGATAGCCGAGGTGGATAGCAAGGCACAAAAAGCCCGTCTTGGTGAAGCATATGCCGCGCTTCAGGCTGCTCAAGCTCGACTCAATTTGGAACTGGCCGGACCAAATGAGGAAGATCGAAAGAAGTCGTTGGCATCGGTTACGCAAGCCAAAACATCACTTGCTCAAGCTGAAGCAAGCCTGGAAAAAGCAAAAACAACCGCTACTTCACAAATCACGACAGCCGAAAAAGCGGTGGAAACGGCTTTTAACAATTTAAAGTATGCAGAAAATGGTGGAACTAGTCAGCTGGTAGCAGATGCCTATGAAGATTTGGCAAATTCTATTACCGACGCGGCAGTTGAACTAACCAAGGCACTGGGAAGTTCTGATAATGTTTTGGGTATTGATAATGTGTTTGCTAACGATGACTTTGAAGATGTGTTGAGTACGACCAATTTATCACGCTTAAACTTGGCAAAAAATTCTTATTATGGAGCCAAACAGGCTACCGCCGGAATTCAAGCCAAGGTTTCCTCTCTTTTTCCTGCTACAGACTATGTCGCATTACAACAAACAGCCAACGAGACTACAACAGCACTCAATGTCATGCAACTCCATTTACTTGACGTGCAAGGAGCGCTTGATGCAACACTGCCAATTGGAGATTTGTCTCAAAGTGAATTAGATACTTTAAAAACATCAATTAGTACGGCAAGAAGTGCGATTTCTTCAGATATGACCGCCATAACCAACGCTAAGCAGGGAATTACCAGTGCAGAAAATTCTCTGACCAACTATAAGATTGCGTACGCAAAAGCGGAGCAGGATTTGGCAAATATCAAAGCGCAAACGAGTGCTGATATAAAAATAGCGGAATCACAAGTGGCGATACAATTGGCTGCACTCGCTCAGGCTGAAGCGGCACACGATTCTTTTGTTGCGCCTCCACGGACGGTTGATGTGGCCTCGCTCAAAGCTGATGTGCAACGACAAACGGCAGCAGTGGCCGCCATGCAAGCAGAAGTCCAAAAAACCAACATTACTGCACTTGCTCCCGGTGTTGTTGCGAAAATAGATCTGAAAATAGGAGAAGTGGCCAACATGGGTCAAACCGCGGTAGTGGTTGTTTCTCCTGATTTTAATGTGGAGGTGGATATTTCTGAGTCAGATATAGCAAAAGTACAACTGGGCGATACAGCACATTTCACCTTTGACGCGCTTCGAGATGATGAGATATATACCGGTGAAGTAGTGGCAATTGATTCAGCAAAGACGGAAATTTCCGGTGTCATCTATTACAAGACAAAAATTTTACTGCACGGACGTTTGAATGAGGAAAAGATGGAAATTGCCACATCTACCACACCCACGTCATCCATTACAACTGATGTTTTGACTGACTTGAAATCAGGTATGACAGTCAACGTACAAATTTTTACTGATTCAAAAGCCGGTGTGCTGGTTGTTCCTCAGCGAGCTGTTCTTGAGAAAAATGGTCAACAAATTGTGCGTGTACTAACAAATCCGGTATTGGTTGAATATGAGGAACGAATAGTAACTACCGGACTTCGAGGTGACGAAGGATTGATAGAGATTACTTCCGGTCTTTCTGAAGGTGTGGAAGTGATAACGTTTATTGATGAAACAGAATAAGTTTTTGGTAGTTGTTCTATTTTCTTCTTGACAAGAATTTCCATATTATGCCATTAGTAGATATTCGCAACATTACAAAGGAGTATGAACTGGGAGATTCAGTTCTGCATGTGTTAAACGGTGTCTCATTTACGATCGATCGGGGAGAGTTTGTTTCTATTATGGGACCAAGTGGTTCGGGAAAATCAACGCTTATGCATATCATAAGTTTTTTGGATACCCCGAGTTCTGGTGCATACTTTTTTGATGGTGAAGACGTTTCTGAATTAGAAGGAGATGAGCTGGCGATCATGCGTAATCAGCGTGTGGGATTTGTGTTTCAGTCTTTCAACCTGTTGCCTCGAACATCAGTATTTGAAAATGTCGCCTTGCCGCTCATCTACAGTAAAGAAGGGGTGAACAAAAAACGAGTAGAAGCGGCCATTGCGTCGGTGGGGTTATCACATCGTACAAACAATCTCTCGAATCAACTGTCGGGAGGAGAAAGACAGCGGGTGGCAATAGCCCGAGCACTGGTGACTGAACCAGACGTTATTTTTGCCGACGAACCCACGGGTAATCTCGATTCCAAATCCGGAAATCAAATCATGAACATTCTTCAGGAATTAAATGACGAAGGAAAAACTATCGTCATGGTTACTCATGAACAAGATACGGCTGATCATGCCAAGCGGATTCTACGGATTAAAGACGGACTAATGGTGGGGGATGAAGTGGTGAAAGTGCGGCGGTTTGCGAGTGAGGGGGAGTTGAGAAAGTGATTTTTGTTGAACTCATTCTTTTCAAGTCGTGAGCTATTCCGTGGTGAACTGGTAAGTTGGTGTTCGTAAGGAATAACTCACGACCTAAAGGGAGTGAGTTGTGAACAGTGGTAATGTATGAATAAATTTGTAAAGAACAATCATCGTCCTCATCACATATATGATGCACAATGGTATTTTGTCACTGGTCGGACGTATGAAGGAATTCATTATTTTGACACACATAGCAGAAAGCAGATCTTTATTAAGAAACTTAAAGTCGTAACACAAAGCTTGGATATCGGTATTATTTCATGGTCATTGTTATCAAATCATTATCATGCTTTGCTCCGCTTTGAAAAAGAACGGGCTGTAAATGGACGTCCAGTATTATCAGAATTTTTTCGTTTGTTGCATTCGCAAGTTTCATCTACAGTAAATCAATTAGATCGGGTGAAAGGGAGAAAAATCTGGTATCAATATTGGGATTATTGTTTGAGAAGTAAAAAAGATTTTGGTGCACATTTTAACTATATACTTCAACAACCACTAAAACATGGAATTGTAAAAACATTGCGAGCCGCATATGATTATCCTTATTCAAGTAATCCTGTTTGGTTAGAGCGGTTGAGTGAGGATGGGTTGTGGGAAAGTTTTTTACAAAACCCAATTAAAGATTGGACGCCGAGTGAGGGTTGTGAATAATTTAAAAAAATTGTTGTGAAACTCACTCTTCTTGAGTCGTGAGTTATTCCATAGTAACATGAACATTTGATGTTCGTGCGAAATAGCTCGCAATCGAAAGGAATGAGCTGTGTATTTGTTAGATTGTGTTAACTCACTCCCGGTGGGTCGTGAGTTATTCCTTTGTATGAACATTTCCTCAACAATAAACCTTTCCTTCAAAAACATCCTCCGAGCTAAACGCCGGTCATTTTTTACTATGCTTGGTATTATTATTGGTGTGATGGCGGTAGTACTTGTTATGTCTACTGGGGCAGGGGCGCAGAGTTTGATTGTGAATCAGCTCAAAAAGCAGGGTACTGATTTGGTAGGAATTTTGGCAGGAGCTTCAGAAGAGGATGGTCCACCGGCGTCGGCGTTTGGAATTGTGGTTACTACTCTCACCGATGATGATCGAAAGGCACTACTCAATAAAAATAATGTTCGTCATGCTGAGGCAGCGGCTAGTTATATTTCCGGTAATGATGTGTTACGGTGGCAAAGTGTGGAACGAAATGTTACCTATACTGGTACGACAGCCAGTTATGCGGATGTAGAGCGAACAGAAATGCAGTCGGGACGATTTTTTACCATTTCAGAAGAAGTAAATGGAGCGCATGTGATGGTTATGGGGCCAAGTATTGCAAAAGAAATTTTTGGAAATCAAGATCCGGTTGGCCAAACAGTAAAATTGAAGGGAAAAAATTTTACTGTTATCGGGGTGATGACTCCGGTCGGCGCGCCTTTTTTTGATAATCCTGATAACGCGACTCTTATTCCTCTATCGGTAGCGCAACGAGATCTTTTGGGGGTGCGACATGTATCATTTATTCGGGTCAAGGCGGATAGCGAAGATGCGGTGCCAAGTGTAGTCGAAGAAGTGCGGCAAACGCTTTTGGAACGTCATGATGGTGAAGAAGATTTCTCGGTTCGAAATATTGCTGATGCACTAGATGTACTAACAACCGTTACCAATGCAATGAAATTTTTTCTTATTGCGGTATCGGCTATTTCGCTGTTTGTTGGTGGAGTGGGAATCATGAATATTATGTTGATCGCAGTGAAAGAAAAAACCCGTGAGATTGGACTTCGGAAATCTGTTGGCGCGAAAAATGGTGATGTGTTAACCCAGTTTCTTATCGAAAGTGTCGTGCTTACAACCACGGGAGGTATCATTGGGTGTCTCCTTGGAATCGGCTTTTCTTTTCTTGTGGCAGTTGCGCTCCAGTCACAGGGGTATGCCTATGACTTTATTGTTTCACCGGTATCAATCGTTATGGCGTTTGTGGTTTCCGGCGGGATTGGATTGGTATTTGGGATTGTTCCGGCTCGAAAAGCGGCGGCATTGAATCCCATTGAGGCACTTCGATATGAATGAACATACGAACTATGAAAAATACGAACATAGGAAATATGTAATAGTGGTTTGTAAGGCGTTTATCCATTTTTAAAACACACACAAACAGTTTCGCAATATCGCTTTTTTCGTAGTTCGCATGTATTACTATGAAGTTTCACTCCCTCCAGCTTGCAATTAACTCTCTTCGTCACAATCTGTCTCGCGCGTTGTTGACAATTTTTGGTATTGTGGTAGGAATTGCGATGGTGATTATTGTGATGTCGGCGGGGGAAGGGGTACGGAGTTTGATTTTGGGTGAGGTTGGTTCGTTTGGAGATAACTGGATAAACATTGAGATCAAAGTACCTTCTACCGGAAAAAATTCCGCAGAAAACGCGGGGGCTATCGCGCAAGGGGTGACCATTACTACGTTGACCGATGAAGATAGAGAAGCGATAGTTCGGCTGGACAATATTGAACAAGCCTACGCTGGAATCACAACACAAGGAGTTATTACGTGGCAAAACGAGCGAACAAGACCAATGATTTTTGCCGTGACACCGGAATATATAGATATAGATACTTCAGATGTTGCAGAAGGCCAATTTTTTACAGATAGCGATAATCGATCGGCCGCGTCTGTCATTGTATTAGGTTCTACAGTTAAGGAAACGTTGTTTGGAAATGCAGAGGCGATTGGAAAAACAGTGACACTAGATGGATCGGTGTATACTGTCGTAGGGGTGATGGAAGAAAAAGGAGCGAGTGGTTTTTTTGATATGGATAAACTGGCCTACATTCCTCTTCGTACCGCACAAAAAAAGATCATGGGAATCGACCATGTTTCATTTATTGTCGCGCAAATGAAAGAAGGGGTGATTCCGGAAGCAACTGCGGAGGAAATTCGGTGGCTTCTTCGCGAACGTCATGATATATCGGATCCGGATAAAGATGATTTCGCGGTTACGACACAAGAAGAGGCGGTGGAGCTGGTGGGAACGATTGTGTTTGGTCTTACCGCGCTCTTAATTGTTTTATCGAGTATTTCTCTTATTGTGGGCGGGGTGGGAATTATGAATGTGATGTATGTGTCGGTAGCGGAGCGAACATTTGAAATTGGTCTTCGAAAATCGGTTGGTGCAAAAAAACGCGACATTTTGTGGCAGTTCTTAACGGAAGCGCTGGTTGTTACGTTGATCGGTGGGGTGATCGGAATTGTACTTGGAATCGTAATTTCCTGGTTTATAGCATATGGCGCGCAACAACAAGGATTATCATGGGAATTTCAGGTTTCTTCCGCGTCAATCATTATTAGTACGCTTTTTTCTTTAGCTGTTGGTCTTGGGTTTGGTGTATATCCTGCCAAACAGGCGGCAAGTTTGAATCCGGTGGAGGCGCTGCGGGCGGAATAAGAAGTGTGATGAAAATTTTAAATCCGCCCACAGCTTTTTGTGATTGGTGAATTCGTAGGTTCAAAATTGAGAAGAGTCTGTATCAAATGAAGAGGGTGAAATAAAAATTCGCGATTGAGCCGCGAATTTTTTTTGATACTATTGAATAAAGATTGCTTTGCTGGCTTGATTGGTTTCTATGGATATCGTTTGGGGTTTCTGTTTGTGATAATACACTTTGCTGATACCGGTGAGTTCGCCGGTTAAGGTGTTGGTGGCTACTATTTCTGCAGTGCTATTTTCATAAAGATGAATATCAACAGTTGAGGCAGTCAGATCGGTTGTATCAAATTGCGCGCTCCCCGCACCTCGTAAAGTTAGTGAGTCGCTTTTCCCCGCCCCAAAAAAACGACTGGCATTTTTTAACATGACGTCCAGTGATTCCGTTTCTCCGTTGAATGTAATAAGTGACGCTCCGATTGCGTTCAGTTGTAGTGTTGGGACATCGAATCCGATAATTTGAGCACGAACTGCTCCTCTGGCATCAACGGCTGACAATATCGGTGTCGTGATAGAAATAGAGATTGGTTCAGTGTGACAAAATATACACCAACGTTTTCGATCATGTTCGATGATAAGAAGTTCACTGTTTTGTTGATCGATTTGATCAATCGTAAGTCGCTGGAGGGATTCTTCGGATCCGGTGGCTGAAACATGTACTGTGTCACCCGGAATGATTTCCACAATAAATGATCCATGGAGTGTGAGAGAGGAAAATTCTTGTACTGGGTACTCTCTTGTTGTTTGATCGGCCTGTTTAGCGGCTTGCAATTTTTCTATATCTGGAGCAACTCGAACTGTGCTATAGATCAGAACTGCAACAGCTACTCCCCAAAAAAAGAGTATTATGAAAAGAGTGCTGAGTCGAAATATATTTTTTTTCTTGATCAGTGTGATGCCACTTTGAATCAGAAGGATGAGCGGAATCAAGATAACTATACCGCCACTGATGACTAGTAGAGAGATTTCAATTGTTGGGAGAGAACGAAGAAATGGTGCGTCAATGAGAGGTGAATGTCGATTGAGTAGGGTGTTTGTCCCAATTACCATGAGGGCGATAATTGCAATACAAGCAGCAAGCACGATAAAAAAGCCGGCCAATGAAAGAATGAATTTACCGAATACCATGATCGTGCGGAATGTATGTTGGAGAATGGTTGTAAAAAAATAGCCCAATCTGTGAAAACCACTTTTCGCTTTGTTTTCTAGTTTTTTCAAGTTTGGATTGTTGGCCGCTTTCTGTAGTTGCTCTTTTCCTTCGTGGACCACTTCTTTTACCTGTGCCTCGATTTCTTTTAGAGTAAGTGGTTCACCTTTCATGGCCGCTTTTTCCGATGGTGTCGTTGCTTTTGGGGTGATAATCCAGAGAATCACATAGATGACAATAGAAAACCCCCAGGCTAAGGTGAGAATGACAAATGCGAGTCGAATAAACAAGGGATCAATGTCAAAAAACGCTCCTATCCCACTTGCAACGCCTCCGAATACCGTATCATCCGGATTTCTATAAAACCGGCGAGAGGTTTTTTGCTCATTCTCATTTTTTGGTTCAACACTTTCACTTTCATTTGATTCATCGTGTGCAATGTCAGATACGGTTCCCAACTTTTCTATTACGGCCGAAACATCAGGAAGTGAAATCGATTGCTTGCCTGGGGTAGTGCGGTGTGAAAAATCTTCGGCAATACTCAGTTCTATATCATGAACAATTTCATCTTTGTCCGGGGATGAGGCGTAGTAATGGGTAATAGTGTCTAGATACTGGCTGAGTTTGTTATAGGCGTCTTCATCTATGGTAAAGACTTGTCCAGCCAAGTTGATATTAATTGTTTTTTTCATAGTGAGTTATAAGTGAAGTTAACGTTGTATTGAGGGAGTGCCAGGTGCGGAGTAATTCGTCAATGCAGGCTTTTCCGTATGTTGTGAGTGAGTAATATTTTCGGGGCGGACCACTGGTTGATTCTTGCCAGGTATAATCAAGTAGCCCTTCTCTTCTTAGGCGATTGAGTAGAGGATAGAGGGTTCCTTCTACTACGATAAGTTCTGCTGCCTTTAGTTCTTTAATAATATCGCCTGCATAGGCATCTCCATTGGCGATCAAAAGAAGAACGGCGAATTCGAGAGTGCCTTTTTTCATTTGGGCACGAGTGTTGTTGAGATTTTTGTCCATAGAGAATTGGTTATACGCATATAGTATCACCAAGTAGTATGTAATGCAAGGTACTAACTGTGTATAAGTATCGGAGTTGTTCGGATTGGTCTACTAGATGCTTATGTGCCGGTTATCCTATGACCGGACAGTCGAGTCGTTGCCAGAGCTCTTTCCAGGCGGTTTTGAGCGTATCGGCAATGGATGGATCTTCGATGAGTACGCAAAATGGCGGATCGGTTCGAAAACTCATCAATGCTACTTTTGATCCATAGATGTTAATTTCAGTTTTCCAATCTGCGGTACGTAAGAGTTTGGTTTGTCGAAGGAGTTTGATATTGCTTTTGACAAATTCTCGCGCAATCTCTGAATCTCTCGCGATAGAGTGAAAGGTAATATTTCTTTTTGCTCGTTCCGAAGGAAAAAAATCGTAAAACGATGATGGTAACCCTTCTTTCATGTGTTCTAAATCTTCAAATGCAATAATGTGTTTTTTGTCCTTTAGCATATCGGCATATACTTCTTTGATTCCGTCTACTCCTTCGTAAAATGTTACCTTTGGTTTAGTTTGAGATTGGTTTTGAATCGCCAGCAGTTCAGGCATTAGACGTTCCAGTTCGGCTAATCGAGTTTTTTCTATCTCCAGTAGTTGCTCTGGGTGGGTGGCGGAATACACTTTTCTTTTCCGTTTTTTTGTTTCAATAAGAAATCCTCTTGTTTTTAATTCAGGAAGAAAGTGATAGATAGTTGTACGTTTTACTCCGGATTTATCGGCAATTTCTTGTAGATTTGCCTCCCCAAGCTCGAGAACAGCTACATATACATCAGCTTCAGCAGGTGAAAGTCCAAGGCTTGTTAATAAAGAAGAGGAAATTTTTTTCATATATGACGAAATAATGGTCAAAAAAATATATTGTTATTATAGCAAAAATATAATCTTTTGTAAAGGATAAGAAAATTTTACTGTCTAATTTATTGACATTTTTTTGATTATTTCATATGCTTGAAACCATCTTGTTTTTATCATTGATCGATCAAGTAACAGATGTATTTATTTATATTTTTTTTGCTCGGTATGAAATATAAAGTGCTTATTTTCGGTATCCTTGTTATTGCGATTAGTACTGTGGTTGGGTGTGGGCAAGAAACCTTGGATCAAGACGTCGCTTCATCGCAATCCCAAGAGAATTCATCTCCGATACGACTGGGCTGGGTAGGTCCTCTAACTGGAGATGTTTCAAGTTTTGGTCATGATGCGCGAGTGGCTGCTCAGATGGCTGTTGATGAAGTAAATGCTACAGGCGGAATACATGGAAGACAGCTTGAGCTCGTGGCAGAGGATGGAAAATGTGCTGCCAAGGATGCTACTATTGCCGCTCAAAAACTTATCTCTATTGATGGTGCATCAGTAATTATTGGTGGTCTTTGTTCGGGAGAGACGAGTGCCATTGCCCCAGAAGCGGAACGTCAACAGGTAATACTGTTTTCTTATTGTTCAGGTGCTTCTACTATTACACAAGCAGGTGAGTATGTGTTTCGTACATACCCATCTGACGCCTACCAGGGAGTGTATGCTGCTGAATACGTATATACCAAGCTTGGAAAACGTCGTGTAGCAACCCTGGCGGTGTTGGGTGATTATGGGAGTAGTTTGAAACAAGCGTTTGAAAAACGTTTTCAGGAATTGGGTGGAGAGATTGTTTTATCTCAAGATTACAAGCAACATCAAGTGGATTTTCGTTTGGAACTAACCAAGATCAAGGCTAGTACGGCGGAGCTGGTATACGCTCCGGGATATGCAGGAGCGACCGTTCCTTTATTGCGTCAAAAAACTGAAATGAGCGTGTCGCTTCCTTTTTTTGCGGCTGATACTTGGGAAGATAAAGATATATTTTCTCAATCTTTTGCAAATGGTGTGATGTATACGTATCCTACTTTTACGATTCAAGATCAGGAGTGGATAAAAAGAATGGAAGAGCGAGGGGCAAAGGCAACAACATGTGCGCCGTATGCCTATACAAACGTTAAGATGATAGCTGACATTATGCGACGGGTGGGGAATATTCCTACTCTCATAAAAGATGAACTGTATAACGTAAAGGATTATCAAGCGATTCACGCAACAATTACCATTGACAAAAATGGTGACCCGGCAGTGTCAGACTATACAGTGAAAGTTATTAGAAATAATGAGCCTGTGGTTGTATTTTGACGGTAGGTATTGAAGTTTAAAAAGTAAAACCCTCAGCCGAGGGTTTTATGTATTGAGAAGTACAATATATTATGGAGAGACAGGTAGTTTCCAGCATACATAATGTATGTGCTTATGTTGCTTGAGGTGTTGTTGTTCGTAAAACGTTTTGATGGTTAAATCAGAATGTATGTCGGTACATGCATAGATATTTCGTATTTCTTGAAGTATTGTCCCCTTACAGTCATGAATACATTCTAGAGAATAATCAAAAAATGCTTCATCGTCAGTTTTGAGATGGATGGTGCCGTTTGGTTTGAGTATTTGCTGATAGATTCTGAGAAACCGAGGGGCGGTGAGACGTTTTTTTGCCCCTTTTTTGGTTCCGTGTGGATCGGGAAAGGTAATCCAGATTTCATCTACTTCTCCTGGTAAAAAATACTGATCTACATGATCAATGTAGGTTCTTAGAAAACGCACATTTGAAAGAGTGTGTTCTTCTGCATAGCGCGCGCCAATCCACAACCGTGCGCCTTTGATATCAACCCCAAGAAAATTTTTTTCCGGATGTTGTTTGGCGAGCGCGAGGGTGTAATCACCTTTTCCACAGGCTAGTTCAAGAACAATCGGGTGATGATTTCCGAAGATAGTACTCCATGATCCACGAAGGTGAGTTGGATCAGTGGTTGTGTGTTCCAGTACCTGAGAAAAGTTTGCGAGATCTTGATACCGGTGTTGTTTGTCACGGGGTCGGGCCATAGTAGTAGGGGTAAGGAAATATTACTTGAATAGCATAAAAAAATATCGTATACTGAGCAACATTGTACGGATCACTTTACCCTTTTGTCAATACTATTGGTATGCATGCCCATCGAGCTCGTCTTACCGCAGAAATCATAGCGGAATTCTTACCTCCCAAGGATACCCATTCACAAAAGGTCATGATCTTTTGTGACGGAATGCCGTCTCTTCCTAATAAAAAAAGCCTCCTAGAGTTTGCGGCTAAAAAGGGGTACTGGGCTTTTCACCCTCGGTACCGTGGTACTTGGGAAAGTGGTGGTACATTTCTAGAGCAATCACCAGTCGAAGATATTCGAGAAGTTATGGACGCGCTACAAAAACCCATTCGCAGTATTTGGGCTAATGAAATGTTTGATATTCAACCCAAGGAGTTTGTGTTGGTAGGTGGAAGTTTTGGTGGACCGGCGGCATTGCTTTTGTCAAAAGATCCGCGAGTTAGTAAGGTAATTTGTGTTTCACCAGTGGTTGATTGGCAAGCAGAGAGTCCGGATGAACCACTTGACCACTTGTTTACTCTTACCAAAGAAGCGTTTGGGGAAGCCTATAGAATGAAGAAAGAGCACTGGGATAACCTGCAAACCGGTACGTTTTACAATCCTATGACGGCGATTGATAAGATTGATCCTCATAAGGTCTTGCTTATTCATGCAGTGGATGATACGGTAGTTTCATATCAATCGGTCGAGGAGTTTGCTAAAAAAACTGGCTGTAGATTGATGACTTTGAAAAAGGGTGGGCACTTGTCGGTAAAGAAGATAATGCGGTGGATGGTGTATTGGCGGGTGAGAGAGTTTTTGAGAATTACTTAGTTATGTATAGTGCAGATTCTTTTACTATGAAAGAAGCGATTCTTGGAGAAAGGGGTAAAAAAGATGGCCATAATATACTTTAGGCATATAAAAACACATATTACTGATTGGCTAAATAACGATCCGGCGTTTATATATTTAGTACGTGAGGTGGTACTGCATCAGTTAGTTATATTTGCGGAATGTGTGGAAGGACTGTTAATTGATTATCAAAAGAAGGTAAAACAGAATGATTCTCTACAAATTAAGTGGAAGGACTTGCGATATGAATATTGGAAAGTTAGAGAATCTATTCGACTTGATAAATTGAATAGTGATAAAAACACCGCAAAAGACTTTTCACTCACACTCACAGATTTCACTCAAAGTATAAAGCAAGTCATTAATTTAGCTTCGGGTTAACAAGAAAGTATGAACGCCCTAGAAATCACCAACTTCACTAAACGTTACGGAAAGACAGTTGCTGTTGATTCTATTTCCTTGTCTGTTAAACCGGGAGAATTTTTCGGTTTTCTTGGTCCAAACGGCGCGGGAAAGTCAACCACTATTCATTGTATTACCGGAATTGCAAGGTTTACTGAAGGAACCATATCGGTATTTGGTCATGATGTGAATCAGGATTATCGAGAAGCGAGAAAAAAAATTGGTCTATCACCGCAAGAATTTAATATCGATATTTTTGCGCCGATTAGAAAAATTTTATGGTATGTCGGTGGTTTTTATGGGATGTCGAGAGAAGAACGAAAAAAACGCACCGAGGAAATGATAAAAGTCTTTGAACTTGAGAAACATGCTGAGAAGCAGTTTCGACAATTGTCTGGCGGACTAAAACGACGTGTTATGTTGGCGCGTGCCATGATGCATGATCCGCAACTACTCATACTCGATGAACCCACGGCTGGAGTAGATGTAGAGCTTCGACACGAACTTTGGGACTATCTGAGAAAAATCAATGAAGCTGGAAAAACAATTTTATTTACTTCTCATTATTTGGAAGAAGTAGAAAGACTTTGCAATCGTATCGCAATTATTTATGAAGGAAAAATAGTGGCAGTGGGGGATAAGAGTGAATTTGTGAAGGAGGGGAGTAATTTGGAAAAAAAATACTTGGAGTTGACGAGGAAGAGCGGAGGAAAATCTTAAATTAATAAAAAAGTAACATATACAGATAACAATTAACAATTAACAAATAACAGATAACAAATAACAGATAACAGATAACAGATAACAGTGGTACAATTCCATGTAAGATATTAGTTGTATGATTTATCATTCGTTTTATGAACCTCATCGGCCTACAAACATTTATCCAGCGAGAAATTCAACGCTTTCTGCGGGTGGCTATTCAAACCTTGGTGAGTCCATGGATTAGCGCGTTGTTGTACATTTTTATTTTTGGGTATGTGGTTGGGCAACGAATCGATCTTATTGCCGGAGTGACATATATTGATTTTGTTCTTCCTGGTATTTTGATGTTGAATTTAATTAATTCTGCTTTCGGTCAAACATCGTCCTCGCTATATTTTCAGCGGTTTGCACGACATATAGAAGAAGTACTGGTGGCGCCATTGTCGTATCTGGAAATGATTTTGGGATATGTCATTGCCGGGGTGGTGCGAGGATTAGTAGTGGGATTTGGGGTATTTATGATTGCGGTCGTGTTTAGCGCTGCCAATATGGAACATGTTGGTTTATTTTTGTTATATAGTATTGGTGTATCTTTGATATTTTCTTTTTTAGGGTTGTTGATTGGGTTGTGGGCGGATAGTTTTGAGCAGTTGACTATTTTAAACACGTTTATCATTACACCGTTAACTTTTTTGGGTGGAGTGTTTAATTCTATTCACATGTTACCGGAAAAAGCTCAGTTGATCATGAAACTGAACCCATTCTTTTACTTTGTCGATGGATTGCGGTATTCCATGATTGGGCTTCATGAGGGGAGTTTATTTGTGGGGGCAGTAATTATGGTTATATTGGTACTTGCATTTGGTGGGTTGACTTGGTATTTGTTTTCCACTGGGTGGAGATTGAGGGGATAAAGAACGAAATAATTTCGCTCGAGGTAGTTTGTCCGTCTTAAGGGGATCCGTCTGGGTCGGGGAAATAACGAAGTAACTCTGTTTGCACCTTTTGGCCAAGGAGTTTATGATGTGGGTTTGATTTGTGTGTTGGGTGGTAAGTGACCCTTGATTATGTCGGCGGTAATTTGTTTGATTACGATTGATTTTTTGTGTTATACTAAAATCTGAAGAATGTATTTTTTATGCGTAAATACCTTTTTATTTTCGGAGTAATCGGTTTTGTAGTACTTATAATAGGTGGTTGGTGGCTCAGTCGGTATTGGAATGGATTAAAACCCATATTAATTGATCCGAAAAAACCAATTGCTGAATATTTCAATGACTTAGGCGTGGGAGAAAAAACATCTACAACCACAGTATCGGGAACACCACTTATATTGCCGACCGGATTTACGATTGATTTGTTTGCAAACAATGTTATTGGCGCGCGAGATTTGGCGGTTGATCAGTATGGTGAGGTGTGGGTGTCCCAACCGTCACAAGGGGTTGTTTCGGTTGTGGATCCAATGACAAATGAAGTTCGTGCGATTTTTCGTAACTTGAATCGTCCACATGGTCTTGTGTTTCATCCACAACAAAAAGATGTGTTGTATATTGCAGAGGAAGAGCGAATAGTAAAAACCGCAATCCGTTCTGAAGCGCTATTAGAAACCGTGGTGCCGCTCCCGGCTGGTGGAAGACACTGGACGCGTAGTTTAGTATTTACTTCACAAGAAGAATTGCTGGTCTCAATTGGTTCTACATGTGATGTATGTGAAGAAAAAAATTCGCTCCATGGAACAGTGCAAAAAGTGCTACTCGGTGAAGGACGGCTTGAACCATATGCAAGAGGTCTTCGAAATGCTGTATTCATGGCTGTTCATCCTAAACTGGCAACAGTGTGGGTGACGGAAATGGGGCGAGACATGTTGGGGGACAATTTACCTCCGGATGAGATTAATGTGTTACAAAAAGACGGTTTTTACGGATGGCCCTACTACTATGGAAACAATATCCGCGATCAGCAGTTCAAACCAAATGTGGCTGTGAGCCTGGTGTATCCGTTGGTTGAAGCTAAAGTAGAATTGCCGGCACACGTCGCACCGCTTGGGCTGGCGTTTGTGCCAAAAAATAGCGGCTGGCCAAAATCGTATGTAGGAGATTTACTGGTTGCGTATCATGGTTCATGGAATCGAACTGATCCGGTTGGGTATAAAATTGTTCGTGTTCTTCTTGATGACGCGGGAAACGTTGAGGGAATTGAAGACTTCATTACCGGCTGGCTAACCCCGGAGAATACCGCGCTTGGTCGACCGGTGGATGTGGTGTTTGATCAATCCGGAAATTTGTATATTTCCGATGATAAGGCGGGAGTGGTGTATCGTGTTCGGTATACTGCTGTTCCTAAACCAGGCGAAAAAGATAATGAAACGAGTAATGATGTACCAGCTACAGATCGTTCAGTGCGATCCAAAGATGCGTGCGTGATCACCGGTTGTAGTGGAGAAGTATGTGCTGATGAAGAGACTATTACGGCTTGTATCTATAGAGAAGAATATGCATGTTATCAGACTGTAATTTGTGAGCGGCAGGCAGGCGGGGAATGTGGTTGGAGTGAGACGGAGGAACTAAGAGCGTGTTTACAATAAGAACTTTTTCTTTTTGTATATTGAAATTTACAACCACCCTTGCTTTTTGTAATAGGTATAGCCGATATCAAGTAATTGTGTCATTTGTTTGATCAGTTCGGGTGTTAGTTTTTTTATGATAAAACATGATTTTCCTTTGAGAAGCGGTAGGATTTCTTCTGGGAGGTGGTTTTTGAGTGTGGGATCAATATAGATTGGCATGAAGTAAAATCCTACGTGCTGTTTGTGTATCATGAGTCCGGTAAAATATAGTGCGGTAGGTTTGCGCTTATTAAGAGAAATGGATTTCTTTGTCCAGAGATCATAGGTTGTATCAGTATTTTTTTGGTTTTCAAAATACTTCTCGTATGGCGTGAGGAGTTGTTTCAGCTGGTTGAAAATTACTTTTAGTTTAGTACTATCCATGAGGCTGGCGAATGAATGTGAAGGTTGCGCCGGTCGAGCGTTTGCTACCCGACCGACGCTTCTACTTCCTCGCCCACCATATGATAAAAAGGAGGGCGAGGAAGAACAGGCCGCGTGGGACAAGGATGTCCCACGCGGCCTGGAGGGTTTCAGGTGTTATCATGACACACCTCCTACTGGGAGAATGTCAGATAATTCGGAAGGTGTCAAGCGCCGATGTTATGTCAGTATCAATAAACTTTTTTACTTCGAAAAGTAATTGTTCTTTTTCTCTAACTTTATCAAGACAGTTGTATTCTATCATACACAGTATTATTGTTTGATTTATTCTTCTGTAATGGTACTATATTATCATAATAAAAAAATAGAAGTAAAACGAGTCAGTATGACCTCCTTCCAACAAACCATCTACAGCATCGTCAAACAAATCCCCAAGGGTCGAACCATGACTTATAAACAAGTTGCCACACTCGCCGGTCGGCCAAAGGCATTTCGGGCAGTCGGAAATTTATTGAACAAGAACTATGACCTTACCATTCCTTGTCATCGGGTGGTGCGCTCAGATGGAAAAGCTGGCGGATATAATCGGGGGAGTTTTAGGAAAGAGGAGCTGTTGAAAAAAGAGAGGGTTGAAATTGGAAAATAGAAACGTGAAGCTTAAAAATCGGGACTGGATTGTTATATTGTTTTACTGCTTAGTAGTTTGTTTGTCTAATCTGTACTATCATACTCACCCTAACCTACTAACCTACCAACTTGCTAACCTGCCAACTTGCTAACTTTCTAACTTACCAAGCTGCCAACCTGCCAACCCACCAACTCCCAGCCTTGGAAACTCTTCAAAAATCTGTTACGCTACTTTATAGTGAGTAGTTACTATAAAAAATATTTTTCCTCCCTCCTCATTTATTCTCAATTCTCAATCTCAATCTCAATCTTAATCTTAATCTCAATCTTAATCTTAATCTTAATCTCAATCTCAATCTTAATCTTAATCTTAATCTCAATCTCAATCTTAATCTCAATCTTAATCTCAATCTCAATCTTTTTTATGAAACCAGTCACTATCTATACCAAACCCATGTGCCCCTATTGTGTGCGGGCAAAAGAATTGTTTACCAGTCTCAATGTTCCGTATGAAGAAATTGATGTGTTGGAGCATCCGGATAAGCGAGAAGAAGTAAGCCGTCAGTACAATTGGATGACTGTGCCGATGATTTTTATTGGTGAAGAATTTGTCGGGGGATTTGATGATCTATCAAAATTGGCAGCCGAGGGGAAGCTGGGGCAAATGTTGGATCTAACAACTACTGCTTGATGCTGGTACGGAATGAGTGAAGACACAGATTGTCCATGATGACCAGGGTAATCCATGATATATTTTATTGTACTACGCTTATGAAAACTGCAATTCTCAATTTTTCAAAACAATTGGCGTATCAACCGGTGATAGAGCAGAAGAAAAACCTGAACAAGAAAAAACAGTTCATCGTCCTCGGAATGGGTGGGTCACATCTGGCAGCTGATCTTTTGCAAGAAGTGGCACCAAATCTTCCGCTGACGATACATTCCGATTATGGATTACCAGCGGTATCTACCACTACGTTGCGCGATTCACTGATCATTGCCAGTTCTTATTCTGGAAATACGGAAGAAGTGATAGATGGATTTCATGAAGCTAGAAAGAAAAAAGCCGCTCTTGCTGTGATTGCGGTTGGTGGAAAACTCATAGAACTGGCAAAAAAACATCGCGTGCCATACATTGAATTACCAAATACCGGTATTCAACCTCGATCTGCGCTCGGTTTTAGTTTGGTTGCGTTATTAGCATTTACTGGGCAAACAGCTATACAAAAAGAACTGAAAATAGTGTCTCAAAAATTAAAACCTGCTGCATTTAAACTGGCTGGAAAAAAAGTGGCGAGATTTTTGCAGAATCGTATTCCGGTCATCTATACGGCGGAACAATACAAATCCATTGCGTACAATTGGAAAATAAAACTGAATGAAAACACCAAGATTCCGGCTTTTTATAACTGTGTTCCGGAACTGAATCACAATGAAATGAATGGGTTTGATATTGTGGAAAGTACGCGACACCTATCGTCTTCTATGAGTTTTGTTTTTCTGGTAGATCGAACTGATCTTTCGAAAAATAAAAAACGATTGCAAATCCTCAAAACTTTGTACGAAGCGAGAGGGTTGCCAGTGCTCCAAGTAGAACTGAACGGAAAAAGTGTTTTAGAAAAAGCCCTTCGTTCATTGCTGGTAGCAGATTGGGCATCGGTATATTTGGCTGATTACTATGGAATTGATCCAGAGCCGGTACCATTGGTAGAGGAGTTTAAGAGGTTGGTGGGATAGCCTTATCTTTTGTTAAAGAGTGTGAATGTGATATTTCGGCAACGTTCACAAATTTTCTTTCAATTTTTTTAGAAATACGCTATACTAGTTCACAAGTTATTTACTTCCATGTAAATACTGTTTTTGTAGTGTGTATTTACATTATTATTATATGCCCACTTCTTCTTCTACGGGTACTACAACTCGTACCGCAATAGCATTGGCATTTCTTTTGGTTGGTGCAGGGGCTATGGCTGCCGGTATGGTAGGGCCACAAATGAAAAAGGCTACCAACCATCGTGATCAGATCGCTTCACCAAATAGGCAGGTGGTCCCAATGGTAACTTCGCAAGAACTAGCGATAGCAAAGGACATGTCTACATTTTTTCAAGCTCTTTCATCCGGTGACTTGTCTGCTTTTGATAGTGCGAAACAATTGACAGCGCTGTATACTTGTAAGTCCACCTCCCCGAGTTGTTTGTTGCAAGCTGATACGATTCTTCGGTCAAGTGCCTTGGTGACGCAAGAACTTATTAATCGAGGACATTATTCAGACCAAGCTTCTTTTGAAACGGCTTTTAATGCTTGGGCAAAAAGTCAAGATACACATCCAAATCGTTCAATCGTCTCTTTTCAGCGTGCGGCATGGACAGCAGCAGCAGAAGATGCGTATTTGGCGGCAATACAATACCGTGATGGGATGAGTCTTGCAGAAGTAAAACAAGCAGCCGCTTCTTTGAACAAAGGTAATCAAAAAGGAATGGTAAACATGGCCAAACCTCCGTGTGATGAAACTTCTTCAGGACAATCATCCTTGTTTGGTGCCTGTGGTCTTTCCGGCACCGCAAGTTCTGGGGGGAAAGCACCGGCTCCGGTTGATCCTAATCCGAGTGCCAGTCTTACACAAGGGCCGGTTGCTATTACGCCAACTTGGATGTTACCATCATCCAATTGTTATGGGCTTGATCCAACCAAGGTGGGTGGTGGGACCATGAACCCAACAGGAGAGGGTGAAGGAAGTGGTTCTGGCTCTGCTCCAGCACCAAAAGACACTGGTTCTGTAGATACATCTCCTCCGCCCTCCAGTCCCGATACAGGAATCAGTAAAGAAGTTACCGACGCCGCAAAAGGTTTGGTGAGTATTGATATGGGAGGTGGAGCGACGCTCAAGGTAGACAAATTGGCTAGTGGTCTTGGTGGGATGTTGATTGGCGGAGGAAAGGATCTGGCGATCAGCATACATATAGACGGTGGGACTATTGGAGCGGGTATAAAAGATTATGGGGTCGATAATCCTGATCCTTTTGGAAAAGACGCGGAAGGAACTATGTACACGATAAGTGGAGGACTTACCTTTATTCCAAACCCAAACGATGGTGGGGCTATTAGTTCTTGTCGCTCTTCATTTCTTGGGGCTATGGCTAGCTGCATGGGGGCAACCAATCCATCGAATTCTTCGCCATCTAATATATATTGTATACAGGGAGGGGATTCGAAAGTTGGGCTTACAGGTCCAGATACTGGGAAATCGATTATGTGTCAGTGTGGAAGTTCTGGCTCCTCTTCAGGAAGTGGTGGTACTACCGACTCTTGCTGTCCGGAAATATGTTCGGTAGCTTCTCAAAGTGGGTACGATGTTTCAGAAAACAGTGCTTGTGCGAACTGCTCTATGTCTAGCTCTTGTTCTCAGGGAGGAATGCCAAAAGGTAAGTCATTGACCGATATGTGTCAGCAAGGAAAGGCAATTGGGGAACCGATTTACTCTGCACTTTGTGGCGCGCTCGATCCGGTGCCAACTCAACAACAACCAACACAAGTATTCTCTAATCAACAAATGGATACATTCATCCAGCAAGATGTTATGAATCCGGTTATCACTCGTTAGTCGATTGTTTCTCTATGAAATACATTATCGCACTGCTCGCAATTGCCGTTGGTTCAATTCTCATTATTTACACCGAATGGTTTATCCAAAATTTCGGCACCAGTTCATGGGCAGAAGCAAAGGGGATTGGGTCGAGATTTTTGTATAAGTTGATTGGGCTGGCGATTATTCTTATAGCGCTGCTCGGTGTTTCGGGGATTCTTGGTAACATGATACTTGGAATTTTCGGACGTTTGTTTGGGGTTGCATAAAGTTCCTCGTACAAAACATTTTTTACCCATCAGTCATTTATAGGGGAAATGTCTTGAGCTTGTTACGTATGTGTATCGTTACCATATTGTTTGGAACTTGAAATTTATTTATTGGAAATTACGCGTATGCTGTATCATTCCGGCAACGAACTCGTTGATCCAAATCTGTTGTTTGAAAAAGTGCAACTCCAGCCTTTGATGCATGTAGCTGACTTTGGGTGTGGAAGAACGGGACATATTGTATTTCCGGCAGCGGGTGTTGTGGGAGAAAAAGGGGTTGTATACGCGGTGGATATTTTAAAAGATGTTCTCGAAGTAATTCGAAAACGAGCTAATCTCAATACACGGTTACCGATTCATCCGATTTGGTCTGATGTGGAAGTGGTGGGAAAAACCGCCATTCCGAGTGGAAGTCTTGATGTGGTTTTTTTTGTTGATATTTTATCTCAACTGAACCATCGACTGGAGGCGCTAGACGAAGCGAAACGACTTCTCAAAGATAAGGCACGTATTCTTATTGTTGATTGGATAGAAGGAACATTTCCGCTCAGTCCCGGGCCTGGAAAATTGCTTGATTTTGAACGGGTGAAACAGTGGGCTTTGCAAAATGGTTTTGCGGTACAAGAAGAATTTCCAGTGAGTAAATATCAGTCGGGAATGGTACTTTTTCGTCATGAATAGTAGAGAGATCGTATGTCAAAAACCGATAAACAGGAACTGGGTGCGTGGGGAGAAGAGGAAGCCGCCTCTTTTTTATTACAAGAAGGATATGACATTATTGAACGAAATTATCAAGTACGAAAAGGGGAGATTGATATTATTGCCTGGCATGATAAGTATCATTGGGGAAAAACACTTTGTTTTATCGAAGTGAAAACCAGAAGTTATGGTGAAGGAAGTGCGGAGCGAGCTACGGGCGAGAAAAAAGTTGGAAATATATTTCATAGCGCGCGCATGTATTGTCTGGAACATAACATTGATATAGACCACACCCCAATTCAGTTTGAACAAGTGAGTGTGTATGTTCGTAACAAAAAACCACTTATAGCTACTTGTGAATTGCGAGTCATTATTCCAAAGTAATCCACAGAAAGATGTTAAAATACAATCAAAGATGGTATACTTTGGTAAGTTTCAAATTTCAAATATTAATTTCCAAAATGTAAAAAAATTGGAAATTGAAATTTGTAATTTATAACTTCTTCTCCTATGGATGTATATTCCATATTTCGCTACGGC
>DYFM01000003.1:38469-89041 GCA_020725175.1 Candidatus Paceibacter sp.
TGATCGGTGTGTTTCTCTTTTTTTATTCCAAAAAGAAAACCGCCGGAGGGTTACCGAGTATTTCGCTTGGAGGAGGTGGGCACACCAAAAATTTGGATACGTTTGCGGTAGACATTACCCGTTTGGCTCGGGAAGGGCATATTGATCCGGTGGTGGGTCGAGAAAAAGAAATCATGCGGCTGACGCAAATTTTGACTCGACGGACAAAAAACAATGTTGTTCTGGTAGGCTCTCCGGGAGTTGGAAAAACAGCGATCGTGGAAGGGTTGGCGGTCCGGATTGTTCATGGGGAGGTGCCGGGTGTGTTGGCAAATAAACGTGTTTTGTCTCTTCGGGTAGCAGAGCTGTTGGCAGGAACAAAATACCGTGGTGAGTTTGAACAACGAATTAAAGGGCTGATCGATGATATTCGCACGTCAAACAGAACGATCATTTTATTTGTAGATGAAATTCATACGGTCATGCAAGCCAAAGGAACAGAAGGTTCGATCAACTTGGCGGATATTCTGAAGCCGGCGTTGGCGCGAGGGGATTTGCAACTTATTGGAGCAACGACGCAAAAAGAGTACGAACAGTATATTCAACCGGATGAAACATGGGACCGACGGTTTCAGCGGGTGTTTGTTGACGAGCCGACTATTGATGAGGCGATTACCATTTTACATGGAATAAAGAAAAACTATGAGGAATATCATAAGATTCAATTTACCGATGACGCGATTGATGCAGCAGTGCGGCTCTCGGAAGAATATATCAGTGGTCGACAATTGCCAGACAAAGCGATTGATCTGATTGACGAGGCGGCGGCTATGGTCAATGTGCATGAAGGTACAAATCCGCATCACACGGGACTCATTCACGCGGCGGCAGGTAAGTTTTCCGGTAAAGTAGTTGGTGGTGGTATACCAGGAGAGGCTTCTGGTCAGATACCTGAAGCTATTCCTACGGTTACACGTGATGATATAAAAGAAGTGGTAGCTGAGTGGGCGGGTCTTCCGGTGACGGAGATTCATTAGATTTACATGTAATATCTTATTTATTTACTTATCGAAATTCACTATGGAAAGTGTAACAAAAACAACATCGTCCTCCGCCTTGAAGATCGCACTTGCAACGGCATCGCTTATCGTAGTTGGTGCATTGGCCTACGGTTTTGGAGCATATCAGCGACCACAACATGATGTTTGGTATCTAACCTACGGTTTTCAAGATCAAGAATCAACTATTGATACTGCAAGAACCTATGGATATAACCCTGTGTTAGGGTATGGGTATAATCCAGTAGAGTCCCCGGGTTATGGGTATGGTATTCCCTTTGGTGTTACCTATGGGTACAATGATAGTTATACAATTACACCATATACTGAGGAAGGATTACGACAAGAACCCCCGGTTAAAATGGTCATGAGTCCAACAAAGCTTTTTCTCGGGAAAAAACAGCTACAGGAGTTTACCGTTTCACTTTACAATGAAAATGGCGATCTGTTGAGCGGGCATTATCCAATTACATGGAAAGTGTCAGGAATGGATACGGCTTTTTTTGGTAATTCTCCCCAGGTATTGAAATATGTAGCTGGTATGAAGCGAGGAATTTACCGTGTTGAAGCATTCTATACCTCACTTGAAGGAAAGAAACTACATGCTGGAGCACAAGTTTATATTAAATAAAAATTTTTACCGTTTTCTAAGAAAACTATTGACAAGGCTACCCTCTTTGGGAGCCTTGTTTTATTTGTTCTTATTTGGTTTCGGGTTATTCTGGGTATGGTATGTTGGTAGTCACGGCGATCGTTCGTTTGGATATGATGTAGGCTTATATAGACATTTTATTTTGGGATATGGTGGTTTGTTGGCTCATGATCCGGTTGTGCCGTTTGGATTTTCTTTTTTTTCAAATCTTTTACTTGCCCTTAATTTTTCTGTTGATGGTATCATGTACGGCTGGTTTGTTGGGTTTTTTTTAGGAATAGTGTTTTTGTTCTTCGTGTACGTAAAGAAACGAACAGAAATGACAGTAGCATTTTTTGGCTGTTTACTTTTAATGACAAGTATAACATTTTTTGAATTGGCCTGGTGGTATTATTATCGACAAGTACTTGCGTTGTTTACTATCCTGTTCATGTTGATAGGTCTTGAGTATCAAAGGTGGTGGATCGTTACGCTATCTGTCGTAATTGTCGGAACAATCCACCCGTTATCGTTTGTACCGTTAGCTTTACTTCTTTTTAGCTATTTTTTCCTTCACAGTACACGCCGTCGGAGTATTTTAGTTTCTGCCGGAGTGGGTTTTTTTCTTGCTCTTTTATTCAATTGGGGTGAGTGGATAGGATATATCACACCTCTTTTCAGTGTAGGGATAACCAGTAATGCTTTTTTAGAAAGTGGAAAACAAGAGTTTACTGGACAATTTCTTGATCCGATACAGTTTTTATCCACTACGTACCTGTATCTTCCTTTTGCTTTGTATGGGGTGGGAAGATATGTTAAAAAGTATCTAGAATGGTCTGTTTTTTTGCTGACTTCTTTATTATTACTATTTTTTGGTGTGGTGTTTGCACATCGAATGCTTGTCTATGTAAATTTATCTCTCATTATATTTGCTGCTATTGGATTACGTGATGCTTGTAGGTGGCTTGGGTCGAAGCGGATTATATTATTTTTTTCCGGAATATATGTTATATTTTTACTTATACAATACGGATGGTACGTGACAACAAAGGAGCCATATCTTACGCAGGAAGAGTGGGTTGCCGTTCAGGAGCTCCATCAGATACCGGCACAACAAACGGTTATTGTGTTGTCGTCATATTATGCCCCATGGCTTTATGGATTTTCAGATCATTATATTGTCGCACCAGGAATGTTGGATGATCGATCTTGGTCATACCATGATTGGGTAAGTTTTTGGTACAGTAAAGATGGAACTTCTAGACTCGAGCTGTTTCAACGCTTGCAACGACAACCTGAGGTAGTATATCTGTTTATTGGCCCACGAGACGAAAAGTTTCGTCATTCTTTTCTATCAACTTCATATTGTACACCGATTACCATGTCATTACTGCGGTGTGAGATAAGGTGAAAGAAAAAGTGGATAACTATCAATATATGTGCTATAATAGTGCCATACATAATCTTCTTCACCTATGCCTACAAGTACCGGAATAAAAACCTCTACCATTACCAACTTGCAATTGTCAGTCGCTACTCTGTTTATGGGGTTTGCGGCGGTAGCTGCGGCTGCAGTGGGAACTTCACCAAATGCTTGCGCTTCCGCTGCCTCTACTATCTCTATTACTTCCGGTACTTACTTGGTGTGTCCAAAGCAGCAGCTTGTTCATACGGTCCAGGATCAGGTTGAAACGTATACTGTCCGAGGGTATTCTACCTCTGGATTTGGACTATTGACCAATGGCTCTCCAAAACTACTTTCTGTGCCTGCGCAACAAACCGCTCAGCTCACATGGGAAAACGGTCTTGAGGTCATGATCACGTATCATGGGCGCCTACGTGATGGTCAGGCAAGGATTTCCATTTCTTCTCAAGCGGCAACTCCTCCGCCGGTAAAAACAGTGTATCAGGCTCCGGTAGAACAACCCACTTGTGCTGATACTGACGAGGGGTTGACATACGATCTCAAAGGGACAGTCTCTTCTCTCATATCAGATAACAGTGGAACAACTTCTTCTGTGCAAAAAACAGACTATTGTTATGTTGGTGACATGACTCAGTATGAAGCAGCAAGCGGAATTGGGGTGGCAGAATATGTTTGCGCGCCAGATAATAAAACTGCCAGTGTTACATATAAGATATGTCCCCATGGTTGTTCTGATGGAGCGTGCTTACCATACTTTACCGGTGCTCCACAGCTCGCTATAGCCACCGATAAACTTGCTGGAACAGCAGTTGCTTCAGATACGATTTTATACGCACTTACTGTTGCTGCACCGAGTACCAATCCGGTATCGTTTTCACGAATAACGTTTGCGCTTCAAGGTACTGAAGAGGTAAAATCATGGCTAACCTGTTCTACAAGAGTAAGCGATGTGCCGTGGCAACTCAAAGATGCAGACACCAACATGTCAGTGAGTGCAGAAATTATATATACAAATGGAAATGGACAATTGTGCAGTCAATCATCTATCTTACCGGCTTCGCAGGTTACGTTTATATTACAAAACCCTCTTGTTGTATCTGCCGGTAGTACACGGACTCTTCTATTACGTGCGGATACAACCAGTCTCACGGGGATTTCCTCAGGTTCTTTAGTTGTTCATGTTCCGGCTGATCACACTCTTTCGTCTGCATCCCCGTATTATTTACAATCAACTTTGTGGTGGCCGGGAGAACAGACGGTACCTATGAGTGAACTGTTTTCAGGAAATTATCTTGGGTTACCTCTTCCATCAGCTACTACAGTGTTTTAGAGTATTTGAAGGAGTTTTGATCTGAAAAATAATGGTTTTTGACATTACAGATGTGGTGTACCATACATACGTATACTGTTACTTATATTTTTTCATCCACTCTTCTTTTTACAAAGTAATGAGAGGAGAAATCTACTTACTATGAACACGCAACCAACTCCTCCTTCAGCTGCCTCGGTACAGACCATATCAAGTACTAAGATGGCCGTTGCTCTCATGTTTTTAGGTGCTGCTATAGTGGCTGCCGCGGCAACATTTTCGCTCACACATTGCCCGGACGAAATAATTCCCGGAATTAGTCTCAAAACCAGTCAGTTCCCCGGTTTGACCATGGGAGACATACAGAAAACGGCTTCTGTTGCTTCGTTTGCTTCTCTTGAGCATGATATATCAGCGGTAAAACACTTTTATACTCAACCGATACAAGGTGGTTCTGCAAATGTCACTGTACAGTACTTTGAATATCATTCCTCTGCTATTGCAAAAGATGTGGCCGGAAAACTGCTTACTGCTTATGCTGAAAAAGAAACCACTCCGGAGATTGCGTATAGTTTTACGGACGACTCAAACACGTTTCTTTCTGGGTCGTTTGCTGGTTGTTTGACGAGTGTCACAGAGCGTCAGCCGCTTGGTATAGATTGTTTTATACAAAAAGATGCCATCTTGGTTCAGTTTACATTGAGCGATGTGGCTGAATCAAGTACTATTCCCGGAATACTCTTAACACAGCTGGGAAAGAACATGCGAGAATATCAAATGCAGTGTTCATTGGTAAACAAAACAGTAACCAAGCCAGATTTGGTATTAAGTAATATGGTGATCAAAAAAGATCACCCTGGTATTGAAGTAAAAACTCCGGACAATGCAGGTTCTGCTATTGCAACAGTAACTGAGGAAGTGGAGACATTGACCATAGGTGTTGTGCTTGAAAGTGATATCGGAAAAAACATTCCTCAGCTTCAGTTGTCGGCCAAACTGAAGAACCCAAGTGACGATCGACAGGCACTGCGTCCATTCACCACATTCAATGCTATTCCCACAGTAAAACATAATACAAATTGGACCGGTACGGCTAGCATTATTACCGTAGAGGATATCTCTTTTGACACCGCAAAAAAATATTTGCTGACATTTACCATGGATGTTCCAAAAGCGTTGTTGCAACTGCCGGATTTAGAGACAGTACAATTGGTGGTTGAGGTGGACTCTAACCAACAATTTTCCGAGTCAAATGAAAATAACAATATGCTCCGATTGGAATTGAGTCGAGCAAGCGCCTCTCCTGAGCCAACAATAATTTCGGCAGAATTCGTCGAACCGAATGATTCAGTTACCGTTGGTGCGGGACAAGAATTTTGTGTAGTTGTAAAAGGGAAGTATACCGATGCCCGGGAAGAACTGGTATTCATCAAGCACCGGGGGGACAATTCAAACCCTTCAGATGTAACATTTTCTTTCAATTCTACTGAAAACATTGAGGTACGACCACTCACCTGTGCTGCGGGAGATGGGTATGGTATTGTTGCCCCAACTGAAGTTGGGGAATACATTTTAACAGTACATATGTTGCGTGACAGTGAGTACAGTGAAACGCCGCTTGATAGACTTGCAATGAAAGTAGTTGACTCTGAAGAAGATGCCTGTCCGGAAATTTCCGGTACGCAATCAGCCGGAACAGCCTGTGCAGTGGAGGAAAAAGATGTGTGCCCGGATATTGAGGGGATACAGACGAGCGCAGCAGATTGTCCGAAAAAAGAAACAAATTCCGGTGGTTCTACTAATTCAAACAGCCAACCAGTAAATTCCGGATCAGGCGGAGGATCATCTAGCGGAAGTAGTTCCGGTGGTGGATCAAGCGGTGGCGGTGGTGGAGGCGCAGCGATACTACCAGCAGCCCCAACAGTGCAAGTGCCGTCTGTCTCGGCTGGAACCGGTGGCTCAACCTCTCCGGTTCAAATAAATCAGGGAGCGAAGACCACCTCTATAAACTCGGTTACTCTTACCATGCCAACAACCAACGCTGATCAGATGGCCATTTCGAATACAGCAAATTTTTCCGGGGCCTCGTGGCAGCCATTGAAAAAAACAGTAAACTGGGAATTGACTTCCGGAACGGGAAAAAAGACTGTATATATTAAGTTTCGGAATTCAAAAACCGGTGGCGTTACTGGGGTTTATTCTAGTACGATTGATGTGGTAGCAAAAACTGCACAACAGCCAAAACCTGTTTCTGCTCCGTCACCAAAGCCAACACCGGTTTCTTGTGCACTCACACCCGGAAAAGCGTATAAAACTGCAAATTCACCGGCTATTTATTATGTAACAAGTCAGTGTACCAAACGACCATTCAAGAACTCCGTGGTATTTTTTACCTACTTTACTGCTTGGTCTGAAGTACAGACTGTGTCTACCTTACCTCCAAACGATGCGATTCAGTTTATGCCATGGGGACCAAAATATAATCCCAAATCCGGTGCGTTGGTAAAAGTGCCGGAGGATCCAAAGGTATATCTCCTTTTGAATGGTAAAAAATATTGGATCACCAGTGAATCTGTCTTTACCGGGCTGGGGTACCAATGGAATTGGATTGAAGATGCGGATCCAACATTACTGAACTCATTTCAAACTGTTGGGGAGTTGTCATTGACAAACGTTCATATGGATGGAACGGTATTCAAGTACCCAAATAGTCCAAAAGTGTATGTTCTTGTGGGTGGAAAAAAGAGTTGGATTGTCAACGAAGCTGCGTTTAACAAACTTGGCTACCGCTGGGATCGCATTGTCACGATTCCTGTTAGTGAAACGTATCCAAATGGAGCAGATTTGAAATAAAAATTACGGTGTTAATAAAAAGAGGAACAAATAAAGTTCCTCTTTTGTTTTTGTAAGATATATACGTGGTTATATAGTAAGAAGTGTGACCGCTCTAGAGGTGGATAACCACCATTGACAAAACAAATAAAGAAGTGTACTATTCTGAATATAGTAGCTTATAAAAGCTGCTTTTTTTATACCTTAATTTATACCTTAACTTATACCTTAACTTATACCTTAACTTATACCTTAATTTAAGCCTGTAGGCAAGTAAGCAGAGTAGGCAGAATAAGCAGTACAAACATTGTTTCTGCGTACAAGCGTTTTCTGCATACTGCGTACAAGCTAGTATTTACTATATGTCATCAGAAATCGTCAAAGCATTACAGTTTCTCTGTGATGAAAAAGGATTGCAATATGAAGTCGTGCTTGAAGCGTTAGAATCAGCTCTTGCGGCAGCGTATCGAAAAGATTTTGGGAGTAAGACCGGTAATTACACGGTAAAGTTTGATCCGGAAACCGGTGATATGCAGGTGTGGGACATCAAGACGGTGGTAGAAGATATGACCGAAGAAGAAGTGGAAGCCGCACAAACTGAACTTACTGCTCGTCGAGAACAAGCACGAGAAGAGGGTCGAGAATTGGCAGAAGAGGAAATTGCTGATTTGCATGTCTTCAATCCAAAGCTTCACATTATGCTGAGTGAAGCAAAGTTGATTAAAGCAGATGCTGAGGTTGGCGAGGTATTGGAGATTGAAAAAGAAGTGCCGCATGACTTTGGGCGTATGGCTGCCATGACTGCGAAACAGGTAATTATTCAAAAACTTCGGGAAGCGGAACGAAGCGTGGTGTTTGATGATATTAAGGCGCAAGAAGGAACGCTTATCCAAGGGACAGTGCAACGTCGTGATCGAACTGGGGCAGTGACCATTGACCTGGGAAAAATCATGGCAACCTTGCCACAGACCGAACAGAGTCCACGGGAGCAGTACCGGCCTGGTTTACGAATGAAGTTTTACATTCTCAAGGCAGAAATGACGCAGCGTGGTCCGGAAATTACCTTGTCACGTTCTAGCAAAAAAATGGTGGAAACAGTGTTTGCGCAAGAAATTCCGGAAATTGCGAGTGGTGATGTAGAAATCAGAGCCATTGCACGAGATCCGGGCAATCGTTCCAAAGTCGCCGTCTTTACTGATGATGAAGCGATTGATCCAATTGGTGCATGTATCGGTCAAAAAGGCAGTCGTATTACCACTATTATTGAAGAGCTCGGCGGAGAAAAAATTGATGTGATTCAGTGGAAAGACAATGCGGTTGAATTTATAAAACAAGCTCTTTCGCCGGCCAAGGTGGATGGGGTAGAGCTTGATGAAGAGAATAAAGAAGCAAAAGCTTTTGTAGCCGAAGATCAGTTTTCGCTCGCAATTGGTCGTGGAGGGCAAAATGTACGTTTAGCAGCTGATTTGACGGGTTGGAAAATCAATGTAGTGCAGCAAGATAATGAAGAAGTAGTGGTAAGTAGTGAGGATGAGGTGGATAAAGTGGAGGAAGTGGTGAATGGTTCATCAAAGGAAGAGGTTGGGGTTGCAGAAGAAAGTACTGAAAAAGAAGAGGAGAGGGAGTAATTTTTTTTGGAAATAACGAAATAGCGAAACGACGAAATAATGAAACAAAGAAATAAGGAAACGCTTGGTGATGCACTGAGCGTTTTTTTGTTGATAGGAACACTGATGGAACGGATAAAACTGATAAAAACGGATCTATTGATATCCGTTCAATCCGTTACATTCGCGGTCTATTACATTGAACAATGGCACGAACTATGGTATAACATCCCTCATATGCAAACCATTATCAAACAATACACCGCCGGTCTCGATGAAGCTGGTAGAGGGCCGTGGGCTGGTCCACTGTACGCTGCCTGTGTAGTGATTCCGGATAATGTGAAAATAGACGGACTGAATGATTCAAAATTATTGACTGAGAAAAAAAGAGAAGACCTGTATCAGAAAATAGTTGATCAAACATATTTTTGTATCGCTTCTGTATCAGCTGATTTTATTTCCAAAAAAGGTTTGCGGTGGGCGTGTAAAGAAGTGTTTCGTCAAGCCATTGAAGGTTTTCAGAAAAAGTATATTGATACCAATATAGATATCAATCTTTTGCAAATTGACGGACGTGATAATTTTGATTTTTCAATTCCTTCAGAATATATTATAAAAGGGGATCAACTAGTTTCAGCTATTAGTGCGGCATCGATTCTTGCTAAAGTTTCGCGAGACCGGGAAATGCTTAGACTACATGAGAAGTATCCGTTGTACGGATTTGATGAACATAAAGGGTACGGTACTAAACAGCACCAAACCATGCTTGAGCTGCTTGGTCCATGCGAGATTCATCGGATGAACTATGAGCCGGTGAAGCGTGTTATGCAAAGAGTGTAGCTCAGGCCGTTAGGCCTGAATCCGCCCACAGCCCCCACCCAAGGCGGACAAGCAAGGCGTGCAAAGCAAGGCGGACTCGTGCTGCGGGTGCATTCATTGTGTGTTATCAGGTCTGAAGATCTGAGCTACATGAGAACGATCGTACCGGCACGTTCAATTGATTTCTTTTTCTCTGTATGATATAGTGACCCTCGTTATTTATTTCACACGCTGTACATAGCGGCGATCTCGTATGAAAGAATTTTTTACTACTATTTTGTACCAACCAATCTTCAATCTCTTTGTGGGATTATATGATATTATTCCAGATGTTGGGATAGTAATTTTAGTGATTACAATATTGATCAAACTTGTCTTGTATCCGCTGACCAAGAAGTCAATTGTTGCCCAAAAATCGCTCAGTGAATTGCAGCCAAAAATGGAGGAGCTGAAAAAGAAATACAAAGATGATCAGCAGCAAATGGCACAGGAAACCATGAAGCTCTATAAAGAGCATAAGGTGAATCCGTTTGGTTCATGTTTGCCGCTTCTTATTCAAATTCCTATTTTTCTTGCCTTGTTTTACGTATTTCGAGATGGTCTTTCAGGAAATGAACTGCGATTATTGTATCCATTTGTACCAAATCCGGGGGAAATAAATCCAGTAACATTAGGTTTGTTTAATTTACGTGAAGCAAGTCCGGTCTTGGCGGTTTTGGCCGGAGCGGCTCAATTTTGGCAAACCAAGATGATGATGCGAAAACCGGCTCCAAAAGTAGCTGGTGAGGCAGGAAAAGATGAAAATATGATGGCAATGATGAATAAGCAGATGTTATATATCATGCCGGTAATGACCGTTATTATTGGTCTTCAATTTCCTGGTGGACTTGCTCTCTATTGGTTTCTCTCCACTCTCTTGACGGCGCTTCAGCAACTCGTTCTCTTCAAAAAAAAGCCGGAGAGTGATATTATAGAAGGAGAAGTGGTTTCGAAATGACGAAATAACGAAATAAAGAAATCAGTCTCCGCTACGCTTGCGCCTGACAAGTTGCGAAATAACGAAATGACGAAATAACTCCGTTCAGATTGGTTTGTCTGTCCTGGGCGGGGGCTCATTTGGGCTAGAGAAAGAATGAAATAAGGAAATAGCGAAGTGGGGAAATGAAAAAGTATCTTGAATATTAAATAAGGAATAACACACGACCCGGGGGAGTGTGTTAGGTGTGTACCATTGGGTTTGTTTCATGAAACTTGGAAATTACCTTTATGAGAATTGATTTTAAGCAGCTGAAACAACTGAGTGTTGAGACATTATCAGGAGAGAAGCTTGGACATGTTAATGATATAATTTTGGATATCGATGGTCAGCTGGTGGCGCAGTATCATGTGAAGTCGTCAATTTTAAGTACCAAAGAATATTTGGTGAGTCGTGATCAAGTGGTGCGATTTGAAGAAAAGCGGATGATTGTCGATGATACGGTTACACCAGTAAAAGCAGTCAAGGATGAGAAGAAGACCATCCCCCGTGGAGCAGAGCCGGTGTCAATGAGGAGCGTGGGGAAGTTTTAAGAAAATAGTTGGAAGTAACATGTCGGACTAAAAGAAACGCCCTCGTTTCTTTTTTTTTACAAATACGCTACACTATTCTTATTATGAATGAGCAATTACAACAATCGATACTTTCCACCTTGGCGTATTTTGATGTGTTTGATTATCCTTTGACTGCGGAAGAGTTGTATCGGGCACTTCATGCTTTGGATGCAGACACAATGGCGGTGCTTTCAACTGGTACATTCGATCAAGTTTTGATACAACTTCAGGACTTGGTAGAGAACGGTAGGATTGAAATGAAAGACAGTATGTTTTTTCTACCGGGACGAATTCAGACGGTGGTGACGCGGCAGCTCGCTATACCGACGATTGAGAAAAAATTACGGATTGCTCGGCGGGCTGTACGACTGATACGATGGATACCGTTTGTGTATGGAGTGTGGGTGTGTAATACACTGGCCTCGGGAACAGTAAAAGACGAAAGTGATATTGATGTATTTATTATTATCAAAGAAGGAAGGATGTGGTCAACTCGGTTTTTAATAACCATTGTGCTCTCAGTATTTCGATTGCGAAGAACTCAGACGCGCGTTGCAAACAAAATCTGTTTGAGTTATTACATTACGACAAATCACTTGAACCTACATGATGTGGTCATTGACCAAAGAGATATTTATACCTGGTACTGGATAGATCAGTTGGTGCCGGTCTATGATCGGGACAATATCTATGATTGTTTTCAAAAGAATAATCAGTGGGTGAAAAGCGTGGTGCCGCACGCCTTACAACCAGTTCGTCTTGCAAGTCGGTATCGAGTCAATGATGGGGTAATCTCAAAACGCGTAAGAAGTTTTTTGGAACGGTTATTTGGCAAAATGTTGGGAGACTGGATAGAGGGAATGATGCGCTGGTTGCAACAGGTGGTCATGGAACGGTCTATTCCTGGTACGCGTCCGTATCCAACCAGTGTGGTAGTGTCTGATACGATGCTCAAGTTTCATGAAAATGATCGGCGAGGATTTTTTCGGAGTGAGTGGGAGAAACGATTGATGCGGTAGGGTTTTTCGGAGAAATTGTTTATTTGACACGCCTGTCCGCCTTTCTGTCCGCTTTTGGTGGAGAGTGGGGATGGAACGGAACAAAACGAATGTGCACTGAATGTTATGTGTTTTTTTATCTATCATGTGCCTGTTCAAACTTCTATGGTTCAAAAAATGTTTTCTGCCTCTTTACTCAATAAACTTACAGTGTTGTTGTTATTTTTGTTACCATGGCAAACGGTTGTGATTTTGCAGGAGCGATTTGTTGACGGGGTAAAATGGGAGTATGGGACCCTGAGTCTGTATCTTACCGAAGGTCTGTTATGGTTGGTGATATTGGTCTTTATGGGCTGGTACTGGCGGCAATTTCGGGAACAGAAAAAACAGGGTAATTGGCATTTGATTTCGGATCGACAGTTTTTATTTGTTCTTTTACTATTCTTACTTTACGCGTATCTCTCGGCGATCTGGGCAGTTGAATCATCTTTGGCACTGCAACAGGCACGGAGATTTTTACAGGCGGTACTGTTTGGATTTATTCTATTTCTTGGTCCATTGTCCGTTCAGTCGGTGTTGCGTTCTATTGTTGCTGGAAGTGTGTTGCCGAGTATCCTTGGTTTGGTTCAGTTTTTTACGCAACAAGTGAATGAAACAAGTTGGCTCGGAATAGCATCCCATGTTGCGGGGGAGCCAGGGGCATCAATTGTTGCCGGTGCATCGATTGGAAGATGGTTGCGGGCATATGGTACGTTTTCTCATCCAAATGTTTTTGGTGGGTACTTGGTCATGAGTATCTTGGCCGCTTTTCTCCTTGCTCTGTCGCATAAAAAAAAGATGGAAACGTTTACTTTGAGTCATGTTGCCTTCGATCATTTGTTTCCAGTGGTTGTGGTGGTAATAAACAGTGCAGTGTTGGTTCTAACGTTTAGTAGATCTGCTTGGCTCGCGTTGGCTCTGATATTGGCTGTTTGTACCACGTATGCAGTGAAACGTTCCGGATGGTTGTTTCGTCGGCTCATTTTGTATAGTATTCTTTCTCTGGTTGTGATGGGGTGGTTGGTGTTTCCTCTTGTAAATACTCGTATAGAAAGAGAAAGTTTGCCTGAACAACGTTCGACGAGCGAACGGATTGATCTTATTCAGCAGTCGGTTCAACTGTTTGCTTCCCGTTCTCTTCTCGGAGTTGGGGGTGGAAACTATACTGCAGCTGCCATGCGTTCCACTCCCAATTTTCCTGTTTGGGAATACCAGCCGGTTCATGTTGTACCACTGATGTTGGTTACTGAACTGGGGCTCTTTGGTGTGATTCTTATGTTTGGGGTAATCATTGCTGCGGGGCGCTTATTTTTACTCACACGTCCAAATAAGAACAATCATGGCAGCTGGTTTTTTCCCGTTGGACTTTCCTTATCGCTGTTGCCGTTGTTCCTCCTAGATCATTATCTCTATTCAAGTTGGATAGGGCTCTTGATAATGGTAATTTTTTGTTTTATTATAGCAAAATTTTACCATCACACGAGTTAGTCACTGTCTCTCCACAACCTATCCCCAGAGAGAGGTTTTTGGCGTTATTTACCCTATATAAAGACTTTTTTTGAAAGTTGACAGAAGCCAAAAAGTGTGCGATACTACCCCTACTGATGAGCCCATTGGCAGTGATAGGCACGGCCGCTCGCTAGCGAATTCATGACTACTGACAGGCATTCATGAATTCTCATCTAGACGTCGGCTTGAGCCTATTGCTACCAATGGGCTTTTTGTTTCATTGCTTTTCAAGCTCTGGATCTCCTATGGGATATTGGAGAGGGGGATGGTACGCTCAACATTTGTTATAAATTTTTTGGCCGGGCTGTTTGTGGGTATGGTGTACACATAGTGTCCTTTGTGGAAAACTTACGCTTTCCACATCTTGACATGGGACCGTAAATCAGTATAAGATATTATCACTCATCAAGTATGAGTGATAAATTTTAAAGGTCGAGTGAGGTATATAATAGCACAATTAAGTAATTTACCTGGTTAATTTTTTACTTGTACTATTCTAGTCATTTATTTATTCGTTAACTATCATAGACAGTATGACAGTAAAACCATTAGGTGATCACATTTTGGTCAAACCATTGAAGCAGGAGGAAGTAACTAAGTCTGGAATCGTATTACCGGACACAGTCGACAAAGAAAAAAAAGCTGAGGGTGAGGTGGTGGCAGTTGGGCCGGGAAAACTTTTGAAAGACGGTTCACGCGCACAAATGGAAGTAGCGGTTGGCGATGTTATTTTGTATAAAAAATGGGGTGGAGACGAAGTGGAAATTGAAGGTGAAGAACATAAAATTATTTCGGCCGATGATGTGTTGGCTATTGTATCGAAATAGCGAAACAATGAAATAACGAAACAGAGAAACAACCTTCCTCTCCTTTTAGGAGAGGGTTGGGGTGAGGTGTCCGCTTCGGGTGGAAGTGGTGTGTGAGTACATTTAGTCATGTGCATACTCTCTACGGGCCCTCCGTTGCAACCTATCTCCCTCGCACCCTTTCCTTAAAAAGGAAAGGGGGGAATTGCTTCAAAAAACCAACAAACCAATACATTAATTAACTAATCAATCAATACATTAATTAACTAATCAACCAATATATGGCAAAACAGATCAAATATGATGTTGACGCACGGGATGCGTTGGTTCGTGGGGTGAACCAACTTGCCAATACCGTGAAAGTTACCCTTGGTCCAAAAGGGCGAAATGTAGTTTTAGACAAGGGTTACGGATCTCCAACCATTACGAAAGATGGTGTGTCTGTGGCCAAAGAAATTGAGCTCGAAGATAAATTTGAAAACATTGGAGTTGAGCTTATCAAAGAAGCCGCAAGTAAAACCAACGACGTGGTGGGAGATGGTACTACGACCGCTACCGTCTTGACGCAAGCCATTGTCACGGAAGGAATGAAAAATGTCGCGGCTGGTGCAAATCCGGTTGCCTTGAATCGAGGACTACATAGAGCGGCTGAAGCAGTGGTGGACTACTTGCGTACCAAAATCTCGAAGCCGGTAGAACAAGATGAGATCGCGCATGTGGCATCTATTTCTGCTAATGACCGAGAAATCGGTGAAAAAATCGCTGAGGCAATGCGAGAAGTTGGAGAAGATGGTGTTATTACTGTGGAAGAATCTCAATCATTTGGTATGGAGATTGAAACAGTAAAAGGAATGCGCTTTGACAAAGGATATGTTTCTCCATACATGATTACAAATCCGGATCGCATGGAGGCGGAGTATGAAGAACCATATATTTTAATTACCGACAAAAAGATTTCTTCTGTAGAAGACATGTTGCCAATTTTGGAAGCAGTTGCTCAAAGTGGTCGGAAAGAATTGGTGATTGTAGCGGAAGATGTTGATGGGCAAGCGTTGGCAACTCTTGTGGTCAACAAAATCCGTGGTACATTCAACGTGTTGGCGGTGAAAGCACCTGGTTTTGGTGATCGACGCAAGGAAATGCTTCAAGATATTGCTATTTTGACCGGTGGAAAAGTGATTACCGAAGAACTTGGGCTCAAACTGCAAAATGCAACATTGGATGATTTGGGTCGTGCACGTAAAGTCGTGTCTACCAAAGAAACCACCACCATTGTAGAAGGAAAAGGTGATGAAAGTGCAATCAAAGATCGGGTAAACCAAATCAAGAAACTGATTGAACAAACTGATTCAGATTTTGATCGAGAGAAACTACAAGAACGTTTGGCAAAATTGGCCGGTGGAGTGGCGGTGATCAAGGTGGGGGCTGCGACAGAAACAGAAATGAAAGAAGTGAAACACCGTATCGAAGATGCGGTGGGGGCCACCAAAGCGGCGGTGGAAGAAGGAGTGGTTCCAGGGGGTGGAGTTGCCCTCATTCGTGCAGCAAAAGCGCTTGATGATTTAAATTTGATAGACGAAGAAATGATTGCGGTCAATATCTTGAAGCGGGCACTGGAAGAACCGTTGCGAATTATTTCCAAAAATGCCGGTTTTGAAGGAGCGGTAGTCGTGGATGAGGTACGCAAGCATGAACAGAGCTTTGGATTTAATGCCGCAACCGGAAACTATGAAGATATGGTAGCGGCCGGAATTATTGATCCAACCAAGGTCACTCGTTCTGCGCTTCAAAACGCGGTTTCAGTAGCTGGAATGTTGCTTACCACAGAAGCGGTGGTAACTGATCTACCAAAGAAAGAAGAGCCAATGCCGCCAATGGGTGGTGGTATGGGAGGGATGATGTAAGGTTGGGATGTATAAGTTGTCTTCAGTAAAAGATAAGTAGCCCGCGTAGATGAATATTTACGCGGGTTATATTTTTACTAAATGAATTTTCAACACATAAAAGAGGTTAGGTACGGTGGGTGCTTTTATCTCTTGGTGTTCTACTAAAACACTTTATTTTTTTGGTGAAAAGAGGTATACTGCTATTATTGCTATTGCTATCTTTTTTGTATTTGTTTTCTAATAGAGTGCATGCCAATATGTTTTTTCATGGTTTTATAGAAAAAAAAATTACACTGTGGTTTTTTGGCATGCTTTGTGCAACAGGAATGATGTTTGTGATACTATTCGGCAAAACTTCTGTCCAGGCTGTGCCGGGAGAACTAACTGTTTGTGCGAGTGGTTGTGATTACACTACCATTGGAGACGCTTTTACTGCCGCGAATGGTAATGGTAGTATTACTATTATTTCTGTTCGTAGTGGCTATGATCCAAGCGGTGATTCTGCTCGCACCTTTCCACGTGGTTTGACTTTGTCCTGTGAATCGACCGATGTTATTATTGGGGCAGGCGGAACACCAGATACTTTGACTGTAGTTTCAAGTAGTACTATTCAAAACTGTGGTTTTAATAATATGACAATTCAAGGGGGAATTTTGGAACAGGTAACGATTTCAAATAATGTATTTTCGACGTCAACGTTTTCTAAACTAAGCGCCTCTTTGTTTGTCAGTAGTACTATATCAAACAATAGTGGCTTTCAATATTTTGCCGGAGGCTTGGCGAGTAGTACTTTTAGTGGGAATACGATCCCTATTCATTCTGCCGCAAATATCTCTTCCTATCCGCTTGATTTTGATCCGGTGACAAGTAGTACGATTAGTAATAACACTATCACCATCTATGATAGAGAGATCAGTAACAAGACCTTGGCCTTTTTTAAGAATGGAAGTACGAATGTTACATTTGAAAACAATACCTTTGCCATGAGTACGGCAGAGCAAAATTCAGATAATTTTACTTTTCTAAAGTTTGAAGGAACAGGAACAGCGGGTACTTTTATTATCCAGAACAATGTTTTTTCTTTTCAAGATTTTACACAGGGCTCTATCGTTTGTCATGCTTTTATCGTGGGAGGAAGCTCGTCGGCGCAGGTTACTGTTTCAAATAATACTTTTTATTGGTATGATGATTGTACTGGAATTACTTTGAGTCCAGAAGCGGGAGCAACTGTTACTACTACGGCAAATTACAATATCTTCTATAACGGATCTACCAGTACAGCTGGAACAGCGATCACGTTTCCGGAGTATGCTTTGGGTACGGTTTCTTTGACTAATAACTATAATGGCTATTATCAAATGGGAACTAGGGTGAGTGGTAGTGGTACAGCTCTTGACTCATCCTATAAAACTTCTAATCCGTTTTTTAAGCGAAGCAATATTGATGTCAGTGATGATTGGGATTTGGCACCTTTTAGTGACTATTTAGATGTTTTTAGCACAACTAATGATATCGGATCAAAAAGTGGATCGCGAGAAAATACTTTTACGATAGACGATGATGGGGTAGTAGATTATTCCTCAGTACATGTGACATCAACAGATATTATTACTGCGGCGAGAAGTGGTGATATTTTTAGTTTGAGTGCTGGTTCATATGCGCCAGCTACTCTTAGTGCAAATTTTGTTACTCTGTCTGGAGCAGGTGCATCCAGTGTAATTATCGGTACTGTAAGTACTGATGGGTTTACAATATCTGGATCAAATAATACGGTTTCAAACATAGTTGTGCAAAATGCATCAACAACAGTTAGCTCCTATTTGATGGATGAGTTTCATGTATCATACAATGGGACAGATTATATCTATGATACCGGTTCGGGAGGGAGAATGTTGTTGATGACGAATCCGGCTTCTTGCGCCACGGATCAGATAGATGGCAATTCTTTTGATCTTACGAGCTATATGTCCGATCCTTTAGAGTCTTTTCATGTGGCGGCCGCGCAAGCAGGAGGTGGTTCCTCATTTATTACACTTTTGGTTCCAAACTCTATTGCAAGCTCAGGGGCAACTATAGAAACTCTGTGTTCGGGAAACGGTGTCGTTGTTGATCAGTTTTTTGCGAATGTTTTTACCCCAGCGGGAAGTAGTTATACCAGCGATCCGACGGTTATTACTGGAGTTTCTGGCTGGACGATCGCCGATGGATATTCTAGTCCAAATATTACTTATACTGGAACAGGATATGCCGGATTAGCTGTTAGCGGTTCAAGTAATCTTATTAGTTCAGTGACCTCAACCGGAAATGGGTACGCGGTTTCTTTTACTGGTTCGGCCACAGGAAACGAGATAAGTGACTCAGTCTTTAGCTCAAGTGTTCTGTATGATGTTTTTTCTTCTAGTACTGGAAATAACAGCTTAAAGAATGTCAACTTCACCCGAACAAGTTCTTCTCTAACTTATTCAGGTACGGTACAGGTATATTACAAAATACGCGGGTACGTAACAAATGAAGATTTAAGTGCTATTGGTGGTGTAGGTGTTACCTTTGTGAGTGCCGACGAAAGTCAGACTGCAACAGTAACTACGACAGCCGGAGGGTACACTCCGTATACAAGTAATCTTTTGGCATTTACCATGTCAAGCTCTTCTGTCGCTTTGACCAATGGCGGATATAATCCATACACAATCACCGCGGCAGCTACATCAAGTTACAGTTCAACGTCAACGAGCGCAAACTTGTCGAGCAACAACCAAACAGCCTCGCTTGTTATGTCATCTGCGGGAAGCGCGCCAACGGCCCCATCGGATTTGGAGATTTTGACTATTTCCACGACCGCGATAGGATTTCGTTGGGTTGATAATAGTAATGACGAAACCGCCTTTATTGTTGACTATATTTCCAGCACCGACGCGAGTACTTTTCCCGGAACAACCAGTACGGTTGCGGCAAATACTACCTCAACGAGTATTACCGGTCTTACTCCAAATGCTCCCTATATGATACGAATTGCCGCTACCAATGGGAGTGGAACTTCATCTTATGTCACCTCATCCGCTCGCTATACGACACCGGTTGCACCCACAAAACCGAGCGCTACCGCTACCGGATCAGATACCGTTTCTTTATCATGGACGGCCAATGGTAACGCCACCGGGACCGTGTATCAGATTTACAATGTTACGAGCGATGCAGCCTATGCGACTACTACTGCGACCAGTACAACGGTAAGTGGGCTGAGTCCAAGTACCAGCTATGTGTTTGAGATCCGTGCGTTGTGGGTAGAAAATAGTGCGACCTATTCTGCGTCAGATGATTCAGACGCGGTTACTACCAGTGCGGCAAGTTCCGGTGGAGGAGGTGGTGGTTCGGGAAATGGAAATTCTAGTGGCGGAAGCTCAGTTCTTCCTACCAAACCCACCATTCCTACGTCTGGTGGAGGAGGTGGTGGATCAGCTGAGGCATTTATTCTCAACAAAAATATTCCAACTACCATAAAACGCACTGTTCCGGTTTCCATTACCGCAAGTAATGTCTCTGAGATGGCTTTCAGTGAATCGCCAAATTTTACCGGTGTTTCTTTTGTTCCGTTTACAAAAGAAACAGTCTTTACGTTGAGCCCGCTTGCCGGAAAAAAGACGGTGTACCTGAAGCTCCGTTCTCCTCAGGGTGGTGAGGTAGTGCTGCAGAAACAGATTACCTATGTTCCGATATCTGCAAATTCCCCAAAGTCCGATGTACCGACGGCATGTCCACTACCTATTAACAAACCATATAAAATTCAGAATTCTCCTGCTGTTTACTACATTCTTTCAACGAATGATGGGTGTGTCAAACGACCGTTTCGATCTTCGCAAATATACTTTTCTTATTTTACTAGCTGGAATGAGGTAGGTGTTGTTTCAGAAAACCTTCTTAGCACTATTCCAAATGATTCAGTAGGTTTTATGCCGTGGGGACCATTACTACACTTACAGTCCGGATCTTTAATGAAAACAGTTGATTCTCCGGATGTGTATCTGGTATTGTCAGGAAAAAGACATTTGATCGCTTCAGAGAGTGTTTTTGTTGACCTGGGGTATCTGTGGAGCTGGATTGATGATGTTGACCGGGGGGTACTAGAGAAATACGCTGAAGGATCCATAATTGATACGTCTTCTCCTCGTCCAGAATTGAGTCTGATTCGTTATCCTGGTTCTTCACTTGTGTATCAATTGCAAAAAAATGATGACGGAGAACTTGTGAAACGGGCAGTACTGAGTGAAGCGTCATTTGTCGGGTTGAATTACCGCGGAGATAGAATTATGACCGTAGATCTCGAGGAAACCTACCCTGATGGAATTTCTTTATAATGAGAACGTGTTATGTTAACAGCCCGTTTTATACTGCTGAGCGGGTTGTTTTTTTTCTGTTTTTTTGGTAGGCTAGAGAAAATACGGTATTAGGATAGGGGGTGTGTGTACATCAAATAGGCCGCGGATGAAACAAGTCAAACGGATCATAAAGGATTTGTTTTTACCTATTTCATCTTTGGTCTATCAATACGTATGAAAGAAGAAATCAAACAGCTTGAATTGTTGCGTGAGCGGGTGTTGTCTACTTGGAAGCTACTCGACATTGATACGCAAATTACAGAACTCCATGCGCTAGAGACAGAAATGCAAGCTGGTGATTTTTGGTCTGATCAAGAAAATGCCAAAAAAGTGAGCCAGCGGCATGAAGAGTTGCGGAACGAAATTGCTACCTGGTCCAGAATGAAAGAGGAGATAGGTGAATTGATTTCACTGAGTCACGATCTGGAAACATCTCCGGATGAAGAAATGAAATCTGAGGTGCAAAAAAAAATAGGTGAACTAGATCAAGAATTTGAAAAGCTCGAATTTTATTTACTATTGAGTGGAAAACATGACAAGGGGAATGCGATTGTAGCTATTCATGCCGGAAGTGGGGGAACGGAAGCACAAGATTGGGCGGAGATGTTGTCTCGAATGGTACTTCGGTATGTGGAACAGAAAGGTTGGCGAACGACGATTTTGGATGAATCTCGTGCTCAAGAAGCCGGTATCAAGTCGTTGGTATTTCGAGTAGAAGGTCGGTATGCCTATGGACATTTGAAATCCGAACATGGAACACATCGATTGGTACGAATTTCTCCGTTTGATGCTGAATCTATGCGTCACACATCATTTGCTTTGATTGAAGTAGTGCCGGAAATTGAAAACGATGCTGATTTTGAAATAGATCCAAAAGAGCTTCGTATTGATACCTTTATGTCCGGTGGTAAGGGTGGTCAAAGTGTCAATACAACCTATTCTGCCGTTCGGATCGTTCATGTGCCGACCGGCGTTACGGTGCAGTGTCAAAATGAACGATCGCAATTGCAAAACAAAGAGACGGCGCTGAAAATTTTGAAATCGAAATTACAAAAAATGAAAGACGAAGAGGAAGAAAAAGAGCGACTGGAATTGCGTGGTGAATACAAAAGTGCGGAGTGGGGGAATCAAATTCGCTCCTATGTGCTTCATCCGTACAAAATGGTAAAAGATATTCGCACTCGTCACGAAACCAAAGATCCGGATCGAGTTTTAAATGGAAATATTGATGATTTTGTGGAAGCGTATCTGCGGTGGGTAAAGGCGGGGAGACCGGATATGAAGAAAGCAGGAGAAGGAGATGAATAAATACATTACATCTCAAGATACAAGAAACAAGATACAAATAATTTACAAAAAACAAATGACAAGTTCCAAATTGGGGTATTGAATCCTCCTTCATCTAAGGCGGATTAGACAAGGCGGACGAGGGTCTTATTCCCACGAGCTTCCGCCATAGATAGTGAGGGCGAACGAGTGCTGCGAATTTTTCTGTAGTGATACCTCGTCCGCTTGCGGCGGGGAAATTCATTATTTGGAATTAAAATTTGCTTGGAAATTGTTTCTTGGAAATTGGGATTTTAGCATATGAATATTATTCCCCAAGAAAAATTACACATTGAAGAATTGTTGGGAGAATTGAAAGTCGGATGCACTATCGTATATCCAACCGAAACCTGCTACGGTCTTGGTTGTGATGCGACGAATGATCGGGCGGTGGAAAAGATTTTTGCAATCAAACAACGACAGAAAGAAAAGTCGGTGCTTGTTCTTATGGCGGATGTAGGGATGGCCATGCAATATGTGGAGTGGACGCCAATGCTGGAGAAGATTGCCCGGCACTATTGGCCAGGAGCACTGACGGTGGTAGTACCGGTGAAGCCGGAGCATGATCTTGCGGCCGGTGTAGTACGAGATGATGGTACGATTGCATTTCGGATTACCAATCACTATTTTGCCGAGGAGTTGGTTCGGAATTTTGGGAAGCCTCTCGTATCGACTTCAGCAAATATTGCTGCTATGGATAATCCGTATGATATTGAAACGGTCATAAATATGTTTGAATACGCCGAAAATCAGCCGGATATTGTCATTGATGGAGGAGCTCTTCAGGAGCGAGCACCATCGACAATTATTAAAGTAACTGGTCAACACATTGAAGTGGTGCGTCAGGGGGATGTTGTGGTAGACCACGCTATTTTATTAGGTTAACACTATTTCCTGTCAACGATTCATTTTTTTGTTTTTAGTCGCTTTGCTGAGAAAGCTAATGGAACATTCTTTCTGTTACTATATAATCATCTATATTACTTCTTCACCGGAATATAATTACTCGTTTTTTATGAAAAGTGCTCTTATTCTATCTTTAATCGCTAGCACCTGTATTCTTTTTTCTTGGTCACACACAGTATCGGCATATGATACCTACACAGCCTCACTTTCTCTTATGGCACCAGCAACAGATACCCTCTCAGTGGTACTCGCTAAAAAGAAGAAAGAAAAACCACCGAAACGAGAAGTGAAAGGAGTATACTTGACCGCCTACGCAGCCGGTTCTCCGGCAAAAATTGCTGAGATTATCGATTTACTCAATAAAACAGAGCTCAATGCGGTTGTCATTGATATCAAAGACTACAGTGGGAGAGTACTCTACAATAGTTATCTCGGGATGGTAGAAAGTATTGGTGCTGAAGATGATCGGTTGGGAAATGTTCGGGCAACTATTAAACAGTTTCATGACAATAATATCTATGTCATTGCGAGGCAAACCGTGTTTCAAGATCCAATTTTAGCGGAAAAACGCCCAGAGTTTGCGTTCAAAAATAAACGAGGGGGACTATGGCGCGACAATTTGGGTTTGGCTTGGGTCAATCCGGCTGAACCGGGGGTCTGGCGGTACAACACGGCCATTGCTAAAGAAGCGATGAAATTGGGATTTGATGAAATACAATTTGACTATGTGAGATTTCCAACTGATGGAAACATGAAGGATATTGTGTACACGCATGGAAATAAAGAAAAATACGAAGTCATGGCTGCTTTTTACGAATTTCTTGACCAAGAATTGTCGGCTCGTTCCGCGTGGTTGTCGGTAGATTTTTTTGGATTTGTGATGGAGCGTCACGATGGAGCCTGGATTGGACAGCGGCTCAGTGACGCGGTGGATCATCTCGATTATATTTCACCTATGATGTATCCGTCGCATTATGGGGCTGGGTATTTGGGTTTTCAAAATCCGGCAGAGCATCCGGGAGAGGTTATTGCATATGGAATGAAACAAGGAATGCCGTACTTTAGCAAGACTCGTGCCCAGGTGCGACCCTGGATTCAAGCTTTTCATATTGGCGCGGTGTACGATGGAGCCAAAATCCGTGCGCAGATTGATGCGATTGAAGCGGTGAGCGAGGGTGGGTGGTTGTTGTGGAATCCGCTCAGCCGGTATAGTGCGGCGGGGTTGAGAGGGGAGTAAGGTTGTTTAACTATGGTATCACAAACACGTTTTGTTACTTCCATCATCTTGCCTTTTACTGTTTTTCTTTCTTCTTTTTTAATCTTTACTGTTCAACCTTTAGTTGTTCGTTTTTTATTACCTCAATTCGGCGGAAGTGTAACAGTGTGGACGGTTACACTTTTTTTCTTTATGGGCATGTTGAGTATTGGGTACTTTTTCGTGTACGTCCTAAAAAAAGTAAAACCAAAGAAGATGATCGCTTTATATTTGGGTATTCTCTTTGCTTCTCTTACGTTTGTGGTGTGTCTGCTTTTGTGGTGGGAATGGCCGTACTTGAAACCAATAACCTTTGGTAATGAAGGGAACATCTTTTTTCATCTCTTTTTAACCCTCTTTATTTCAATTGGTTTACCATATGTCTTGCTTTCAATGTCTGTGCCACTGTTGCAGCATGGACTTGAATTATATGAGAATACTCAAAAAACTTTTTCCTTGTATCGTTGGTCAAACATTGGGTCACTGACTGGTTTGCTTTCTTACGCTTTTGTTTTTCAACCATTCTTTACGCTATCGGTGCAACGATTTGCATGGTTTTCTTTATTCTGTGCTTGTGTAGTAAGTCTGGGCATCTCTTTTTATTTGTTATACAAAAAATGGATTCCGAAGAGTAAAGAAGTAAAAACTTTCACTACGCCACCAACAGTGTATCTTAGGAATACACTCTTTTTTTGGATACTTATCCCATTTTTATCGGCATCAATTCTCATGTCAGTTACTACTCAGGTAGGATTAAGTGCCGGGTCTTTTACTACTATACTGTTGTTACCACTTGTAGCCTATCTTTTATCATATATCGCTGCGTTTCGTGAGTCATCTCCCAAACATATTCAGATCGCTATAATCTTATCAGTATTGAGTACTGTTGTAGTGTTGTGGAAAATCCCTGATGCACACACATATCCTTTAAAAGTTCAAGTTTCTTGGGCTGTGCTTTTTGTGTATAGTTCATGCTATTTATTGCACAAAACAGTGTATCAAAAGCAGCCGGCCAATAAAGGCGGGTTACCTTTATACTACATGTTGAGTTCATTCGGAAGTGCTTTCGGTGCATTTGTTATTGTAGTTATAGCACCGATAATATTTTCCACATATAAGGAAGTGTATATTGTCTTATCTTTTCAACTCATATTTTTGATGTATATTTTAAAGAATAGTTTTTTTCCGCGTCACAGTTCTTTTACGTTACGTAATGCTTTTGTCGGTTTAGCTTTGGTGGGAATTATTATTGTTCTACCGCTGGTTCGCGAAAGTAAGGAATCATGGATTGTTCAGGTTCGAAACTTTTATGGAGTATTGTCAGTTGGTGAGGTAGAAGTGGGAGGTGATCGACTCATAAAGTTGCTAAGTGGCAATACTGTTCATGGAATGCAATATGTAAATCATCAAAAGATAATAGAGCCGACAACATACTATTCTCGTACGAGTGGAATTGGATTGCTTTTAGAAAACTATCCTACAACATCTAAAATACATGTGTATGCTGCGGGTTTGGGGGTAGGAACTCTTGCCGCGTATTGTGATTCCTTTGAGCGGCTCGAATTTGTAGAAATCAATCCGGCTGTGGTTATAGTGGCGGAGAAATTTTTTACATACCAGTCATTATGCCGAGAAAAAATTGTAGTACAAGTTGGAGACGCCCGTCTTATGGTTGCGCAAAGCAATGTTAAGTATGATTTGATAGTAGTAGATGCATTTACTGATGATGTTATTCCAGAACATTTGCTGACTGTAGAGGCGATTGAAACATATCTTGCTCATATGAAGGAGGATGGAATATTGGCTATTCATATTAGTAATCGATTTTTAAATTTGGAACCGTTAATGAATGGAATTCGTAAGCAGTTACATCTGTATGGAATGGTGTACCAAGATGACACTAGTACACAAAGTTCTTTAGTTTCGCGTTGGGCATTTTTTAGTACAAATTCAACAATACTCAAAGATGTTTTTCAAAATACCAGATATAAAGAATTGATTGATAGTAATCCGGCTATAGTGTGGACAGACCAAAAAAGTAGTATTCTTGGTTTACTTATACAATAATATGACTATTTTCACTCCAACACAATTAAAATCACTTTGCACAAAGTACGGTCTCAGTCCCAGCAAAGCCTATGGACAAAATTATTTGGTCCAAGCGTGGCCAATAGAACGAATGATTGAGGCGGCGGATGTGGTGCAAACTGATACGGTGATTGAAATCGGTCCGGGTTTCGGTATTCTTACGGAAGCATTGTCAAAACGAGTAAAAAAAGTGGTTGCCTTTGAGATTGAGCGAACCCTGGAGTCATTTTGGATGGATCGACAGCAGGAGCTTCAAAATGTGCTAGTTGTCTGGGGAAATGCTTTAAAACAAATTCCTGCGTTTGTTTCGTCTTATCTACGAAAAGATACACAAGGTAGGATGTATAAGGTGGTAGCAAATATTCCGTACCAAATTACGTCAAACTTGTTGCGTGTGCTTCTTGAAGCACAATATAAGCCGGAAAGAATTGTCCTCATGGTCCAAAAAGAAGTGGCGGAGCGAGTGTGCGCAAAGCCGGGCGAAATGAGTTTATTGTCCGTTTCAGTACAGTATTATGGAACACCAAAGATCGTTGAAACTGTTGGAAAAGGTAATTTTTGGCCATCACCAAAAGTAGATTCGGCCATTCTTTCGATTACCAACATCCACGATGAAGAAGGTGCGGATTTATTTTTTCGCATCACTAAAGCTGCGTTTGCAAGTCGGCGTAAGCAACTCTTCCGTCAGGTCGCCGCTGAATTAAACGTTGATCCAGAAACAGTAAAACAGCAGCTCTATGAGGTGGTAGGAAACGAAAAAGCGAGGGCTGAGGAGTTGTCTATAGTAGAATGGCGAGCGTTTGTTAAAAACTTACAAGATAAAATTAAAATGCGGTAGTGAAGTATATTTTTTCATCTTTCAAACTTCAGACTTTAAACTTTATCCTTCAAGCCTGTTATCCCCACATTATTGTCGTTTCCTATTTTTTTTGCTATACTGCTTGTGAACAATGATTATGAGCAGCGACCATCCTCATTTGCATAGCTTTACTCGAGAACAGAAGGTAGGGTTTTCTCTTCTTCTGCTTTTTGGTGTTCTTACTGTTGGGTTGGGTTTTTTACAAATTCGTAATACGATTTACAATCCACTGGCCTTTGACGCGCCGGAACAAAAAAATGCATTGGCCGGGATAGAGTCTGATCCAAATGTACGGCTCCAAGCGATTGATACGGACCAAGATGGATTGTCAGACTACGATGAATTAAATTTTTATAGCACCAGTCCGTATCTCCCGGATTCAGATTCAGATGGAAAGACTGATAAACAAGAAATTGAAGCTGGAACAGATCCAAATTGCGCTGAGGGAAAGCTTTGTGTAAATCCGGACGCAGTAGCAAAACCTTCGTCAGATGGTGTAGGTGCTTCTCCTTTGGTAAATGCAGCAACAGCACCGTTAGTTGCTCTAGATAAACTTACTTCTACAATTGGGGCAACCACGACAATGAGTATTGAGGGGTTGTTAAAAAATCCCAGTGCGTTACGAAGTATTCTCATTTCTTCTGGAAACATGTCAGCAACAGATTTGGCTGATGTTGACGATGAGACTTTGATTCGTATGTTTTCTGAAATTGTTGAAAAAGAGTCGCGTAATTTGGATAAAGAGGATGTCTCTACTGTTCAGTCATTTATTAGTAGTACCACTATAGGTGTGAGTGAATTAGATAACGATAATTGATATGGATGGAGTTAAAAACAGAAAAAAAGATAGATTTAAAAAAATGACATTATGGTTTTTACTGTTACCTGTTGTTTTGTTTTCTCTTTTCCCCCAAATAACTTATGCGGCACTTCCAAAGTCTACTTTTGATTCGTTTAAGTCCACGATGAAAGCATTAGGAACCGGGGCTACCGGAGCTGGATTTCCTACGACTGTTATGACAGATTTGCCGGGAATAGCAGATAAAGTGGAATTGAGTTGGGAAAAGGCAATGTTTGCTGGATTACTTGGGGGGTTGGTACAGGGCGCATCATACTTTATGAGAAAAATGGCTCATGATGCGGCTGTTTGGGTGGCATATGGAGGGAAGGGGCAAGGAGCGCTTATCTACCAAGAGGGATTTGGTCCGTATATTGAAAAAGTTGCAACAGATGCCGGTGCGACTGCTATTGCTGAGCTCGGCAAACCTTTCGGATTAAACTTGTGTAGTATTCCAGATATGGAGCTTTTTGCTCAGATACAAATAGGTCTTCAAAGATTTTATGATGACGCTGATGGTGTCTCAGGTCCAACTCCTACGTGTACCTGGAGAGAGATGTCGAGTAACTGGAGTCGGGAGAGTTGGTTAGAAAAATATGGTTCTGAGGCAATGGAAAAACGAATGGAACAGTATTTTGATCAAGCTCTTAAAGTTAACGAAACAGATTTTGGTTTTACATTACAGGCGATGGCAAAAATAGATAGGATTCGTGCACGAGAAAAAGAGGCCATGATACTTGATCGTGAAGAGGGGGATGGGTTTAAGGCTGTGGCAAATATGGTTGCGGGGTACATCAAAACACCTGGTTCCATAATTCATGAAGAGGCAAAAGCAGTGACCGGAAAACACCAGGGCGAATTATCAGTTTCACAAATCGCTTCCTTGTACGGAACGTCAGCTTTGGAAATTATTCCTATGGCGGGTTCTGTTTTTCTAAATACTCTTGCATCACACTTGCTTGATCAGTTGATGGGTGAGGGACTTGTGCCAGAACCAACTTCTTCAAACAATGCAAGTATTCTGGAGTTTTATGGTGAGGCATTGGTGGATAACAAAAATGCAGCCGAGAAGGCGTTCAATTTCTTTTTTACAGCCGTACCACAAAAGCAATTGTCCTCATTTGATATGGCGGCACAGTTTTTGGCTTGCCCTTCAAACGCTGGGATCAATAACTGTGTTATCGATAGTGGACTGCATGATGCACTGATACGAGCAAGAAATGGTCAACCACTTACGATACGAGAAGCACTAAATGAAGGTTTGCTACATGCGGATTGGGAACTTATTCCACCAAGTAGATTGGCGGAAAATACAAATCCACGCAATTGTTTAGTCGGAAAATATTGTTATTCTAATATCCAAAAATTGCGTAAAGTGCGTGTGGTGCCGCTTGGGTTTGAAATTGCCGCCCTCAAATCTGATCCCGATCACCCCTGGAAACTTGGTGATGTGGTCAAAGGGTTTGATGATTGTGCTGAAGGGAATGTACCAGATAGTAATCATCCGTATTGTCATCTGATTGATCCAAACTGGACATTACGTATTCCGGAAACACGGTGTGAAGCCAATGTGTACACAGCAGAACTTCTTGACCCGTCAACCCCAAATCGTCGCCAAGAATGTGTGGATGTTTCTACCTGTATTAATGAAGGACCAAATGGGGAATGTCTAGGAAAATTTGGGTATTGTCTCAAGGAAAAGAAAGTTTGGGAGCTTCCGGGAGAATCTTGTCCGGCTGAGTTTAATACCTGTAAGACGTATAAGACAAATGATAATAAACTCGTATCGTACTTATCTCGAACCGTTGATTTTGGTACTTGTTCCGCGTCTACGGTTGGGTGTGCGGCATATAGCACAGATCAGGTGAATGGAAACTGGGTAACAAGTGATACCTTTGACGCTCTCAAGAAAAAAGAAGGTATAAATAGTGCTCTGTACTTCAATCAGACCATTAGTCAGTACACCTGTTCCGAGTCTGATGAAGGATGTACTGCATTTTATGGCGCGTCTCTTACGCTAGGTGGTACATATACTAAAGACAGCTCAAAACTCATTCACCTCAAAAAAGCACCATCATATTTGTCTTGCTATGACATAGACCCGGCGACACCGGAAATAGATTGGCCAACCACTAAAGCGGATTTGAATGCTATTACCACTGATCCGGCCTGTGCTCCGTTTGCGCAAGTGTGTTTGCCGGAAGAGGTGGGGTGTCAAGCGTATGTACCAAAAGATGGTTCACAAGAAATTCCGGGTGTGGTAGGAAATAATGCCTGTGCGGCTGAGTGTGTCGGCTATGACGCGTATAAACAAGAAGCAACGTATTTTGAACAAAGTGTCTATCCACAATATATAATTCCAACTAATGGGACGCAGTGTAGTGATCGCTATGCCGGTTGTGATGAATTTACCAACATTGATTCGTTGGCAAGTGGAGGAGAGCAAAAAGAATACTATGTTTCGATCAAGCACTGTGAAAAACCGTCCGGTGACAATAGTAAGACGTACTATTCGTGGGAAGGATCAGCGACGGAAGGGTATGTGTTGAAAGTACACAATTTGTTGCAATTGTCTGCGGAAGATGCAACGAGTATTTCTTCCTTAGATTCTATTGCTAATGAAATCAAAACACAATTTGTTGCCGGCTCACCGGCCTACGCGGAAGATAGCAGTACCAAGCTCAATGAAGCGTACGGTTTTTGTAACGAAACCGTGTACAACGCGTTTATAAATAGCCCAAATCCGTATGCCAAACTTGATCCGGATTGTCGTGCGCTCTATGATGACGCGGGAAATATTTATTACCGCCTCATGAGCCGTACTGTGACCGTGTCTTCGGCGTGTCGTACGATTCGAAAGACCATTTCCAATTTCTTTAATGATTCTGACTACACAAATGAACAAGCTTGTGAAGCGAAAGGTGGGTTGTTTGATACAAATAATAATGCCTGTCAACGTTGTACCAATGGTGGACGATATCAAGTAGATCCAATTACCAATCAAGGCGCGTGTGTTTACCAGGCGATTCCGGGAGAAGGTGAGTCTGTTTCTTGCCCGGCGATTGCCAATGGTTGTCGCGCGTACAGTGGTCCTACCGGCGCGTATGCGAAAAATATTGTTGATGATATTTTTGAGCCGATTGGAGAAGGGGATGATGCCCTCAATGCCGCGAAAGCTGGCTGGCAGACCACTGAAGGAACTGCAACAGTTGCCAATGAATCCGTCTTGGTAGGATTGCGATCACTTCAGGTAAATGCGGGTACTCTTCAAAAAGAAATTGCGCCAAATGAGTTGGTAAATAATGAATGGTATGAATTGACATTTTGGGCGCGTGGATCTGGTCAATCATTAACTATTTCATTTGCTTCCGGAACAGATGCCCTTGGAAATGCGTTTACTTTTGACCCACTCACCAATACTTCAATTCCAGCTGGTATAACTAATGACTGGAAAAAGTACACCCTCGGGCCGGTGCAGTTCAAAGGTTCTTCGGGTGTTACTACCACCCTCCGGTTCGTTCGATCCGGTAGTGGAACATATTTTATTGACAATGTCCTGCTTCGACAAGTAAAAGATAAACACTGGGTGATCAAGGATTCTTGGAAAACCGCCGAAGGGTATGATGTGCCGGTAGCGTGTGATGCAACGCCGGGGGATGTTTTCCCGGGCGCTGCTCTTGGTTGTCGAGAGTATACGGAGAAAACAACCAACCGAAGAGTTTACGCCACCGGTTTTGAGTCACTTTGTCGAGAAAAGGCGATTGGTTGTCAGCCGCTCTTTGATACGTTTAATACGGTGGGAGGGGAGAATGAGGAGAAAGTAGTTTTGTCAAAAGCTGTTTGTGTGCTTGAAAGTGAAGTAACTTCTCCTTCGGTTTGTATAGTGAATCTTGAGAGTATCAAATATTCTTGTTCTGTAAGTCCTGGTAATAACAGTTGTTATATTGAGGAGCAAGTGATAGTACCAGACTCATTTACTTTGAATACTACTTTACTTGATAACTCACTTCAGGTTGTCAGTAAAGCTAATAACACAGTAGCATATAAAAATCCAAATTTTATAGCAGTAACAAATTCATCTATAGTTATTCCTGCCGACACACCATCAACAACCCCAATCTACCTCACCGTTGCTGAACAATTTTTATGTAATGCCGCACAACGTGGGTGTATGCGGGTCGGAAAAGAACTGCGGACAATTGGAACCAATGCCGCTTCAAGTACCTATGAATATAGTGAAGGATTTGTTCGCAATGACCCATCACTCTATACCGGTGGCAATGGAACGCTTTGTCGTGCGGATCAAGTAGGCTGTAGTCAATTTTCTTCCAATAATCAGGTTTCGTTCTTCAAGGATCCGGCGCAAACTGGAAGTACCTTTTGTGAATATAAATCGTTATCTCCGGAAAATGGTATCGATCGGAGTGGGTGGTATAAAGTGGGAATTGGAACCTGTAGCACTTCTGGTACAGAATGTCGTGAGGATAGCCATTGTGCTTCCGGTGAAACGTGTCAAAACAAAGGCACCGTGGCTTGTTATGAGGAATATAAACTGCCTGGCGGTGAAAACGGTATTTTCTCAAATGAGGCAGAGGGGTACAACGGATATGTTGGGGTGTGCCAAGAAGAATACAGTGGTTGTACTGAGTTGGTAGATAAAAATGATACAGCACCGGAACATCCGGAAGGTAAAACATATTATGCGATTTATGATAATCGCCTTACTGCTCGTACCGGCGAGTGTCAAGGTCAGATAAGTCTTGAAGAAGGATGTGTATTATTTGACCGTACAGAACTTCCAAATAAATTATACAACACAAGTGAATCATATAAAGCAAGTGAATTGAAACCGGGTGATACATATGGTTTGGTTACCCCAACATCTGATTCAAACAATGATGCGAATATCATTCTAAAGGTCAATCGAGATCGCCAATGTAGTGAGTGGTTGGATTGTCGTGCCAGTGAACCGTTTGTTACCAATGATGGAAAAGTAATTGACCTTTGTCTAGATTATCGTGCTTGTCGTGCTTCAAATGGGTTACATTGTACGTCGTTTGTAGAACCGTTTGAAAAAGCTCATTATGAAAACTTTTTGACTGAACAAATATATATCAATCGTGATGTATCGTGGGCAGGCGATGATTACACCGGATATTCATTGTTTAATCAATACCAAATCAACAATTTCCAATATGTTGCTATTGGTGATGAGGGCGGAAAAAATAAACAAGTGTACCTCGCGTATCGATTTCACCCAAAAAATATTGAGGACGCTTCCGACGGGGTGACTCCTGAGCAGGTTGCGGCAGCTAGCTGTATTACTGCGGACAATACGTATAAAAATGATGGTGAAACCTGTGGCTTTGACACGGGTGGACGCTGTTTTGAAGGACAGTGTTACTATCCAATTGACAAAAAAGCTGGCTTTTCTTCGTCACTGAATACTGACAATTTGAATGAGGATCTCTTGTCAGCTGAGTGTAAAGCATATCCTGAGCGAGATGCTCCATTTTCACGATCGATAGTGCCGGCCGGAAAAGAGGTACGAAGAGATACGGGGCGAGAAAAACTTCCAGAAACGAAAGCAGAGGATATTAAGGTATTTGAATTTCCACAACGACTGGCCGGTTTTGAAGGAGCAAATGTTTGTCAGGATGGAAATTGTTCTTGTGAGTATGTAAAGGCAGAATACATTGATGGTAGCAGGATGTACTGGTCAACGGACGAATTTAGTAGTAAGGATAATTTGAAAAATCCGGGAGTTTGTTCCGATGGAGAAAGAGTTGGTTTATTGTGTTATGTTGACGGCGATTGTCCTGGTTTTGAGGATCAGGATGTTGAGCCGTTTTGTGAAAAGAAAATTACCAAGCAGTCCACGCATATTGGTACGTATGGGTATTGTTTGGAGCGTGATTTGAGTCGTGGTGTGTTCAGTCCACAACTTCAAGATGCGTCTCATGGTTGCCTCACTTGGTTGCCACTGGACGTGAACCCAAATGGTCTTGACACGTACAACAATTATGTCGAAGCCGGTTTTGAGCCTTCGCTGGACGTGGCAACAGATTGGTCGGGAGGTCTATTGTATTGTTCGCAGTCTACGGCGGTTACTCAGACTGATAATCAGATAAATGGTGTGCAGCTTGGAGAAATAACATATCAAAAGGATTTTCCAATATGTAGAGTAAGCCCCAATTACGATTATTACTATGTGACTTGCCCATACAATAATGAGCTCACAAATGAAACAGGTGAATCGGAATGTATTATCAGTAATGCTGATAAAGCTTCGGAGAAAGGTTGTGAGGTGCCAACACAAAACTATACAAATTGTGTTGAAAACGCACCAACTGGGATCTATGTATGTGATGGAATAAAAGACATTCCTAACTTTAATTATACATTTAATCCAGACTACTGTGAGGAACTTGACAACGGGCTAAAAGCATGTGGAAAAAAACAACCGCTCTGTACCTCTATTCCTATTGTACAAAAAGCCTGTATCAATACCTTTGAAAAGGTTGGACAGGTGGATGATAATACAATAAAAACCCTTGGCGAAGATTTTTCAATTGGAAACGTTGGATTTTCTTGTTCAGCGACAGCAGTTAATTGTTCATTGAAACTAATCCAGACTTGCGATGAAGAGGAAGATACTTGTGAGTCTACTTGGGTAGAAGATTGTGGTGGAGAAGCGAATTTTGTACGTTTACCAGATCCAAACACTTACGGAAGTCTAGTGTGTAAAAATAGTGCGGATTTTGATGCTAAAAAGATAGCGAAACTGCTACAAGAAAAAGAAGATCTTATGGTGTTGAGAGTAGAAGCAGGTACTGATCTACACCCTACTGTACCAAATCAGACTAATATCACACAGGCTATTGTTTATCCGGACCAAAGTAGTCCGGGAGGAATGAGAAATATACCTCTGAAATTTGCCCCAATGGACGAGGCCTTTTTGGCAGTCGATAATTTTCAGGATAGAAATGATGGTGATGGACATGATACCGTTCAGGGTAGAATAGTTCTTCGGCATCCACCAAGAGATGGTTTTAACGGTAGATACGAAACACCTATGACTGCGCCAGGAAGAAGAGATGATGATAGTACAGGAGAACAAGGAGATGGACCGGAGATATCGTATGTTGATGGAACGATTATGTCTCCGGGTCCAAATTTATATCCTGTTGGTGTAGTTAAAGATTTTGTTGATAAAAAATTGTATCGTTCACACTTTGAATCTGTAATGAATTTGTCAGAACTGGAAAAAGTGTATTTTATGCCGCTACGCTACTTTGATCCTTTGTGTCTTGATTGTGTGGCACCGGAACTACTTTCAAAAGACATTTTCTTTGATTTTTCATCTATTGATGCAAATGGTTATACTTTTCAAGAGGTACAAACAAACGTTGTATCTGCTTTACACGAAGGTAAGTATTTTTATGGGTACGACTTTGGTTTTAAAAATAATAAGCTGAAACCAATGTTTGCCTACGCCTATAAAATAGACAGAGATGACGAGGGGGCAGAAAAAATTCTTGACACATATTACAAGTCTACTGTTTCGAAAGGAGATCCGAGTGAAATAGAAAAAAGATACGTTATGGTATTGTTTCGAGAAAATGCCAGTATAATGTCTTCTGACCCAAATGCTACAGCTGCCGGAGGGGCTCAGTGGCAGAGTCAACTAGCTTGGCTTCCAAATAATCCTGCATTACTTCATAAGGGAGGTGCAACATTATTACGTGATCCTTTTGACACTGATTCTCACTTTGATCCTAATATGGATGTTATTTGTAAACTGGGTCACAGTGGTACTTGGCTCGCTATAGCGATGGATTTCAATAAAGAAGGTGCGTTCCTAGGGTACTCATCCAGATTTTGTATGGCGGAATCATTGCATGCTCCTGATAAAAAAGAGCGATACGGCATGAACTTCGCCGTTCTCGCCGAATTAAAGAACATGTGTACACAAGTACGAAACGTATATGACGAAGATGCGGTAGGGGCGGCAGAAAAGACAAATAAAGCATGGACAAATCGAGTTTGGGTTGATACAGAAAATAACTTAGCATTAGCGCGAGCGGTAGGTAAAGAAACCGCAAAAGATGCCCCGCAGAGAGACTGGTATCTGTCTCCATACGGGTCAATCAGTTCAAAATGGAGTTTAACTGATTTTAACACCGAAGAACTCTTTTCTGCTACAAAAATTAAGGCACTTGCTTTTGAAGCTCCGGAAAAAAAAGGGCAGCCATCTGATGGTGTACCATATGCCTGTGCCACTCCGTTTAGCACAAGCTTTTCGGTGTTGTCGGCTGATAAGACCTGTTTGTTTCCCCAGTCGCTCGGAGATCATACCAACGTTCAGGGTGACGACTATATCCGTCGTCTCTTTGTGAAGTCGTTTGATGTTTACAATATAGCCCGTACAGCTGCCGCGCAGTTTGAAGTGCAAAATATACTTTCAGATGAAGAAACAGATCATTCAGATGATCTCGGGGCAAGTGCTTTGTTTGTTCCGCAAATTTATTCATTGAATCCGGCTACTTGTTTCGGTTCACGCGATGGACGCTGTACTGCCGGGGAAAAAGATAATATTACAGTGAGTGGAAAAAACGGTACCATGACTGATTATGATAATGATGGGAAACCGGATGAAGCTACGTATGCCAATGCTACCGAAGCTGATGTACATATTGCTATGAACGTATTTTTTGCTAAGACACAATTTTTCGCCTTTGCTGATGACAACCGCATGCCAATCAATCGTATTCGTGTAGATTGGGGTGATGACTTTGTGACCAATGGCTTTATTGAAGGTGGAAAATATAAAAACTACAAGCCATACTGTGAGTATGATGGTGATATCGGACACTGTGGAACAGGAGCTGATGAAATGACCCTTTTGACTTGTAAAACTGATGATGACTGTCCGGTTGATTCAGGGTACTCCTGTATTAAAAAGATTGGGGACGGGTCTGTAGAAAAAGGATATGTAAATGGTAAACCGGAGCTTGATTCTTTCAATGTGCCTCGTTTTGGTGACTCAGACCGTGCTTGTTTTGCTCGTCCATTTGAGGCTACGTTTACATATTATTGTAGTGAAGTAAAAGCCAATGAGCGATATGCTGAGACTGTAAGTGAATTGGGTGATAACGAAAGTAGTTGGGATTTGGACGATCCAAAAGTAAAAGCAATCAGTGTTGTAAATCTGTCTGAACGTCAAAAACAGCGTCTGCGACAAATGGGATTTGACCCGGATGTGAATGATAGCAAAAAAGTCTGCATCTTCAAACCCCGCGTCCAAGTGTTGGATAATTGGGGGTGGTGTAATGGGAGTTGTGGTGATGCGCAGTCTTCTGGTGGTGAGTCTTGTTATGCAGATGAAGTCACAAAGAAAGATGATGAGTGTGATCCAAAAAATGGTTTTCCGCCACATACTCTTTATAAAGGTAGTATAATTATTATACCTGAGTAATGTTTATTCTTCATGCTTTGGATATGCCTAAGGTGGACTGGGTTTTGTTATCCGTAATTTGTTGTGAGCTTTGTTAAAGTGATATCCTGTTCATTTGTCTTAAAAAATATTTATATTGTCTGGTTAATTTTACCTATTTTCTTCTTGAGGAGCCTTGCTGTTAGTTTTCAAATAGATGTGCAGGATACACATCATGAAAATTCATTTACTGTTGTTATGGCCTCTTAATGTAGAATGGAGGAGAAAGACAGAAGGAACTGGTGGGACTGGTGCATAAAAATGTGGGATTTTAGTGTAATAATGATAGGTGGATGGCATTCAATAAAAGCTCGGCCTTAGCCGAGCTTTTTAGTCCGTGAGTAGTCTTTAAACGATCGTTAAATCGACTAATATATCCTTCAACAGCATTGCTTGTCGTAGGGAGATGGAGATACTTGTTTTTTGGGTTCATGAAAGTGAAGACCTTTGACAGTGTTCTGACAAAAGACTTAATAACATTCTTTTCACCTTCTCCGTGTGGTTGCTACATTTTCAAAACAACTCGTTGAAAATGCTCGTAGCGAAGTTGTTTTTGGACTTCTGTTCTTGAATTTAAAACTAGCTTTGCATACGCATATAGGTACCATTTTCTTCTGTCTTTTTTCATCCGTTTTGGCAGCATTCGAAATCCTCTTTGAAGGTCTCGTAAAAGATGTACGTGACAACGTTGTTGCTTCGATATTTTATAGTACCTTAGAGCTGAATATATACTAGTACCTCCATCACTAACCACTACAAGCGGTATATACTCGGCTTGCTGTAACTCTTCAAAAAGTTGCCGATAACCCATACGTATTTTCGTTTCCTTTTCGAAGGTATCTATGTACTAAGCCAAGGTCGGTGTCTACTGCTAAATACTCACAGTATTTTACTCCTAAAATGAAAATCACCTTTGCATCAATGACCAGTACAAAACTCGCTTCAGAGAAAATTTTTTGTAATCTCAAGAAGTGATGGCATCTCCTCCATTTCCTTTTTTAGATGAAATAATACTGTTGTATGTGAAATATTCATTTTTTCACCGATACGACGAAGGGTAGAACGATCTTTAATATATGCTTCAGAAAATTGTGTTCTTGGACGCCCGGATTGTATGGCACATGTCGAACCACAATCAATACACTTTCGCCTCTTTTTTCCATGCTTATGAAGTCTTTTTCCACCACATTTTGGACACACCTTTTTCATAGCAAAAAACGTTAGATTAAAACATTAAAAAAAACAGTAAAATTACTGCTTTTTTTATTATATCATCCCACACTTTAATGCATCAGTCTCAGCTGGTAAATAAAAACACCGTTATACATAACGGTGTTTTAAATTTTTTGTGCTAGTTCATCAATTAACTTTTTGTAATAATCTGTTTCCTCCACCTATACTAAGAGTAAGCATTTGCTTATATTCATTATAACCAATAGTCACATCATAATTTCCAAATGCCTTTTTTTTAGTAATTGGGAGTGATGTACCTGTTGCCTTAAATTCATCTCCATCAGAATCTTTATAACTCACTTCACAAGTATTTTCTTGTTGCTTTAAACCAATATCTACTATAAGCTCTTCGCTCCCATAATCTAACATCCACTTTCCTTTAATTATATACAGTTTTTCACAATGGTCAATTTTTTTTGGGATTCTTGTAATACCACGTTTTTGATAAATAGGAGTGGAAAATTTTGGATATGCTACTTTCGTTTGTTTCGTTATAATTTTTTGTAAAGAAACAGGTTTATTCGCTGCTAACGCAGTCATGGGAGTAAAGAAAAGCGCTGCTATAGTTAGAACAAGGAGAATTTTGTTCATAGAACGTATTTTATATAATGCAGGAGGATGTAGCACCTCTTGTATCTAAATTAATAAAAAGTAGTTTGTATAAGCAATCATTGAAAAATATTGGTGAGTTTTTTGTGTGGGTTATCCACATGCACCACTTCTTGCTTAATATAACAAAAAGATGTATACTATTGCCCACGACACTTTTTTACTCTGTTGAAGGAAAAACAGACAGTTTTTTGCTTTTGAGCACTCACAAGGAAATGTAGCATATTTTAGTGTTTATGTCAATGAAGTTGTACACAGGGCGTTTTTTCACTACAACACTACACCACACCACCACTACACCACACCACCACTGCACCACACCATCCTCTGTATCATTCTCATGACTGATGCAGTGAATTCCTCCTACCAGGGGGACAAAGGGGGTCGTTTTGAGGTATAGGGAATAGTGTTTACTATCAGTATCTCTTGTCACAGGGTAAAGCATCAAACGGATACATAAACGAAAAAACCACCATTGGTGGTTTTTGTGTTTTTTAGTGGTGAAGTGGTGTGGTGGTGCTGTGTTGTGGTGTTTACACCACCCGAATGCCATGTTTTAAAATTTCCGCCACAATCGGACTTTCGTCCGGATTAAAGTCTTTCGGATGAAAACCGTGCGGTTCGATATCGGCAAAGTCGGAATAGGCGGCTTTTGATAACGCCTTTGACTTGCGTATCCAGCCACGGAATTTTGGAGAGACAATGGCGAGATCGATGTCGCTCCATTTGTGTTCTTTGCCCTTGGCCCATGAACCAAACAAATACGCACGTTCAACCGGCACACCTTTTTTTTCCAGGGTAGCAATATATCCCCATACGTACGGGCTTATTTTTGCGGGTAAAGTTGTTCGCCTTCTTTTTTGAGCCATATGTAAATCTCTTTTAACCTATCGAAGTGTTTTTTGGTAAACGAATCTGTACATGTCTTTCGAAAATTCATTTTATCCTCGTCATATCTTCCGGTAAGGTAAAATTGGTTGTAAAATTCTAGTTCGGAAATGAATTCTTTTGTGTAAGGGATACCGCTCTTTTTCATGAGTTTTGGTAAGTCGTGTATTGGTGGGGCGTGTTCTTTTGTATGAGCGACGACCCAGGCTTTGAGAATCTTCTCTACCATGAGATGCCCAAAAAAGAGACACTCAGCATTCTTTTTCTTATCCAGTAGTGCTTTGGTAACGTCAAAGCTGTATCCGGCTTCTCGGTACCAGTAGTCTACGAGTTTTTTAACCTGAACAGGCATAAGATAGGATTTTTCTTAAACATAGTATAGAGAAACAGCGCCAAAAAATCAAGCGAGAATTTCGTCCACATCCTCCTGTGCAGAAAATTGTGAAATGTGCTATACTCATTGCACGAAGATGTTATTGGTTTATTAGTTTATTCGTTTACTTGTTAAGTGGTTGATTTCTAAACATTACTTACATGGTAGTCATTTGTAATTTTGGTGTTAGTGAAACCTGTTTACCACCCAATCAATGTATAAACCAATAATCTAATAAACCAATAAACCCGTAATTACCTCCTGTGAACATCCTCTCGCGACTGTCGTCATTCACAAAACCATTCAAAAAACACCCGTGGTTCTTTAGTGGTGTGTTTGTATTTTTGGTGGTAACCTTTACTTTGGTTGGGTTTGAGTACGCTCATGCGATTTTGGAAGACATCAAACAAGGTTTCTTATGGGCTGTTGTAAATATTTTTCTAGCAATCGCGCGGTTTTTTATTGGAATGACAATTTTTGCTCTTCGCTTCTTTATTGAAATTGCATCGTATAATGGATACATCGATACTCCAACAGTTGTTATTGGATGGTTATTAGTGCGAGATGTTGCCAATATGTTTTTTGTGGTGATACTACTGGTGATTGCGTTTGGTACCATTCTTGGTATTGAACAGTACGAGTGGAAAAAAACCATGGGACATTTTATTTTGGCAGCGATTTTTATCAATTTTAGTAAAACAATTTGTGGTTTGATAATTGATGTTGCGCATGTGTTTAGTTTGACATTTTTAAATGCAGTTTCCGCTGCGGCAGGCGGAAATCTGATAACCATGTTTAATTTTGATAGTTTACTCAGCTTTGCTAGAGGTCCTGGTAAGGAAGGGGTGGGACTTGATTTGATAATTGCCGGGATGGCAGCGGTAATTTTCTCTTTTTTGGCACTGTGGACAATCGGGGCGTATATGATTATCATGCTTGCTCGTGTATTGGTACTCTGGATATTGATCATCCTTTCTCCACTGGCATTTATTTTACAAGCAGTTCCGGGTAAGCCACAAAGTTATGCTAGTCAATGGTGGGAAAAATTTACCAATCAGGTACTAGTGGCTCCAGTGATGGTTTTTTTCTTTTGGTTGGCGTTTGCTACACTTGGGGCAGGTAAGGTTGCTAGTGATCAGCTTGGTCTTCAGCTATCTTCCGCATCTGCCGAGGCAAATTCTGTGTTACAACAAGAAGGTGAAGCACCAAACCCTTCTATTCTAGAAGGAACCACTTGGGAAAACATGGCCAACTTTTTTATTGCTGCGGGAATGCTTTGGGTGGGGTTGATGGTGGTAGGACAAATGGGCGTCGTAGCAGGAGGGCTCACGCAAAGTGTCATGAGTGCGGCGAAGAAAGTGGCGATGATTGCAACCGGGTATGCTGCCGGTAGGTGGTTGGTTGGGAAGATGGGTGATGGGGCGATAGGTCTTTCTAAAGGGGTCGCGTATAGACTGCCGCTTATAGGTGGTAGATCTTGGAAAAGAAGAGGGTATGCAGTTGCACAAGCGTGGGAAGAAAAATTTCAGAAACGTAGAGATGATAAAGCACAAAAGTGGGATGAAAAGTACCGTGATATTCAGGAACTAAAAATGAAAGCAAAAATGGGAGACGAAGAGTCAAAAAGAAAATTGGAGCAAGTTTCTTTTAAGGATAAAATTACTGCTAGAACAGGAAGATTTTTTGCATCTGCACTCCAGACAAACGATAGGTCAGAAAAGGAATTAGAAGATTATAAAGAGTCGTTAGAGAGAACAAAAAAATGGCACAAAGATAGTGTGTCAACAAGTAAATTACCAGGTGGAATATTAAAGCAACGAGTAACAGGTGAAATGAAAATACAAGAAAAAATCTCAGAAAGAAAAGGATCCCAAAAGGTGTCAGCGATAATGGAGTTGTTATTTAGGACAAATCCAGATTTGGCAGATAAAGTTAATAAGGCTACCATGAAAGACGAGTTGGCATCAGCTGAACTTGAAAAGACAGAGGGTGAAGGGAAGAGGCGATATGCTGCGTCTGATGATGGGCAAAGAATTTTCCAAGCCATTGCTAAGGCAATGAATATTAAAGAAAAACTAGCAATAGAAAAAAAATTGTTTGAGGCTATTGATAGAGCTGAAGCTTATAAGAGTTCTGGTGATTCATTTAGAGCTGAACAGGTTTTAAGAAGTACATATCAGGCTATTGAGGAGGAAAATGCGGCAAAGTTTAAATCAATGGGCAGAAGTGAACGAGGAGATGCAACAAAAAAAATAATAAGTAAACTTCAGGAGCAAGGTATAAGTGAGCAAGATAAAGAGCAGATGTCTCGAGACATGTTTAGTATTTTAAATTATGCTGCATCACAAGGTGCTGAGGAATACAAGTCTGTCTTTCATACTGCTTTAAAAAAACTTTATGGTGACGATGATGTGGACTTATCAGCTGAGAATCAAGGAAGGTTAGTGTTAGAGTTATTGGCTGGGAAAAGAATTGTTGGAGCAAGTGATCAGGAAATGCGGGACAACTTTGAAAGAACTCAACAAGAAGTAAAATCACGATTTGGTAGAGATGGTATTTTATGGGATCCTATGATGTCGACCTTTTTAAATAAGTCTTTGTTTACCTCATTTACAAGCGGAGGTGCGGCAGAGATGGCTTCAGTAACTGATTTTGAAGATCAAAATGGTGTTAAAAGATATCAATTATATAATCCATTTAATCGTACACCTGAAGAACTGGGAAGAGTTAGGCGTGGTGCTTATAACTCAGAAATGGTAAGTAACTATGTTAATGTTGGTTCTATTAATGATCTTGATTCCTTTTTAAAAACAAAGATTAGTCAGGGTAATGTTTTGATTTCTGATTTTACTGAAGAAGGTGAAGAGGCTATGAAGTCACTGTTAACTTCTTTTGGGGATACTAGAGCAGTTTCTACTGGTTTTAAAAATAATTTTTCCGGAAGGTTTGGTCGGGAAAGATTCGAAAGCCATGAGGCAAGAATCAGGTTTATGAAATTTCTAAAGGAGAAAGTATATGATGATTATAAAGCTAGAGGAAAAGAGGATGTTGCTGTTCAGCTTATGAAAACACAGTTTGCTGAATTTATTTCTGATATGAATGAAGATTATATAAATAATCAAATCAATCTTGCTGACGACGCTGTCGAAGAGCTGCAAAGATTAGAAGATTTATTACATCAAAACGGTAGAAGATAATATGGCAGAAAGTAAAATGTTAATACAATCTCTCCCCTTTTCTTCTGTTCAGGAAGGAAATCTATATATATTCCATGAAAAAAGTGGGGATGTTTCGGAGTTACTTAACTTATATAAAGCTTTTAAAAATTATTTTTCTCACAACTTGGCAGAAGAAGTGAGTGAAAAGTATTGGACATATTGGACGTGGTATTCTTTTTGTGCTTGGAAAGTGATAAACTTATTACCTGCTAATGAAGTGGCTGATATTGTGGAGAGGCATTTCATAGAAGCGGGCAGGTTCAATTTTGATGTTGTTGAGAGATTACTTAGTGCAATGAGTAATTTTGCCTTAGACCCAAAAATAGCAGAGATATATTTTTTTAGTTTAAAAAAGAAAATAGAAGATAGTGACGCCCCAATTATTTCAAGTAAAGGAATTTATCAATTTTCTTTAGGAGAAGTTTATAGACAAGTACAAATAATTTACAAAAAAAAAGATGCACTACGTAAAGCTGAATTAAAAACACATTTGCATGAGAGTGTTTTCAGTTTTTCCCAAAAAGATGAGTACCCTTATTGTACTGCTGAAAAAGCTTTGAACTTATTTTTTAGTGCTTTAAATTTTTTTATGGCGAACGAGCCAGAAGATATACCATTTTATGTTGATGCGGCTAGTATGCCTAGGAGGGTGTATAATTCTCTTAATAATAAAATTTTAAACAGTATCAAATCCCTCATCGAATCTCGCTTCCCCTACGATGAAACCGGACAGTTTTCCAATTTAGAAGGTGTCCTCGCCATGCTTGATACATTAGCAGATGAACAGGGAGATGAACGTATTCGAGATTTGTATGTGTTTGATGAGACAACCGGGGAGTTTCGGTGGAATGAGGAGTTGTTGGGGGCAGTGGATGGAGAATAATATTACTGATTACGGATAATACGGAGTTACAGATAATGAATAGAGGTAGAATATGTAAGTAGGCAGAGTAATCAGAATATGCTATGGTGTTTTGTACACTGAATTCTGTCTATTCTGCTTACTAGCTTACTCTGCAAAACAACTATCTGTAATTAGTAAAGTAGTAATCCGTAAAATTTATGGAGGAAAGAAAGGAAAAAATTTATGCGTTTGTTGATAGTCAAAACTTGAACTTGGGAATTCGTGACTGTGGTTGGAGGCTTGACTTTAAGCGATTTAGAATATATTTGCGAGACAAATACCAGGTTGAAAAAGTTTTTCTCTGTATTGGATATGTGCCAGGAAATGAGGCTTTGTACACATATTTACAAAGCTCTGGATATATTGTTGTTTTCAAACCAACCTTGGAAATAAAAAAACCGGACGGGGTTTTGGTAAAAGGTAATGTTGATGCTGAATTGGTACTCCACACTATGATAGAGTATCAAAACTATGATAAAGCGATTATTGTTTCTGGCGACGGAGACTTTCATTGTTTGATTGAATATCTAGTAGAAAATAATAAGTTACACTCTCTCATGATCCCGAATCAGAAAAAATATTCTGTGTTGTTGAGGAAGTTTAGAAAATACTTTATTTATCTCAACAGTCTTGAACAAAAATTAAGTAACAAAAAAGAGAGGGAGTAACCTTCGGACGAAACCTTAGGTGTCCCCTCTCATCGTGATACTGGTAGTTTAATAGAATTTGGGTATTCTGTCAAGCAGAAATATTCCCTCAATACATCTAAAATAATACGTAAGTATTACGCTGCTGTTCAAAGAAAGTCATCCCTATCATATGTCAGATCAAAAAACGCAACAACCCACCATCCTCATCAAAAAAGCCGACGGGACGTCGGTGCGGGTGAGCTTGGACGAGTTTCGAAAAATGAAGTATGCTTCCATAGCTGCAGCGTCTCAAGTACCGCCACCACAGGATGAGGTATCTCATGAAACTCCCATGGTCGTGGAGGAGCCGGAAGTGCCGGCCACTACTACGCCGGTTGGTGACGCGTTTCTCAATGCCGCGGCGAGTTTTGTCCATGAAGCAGAGGAGGAGAGAAGAGATGTGGTTAAAAAGGTTCCGGAAGAATCGGTTGTGGCAGAAGATGAAGTGTCTTATGAAAAAGATGTTGTTGGTGAGGTGAGTGAAAGAGCTGAGGAGAACCAACTAGAATTATCATCTGAGAAATCTTTCTGGACACCGGAAGATCATGTGTCACCACTTGAGGAAAATATGCAGCCGGAAGAAGTGCGAACTGAGCCACAAACAATTACTTCAGCGACCAAACTTGATACGGTGGAGGATATTATTGCCTCTCTTCCTTTTCAGATACCTACTGGAATTCTTGGGCGTACCAAAGCACTTATTCAATCTCGACTGAAAGAAGTGCGCAGTGATGAGCAGGTGATACGATACGCGACACAACCGGAAATTGAGGGTGGATTAGGGTTGTCCGGGAATGATGCGAGTGTATTGATAGAACGAATTCATGAGGCTTTGGGAATGAAACAACAACAACCGAAATATCAGTCGGTTCAGGAGGAGCTCATGAATAAAAAAACCAGGAACACTGTTACCAAACCTGTGAAAGTGGAAATGAACACACCTGCGCCGGTTTCAGTTGAGCAAACTCGTAAAACCAGCCCTTCCTCATCACCGCTTGATACCTTGATTCGACAGGAGGTAGGGGAACCGGACATTTTGGCTATGTACAAAACAACCGGTGAGTCAAACCATCCCGCTACTTCTGTGCGCTCCGGTACTCCGACAGTATCGGCACAAAAACCTATCATCCATGATGTCACCCCTCCTTCAGCTGAGGTGCTCGGACCTATAGATGAGTTACGACGATTTACTCTCACTGACCTGCGTCGATTAGGTGGTACTATGGAACAACGCAAGATGATTTTGCGAACGAAATTTGATACACTCAAACGAGACTCTTTTGTGTTATTTATGCAAGGTCGTGATGCCTGGTACCAGAGCCCGCTGTATCGTCAGTATGTGTCTCTTATTGTGCAAGCACTCAATCAACGAACAGCATTGGCTGGTATTTTGACCGCTGGCGGAGAAGAGGAGAAGATTACTCCTGAAGAGTTTGATCTCATGGTGGAAATAGGTGGGCAGCTGCGGACGTAAAATTAGATTTTTTATGAAAAATAGACCGCGGATGAAACGGATTAGACGGATAAAAATGAATCCGTTCGAATTCGTCCAATCCGTTTCATCCGCGGTCTATTCACATCATACTCCTATTCCTATCTATCTATGCAGCAATTCGTCGTTCCACAATTTATTGAAGTAGAAGATAAAATTTTTGGACCGATTACTGTGCGGCAGTTTTTAATTTTATTGACCGGTAGCTTAATTATTTTTATCGCGTATAAGTTGGCTGACTTTGCGTTGTTTGTGGTGATTTTGTCTCTTATCGGAGGGTTGTCATTGATTTTTGCGTTTGTAAAAGTAAACGGGCAAACATTTCATTATTTTATATTAAATTTAGTACAAACATTGCAAAAACCTGGTTTGAGAATTTGGTCCAAGCAGTACGATAAAGATGAATTGAATTTTTTACGCAAGCAACATACTGAAAAAGCGGAACAGGTGGAAAAAATACAAAAAAAAGCTCATCCGGCGCGCATCCGTGATCTTTCGTTGGTCGTAAATACCGGCGGATACTATCGTCCGGATGATGACATATAAGTTGGACTAGGAGAAATAGGGAAAATGGTGTATACTACTGTTCATTGTGATGCTACTGATATTTTACGGATTACGGATAATACGGAGGTACAGATAGTTGTTTTGCAGAGTAAGCTAGTAAGCAGAATAAGCAGAATAAGCAGAGTAAGCGTATAAAACAACACAGCTTATTCTGCTTATTCTGCTTACATGCATAATCTGCCTCAGCACAATATCCGTAATCAGTAAAATATTAGTGACAAGTAACCTACATAGGAATATTCAGTTATGAAGAGTAAAAAGGCGGTCAATCAAAAAGCAAAAGCAAATTCGACCCAGCGGCATCTTCCGATTGCTGAAGTAAAAGATAATGTAGTCATCTTAAAAGATGGGACGATTCGAAAAGTACTCATGGTGTCGAGTATCAATTTTGCGTTGAAGTCCGAGGATGAACAGAATGCATTGATTTCTTCTTATGTCAGTTTTTTAAATTCTTTGGAATTTCCGCTTCAGATTGTGGTGCAATCACGAAAATTACAAATTGAGCCGTACTTGGCTCAACTGAGGGAGATTGAAGGTACGCTTACCAATGAATTATTGCGAGTACAGGTGGCAGATTATCGTTCGTTTGTTACGGAGTTGGTTGATATTGGACAAATCATGACAAAGCGATTTTATGTGGTAGTTCCGTACGACCCGGCTTCGAGTAAAAAGAAAAGTTTTTGGGCGCGCTTTAAGGAAGTGTTGAAACCGGCGTCATTGGTGCGAGTAAAAGAAGAGCGGTTTCGCAAACTCGCAGAAGAAATTGATTCTCGCGTCCGACTTGTTTCCAGTGGTTTAGCCAGTATGGGGCTTCAAGCGGTTGAAATGGATACGCAGGCGTTGATAGAACTCTACTATTCCTCATATAATCCTGATATTGCGTTTAGTGAACCGATGAGAGATGTAGAGGAGATACGGATTGATTGAGAAAATAATGAAATAAAAAAATAACGAAATAACGAAATAACTCCGCTCGAGGCGGACCCGCCTTGGGCGGGGAAATAACGAATTAACGAAATAAAGAAATAATGAAATAAAGAAATAACGAAATAACTCCGCTCGAGGCGGACCCGCCTTGGGCGGGGAAATAATGGTACACTGTTCATGGTCAAAAAAATGTTTTGCTATTTCTTTATTTCGCTATTTCCCTTTTTCGGATAGTATGCCATTCAAACCAATTGCTACACAATCAAAAGGAACGAAACAGACGCTTATTCCTAAAAAATCTGTTGAAGAACAGGTGGTTCAGGATGAATTGATTTCACTTGAGGAGGAGCGGGTATATCGAGAGGGTACGGTCGCGATACGAGACCTTATTGCCCCGTCGGCGTTTCGGGTTGATTCGAGCTTTTTGCAACTCGGTGATGTTTTTTTACGCACCATTTTTGTGATCAGTTATCCACGGTACATTAGTGTCGGTTGGCACGCACCAATTATGAATCTGAATATTACCATGGATATTTCAATGTTTTTTTATCCGGTGAATTCGGCGATTATTTTGAAGCAGCTCAAGAAAAAAGTGGGGGCACTGGAAGCACAGATTAGTGCGGACGCAGAGAAGGGAGCGCCTCGTGATCCGATTCGTGAAACTGCGTTGCGTGATATTGAACAATTGCGAGATGATTTGACCCAAGGAATTGAACACTTTTTTCAGTTTGCTTTTTATGTCACTATTTATGCCAAAGACACCAAAGAGCTTGATAAAATGTCGGAAGATATTGAAAACGTGTTTGGCTCAAAACTGATTTATAGTAAACATGTATTGTTTCAGGCTGAGCAAGGATTTACTTCTACGTTGCCGCTTGGCATTGATGAGTTGGTTGTATCATTCAACATGAATTCGTCACCGATCGCGTCGTCGTTTCCATTTATGTCTTCGGAATTGACGAGTGATAATGGAATTTTGTATGGGATCAATCGACACAATAATAGTTTGATTTTGTTTGATCGTTTTTCTCTACAGAATGCCAATATGTCAGTATTTGCAACTTCTGGAGCCGGAAAATCGTATGCCGTAAAACTAGAAGTGCTGCGTTCGCTTATGATGGGGACAGATGTGATTATTATTGATCCGGAAATGGAATATGTACATCTTTGTGAAGCGGTAGGTGGAACCTATATCAATATTTCACTCGCGTCGGAGAGTAAAGTCAATCCGTTTGACTTGCCACGACCGGTGGGGCAGCAAATTTCTACTGAAGATATTATTCGGAGTGCGGTTATCACGCTCAAAGGTCTCATTCGCATCATGTTTGGGTCGCTAAGTGCTCAAGAGGATTCCATCATGGATCGGGCGCTTCTTGAAACCTTTGCCAAGAAAGATATTACCACCTCAAGTGATCTATCTATGGTAGAGCCACCAATCATGCAAGACTTACTTGACGTATTGGAAGGTATGGAGGGGGCGGAAACCCTGGTTCTCAAACTAAGGAAATACACCGAAGGAACGTTCTCAGGACTGTTCAACGCGCCAACCAATGTCAACATGAATAATCAGTTGGTGGTATTTAGCGTACGAGATTTGGAAGATGAACTTCGACCGATGGCGATTTATACCTTGGTCAATTATATATGGAATATTGTTCGAAGTGAGCGGAAGAAGCGTATTTTAGTCATTGATGAAGCGTGGTGGCTCATGCAACATGAAGATTCGGCTCGATTTATTTACGCGCTGGTTAAACGGTGTCGAAAGTATTATCTTGGAGTCACGACGATTACCCAGGATGTAAATGATTTCTTGCGCTCACAATATGGTCAGGCTATTGTTACCAACTCGGCGTCACAGCTGCTGTTACGACAATCTCCGGCAGCCATTGATATGATTCAAAAAACATTTATGTTGACGGAGGGAGAAAAATATTTGCTTCTCGAAGGTGCGGTTGGAGAAGGAATTTTCTTTGCTGGATTAAAGCATGCTGCTATCAGTATTGTCGCGTCTCCTACCGAAGTTCAGTTGGCTACGTCAAATC